>NZ_JBLUQA010000002.1:0-662024 GCF_048068295.1 Pseudomonas sp. NY15435
GCGCTTGCCGGCGTATTCGGCGTCGGCGAAGGTCAACTGCTTCATCGGGAAACTCAGGATACGGGATCGGCGTATTTCACCAGATTCGGGAAGTCTTCTTCAGGGTTTCCCTAAGTGTGGGAACGTCGAATAGTCCCGCAGTGCAGACACCAGGGTCGCGAATTGGGTTTTCGACAGGAACGAAACCACCTCCTGCTGAGGCTTCAGCAGCTTCAATGTGTCCAAGGGATTGGCGTAGTCGATGTCACCGAGTCGGCGCAGCTCGGTATAGATGGACTTGAGGTACGAGTACCGCACGTTGATCGAACGCGGGAGCGCCCCCTCCTCCAACTCCACCTTACGCAATGCCACCAAGTCCGAGACGGTAAATGTCTGGGCGATGGGGTTCCCCAGCTTTGCAGCAATGAACAGCAGCATGTTCTTGCGACGTCGACCGCTAGTGATCGCATGCCCGTGCAGCTCGTACCAACGCTCTATGAGTTGAGACAGTCGGCGCGTGTCCTTCGGCCTGGGATTCCACTCCGGCGTGACCGCCAGCTTTGCGCGCACTGACGCTTCGAAACGTTGGGCCTCGCCCTTGGTCTTGAACCGCTTGCGGAAGCGCTTTCCCTTGATCGGTTCGACGTCGACGAACCAGCGACCATCGTCCAGCTTGGTGATCGCCATCAGATCGCGTACCCCCGCTTCAAGTACCGATCATTTATGAGTCCAATGATGTGTCTTTCGAGGTCGCGAGTGCTGTAGCCCTTGGCGGTGTAGTGATCCTCGATCACGTGCCAAAAGGGCAAAGTAAGCCCGACCTCTAAGGCTTTTTTTGGTGGTACGCGCTCCCGTGCAATCAGGCTAGCGAACTGCCCCAGGAACATCTCGCAGTTCTTCCCCGAGAAGCCCTGAGCAGTCTTGTAGTAACAGCGGTACTCGGTGCGATCAATGAGAGGATCGGCCTCCACCTGCACCTGGGTATCCAGGGTGATAAGCGACCAGAACGGATTGAACTCCTTAGCGCTGTCCAAGAGCCGGAAGCTCTCACAGGCGTAGCTCCACAACCCTTGCAGGTGCGGGCACAGCCCCGCATAA
Organism: Pseudomonas sp. NY15435; assembly: GCF_048068295.1. Classification (NCBI taxonomy): domain Bacteria; kingdom Pseudomonadati; phylum Pseudomonadota; class Gammaproteobacteria; order Pseudomonadales; family Pseudomonadaceae; genus Pseudomonas; species Pseudomonas sp. NY15435. The sequence goes on from NZ_JBLUQA010000002.1 coordinate 1,078, forward strand.
GTGCGGCAGCCGATCACCTCGCCAGAAGTCATCGTGGACCCTTCTGAGAACTGCTGAACCACCGAATGGTGGAAGCGGAACTCGATACGCCACACGATTTCCAGCGGGTTGTAGGCCGGTTCACCATCGCCGAAGGGGCCCCTATATCGGGCTACTGCTAATCTGACAGCATGACGCCCGATCTCGATCCTTCCCACGACCTGACAGACCATCTCCTGCAGCTCCTACGGGAGGCGCCTGAAGGTATCTCCGAATTCCAGTTGATTCAGCAGTTGAAGGCACGGCATTCCACCCATGTGCCCAACCTGCCGCTGACTGACAAGCTGGTGCTGTTCCGTACCCATTTCATGGTGTTCAACGCGCTGTATCGCCTGCGCGATCGGCTCTGGGAGGAGAACTCGGCGCATCTGGAGATCGGCCCGCTGCAGATCCGCCTCTCTCCTTACAGGAATGGCGTGCAGGCGCTCGGCGAGCTGGACGCACTGCGCGCCTACTACCTCGACGAGAAGCATCTGAAGGAAACCACCGAGCGCGACGTGGAGAAGCTGCTGGAAAGCTTCTGGACGCGCATGCAGGGCAACGAGGAAAAAGCCGCGGCGCTGGCCCTCTTCGAGCTAGAAGACGGCCCGGTGGACTACGCGCTGATCAAGCTGCGCTACCGCCAGCTGGTCAGCCAGCACCACCCGGATCGGGGCGGCAGCACCACGCGCCTGCAGTCGATCAACAAGGCCATGGAAATTCTGGAGCGCTATTACAGCCGCCCGTGAAACTCCCATTTGCTCTAACTCCACGGACGACGTGGCTTGCAGCCATTCCTATACTGCGACGTAAGGTCGCATAGGTCGGCCGGGCACCGGATGTCGCTGGCTACGCGAATCAGGCGCCTTGCTGGGGGGCGACCTTCTATAAGAAGAGGAGAATGCTGACATGATCCATCATGTGTGGGGGCTCTTCACCCATCCCGATCAGGAATGGCAGGACATCCGTGGCGAAGAAGAATCCATCAGCCACATGTACCTCACCCACGTCCTGATCCTCGCTGCCATCCCGGTGATTTCCGCCTACATCGGCACCACGCAGGTCGGCTGGGTATTGGGCAATGCAGGACCGGTCAAGCTGACGGCCGCCAGCGCGATCCAGCTGACCATCATGACTTACATCGCCATGCTCGCCGGCGTCGCCGTGATGGGCGCCTTCATCCACTGGATGGCTCGTACGTACGACGCGTCGCCATCGCTGACCCAATGCATCGTGTTTGCTGCTTATACCGCGACTCCGCTGTTCATCGGTGGCCTGGCGGCGCTCTATCCGCACCTGTGGCTGGGCATGATCATCGGCACCGCCGCAATCTGCTACACCGTCTACCTGCTCTACGTCGGCATCCCGACCTTCATGAATATTCCCAAGGATGAAGGTTTCCTGTTCTCCAGCTCGGTGCTGGCGGTAGGACTGGTGGTGCTGGTGGCGATGATGGCCCTGTCGGTCATCCTCTGGGGCAGCGGCGTCGGCCCGGAATACACCTGAATCCACTCTCTGCAAGAACTCTCTGTAAAACAAACCGGGCCCTTTTGGCCCGGTTTGTTTTTGGCTCTTACCGAACAGGCTCGCCGATGGCCCCATCGCTGGGTGGTTCGCGAGCAAGCTCGCTCCTACAGGACAATGCTTGCCTGAAACTCGCCCGGCTTGCCTGAACCTGCACCCCGGACGAGCGGCCGCGAGAAATCCTCCACCCGCGCTCCGACTGCGGCATAATCTGCCCCCGTCGGAGAACCACTGTATGCCTGAACAGCTCAACGCTCGCGTCGAAGCCTGCTACCAGCAGGCTGAAGCCTTCTTCCAGCGGCGCTTTCCCCGCCCGGAAGTGAGCTTCCGGCTACGCGGCCAGAAGGCCGGCGTCGCCCACCTGGATGAAAACCTGCTGCGCTTCAACCCGCAGCTGTACCGGGAAAACCACGAACACTTCCTGCAGCAGACCGTGGCCCATGAAGTGGCGCACCTGATCGCCCACCAGATGTTCGGCCCGCGCATCCGCCCGCACGGCGAGGAATGGCAGTTGATCATGCGCGGCATCTACGGCTTGCCGCCCGACCGCTGCCACACCTATGAGATCAAGCGTCGCCGCGCCACCCGCTACCTGTATCGCTGTCACTGCGGCGAGGGGAACGAGTTCCCCTTCTCCTCCCAGCGTCACAACCTGGTTGCACAGGGCCGCCGCTACTATTGCCGGCGCTGTCGCGCGACGCTGATATTCACCGGCGAAACCCGCCGCGAGTGAAGCCGCTCAGGCGATGACCTTCGCCGCCTTGAGCGCTGCGACCTGCTCGTCGCTATACCCCAGCTCCACCATCACCTCAGCCGTGTGCGCGCCCAACGCAGCGCCGATATGGCGCGGCTCGGGCAGGCCTGCGGAGAAGCGGATCGGGCAGGCCATCTGCCGTTGCTCGCCGCCCTTCCCGTTGGGCACCTGGGTAACTACCCCGCGCGCGACCAGTTGCGGATGCTCCACCGCCTCGCCCAGTGACAGCATTGGTTCGACGCAGGCGTCCAGTGCGGCGAAACGCTCCTGCCAGTAGGCAAAATCCTGCTTCTCGAACTCAATGGCGATCTCGCGCTTGAGCGCCTGCTGTTCATCCAGCTTGGCTGACAGCCCGCGCGCGGCCAGTTCCGGACGGCCGATGGCAGCGCAAAACTGCTGCATGAACTGCGGTTCCAGGCTACCCACCGAGAACCAGCGACCATCGCGGGTGCGGTAATAGTCATAGAAGCTGCCGCCGTTGAGCGCGAGGCCTTCCATCTCCGGCTCCACGCCCGCCGCGAGATAGCCCGCGCCGGCCATGCCATGCAGGCTGAAGGCGCAGTCGGTCATGCTCACGTCGACCTGTTGCCCCTCCCCCGTCTGCTGCCGGTGGATGACCGCCGCCAGCAGGCCCATCACGCCATGCAGCGAACCACCGCCGATGTCCGCCAGTTGCACGCCCAGTGGCAGCGGGCCGCTCTCGCGGCGGCCGGTGTAGCTGGCGACGCCGGCCAGGGCCAGGTAGTTGATGTCATGCCCGGCGCGGTCGCGCAGCGGCCCGGTCTGGCCGTAGCCGGTGATCGACACGTAGATCAGCTTCGGGTTGATCGCCTTGAGCGCCTCGTAGCCCACGCCCAGCTTGTCCATCACGCCAGGGCGGAACTGCTCCAGCACGATGTCGTATTCCTGCACCAGTTGCTTCACCACCTCCACCGCCTCGGCCTGCTTGAGATCCAGTGCAATGCAGCGCTTGTTGCGGTTGAGGTAGGCATGGCTGGCGGACGTGCCGTCCACGTGCGGTGGCAGGACCCGCACCAGGTCCATGCGCGTGGGCGACTCCACGCGCAGCACCTGGGCCCCCATGTCGGCCAGCAGCAGCGAAGCGAACGGCCCCGGCAGCAGGGTGGAGAAATCGAGGATCTTCAGTGAGGCGAGCGGGCCGTTCATGGGCACTCCTGTTTCGCTCAATCGATACGTGGGCGCCGCGCCTCAGAGCTTCATGCCGCGGCTGATGATCTCTTTCATGATCTCCGAAGTACCGGCGAAGATGCGTTGGATGCGCGCGTTCGCGTACATCTTGCAGATCGGATACTCCCACATGTAACCCCAGCCGCCGTGCAGTTGCACGCCTTCATCCACCACCTTGCAGAGCAGTTCGGTGGTGAACAGCTTGGCCTCGGCGGCCACTTCGGGAGTGAGCTTCTTCTGGTTGTGGTCCATTACGCAACGATCGGTGAAGACCTGTGCCACGTCGATCTGCGTACGCATCTCGGCGAGCTTGAAGCGAGTGTTCTGGAAGTGCGCGATCGGGCGATCAAACGCCTTGCGCTCCTTCACGTACTCGACGGTCGCGTTCAGCGCGGCCTCGGCGCCGGCCACCGCGCCACAGGCGTTGGTCAGGCGTTCCTGGGCCAGCATGTTCATCAAGTAGAAGAAGCCGCCCTTGGCGTCGCCCAGGAGATTTTCCTTCGGCACTTTCACGTCGTTGAAGAACAGCTCGGCGGTGTCCTGGCTCTTCATGCCCAGTTTCTTCAGATTGCGCCCGCGCTCGAAGCCTTCCATGCCGCGTTCAACCACGAACAGCCCCATGGCGTGCTTGTTCGAAGGATCAGTCTTCGCCGCGACTATCACCAGGTCCGCCAGCAGGCCGTTGGAGATGAATACCTTGGAGCCGTTGAGAACGAAATGGTCGCCCTTGTCCACCGCCGTGGTGCGCATGCCAGCCAGGTCCGAGCCGGCCGACGGTTCCGTCATCGCCACCGCCAGGATGCTTTCGCCACGAATGATCCCCGGTAACCAGCGGGCCTTCTGCTCGGCATTGCCGTACTCGGCGATGTAGGGGCCGCACAGCGCCGAATGCAGCGGGATCATGAAACCCGGCTCGTTGATGGCAGCCAATTCCTCACACATGATCTGTTCGTAGCGGAAATCCTTCAGAGCGGCTCCACCGTATTCCTCTTCCGCCCAGGGCAGCAGGAAGCCCATCTCCCCCGCCTTGCGCCAGACACTGCGGTCCACCACGCCGGCATCCTCCCATTCCTCCTGGTGAGGCACCACTTCCTTGTTGAGGAAGGATCGGAACGCATCGCGGAACAGGTTGTGCTCAGTCTCGAAGTGATTGCGCAGCATGGTCGACTCCCGGTGGGTTGAGTGCCCGCAGGGTAGGTGCTGGCCGCGCGCGGCCTCAATGACGCGAGCGCTCAGGGTCGATTGACGCAATCGCCCAGCAGATGCGAGTGTGAAACATCCCAAAGCTGCACCGGAGAGCGCCCGCATGCAGATTCGACCTTTCCAGGCGGAGGATATCCCGCCGTACGAAAGCTGGTTCGACGATCCGCTGCTCTACGCGCAACTGGGCCCGATGGATCGCTACTGGCTGGAACATGTGCTGAAGGATGCGGACAAGGCCCAGTACAGCATTCTGCGGGGCGGCCTGCTGATCGCAGTGGTGGGAGTTTGCCTGCCCACCCCGGCGCATCCGTACTACTTCGTCACCGACCTCGCCGTGCGCCCGGAGTTGCGCGGCTCGGGCATCGGGCGTGCGGTGATGAGGCTGGTGATGAGCCGAGCGGAACTGCAGAGCAGCCCCTTGTGGCGCGCCAGCGTGAGGCCGGACAACCTGGGAGCGCTGGCCTTCCTCATCAAGCTGGGCTGGACGCGACTGGAAATGGGCAACCCGTTCGATGAGCTGCTCGAGTTCGAATTCCGCCGACGGCCAGCGGGACCCGGTTTTCGCTGAGGCAAACCGTGTAGCAGCGAGCTTGCTCGCGAACGAAGTTTCCTGCGAATTCCCAGTGCAGCAGATTCGCGAGCAAGCTCGCTCCTACAAAGAACGTTCGCTCCTTTGCAGACGCGTATAAAAAAACCCCCGCCGAGGCGGGGGTTCACACAAAGGAGTCAAACGGTAGAACTGTAGTTCTTAGAACACGTACTGCAGGCGGGTTACGACACCGTTGCCGTCGTCGTCGCCATTGGCGTTGCGGATGCCGTCGGTGCTGACGTGAACGTAGTCCAGGGACACTTTCACGGCTTCGTTGGCGTACCAGTTCACACCGATGGTGTTGGTGCTGGCTTTGGTGTCGCCCACGTCGCGGGTGGCGGTGGCCACGACCACGTTCGGGTCATCAACCTTGATGTGGTCGTAACGGTAGAAGACTTCCCAGGCACCGATTTCCTTGTTGGACGGCTTGATGGTGTCGAACTTGGCGCCATCGAGCTTGTACACGCGGGATTCACCGGTGATGGTGTAGGCCAGTTGACCGTAGTAGCCGTCAGCCTTGATGTCTTCGTAAGCGTCGGCATCAGCCTTCAGCTTGCGCTTCAGGTACTCGGCCTGAGCGGAGAACGGGCCGAAGGCGTAGGCGAATTCAGCACCCCAGGTGGAGTCATCCTTGTAGGAACCGGCCGGGCTCAGGGTGGCGCCGCCGAAGGTGGCACGGTTGCCGTTGTCGCCAGCGTCGTTACCGCCGTTGGTGGCGATACCACGCATGCCCAGACGCGGACGGATGCGGGAGTCGAAGGCGGTGTCATCCAGGTCACGGTAGGCGTAATCCACGCCAACGTGCAGGACGTTGCCGTCAGTGTTCAGCGGAGCGAACACACCACGGAAGTTGAACTGCTTGACGCTGTCGCCGTCGGTGTCGTCGGCGTCCTTGGCGTATACGCCGGCGTCCAGGTAAGCCATGTTGGCGACGACGCCGCCAACCTGGGCACCCATCCCGTCCTGGTGGGTGTTGATCCAGTCAGCCAGTTCGTAGGCGCTGGTACGCTCGGTGGCGGTCACCCACTTGGAGCTGGTGGCTTTTTCCAGACCGAAGTCCGGATCGAAGCGGCCGAATTTCAGGGTTACCGGGCTGAAGCCGGTGTAGCTGAAGGAAGCCTCATCGAAGTAACCGTTGTCAGCGTTACCGGAGTTGTGGGACATGTCGTAGTTAATCTGGTATTTCCAGTCTTTGTAGACAGTGCCGCCAAGCTCCAGGTACGCACGGCGGAAGTAGGCGCCGTCACCGTTGTTGCCGTTCTTGGTGTAGAAACCATCGAAGCGGCTGTAATCCGCTTGCAGACGGCCACCAAGCTTGAAACTGAATTCTTTGTCAGTGGTGCCGACCTCAAGACCGCCCTTGGTCTTGATTACGATATCGGCGCCATCGGTGGTAACTGTGCCTGCGAAAGCCTGGGCGGAAACGGCCAGTGCCAGGGCAGTGGCGGCGTAACCGGCGAAGTGCTTACGGATCATCGAAGATTCCCCTTAATGGTATTTGCGTTGAACACGCCGAGTGCCTGGCTGCTGCGCGCCCCCCAAGGACTCGCACAGGCCGTTCTGGCGGCCCCCGTTTGTGTTGCTGGGAATCTTGGCGAGGGGTTATTTCAGATCGGTTGCTCGTAGATAAAACTTTTATTACAAAGGAACTTTTGATTTCCTTATGGCATAAAGGTGCCAAGCCACGGCTCCCTAGGCTTGCAGGCACTTTCTGAAGTCCGCTTTGCCGGTATGCTGTCGTCTTCCGCCGAAAGACCTTCTTCGCTCAGGCTTTCCCATGCACGAACTGCAACCCCTGATTCAGCAGCACGGCCTCACCCTACTGTTCTTCAACGTACTGCTGGAGCAGTTGGGCCTGCCGATTCCGGCTTACCCGGCGCTGATCGTCGCCGGCGCACTGGCCCTGCAAGGCAGCGGCGTTCCCTTGGGCCAGGCACTGGCGGTGGCCATATGCGCCTGCCTGATTGCCGACCTGATCTGGTTCTGCGCCGGCCGGCGCTACGGCGGATTCATGCTGCGCAGCGTGTGCAAGGTTTCGCTGTCGCCTGACAGTTGCATCCGCCAGAGCCAGAGCCTGTACCTGCGCATCGGTCCGCGGGCGCTGCTGATCTCGCGCTTCCTCCCCGGTGCCAGCGCGCTGACCACCACCATGGCCGGCATGACCCGCACGCCACTGCCGCGCTTCCTCGCCTATGACTGCGCAGGAGCGGCGCTATGGGCCGGTTCGGCGCTGATGCTCGGGAGCATCTTCAGCAGTGCCGTGGACCGCATCCTCGGCTTGCTCACCGAATACGCGAGCGTTGGTGTCGCTGCGCTACTGGGCGCCTTCGCGCTGTTCATCGCCTGGAAGCTTTGGCAGCGCTTCAGCCTGCTCAAGCGCACCGCGCGGATTCCACGCATCAGCGTCGACGAATTGCGTGCACGGCTGGACGCCGGCGAGCCGCCGCTGATTCTCGACGTACGCGCGCAGTTCGATGACGAGGCGATCCCCGGCTCCATCGCCTTCAGCCTGGACGGTGCGCTGGACGAGCTGCGCGGCAGCCTGGAGGACAAGGACGTGGTGATCTATTGCGCCTGCCCCCACGAGCTTTCCGCAGCGATGCTGGCGGAGCGGCTGCAGGCCTTCGGACACCCGCGTACGTGGGCGCTGTCGGGCGGGTTGGATGCTTGGCGGGCACAGATTCCGACGTAGGTCTGAAACCTGGCGTAGGAGCGGACTCCGTCCGCGATGGGCATCCGTCGTGAAGAAATCGCGGATAAATCCGCTCCTACGCCAATCGCCAGCATAGGAGTGAGCCAACGTTCAGCGCCGCGCGCTGTCCCGGCGAAGCTCGGCGAGATGGTCAGCCAGGCGCTCCGAGTCCGGGCGAGGCGGTTCTGGTAGCAGGCGCAGGGTCGCCTGGGTCAGACGCATCTGCCGCAGATAGCGCCGGCAGTGGCGGCACAGCAGCAGGTGCCGGCGCAGTGCCAGCTTTTCCCGCCAGCCCAGCTGCTCGTCCAGCAGGTCGCTCGAGCGCGCCACCAGTTCCTTGCAGGTCAGCATTCCCCGGTCTCCTCGAAGTGCTCCACGGTGGCGAACACCTTCAGCCGCGCGCGATGCAGCAGCACCCTGACATTGGAGAGCGAAACTTCCAGCAGATTACAGATCTCTTCCAACTCCAGACCTTGGCGTTCGCGCAGCAGCAACACGCTGCGCTGCAGTTCGGAGAGGCTGAGCAGGGTCTTTTCCAGGCACTGGCGCAGTTCGTCCTCGGCCAGCAGGGCCTCTGGCGAGTCCTCGTGCCAGGCCAGCGGCGCCGGGCTCCAGTGGCCGTCGGCGGCGAAGCGGGTTTCGTCGATGCTGCCGTGGGGGGCGGGCAGATCGTCCAGCGATACGTCCCGACGGACCTTGCGCAGGCGGGATTTGGCGGTATTGGCGGTGATGGTCAGCAGCCAGGTCTTGAGGCTGGAACGACCCTGGAAGCCATCCAGGTTGCGCACGGCGGCGAGCCAGGCGTCCTGCACCACTTCGTCGGCATGGGCTGCACCGACGATGGCGATGGCCACGGCGCGCATCGCACCCTGGTAGGTGGCTACCAGGGTACGGAAGGCCTGCTGGTCGCCGGCCAGCAGGCGCGACAACAGCTCGCTGTCGTCGACGGGCACGATCAGCGCTTGCGCAGGATCACGCTGCCGATGGAGTAGCCGGCGCCGAAGGAGCTCAGCACGCCGATGGAGCCGGCGGGCAGGTCGTCCTGGTACTTGTGCAGGGCGATGACCGAACCGGCCGAGCTGGTGTTGGCGTAGGTGTCGAGAATCACCGGCGCTTCGTGCGCCTCGGCGTCGCGGCCGAGCAGCTTGCGGGTGATCAGCAGGTTCATGTTCAGGTTGGCCTGGTGCAGCCAGAAGCGCTTCACGTCGCTGACCGGGATGTCGTTTTGCGCCAGATGTTCACCGATCAGCTCGGCCACCATCGGGCAGACGTCCTTGAACACCTTGCGGCCTTCCTGCACGAACAGCTTGTCGCGGTTGCCGATGCCCTCTTCCGCCGCGCGGTTGAGGAAGCCGAAGTTGTTGCGGATGTTGTTGGAGAACTGGGTCAGCAGCTTGGTGCTCACCACGTCGAACTGGTGCTTGGAGGTCGCCTGGTCGGCGCGCTCGATGACCACGGCGGTAGCGGCGTCGCCAAAGATGAAGTGGCTGTCGCGATCGCGGAAATTCAGGTGGCCGGTGCAGATTTCCGGGTTGACCATCAGGATGGCGCGGGCCTGGCCCAGTTGCACGCTGTTGACTGCGGCCTGGATGCCAAAGGTGGCCGAGGAGCAGGCGACGTTCATGTCATAGCCGAAGCCCTGAATACCGAGGGCGGCCTGCACTTCGATGGCCACCGCCGGGTAGGCGCGCTGCAGGTTGGAGCAGGCGACTATCACCCCGTCGATGTCCTCGGGCTTGCGACCGGCGCGCTCCAGGGCCTGTTTGGCAGCGGCGGAAGCCATCTCGCAGAGGATGCCCCAGTCGTCGTTGGAGCGCTCCGGAATGCGTGGCGCCATGCGCTGCGGATCGAGGATGCCTTCCTTGTTCACCACGAAGCGGCTCTTGATGCCGGAAGCCTTCTCGATGAACGCCGAGCTGGACTCGGAGAGAGCTTCCACTTCGCCCTTGGTGATAGCGTCAGCGTGCTGGTCGTTGTAGCTGCGGACGTAGGCGTTGAAGGATTCCACCAGTTCATCGTTGGAGATGCTGAACGGCGGGGTATACAGGCCGGTTCCGCTGATCACGACTTTATGCACGGTCAATCCTCTTCAATTCTCAAAGCCGCCGGGCCGGGCGGCTGGGTTAGGCATCAAGGTGCCCGCACACTGGCCGGCACTGAATATTCTTGGGCTTTCGCGCTGGGCGCGAAGGCTGCGGGGTGGCGTCCCCTGCAACCGGGCAGTTTGCCATCCCGCGCGGCGAGCGGCACATCTGGCCGCCCGGCGGCTCGCGGTAACACCGCAGGTGCAACCACTGACCGCCGATTATGCTGCAATTTTCGCCGAAAAGCCGCCGTACGAAGGCGGCATTTGCGCAAGTTTACGGACGCGAATCACGCCACACCTGCCCTGAAGCAACGGATTGAAATTTTTCACCGGCACCATAGGCACAGTGTTGGCGCGCTGCAGCGCGCTACTCCTTATCCTTCAGTGCATTCCCGACTTTGCCAAGGAGACTTCAGGATGAGCGCCGAGAACCGACCGGAAATGGATGAACAGACCCTGGAGTTCGCCAACCAGGTAATCGACCTCGCACGCCAGGGTGATATCGAGCGCCTGGCCAACCTGCTGAACCAGGGCCTGCCGGCCAATCTGCGCAACCACAAGGGCGACAGCCTGCTGATGCTGGCCAGCTACTACGGGCATCACGACACCGTCGGCGTGCTGCTCGATCACGGCGCCGACCCGGACCTGCGCAACAACGCCGGGCAGACGCCGCTGGCCGGCGCCGCCTTCAAGGGTGATCTGGAGATGGTGCGCCTGCTGCTCAGCCATGGCGCCCAGGTGGAAGGCGCCTCGCCGGATGGCAAGACCGCGCTGATGATGGCGGCGATGTTCAATCGCCCGGAGATCGTCCGCTGCCTGCTGGAACACGGCGCCAACCGCGAGGCGCGTGACGCAAGCGGCCTGACCCCGCTGGCCGCGGCGAAGATGATGGGCGCGGCCGAGACCCTTGCGCTGCTCGAAGCGGCCTGAGTCAGTCGATGCGCACGTGCTCGGCGAGGAAGTCGAGCACCGCGCGCACCCGCGCCGGAAGATGCCCGGGCTTGCCGAGGTAAAGCGCATGCATCGGCTTGCGGTCGCCGGGATTGAAGTCCCCTAGCACCTCCACCAGCCGCCCGGCCGCGATGTCCTCGCGCACCTGGAATTCCGCCAGCCGCGCCAACCCCAGGCCCGCCAACGCCAGATGGCGCACGCTGTCGCCATCGCTGGCCTGCACATTGCCGCTCGGCTCGGCTTGCTCCGACGGCTTGCCAAGAAACGGCCAGTCCGGCTCGACACGTCGATAGGCGAAGCCTACGCAATTGTGCTGCGCAAGGTCCCGTGGATGAAGCGGTGTACCGTGCCTGGCCAGATATTCGGGCGCGGCAATGACCTTGTGCCCGGACTCCCCCAGCGAACGCGCCACCAGCCGCGAGTCCCGCAGCGGGCCGCTGCGCACGGCGACGTCGGCGCGCACCTCCAGCAGGTCCACCACCTCATCGGTCAGTTGCAGGTCGAGGTTGACGCCGGGGAAGCGCTCGAAGAACAGCGGCAACGCGGGAATCAGGAACTGCCGGCCGACGGGCAGGTTGCAGCTGATCCGTACTCTGCCCTGCGGCTCGGCGCTGGCCGAGGCTTCGCGTTCGGCTTCGTCGAGATCGGAGAGGATGCGCAGGCTGCGTTCGTAAAACGCCGCGCCTTCCGCCGTGAGCTGCTGGCGCCGGGTGGAGCGGTTGAACAGCCGCGCGCCGAGGCGATCCTCCAGGCGCGCCACCAGCTTGCTGACTGCCGAAGGCGTCATCCCGCACTGCTGCGCGGCAGCGGTGAAACCACCGGTTTCCACCACGCGGATGAAGACTTCCATTTCGCCGAAGCGGTTGACGTCAGGTCGCGCCATGTTGAATTCAATTCACAGGTGATTTGCTTATGAGCAGTCTATATCAGCAATACGCACGGGGATAAGGTGGCGCCATTCTTCACTCTTTTTGCAAATCAGCCTGGGAGAGCCACCGTGCCCATTGCCTTGTACGCCTTGACCGCCGGTGCCTTTGGCATCGGCGTTACCGAATTCGTGATCATGGGATTGTTGCTGGAGGTCGGCCATGACTTCGGTGTGTCCATCTCCGCCGCCGGCCTGCTGATCTCCGGCTACGCCCTGGGCGTGGTGCTCGGCGCGCCGCTGCTCACCGCCCTCACCGCGCGCTGGCCGCAACGGCGTACGCTGCTCGGGCTGATGGTGATCTTCACCCTCGGCAACCTGGCCTGTGCCCTGGCACCGGACTACGCCACGCTGATGGCGGCGCGGGTGCTGACCTCGTTCGCTCACGGCACCTTCTTCGGCGTCGGCTCGGTGGTCGCCACCAGCCTGGTGCCGGCCGAACGCCGCGCCTCGGCCATCGCCCTGATGTTCACCGGCCTCACCGTCGCCACCATTCTTGGTGTGCCGCTGGGCACCTGGCTCGGCCAACTCTATGGCTGGCGTGCGGCCTTCTGGGTGGTGACCGGCATCGGCGTGCTCGCCCTGGCGATCCTGGCGATCTACCTGCCGCGCAACGGCGCACCACCGGCCGCCGGCAACCTGCGCGACGACTTCCGCGTGCTGAAGCGCCCGGCCGTGCTGCTCGGCCTGCTGACCACCGTGCTCGGCTTCGGCGGCGTGTTCACCGTGTTCAGCTATGTCTCGCCGCTGCTGACTCGCCTCGCCGGTTTCTCCGAAAGCGCGGTGTCGCCGGTGCTGCTGGTGTTCGGCGGCGGCCTGGTGCTGGGCAACCTGTTGGGCGGCAAACTGGCAGACCGTCGGCTGCTGCCCGCTCTACTCGGCAGCCTGGTGGCACTGGCGGTGGTCATGGGGCTGATGAGCTTCGCACTGGAGAATCAGGTTGCGGTTGTCATTTTCATCGCCCTGCTCGGCGCCGCCGGTTTCGCCACCGTGCCACCGCTGCAGATGTGGGTGCTGGAGAAGGCCCACGGCGCCGGCCAGAGCGTGGCGGCAAGCTTCAACATCGCCGCGTTCAACCTGGGTAATGCGCTGGGGGCCTGGCTGGGCGGCATGACCATCGACCACGGCCCCGGCCTCGCCGCGCTGCCCTGGGTCGGTGCGCTGCTGCCTGCGGCAGCCATCGCCACAGCGCTGATCTGCCTGCGCCTGGAACGCGAACCGGCAATGCCGGCGGCAACCGTCCAGCAGGCCCGGTGAACGATCGGCGAAACCGTACTGTCGAGGATAGGGGCGCGCACTGTCGCGCCCCTTTTCTTTTATCCACAGACGGAGGGCTCGCCCACCCATGCTGGTTTCGCTTCAGGCACTGCGGGCACTGGCCGCCTGGCTGGTGGTGTTCCATCACTTCATGCAGGTGTTCTTCGATTTCCGCGCCGACAGCCTCGGCGGCAAACTGCTCTCCACCCGCGGCCAGGTCGGGGTGGATATCTTTTTCGTCCTCAGCGGCTTCGTGATTCATCTTTCCAGCGCCGGCAGGCCGATTTCACCCGTGACCTTCCTGGTCCAACGCCTGGCCCGCGTCGCCCCAGCCTACTGGCTGTACACGGCGATCACCGCGCTGATCATCTACGCCTTTGCCGACGTGATGCCGATCTACGGTGTCGGCGGCAAATCACTGCTGCTCTCGCTGCTGTTCATCCCCAGCGAAAACCCCGGCGGCTTCGGGATGTATCCGGTGCTGCCGGTAGGCTGGACGCTGAACTTCGAGATGCTCTTCTACGGTCTGTTCGCCCTCTCCTTCCTGGTGGCCGAACGCTGGCGGCCCTGGCTGGTGACCGCGTTGGTGCTGCTGGTGGCGCAGGTGCTGGCGCGCGAGCCGTGGCTCAGCAACTTCTACCGCAACCCGATCATCTTCGAGTTCCTGCTCGGCCTTGCACTCGCGGCGCTGTACCGGCGCGGCTGGCTGAACTGGCCGCGCCCGCTGGCACTGCTGATGGCCGCCGGAGCAGTGACGACCCTCTTGCTGTTCCCGGCCGACCATCCATGGCGACTGCTGACCTGGGGCCTGCCTGCGGCCGCGCTGCTGGCCGCGTGCGTGGCGCTGGAGCCGCTGTTCGAGCGCAACCGGGTGTTGCACGCGCTGGGCGACTGGTCCTACTCGGTGTATCTGCTGCACGTGATCGTGCTCTGGCTCGCCGCCTACTGGCTGCATGAGCGACTGGGCCTGACGCCGTACCAGACGCTGATCTTCAGCGTGCCGGCCATCCTGCTGCTCTCCTGGCTGAGCTATGAATGGGTGGAACGCAAGATGGCCCGCCAGCTGCGCACGGCTTATGCGCGCATCGCCGAGCCGCTGGCGGCCAGGCGTGCTCAGACCGGGTCGCTGTAGACCAGCCGATTGCGCCCCTCGGCCTTGCCGCGATACAGGCGGCGGTCGGTGCAGCGGTAGAGCTCGTCCGCATCCAGGCCATCGCCGGGCCATTCGGCAAGCCCGAATGTGGCGGAAATCGGGATGCGTTGGCCGTGGTACATCAACGGTCCCTCGTCGATCTCTCGGCGCAGGGACTCCACCAGCGGCTTGGCGTCGAAGCGGTCGGTGAAGGGCAGCAGCAGGCCGAACTCCTCGCCGCCCAGCCGGCCGATCAAGTCTGTGGCGCGCAGGCGGTGGCGCAGGCGGTTGCACAGATGCTGCAGTGCCTTGTCCCCGGCATCGTGGCCCCATTGGTCGTTGATGCTCTTGAAGTGATCGACATCCAGTACCACCAGCACCAGCCGCGTCTCGTAGCGCGCCGCCTCCTGGATGCAACGGCGCAAGGTGCGCTGAAAGCTCTCGCGGCTGGCCACGCCGGTCAGCGCGTCGGTCAGCGCCAGGTGCCGCAGTTGCTTGTAGGCGGCGGCGCGGCGCTCTTCGTAAACGTGCATGAAGGCGATCACCAGCACGCCGCAGAAGACCCCGTTGCCGATGTCGATCAACCCCGGCGCGTCCAGCCGGACCTGGTTGGCGTGCAGGTACATTACCGTGGCGATCAGCATGAAGGGCACGGCGAGCAGGAAGCCGCGCACTTTTCCCAGGAGCAGATAGGCCATCACCGGCATCAGGTAGACCCAGACGAAGGCCGTCGCCGAAGCGTTGGGCATGACGATGATGTAGAGGATGAAGCAGAAGGTCGGCAGCAGGTAGGCGATGATCCACGGCACCAGGCGCGTGACCCGCTTGAGCCGCTGGGTGGCCCACAGCAGCAGGCCACAGGTGATCAACTCGGCCCCGGCCAGCCAGTAGTTACCGGCGAAGAACTGGAGAGTCGAGAACAACCCCAGAGTCGCGCCGGTACAGGTGAAGATCAGCCGCATCAGCAGACGATGGTCTGCTTCCTCCAGGCCGGTCGGTCCGGCGCTGGACTCGAACAGGTGGTCGGGATCGCTGTTGCGGTGCATCGCCCTGCTCCTTGGCTCGACCGCCCGGCGGTTCGGCCGAAATGGCGGCATCCGGGCACTCCAGCCCGACTCAGGTTTTCTGAAGACTACTCCAATTTCCCACAACGCGTAGCCAAGCCGACGGAAACCGGTCGGATGGGCTAGCCTAGGCTGCATTGTCCATGGAGGAAGTCTATGCGTTCGATCCTTGCCGTCCTGTCCGTGCTCGCCATTTCCACAGGGGTGTTGTCCGGCTGTGCCTCGTACCAGAGCGATGAAGTCCACCCCGTCCCCACCGACCGCCTGCTGGCCTACCAGCAGCCGGGCAAGGACAGCGTCAAGGTCGACGTCACCCGCGACGTGGGCTACATCGGCGGCGGCTGCTATGTCGCCCTCACCATCGACCATGAAATCGCGGCGCGGATCGGCAAGGGCGAGTCGGCCAGCTTCCACGTGCCGGCGGGTAAGCACGTGGTCGGCATCATCGGCGACAAGGACGGCGAAGGCCTGTGCAGCAAGGCCATGCTGCGCCGCGAACTGCTCGTGCCGCTGATCCCCGGTGGCGACAACACCTTCCGCATCGTCAGCGACAACCGTACCGGTTTCGACATCAAGCCGGCTGTCGAGTAAGCCCGACCGCGCGGGTGCGCCTCAGCCGTTCAGTCGGGCGACGAGGCGCGCCTGCAGCTTCTCCAGCTCTCCTGCGTCGGCCTTGTTCGCCGCATGGATGCCCAGGCCCTCGCCGGCATAGCGCGGAACAATGTGCACGTGGATGTGGAACACCGTCTGACCGGCCGGCGCACCGTTGAACTGGGCGACCTGCACACCATCGGGGTTGAGTTCTTCGACGATCACGCCGGTCAGCCGCTGCACCACGCGCATCACCTTGGCCAGTGCATCGGGGTCGACTTCGAGAATGTTGCGCGCCGGGGAATTCTTCGGGATCACCAGGGCATGGCCGTGGGATTGCGGGAACAGATCGAGGAAGGCGAGTACGTCGTCGTCCTCGTAGAGCTTGTAGCAGGGTGCCTCGCCACGAATGATCTGGGCGAAGATGTTCTGCGGATCGTAGCTGCCTTGCAGGCTCATGGTGGGCTCCTTGTCTATCGACCGCGACGGGTCCGGTAGCGTGACTATGGGCCCGCACCATACCGGTTTGTCGCGCGCGGGTCATGACCGTCGACGCGCGGAGGTCTATCCTGAGGCCTTTCGCTGCTTTTCCTCAGTCACCTGACCGGAGTATGCATGTCAGACCTTTCCGCGTTCCCCATCACCCGCAAATGGCCCGCCGAACACCCTGACCGCCTGCAGCTGTATTCGCTGCCCACGCCCAACGGCGTGAAGGTCTCGATCATGCTCGAAGAGCTCGGCCTGCCTTACGAGCCGCACCTGGTCAGCTTCGAGCGCAACGACCAGATGAGCCCGGAATTCCTTTCGCTGAACCCGAACAACAAGATCCCGGCGATCCTCGACCCCAACGGTCCGGACGGCAAACCGCTGGCGCTGTTCGAGTCCGGCGCGATTCTGGTCTACCTCGCCGACAAGACCGACTCGCTGCTCGCCCCCGGCGCCAGCGGCCGCTATGAAACCCTGCAGTGGCTGATGTTCCAGATGGGTGGGATCGGCCCGATGTTCGGCCAGATCGGCTTCTTCAACAAATTCGCCGGCAAGGACTACGAGGACAAGCGCCCGCTGCAACGTTACGTGGACGAGGCGAAGCGCCTGCTGGCCGTACTCGACGGCCACCTGGAAGGACGCGAATGGATCATGGGCGAGCGCTACACCATTGCCGACATCGCCACCTTCCCGTGGATTCGCAACCTGGTTGGTTTCTACGAGGCGGGAGAACTGGTGGGCTTCGAGAACTTCCAGAATGTGAAGCGCGTACTGGAGCGTTTCCTCGCGCGACCGGCGGTGCAGCGTGGGCTGAATATCCCGAAGCGCGATTGAATCTGTTGCGTAGGAGCGAGCTTGCTCGCGAACCCGCCCAGCTTCAGATCCGCCGGGAAACGGTCCGCGAGCAAGCTCGCTCCTACAGGGAATCCAGCGTCAGGCCTCGACCTGGCTCCACTGCTTCGACAGGCGCTTGTCCGACACCGGTAGCTTCGTCCCCAACTGCTGGGCGAACAGCGAGACGCGGTACTCCTCCAGCATCCAGCGGTACGCCACCAGTTCCGGGTCGCGCTTGCCTTCCTGGGCATGCTTGGCCAGGCGCGCCGAATACTGTTCCCAGTAGCCGGCCATCTCGCCGCTCCACACGCGGTCGCGCTGCACCTGTCCGGCAACCTTGTCCAGGCGCTGTTCGATCGCCTTCAGGTAGCGCGGGTATTCCTTCAGCCATTCCAGCGGCGTGTCGCGCACGAAGCCGGGGTAGACCAGCTTGGCCAACTGCCCCTTCACGTCATTCAGCGGCACGGTCATGGCCAGGTCGACCTTGCCCTTGAAGCGCTTCTGCAGGCCGTGCCAGAGCTTGAGAATTTCCAGGGTCAGGCGGGCGACGCGCTCGGCGTGCTCGGTCCAGGCGCCGCGCTTCTTCTCGGCCAGTGACGCAAGCCCGGCGCCGTCGCGCGGCAGATTGCTTTCACCTTCGAGAATGGCACTGTCCAGGCTGGCCAGCAGGATGTCTTCCACCAGCGATTCGACGCGGCCCAGCTCGCGGTAGAGCAGGCCCATGTCGGTCTGCCCCGGCAGCTTGCTGCGCAGGAACTTTGCCGGCTCGGCCAGCTGCTGCAGGAGCAGGCGCTGCAGGGCGCGGCGATGCTGGTATTCAGCCTCGGCCTGGGTCGGGAAGCGGTTCTCCTTGACCACGCCGGCTTCTTCCACCAGCGCCGGATAGACCGTCATCGACAGCCCGGCGACCTTCTGCTGGACCTTCTGCGCCACTTCGCCAAAGCCCTTGGCCTCCACCGGTTTCTGCGGCTTGTCCGCCTGCGGAATCGCCAACGCGGCCTGGCTGGCCTCGGCGAAGCGCGCGGTTAGCTCGGCAAGATCGCGGCCTTCGCCGAGGAACTTGCCACGGGCGTCGACCACTTCGATGTTCATCCGCAGGTGGCTTTCCACCTGGGTTTCAGCTTCCGCCCAAGCCTCTTCCGACACGCGGCTGCCCGTCATGCGCTGCAGCTCGCGACCGAGGGATTCTGGGAGCGCGCCCTCGGCGAAGACCATCTTGCCCAGCGCGGCGCGGACGAAGTCCGGCACCGGCACAAAGTTCTTGCGGATCGCCTTGGGCAGGCTGCGTACCAATTCGATGCATTTGGCTTCCAGCAGCCCCGGCACCAGCCATTCCAGGCGTTCGGCGGCCAACTGTGGCAGCAGCGGCGCCGGTACGCGCACGGTGACACCGTCACGCACGTGGCCCGGCTCGAAGTGATAGGTGAGCGGCAATTGCAGCTCGCCCAGTTGCAGGCGGTCCGGGTAGAGGCCGGCGGTGACTTCGCTGGCGTCACGGGCGAGGACATCCTCCTCGCGCATGATCAGCAGGTCCGGCTTCGCCTTGTGCTCGCGCTCGTACCATTTCTCGAAGCTGGCGGACTGGTAGATATCTGCCGGCAGGCGCTCGTCGTAGTAGGCGAACAGGGTTTCCTCGTCGGCAAGGATGTCGCGCCGGCGCGCCTTGGCTTCCAGCTCGTCGAGCTTCTCCAGCAACTGGCGGTTGGCCGACAGGCACTTGGCACGGCTGTTGATCTCGCCGCGCACCAGCGCCTCGCGGATGAACATCTCGCGGGATACCGGCGCATCGATCGGGCCGTAATGCACGGCGCGGCGGCCAATGATGATCAGGCCATACAGGGTGACCTGCTCGTAGGCCACCACCTGGCCACGGCGTTTTTCCCAGTGCGGTTCCAGGTAGTTCTTCTTCACCAGGTGACCGGCCAGCGGCTCCAGCCAGTCCGGCTCGATCTTCGCGACCATGCGGGCGAACAGCTTGGTGGTCTCCACCAGTTCGGCGGCCATGATCCACTGCGGTTTCTTGCGGCCGATCACGCTGGAGGGATGAATCCAGAAGCGCCGCTGACGCGCGCCGAGGTAATCGCCCTCCTCCGCCTTCTGGCCGATCTGGCTGAGCAGGCCGGAGAGGATCGCCTTGTGCACGGCGGCGTAGTCGATGTCGCGCTGCTTCGCCTCCGGTTCCGTTCCCTTGTTGGAGCGAGCTTGCTCGCGAACGCTCTTCGAGTCTTTACCGACGCCCTTGTTGTCCTGGGACTTCGCAGCGTTGGGCTGTTCGCGAGCAAGCTCGCTCCTCCCGGTGCCACGGTCCGGCTTCGTGAAGGGCAGCTGCAGCTCACGGCAGATCAGCGTCAGTTGACGGTGCGCATCGCGCCATTCGCGCAGGCGCAGGTAATTCAGGAAATTCTTCCGGCACCAGTTGCGCAGCGGGTTCGAGCCCAGCGCCTGGCGCTGTTCTTCGAAGCCGCGCCAGAGGTTGATCAGCGCAGCAAAGTCCGAGTCAGGGTCCTTCCACTGCGCGTGGGCCTGGTCAGCGGCCTGTTGGCGATCCATCGGCCGCTCACGCGGGTCCTGCACGGACAGCGCGCTGGCCACCGTGAGCACTTCCGGCAAGCTGCCCAGTTGTGCCGCTTCCAGCAGCATGCGGCCCAGGCGTGGGTCGATGGGCAGGCGCGCCAGTTGGCGGCCCAGCGGCGTCAGTTGGCCCTCGCGGTTCACTGCCGAGAGTTCCTGCAGCAGGGTGAAGCCGTCGTTGATCGCCTTGCCATCCGGCGGCTCGATGAAGGGGAAGGCCTCGATGTCGCCCAGGCGCAGGTGGAGCATCTGCAGGATCACCGCCGCCAGGTTGGTACGCAGGATCTCCGGGTCGGTGAAGGCCGGGCGACCGTTGAAATCTTCTTCGCTGTACAGGCGCACGCAGATGCCCGGTTCGACCCGGCCGCAACGGCCCTTGCGCTGGTTGGCGCTGGCTTGCGAGACGGCTTCGATGGGCAGGCGCTGGACCTTGGCGCGATAGCTGTAGCGGCTGATACGCGCGGTGCCGCTATCGATCACGTAGCGGATGCCCGGCACCGTCAGCGAGGTCTCGGCGACGTTGGTGGCGAGCACGATCTTGCGTCCCGGCATGGGCGCGAAGATCTTCTGCTGCTCGGCCGGCGTCAGGCGCGCATACAGCGGCAACACTTCGGTGTGGCGCAGGTTGGCCTTGCGCAGCATGTCGGCGGCATCGCGAATCTCGCGCTCGCCGGGGAGGAATACCAGCACGTCGCCGGGGCGCTTGCCGACTTCCCGCTCATGGGCGGCGATCTCGTCCAGCGCGCGAAGGATGCCCTGGTCCACGGAGAGGTCGTCGAACAGCGCCTCGCCGTCCTCGTCCACTTCCGCCGCCAGCGGGCGGTACCAGGTTTCCACCGGATAGGTGCGGCCCGAGACCTCGACGATCGGTGCGTCGCCGAAATGCTTGGAGAAACGCTCCAGGTCGATGGTCGCCGAGGTGATGATCAGCTTGAGGTCGGGCCGGCGCGGCAGCAGCGTCTTGAGGAAGCCGAGCAGGAAGTCGATGTTCAGGCTGCGCTCGTGGGCTTCGTCGACGATGATCGTGTCGTAGCGTTCGAGGTAGCGGTCATGCTGGGTCTCGGCCAGCAGGATGCCGTCGGTCATCAGCTTGATCAGCGTGTTTTCGTCGCTCTGGTCCTCGAAGCGCACCTGGTAGCCGACCAGCGAACCCAGTGGCGTGCCGATTTCCTCGGCAACGCGGGTCGCCACGCTGCGCGCAGCCAGCCGGCGCGGCTGGGTGTGGCCAATCAGACCGTGCGTGCCACGGCCCAGCTCCAGGCAGATCTTCGGCAGCTGGGTGGTCTTGCCCGAGCCGGTCTCGCCGGCGATCACCACCACCTGGCTCTTTTCCAGCGCAGCCTTGATCTCGTCGCGCTTGGCGGCGATCGGCAGGCTATCGTCGTAGCGGATCTTCGGGATGCTCGCGCGGCGCGCCTCGACCTTGGCGCAGGAGGCCTGGAAACGCTCGGCCCACTGGGCGAGCTTGGCTTCATCAGGCTGCTTGCGCAGTTCGTGGAGCTGCCGGCGCAGGCGATGGCGGTCGCGGATCATCGCGTGATCCATGCGCTGCAGGAGCTGTTCGGGAGTCGGCGTGCTGTCTGTGGTCATCGGCTTCGCGGGCATCAGGCGGGAGCGGCGCGAGCAGGTGCGGGGCCGGTCCCTGAAGTGGGCTGTCATGGCGACAATGGGGGAATTGTCGCAAAAGACCGGCACGGGCCGCCACGCCGATTACATGGCGGCCCGGATTGGCGGGGCATTGCGCCCCGGCTCGACTCAGCCCTGCTGGTGCTCGCGCAGCTTGGCCAGGGCGATGGCCAGGGCGGCGCCACCCAGGGTTTTGATCAGCGTGGGGTGCTGGGCGTAGAAGTGACCGATGCTTTCGACCACACCGGGATTGGCCTTTTCCGCCTGGGCGGCCATGGCTTCCACATCCGACGGACTCAACTGGCTGGCCTGCTCCGGGGTCACTTGCGTGGCGCCAGGTTGCAGCACCCTGCCCAGCCCGCCGCTCATCATCTGGCTGAGTAACGCGGGACCGGCAGCAGCCAGTAGCTGGTTCAGCATACCCGCGCGCTGTAGATCGTTGGACTGCCCGAACAGCTGGCTCACCGTGCTGGCGAAGGGCGGCGTCTGATCGGAATGGAACATGGCGGCGAGGCTTTGCCCCAATACGCCGGCGGGCGCGTTATCAAGGTGCTCTTCGGAAACGGCACCCACTACCTGCTGCAACAACGAATCCATCAAGCTCATGGCGACTTCTCTCAGTTCTTTTTCACGAACAGCACGTGGTAGAGGACGAGCAGGACTATTGCGCCAATGACCGCGCCAATGAAGCCCGTGGACTCGCCGGGTTGGTAGAAGTGCAATGCCTGGCCCGCGAAGGTCGCCAGCAGCGCGCCGGCAATCCCCAGGGCTGCGGTGATGAAGAAGCCCAGGGAGTTGCTCCCGGGGGCCAGCCACCGCGCAACAAGCCCTGCAACGAAGCCGATACAGATCGTCCAGATAAGGTGCATGACGCTAAATCTCCGCAAGAGTGGAAAAGCGCGGCCGAGACTACGAGCGGCACAGGTGCGGAGATATCGGTGATTTCCGAAAAGCGCGACGGGGAATGGTTACTATCACCAGCGCCGTGGCGCCGGTGGTTGATATTGAAAGGATGCGCACTGGCGATTGCGCCTGTAGCCCATCGGAGCGCCCCGCTGAGCGCTCCCGATCCGTCCACGTTGCGGCGCTGTCAGCTCAGATGCGGAACTGGCCCACCAGTTGCCGCAGGCGCTCGCCCAGGCCGTTCAACTCGGTCGCGGTGCGCGCGCCCTTGGCGGCGTCGTCCGCCACGCTGTCCACGCCACCAGCGATCTGGTGCACGCTGCGATTGATCTCTTCGGCCACAGCGGTCTGTTCTTCGGCGGCACTGGCGATCTGGGCGTTCATCGAATTGATGGTGCCGATCAGTTGGGCGATGGCGTCCAGCGACTGACCGGCCTGGTTGGCCTGGCCACGGGTGCGTTCCGCCATGTCGCTGGCACGCTGCATGGCGCTTACCGAGCCTTCCGTGGTGCCGCGCAGGCGATCGATCATCTGCTGGATTTCCCCGGTGCTCTGCTGGGTGCGGCTGGCCAAGGCGCGGACTTCGTCGGCGACCACGGCGAAACCACGCCCGGCCTCGCCGGCACGGGCCGCTTCAATGGCGGCGTTGAGCGCCAGCAGGTTGGTCTGCTCGGCGATGGAGCGAATCACTTCCAGTACGCCGACGATGCCCTGCACGTCCTGACGCAGGGTGTCGAGGGAGTCGCTGCTGCTGCGCACCTCGCCCACCAGGTCGTTGATCTGCGAGACGCACAGGTCCACTTCGCGCTTGGCTGCCTGGCCTTCGCGGTCGGTCTGCTGGGCGGCATCGGCCGCCTGCTGTGCACTGCGCGCGACTTCCTGGGCGGCGGCGGTCATCTCGTTGATGGCGGTGGCAACCTGGTCGGTCTCGTGGCGCTGCCCGTCCATTGCGCGCTCGGAGCGCTGCGCCTGCTGGGCCACGTCGCCCACCAGACCCGACAACTGGTTTGTGGTGCCGGCGACCTGCTGCACCAGTACATGAATCTTCTCGACGAAACGGTTGAACGAACCCGCCAGTTCGCCCAACTCGTCATGGCGGCCCAAGTTCAGGCGATGAGTCAGGTTGCCGTCACCGGCGGCCATGTCGTCGAGATTGTCGCGTACCTGCACGATGGGCTGGACGATGGTGCGGCTGAACAGCCCGGCAAGCAGGCCGATCACCACCACCAGCGCCAGCGCGGAGCCGCCCATGAGCAGCAGCAGGTTGTCGATCTTGGCATCGAAAGCGGCGCCGGCTTCCTTCACTTCGCGCTCGACATCATCGAGGTTCAGCGAGGTGCCGAACACCAGGTTCCACTTGGGCAGGAAGTGGGCGTAGCCGATCTTCGGCACGATGGCGTTGCCGCCGGGCAGGGTGAAGCTGTAGCGCACGTAGTGCTGACCGCTCTGCCCCGCCGCCACCAGTTCGCGGATGGCATAGACACCATTGGGGTCGCGATAGCCGCTGAAGTCCTCGCCCAGACGCTCGTCGCTGGTGCCCTGGAAGACGCGCACGGAGCGAGTGTCATAGCCCCAGAAGTAGCCGCCCTTGCCGTATTCGAGGCGCTTGAGGATCGCGATGCCCTGCTCGCGCGCCTGGGCATCGCCCTGCGTCGCGGCCTGATAGACCGGGCCAACGGCAGCCAGCGCCACATCGACGAAATTCTTCAGCTGGGCTTCGCGGTCCTGGGTGAGGTTCTCGCGGATCTGCGCTTCCTGCTGGCTCGCCAGTTGCTTCAAGGCGATGGTGGAAATAGCGCACAGCAGCAGGGTGAGGAGCAGGATCGGCACGATGGCCAGGAGCAGGACCTTGGCGCGCAAACGGAGGGCAGTGTTCAAGGCGTTCACCTCAAGCGGATAAGGGACATGGCTTCCTTGCCCCATCAAAAAACCCGCCTTGCGGCGGGTTTCTTGTATATCGGCTTAAGCCCTGATCTTCTTGAGCTCTTCGTCGCGCAATTCGCGGCGCAGGATCTTGCCGACGTTGGTGGTCGGCAGGCTGTCGCGGAACTCCACGGACTTGGGACGCTTGTAGCCGGTGAGGTTGTCGTGCATGTGCTGCATGACTTGCTCCTTGGTCAGGGTGACGCCCGGCTTGGACACCACGAAGACCTTGATCGCCTCGCCGGACTTCTCGTCCGGGATGCCGATGGCGGCGCACTGCAGCACGCCCGGCAGGGTGGCGAGCACGTCTTCCAGCTCGTTGGGGTACACGTTGAAGCCCGACACCAGGATCATGTCCTTCTTGCGGTCGACGATACGCATGTAGCCGTCTTCCTGGATGATCGCGATGTCGCCGGTACGCAGCCAGCCGTCCTTGTCGAGGATCTCGTCGGTGGCTTCCTGGCGCTGCCAGTAGCCCTTCATCACCTGCGGGCCCTTGACGCACAGCTCGCCACGCTCGCCCAGCGGCAGGTCCTGGCCGTCATCGCTGATGACCTTGCACTGGGTCGACGGAACCGGGATGCCGATGGTGCCGATCTGAATGTTCTGGAACGGGTTCACCGACACCACCGGGCTGGTTTCGGTCATGCCGTAACCTTCGCAGATGGCGCAGCCGGTGACGTCCTTCCAGCGCTCGGCAGCAGCCTGTTGCAGCGCCATGCCGCCGGAGAGGGTCAGCTTCAGCGCGGAGAAGTCCAGCTTGCGGAAACCCTCGTTGTTGCACAGGCCGACGAACAGGGTGTTCAGGCCGACGAAGCCGGTGAACTTCCACTGCGACAGTTCCTTGACCATGCTGGCCAGGTCGCGCGGGTTGGTCACCAGGATGTTGTGGTTGCCGGTGAGCATCATCGCCATGCAATGGAAGGTGAAGGCGTAGATGTGGTACAGCGGCAGCGGGGTGATGAGGATCTCGCAACCTTCATTGAGGTTGGCACCCATCAGCGCCTTGCACTGCAGCATGTTGGCGACCAGGTTGCGGTGGGTCAGCATCGCGCCCTTGGCCACGCCGGTGGTGCCGCCGGTGTATTGCAGCACGGCGACGTCGTCGTTGTGCGGCGAGACTTCCTTCACCGCCTTGCCACGGCCCTTGGCCAGGACGTCGGTGAGCTTCTGCGCATTGGGGATGGTGTAGGCCGGGACCATCTTCTTGATGTTCTTGACCACGAAATTGACGATGAAGCGCTTGAGCGGCGGCAGCATGTCACCCACTTCGGTGACGATGACGTTGCGGATACCGGTCTTGGGCAGCACTTCCTCGGCCAGGTGCGCCATGTTCGCCAGGCACACCAGCGCCTTGGCGCCGGAGTCATTGAACTGGTGCTCCATTTCCCGCGCGGTGTACAGCGGGTTGGTGTTGACCACCACCAGGCCGGCGCGCATGGCGCCGAAGACCACGACCGGGTACTGGAGCACGTTGGGCAGCTGCACGGCAATGCGGTCGCCGGGCTTGAGATCAGTGTTCTGTTGCAGGTAGGCGGCGAAGTCCCCGGAGAGCTTGTACATCTCGCCGTAGGTCAGGGTCTTGCCCAGGTTGCTGAAGGCAGGCTTGTCTGCAAAACGTTGGCAGGATTCTTTGAGTACCGCGAGGATGTTCGGGTACTGGTCAGCGTTGATCTCGGCAGCGATCCCCACTGGGTATTTGTCCTTCCAGAAATTGTCGGTCATGGAAGCCCACTCCTAAGCAACAGCTCATCTTTACCGCGTTCGCGGTTCTTTGTTGTGTTTATGTCGCTTTCCCCTGCTCGGGGAGCGAAAAGCGGGCCGAGATTATCAGCTTTGGGAAACAGCGACCAGCACCAAACACAGCCTCGTCCGTAAGAAAAATGACCAGAGACAGGCTTTTCGGTCACTAACCTTCCTTTCGTCGGAAAGGCCCGTCCCAGAAGGCTCGCAGCCTTGTTGGATTGTCTGACAAAGTAGATTTCAGGGAAATGAAACCGGAAAAAGGATGGGGGCTCTGGGTCAGATCTGTCCCGTTACTGGGAAGATTCGTCCGCGTTCGATTGGGCGGTTTCGGGGAGCTCCATCGTTGCGAAGCCTTCAGTGATCTACCTCAACATAAGCCGGTTGCGGATACCGCAAAGTGCTTCTGCACTCTCCTGGAGAACCCTCATGTTTCCTGAATTCCGTGAAAAGATTACCCGCCTCAAAGCCGAAGACCCGCATTTCGCCAAGCTCTTCCATAGCCACAACGATCTCGACCAGGAGATCAAGAACATGGAAGCCGGCATCACTCCCGCCTCGCACGACACCATCGAAACACTGAAGAAGCAGAAGCTGCAGCTCAAGGACGATCTCTACGAGATCCTGCGCAAAAAGGACGGCTGCTGCGGCGGCTGTGGTGGTTGATCGGCCCTGGCCGTCTACCCGCCAAAAATAAAAAGGGGCTGATCCTGGATCAGCCCCTTTTTCATTCACGCTGGCGTCAGGCGGTTTCGCGCAACTCCCGGCGCAGGATCTTGCCTACCGGAGTCATCGGCAGGGCGTCCTTGAGCACGATGTGCTTGGGCACCTTGTAGCCGGTGAAGTTTTCCTTGCAGTAGGCCTTGAGCTCTTCGACGGTCACGCCGCCTTCGCGGGCGACGACGAACAGCTTCACCGCCTCGCCGGATTTCTCGTCCGGCACGCCGACCGCCGCGCAGTTGGCGACTTTCGGGTGGGCCATGACCACGTCCTCGATCTCGTTGGGGTAGACGTTGAAGCCGGAGACAATGATCAGGTCCTTCTTGCGATCGACGATGCGGGTGAAACCGTCCGGGTCGATCACCGCGATATCACCGGTGCGCAGCCAACCTTCGGCGTCCAGCACCTCGGCGGTGGCGTCCGGGCGCTGCCAATAGCCTTTCATCACCTGCGGGCCCTTCACGCACAGCTCGCCACGCTCGCCCAGGCCGACGTCGTTGCCGTCGTCGTCGATGACTTTCAGCGCGGTGCCCGGCACCGGCAGGCCGACAGTGCCCAGACGCGCCGCATCACCGTAAGGGTTGGTGCTGACCACCGGGGACGTTTCAGTCAGGCCGTAACCTTCCACCACGGTACAGCCGGTCATCGCCTTCCAGCGCTCGGCGGTGGCGGTGACCAGCGCAGTGCCGCCGGAGTTGGTGACCTTCAGGTTGGAGAAGTCCAGTTCCTTGAATTCCGGGCGATCCATCAGGGCGACGAACAGGGTATTCAGGCCCAGCAGCGCGGAGAAGCGCCACTTCTTCAGCTCCTTGATGAAGCCGGGGATGTCACGCGGGTTGCTGATCAGCACGTTGTGGTTGCCGTTGACCATCATGCACATGCAATTCGCGGTGAAGGCATAGATATGGTACAGCGGCAGCGGCGCGATCATGACCTCGTTGCCGACCTGCATCAGCGGCTTGCCGTCCGGGCCGTGCTGCTGCAGGCAGGCGTGCACCTGCTGCATGTTGGCGACCAGGTTGCCGTGGGTGAGCATGGCGCCCTTGGCCACGCCGGTGGTGCCGCCGGTGTACTGCAGCACCGCGATGTCTTCCAGGCCGACCTTGACCGGCTGCAGGCCATGGCCGCGCCCCTGGCGCAGGGCCGATTTGAAGGAGACGGCCTGGGGCAGGTTGTACTCCGGCACCATCTTCTTCACGTGCTTGACCACGGTGTTGACCAGCAGGCCCTTGAGCGCGGGCTGCAGGTCGCCCATCTGCGCCTCGATCAGGTATTCGATGCCGGTATCGGGCAGCACTTCCTGCACCAGCTTGCCGAACAGGTTCACGTAGACCAGCGCGCGGGCGCCGGAATCCTTGAACTGGTGGCGCATTTCGCGAGCGGTGTAGAGCGGGTTGGTGTTGACCACGATGAGGCCGGCGCGCAGGGCGCCGAACACGGCGATGGGGTATTGCAGGATGTTCGGCATCTGCACGGCGATGCGGTCGCCGGGCTTCAAGTCGGTGTGCTTCTGCAGGTAGGCGCCGAAGGCGGCGGACAGGCGATCCAGCTCGGCGTAGGTCAGGGTCACGCCCATGTTGCTGAAGGCCGGACGGTCGGCGAATTTCTTGCAGGAGCGCTCGAAGACTTCCACCACCGATTTGTAGGCGGTCAGGTCAATGTCGCTGGGCACGCCGGCCGGGCGTTTGTCGTTCCAGAAATCAGGTTGCATTTATTCTTGTCCTCATACCTGAGCGAAACCGAACCGTCATTGCGGTCATTCGACGGAAGCTAGCAGTTCCTTTGGTCATCGCAAAGACTCCAGACGGCGTCATAGACTGCGTGAATCTTGCGCCACCATCCCGGCGTGGCGCGGGATAGAGCCGACGGCCGCCTAGGACGGGCCTTACACGACATCGGCCGGGTGCTGTCAGCAATCCATACAGAAGATGTCCCGGCGTGGCAGAATCGCCCCGTCCGGCCCGCTCCATGGCCCCATTCCAATAAGAATCGACGAACAAGAAACAGGATGGACCCCATGCCCTACGCCGCCTACTGGCTCCCCGCCAGCGACGAGACACCGCTCTATACCCGCCACTGGGCGCCGGAAGGCCCGTCCCGCGGCGCCCTGATGCTGTCCCACGGCATGGCTGAGCACGCCGGCCGCTACGAACGCCTGGGGCTGGCCCTGAATACCGCCGGCTACCACCTCTATGCCATCGACCAGCGCGG
Source organism: Pseudomonas sp. NY15435 (assembly GCF_048068295.1). Taxonomy (NCBI): domain Bacteria; kingdom Pseudomonadati; phylum Pseudomonadota; class Gammaproteobacteria; order Pseudomonadales; family Pseudomonadaceae; genus Pseudomonas; species Pseudomonas sp. NY15435. The sequence continues at coordinate 30,069 of NZ_JBLUQA010000002.1, forward strand.
CCACGGCCGCACCGCCGAGAATGGCGAGCTGGGCCACTACGCCGACCGTGGCGGCTGGGGCAAGGTGATCGGCGACCTGCACACGCTCAACCAGCATGTGCGCGAGGAGCACCCGGACCTGCCGATCATCCTGCTCGGCCACAGCATGGGCAGCTACATCGGCAGCGCCTACCTCATGCAACACAGCCCCAACGTGAAGGCAGCAGTACTGTCCGGCTCCAATTACCAGCCGGTGGCGCTGTACAAGAGCGCACGGGCCACCGCCCGCTTCGAGCACTGGCGCCAGGGCCCGCTGGGGCGCAGCGCGCTGATCGACTTCCTGTCCTTCGGCTCGTTCAACAAGGCCTTCAAGCCCAATCGCAGCGCTTTCGACTGGCTCAGCCGCGACCCGGCCGAAGTCGACAAGTACGTCGCCGATCCGCTGTGCGGCTTCCGCTGCAGCAACCAGCTATGGCTGGACCTGCTCGGCGGACTGGCAGACATCACGCCGATCGAACATCTGGCAGCCATCCGCAACGACCTGCCCGTACTGGTGATCGGCGGCGAACGCGACCCTGTCAGCCAGGGCAAGCGTTTGCGCGATCTTGCCCAGGCGATGACTCGTGCCGGGGTTCGTGACGTCCAACTGAAGCTTTATCCCGACGCTCGCCATGAGTTGTTCAACGAGAGCAACCGCGATGAGGTCACCGCCAACCTGATCGACTGGCTGGGCGTGCAGTGCCCGGTCCCGCAGGTCGAGAAATCCGAGGAGCCCTTATGACTTCCGTACAGAACGTCCCTTATGAAGAACTCGAAGTCGGCCAGAAGGCCAACTTCCAGCGCAACGTGACCGAGCGCGACATCCAGTTGTTCGCCGAGGTCTCCGGCGACCGCAACCCGGTACACCTGGACGCCGACTATGCCGCTACCACCCAGTTCAAGGAACGCATCGCCCACGGCATGCTGACTGGTGCGCTGATCAGCGCGGCGATCGCTACCACCCTGCCCGGCCCGGGCACCATCTACCTCGGCCAGAACCTGGCGTTCACCCGCCCGGTGAAGCTCGGTGACCAGCTGACCGTGGAACTGGAAGTGCTGGAGAAACTGCCGAAGAACCGGGTGCGCATCGGCACCGTGGTGCTCAACCAGGACGGCAAAGCCGTGGTGAAAGGCGAGGCCGAAGTGCTGGCCCCCGCAGAGAAGCTCAACATCGAATTGCCTGCCCTGCCGCCGATCACCGTCGGCTGACGTATGTTCCGGGGCCGGCCATCCGGCCCCGGAAACTTGTATACAGTTTTCCGCTCGACTACCCTGCCCTCGTCACCTCACATCCATCCGGGATAACCGAAGGCTTCGTGCCCGAAACCCCTCACCGGGAATCGGAGCCGCCATGGACCTTCGACTGCTTTTGCTATCCCTCTGCACCTTCGCCGCGGGCCTCGCCGAGGCCATCCTCACCGGCATCCTGCCCTCGCTCGCGGCTGACCTGCAGGTTTCCCTCAGCCTCGCCGGGCAGCTCACCAGCCTGTTTTCCCTGAGTTTCGCCATCGCCGCGCCCTCGCTCGGCTGGCTGACCCGTGGCGCCGACTGTCGCCGGCTGCTGGTGATCACCCTGCTCGTATTCGCCGCCTTCAATGCCGGCGCCGCGCTGAGCCCCGGCTATGTGTCGCTGCTGCTGATGCGCATCGGCATGGCTGCCTGCTGTGGCCTGTTGATCATGCAGGCCAGCCTGCTGGCCGTGGAGCTGGCGCCGCCGGCGCAACGCGGCCGCGCCCTCGGGCTGATCTTCATGGGCATCAGCGGCTCGCTGGTATTTGGCGTGCCGGCCGGCGTGCTGGTCAACGAATGGTTCGGCTGGCGCTGGATCTTCGCCGCCATCGCCCTCTACTCGCTGCCCCTGGCTGTCCTGCTGCAGATCGCCCTGCCCCGTCGGGCGCTGGATAGTCCGGCCAATGGCGCAGCCTACAAACGCCAACTGCGCAGCCCGGCGCTGAACCTGGCGCAACTGGTGTCGATCCTCCTGCTGGGCGGGCACTTCACCCTGTTCGCCTACATCACGCCGTGGTTCCAGCAGGTCGCCGGGATAACCGACAGCCAGGGCATCGCCCTGACCCTGCTGCTGATCGGCCTGGCGGCCATAGGCGGCGGCTACCTGGGGGGCTGGCTGAGCGACCACCTCGGCCATCGCCGTGCGCTGGTCGTGGTCCCGGTGCTGTTCGGCCTGGCGATGCTGGCGATTCCACTGAGCCTCGGTCATCCGTGGCTGCTGCTCGGTGCGCTGATGGTCTGGAGCACCATCAGCTGGATGATCTCGCCGGCCGTGCAGAGCTACCTGCTGGCCAGCGACCCGGCCAGCGGCAGCGCAGGGGTGGCGCTGAATACATCGGCGATGCACCTGGGCGTGGCCCTCGGCGCGGCACTGGGCGGCGCGGTGATCAGCCTCGCCGGCATCGCCTGGACGCCCTGGGTCGGTATCAGCCTGGTAGCGGCGTCGGTGCTGTGCGCAGCGCTGTCCTGCTGGTTCGGGCGCGAACCCCAGGCGGAGGGAATCAGCGCTCCTTTACGGTGACACTGGCGGTCATCCCGGCACTCAGGTGTACGCCCTCGGGCACCTTGTCCAAGTGGATGCGCACCGGGATGCGCTGGGCCAGGCGCACCCAGTTGAAGGTCGGCTCGACGTTGGCCAGCAATTGGCTGTCGGGGATCGCATTGCGGTCGGTGATGCCGCTGCTGATGCTTTCCACAGTGCCATCGATGGCGATGTCGCCGCTCATCAGCACCACCTGGGCCGGCTGGCCGACGCGGATGCCCGGCAGCTTGGTTTCCTCGAAATAGGCCGTGACGTAGAAGGACTTCTGGTCCACCAGCGCCATCATCGCCTGGCCGGCCTGGGCGTAGTTGCCCTGGGCCAGGCGCAGGTTGGTGACCTGGCCGTCGCGCGGGGCGCGCATTTCGCTGCGGGTCAGATTCAGTTGCGCCAGACGCACCTGGGCCTGCGCCTCGTCGTATTCGCTCTTGGCGATGGCGGCGTTGATCTGCGCGGTTTCCTTGTCCTCGGCACTGATCGCGGCGATACCGAGCTTGCTGCGCCGCGACGCCTCGCTCACACGCAACAGGTATTGCTGGTGCCGGGTCTCGGCCAGGGCCTTGGCCTGCTCTAGGTTCGCCGCGTAGCGCTCGTGGTCGATACGCATGATCAGGTCGCCGGCCTTGACCTGCTGATTGTCCTGCACGGCAAGGTCGGTGACCCAGCCGGAAACATCCGGCGCTATCACCACCACGTCGGCGCGCACGCGCGCGTCGCGGGTCCAGGGCGACAGCATGTAGTAACGCCACAGCCAGGTGCCGGCCATGACCGCGGCGATGACCAGAATGATAGTGACCGCTACGCGAAGGTAACCGCGCATACAGCTTCTCCTCTCAGGGTGCTCCGCTCAACGCCCAGGTGATGGCGCAGAGAATCAGCACGAACAGCGAGCAATCGAAAAGGGCTTCGTGCCAGATCCACCGGCCGAAGCGAGTGGCCTGCAGCAGCAGGCGCAAAACCACGGTCAGGCCCAGGGCCAACACCGCGTAGATGAACAGCGGGCTCAGGAAAACGCCGCCCCAGCCGTACTCATGCAGTCCCATTGGCGTCCTCCAGGCGGCACCATTGGCGCCAGGTATGACGCAACTGCGCCAGCGCCGCGCGAGCCAGGCGGTTGGGTTCGTTGTCACCCTGCAGGTCGTGCGCGAGCGCTTCCTCGAGGGGCGGGCACAGGCTTTCCAGGCGCTGCTCGCGCCCTGCGCCGGGGCCCTTTTCCAGCACACTGCCCAGGGCGCCGAGGAACTGGTCGCGACGCTTGCGCAGTTGCCCTTGCGCTCCGCTGAGGCAGGAGCGCAGATGGATCAATTCGTTGCCCAGGTCCAGCGCCAGCAAGCCATCTTGCCAGCGTTTCTGTTCTTCCCTGGGCAGCAGGGTGTAGTGCCGCGCCAGGCGGATCAGGCGATCGGCCATGCGCCCGCCGAACCAGTTCTCGGCTTCGCCCAGCGGCCGCCGGGTCAGGCGCCCGAGGTCTTCGCACGTGGCCTGGATCAACCGGCGGTTGAGCCAATCCGCCGGCAAGGTGAGCACGCGGAACACCAGCACCGCGAAGCCCACGCCGATAACGATGCCCTGGGCCGAATTGAGCAGGTTGGCCAGGTCGTACTTCATGACGTTGCTCGGCGCCACCAGGGTAATGAAATGGATCGAAAAGGACGTCGCAGTGCCCGCCAATGCCGGTGTCGCCATGCCCAGCAGGGCGAAGAACAGCGGCACCCCCAGCGCCAGGCACAGCAACGGGAAGCCGTTCCACTGCGGTAGCAGCCATTGGCTGACGATGGCCGCCGACGGAATCGCATAGAGAATACCGCGCAGGAAACCCAGGCCGATGGTGACGGCGTTGTCACGGTTGGCAAACAGACTGCAGATCACCGCCGCCAACAGCATGCCGCCGGTGGCCGCCGGCCAGGCAGTAGCCATCCAGAACGCTGACATGCCCAGCAGCGCCAACGCGCTGCGCAGGCCGTAGAACAGCGCCATCAGCCCGTCGCGGTGCCAGGAAAGCGTGCCGGTGGCGACGTCGTCCACCCGTCCGTCCGCCACGGCGCGCATGGTCTTCTCCGAGTTCAGCGCCTTGAGCAACAGCAAGGAGCAGCGAGTCAGGCAGTAGCGCAGGTCGTTGGAGTGCTTTTCATCCAGCCCGGCCTCCTGCAGGCGCTCCTGCAACGAGCGCATGGCGTCGACCTGCGGATCCTCCAGGGTGGCGCGCAGTTCCTCGAACCAGGGCTGCAGGCGCGCGCGGTCGTCGGCATCCAGCACGCTGCGTTGTCGAGCCACGCCACGCGCGGTGCGCAGCAGGCTGAGCAGGTCGCGGGAAAGAATCCGCAACGCCCGCGAACGCATGCGTCCGCGATAGCCCTCGAACCAGGCGTGGTCACGCTGCACATCGACTTCGACGATCTTGCCCAGCGCCTGCAGCAGCCCCTTGATCTGCCGCGCGTCGGCATCGATCTCGCTGCGCGCGGCCTGCATGCCGGTGAGCCAGGTCGCATGGGCCTGTTTGTCCAGGTTGGCCTCGACGCGGCGCGGCCAGAGGATGGCGCTGACCGCCGAGGCACAGAGAATCCCCAGGCAGATTTCCGTACTGCGCGCCACCGCCTGGTCGAACACTTCCAGGGGATGACTGATCGCCGGCAGGCAGATGATCGCCACGGTGTAGCCCGAAAGCACGAAGGCATAGGAAACATGGTTGCGCAGGCTGGTCGAGGCGGCAGTGCAGAGCCCGAGCCAGAGCGAGATGGCCAGCAGGAACAGCCAGGGCGTCTGGGCGAACAATGCCATCATCACCACCGACATGGCGGTGCCGACGACGGTACCGATCAGGCGGAACAACCCTTTGGCCACCACCATGCCCGACATCGGCTGGGAGACGATGAACACCGTCATCAGCGCCCACTGTGGCTGCTCCAGGTCGAAGCGGAAGGCACACCAGAGCGCCAGGCCGCCGGCCAGGAGGGTCTTGATCGCGAATTTCAGCGCCAGCGTATCCGGCGCGAGGAATGCCTGTAGCGTAGGTCGCACGCGGTCTCTCGAAAGGGTCCGGGTCTATCGCTTAACGATAGCCGGCAAACCGGATGGATGAATCGTTACCAATCATATTATTAGCAGGCTAACAATATGTCATCCCGACTTTCGTAGAGGCAAAAAAAACGGGCGACCTAAGTCGCCCGAAGTGCCTTGCGTGCTCTGTGACTCTGTAAGGATCAGCTCTTCTTGTGGCTGTCCTTCCAGATGAAAATTCCGACCCCGCCGAAGAAAACAACCATCAGTCCGACGGTAAGGATGCCTGCGAGAACCACTTCGTCGATGAACATGATGCTGGCCTCCTGTTGCCTACATCGTCTGGGGATGTGTGCAGATTACCGGCGGCCGGGCGGGGCAAATTGACCTGGATCAATGGACGGCAAGGCGCTTTCCGGGGAGGGCCGGAGCACTGACTCAGGTCAAGTTTCAGGTGAGGTATGGTGCGGCGGGAAGCCGCGCAGGGCGGGCCCTGGCGGCAAAAAAGCGGGAATTCTGCGGGTAAGTCTCAGCGTTTCTTCGGCTTGCTCTTGTTCTTCTTGCGCGGCTTGCCCAGCGGCAGCGCCTGCTCGAAGGCCTTGCGCACGTCCTGCAGGCGCTTTTCGTGCACGTCGTGGATGCGCTTGTCGCGCTCGGCGTTAAAGTCGATCAGCTTGTCGTCGTTGCTCATGGCAAGGCATGCACCAGGCGGAAGGTCAGATTCAGGCGCGGTGCGACCGGACGGCGCGTCTTGGCAACCTGATGTTGCCAATAATGCTGTGTCGCGCCGGACATGACCAGCAGTGAACCGCCAGACAGTTCGATGGAATGTTCGATTGTGTTTCGCCCTTTGCGCCGCAAGTCGAAACGCCGCGTGCCGCCCAGGTTCAACGAGGCGACCAGCGGGTTGCGCCCCAGCTCCGGTTCGTCATCGCTGTGCCAGCCCATCGAGTCCTGCCCGTCGCGGTAGTAGTTGAGCAGCACGCCATTGAAGGATTGACCGGCGGCCTCCTCTACCGCGGCACGGATCTCCGCCAACAACGGCGTCCAGGGCAGCGGCGCATGGGTCAGGCCGGAATAGGTATAGAAGGCTTCGGGATCGCCGTACCAGTTGACCAGGCGCGGCACCGGGTAGTCACGGCCATGCAGGTGCACTTGCGGTTGCTCCCAGGGCGTTTCCGCGAGCAGTTGCTCCATCCAGCGGGCGGCGCGCTCCGGCGCACACCAGTCGGGAAACAGGCGCAGCTCGGCATCGGGTAGCAGGATGGGGGCGTCGTCGAACAGCATGGACAGCTCGGGGAATCAGCGAGGGGCACAGTCTACGCCCCTGGCAAGTCAGACCTCGACATCGATCCACAGCCCCTTGCGCGGCGCGGCCTGCACTTCGTCGCCCAACTCCTCCACTTCCTCCAGCTCTTCCAGCGCCTCGCCCTCGGGCGTGCCGTCGGCGAGTTGACGGCGCTTGCGCCGACGCTGGTACTCCTCGCGCAGCGCCTGCTCGTCCGGGCGGCGCTCCAGCTCCACGCCGGCATTGCCCGCGCTGGGCGCAGGCGGAGTCACCGGGGTGACATCCGGTCGCGGCTTGGGCACGTCCTGCTGAGCAGTGACGGGTGCCAGACTATGGGGAATCGGCGGCAGCATAGGCTGGTCCTGGGGCAAACCCTGTGGAATGGCGCTGACAAGTCCTCTGGTCAGGCTATCGGCGCAGCGGCTACAGACTTGAGAGCGCCTCGCTACACTTTCCACGATTCGCGATGAGTGCACGCAAATAACCGGCATTCCCGATGATTCGGACGACCGGAGGCGCCGACGGCCATCGCTGAACGCTGCGCGTTCCGGTACCATAGCCGGCTTTTTTTGGGAGGTGTCCATGGCGCAGTATCAACCCGGTCAACGCTGGATCAGTGACAGTGAAGCGGAACTCGGCCTGGGGACCATCCTGGCGCTGGATGGCCGCATGCTCACGGTGCTCTATCCCGCCACCGGTGATACCCGCCAGTACGCCGAGCGCAATGCGCCGCTGACCCGCGTGCGCTTCGCGCCGGGCGATCAGATCACCCACTTTGAAGGCTGGAAGATGACCGTCCGCGAAGTGGACGAGGTCGACGGCCTGCTGATCTACCACGGCATCACCGCGCAGAACGAGCAGCACACCGTCCCGGAAACCCAGCTGTCGAACTTCATCCAGTTCCGCCTGGCCAGCGATCGCCTGTTCGCCGGGCAGATCGACCCGATGTCCTGGTTCGGCCTGCGCTACCACACCCTGGAACACCGCACCCGCCTGCTGCAGTCCTCGCTCTGGGGCCTGGGCGGCGCCCGCGCACAACCCATTGCGCACCAGCTGCACATCGCCCGTGAAGTCGCCGACCGCATGGCGCCGCGCGTCCTGCTGGCCGACGAAGTGGGCCTGGGCAAGACCATCGAAGCGGGCCTGGTGATCCACCGCCAGTTGCTCTCCGGCCGCGCCAGCCGCGTGCTGATCCTGGTACCGGAAAACCTCCAGCATCAGTGGCTGGTGGAAATGCGCCGGCGCTTCAACCTGGAAGTCGCCCTGTTCGACCATGAGCGCTTCGTCGAGAGCGATGCCAGCAACCCCTTCGAAGACACCCAGCTGGCCCTGGTGGCGCTGGAGTGGCTGCGCGAAGACGAAAAAGCCCAGGACGCGCTGTTCGCCGCCGAGTGGGACATGCTGGTGGTCGACGAAGCCCACCACCTCGTGTGGCACCCGGAACAGGCAAGCCCCGAGTACCGTTTGGTCGAGCAACTCTCCCAGGTCATCCCCGGCGTACTGCTGCTCACCGCGACCCCGGAACAGCTCGGTCTGGACAGCCACTTCGCCCGTCTGCGCCTGCTCGACCCGGACCGCTTCCACGACCTGGAAGCCTTCCGCACCGAAAGCAGTCAGTACCGCCCGGTCGCCGAGGCGGTGCAGGAGCTGGTTGACCAGGGCAGCCTCTCCCCCGCCGCCCGCCAGGCCATCCACGGCTTCCTCGGCAGCGATGGCGACGATCTGCTGGCCAGCGTCGAGGCCGGCAATGAAGATGCCCGCGCCCGCCTGGTACGCGAGCTGCTGGACCGCCACGGCACCGGCCGCGTGCTGTTCCGCAACACCCGTGCCGCCGTGCAGGGCTTCCCGGAGCGCCAGTTGCACCCCTACGTGCTGACCAACCCGATCGAGTACATGGAGCTGCCGCTGGGCGAGCACCCGGACCTCTACCCGGAGGTCAGCTTCCAGGCCCAGGCTGACGATGGCGACGAAAACAACCGCTGGTGGCGCTTCGATCCGCGCGTCGAGTGGCTGATCGACACCCTGAAGATGCTCAAGCAGTACAAGGTGCTGGTGATCTGCGCCCACGCCGAGACCGCCATGGACCTGGGCGATGCCCTGCGCCTGAAGTCCGGTATCCCGGCCACCGTGTTCCACGAGGGCATGAGCATCCTCGAACGCGACCGTGCCGCCGCCTACTTCGCCGATGAAGAATTCGGTGCCCAGGTGCTGATCTGCTCGGAAATCGGCAGCGAAGGCCGCAACTTCCAGTTCGCCCATCACCTGGTGCTGTTCGACCTGCCGGCCCACCCGGATCAGCTGGAACAGCGCATTGGCCGCCTTGACCGGATCGGCCAGAAGCACACCATCCAGATCCATGTGCCGCACCTGGAGAACAGCCCTCAGGAACGCCTGTTCCAGTGGTACCACCAGGCGCTGAACGCCTTCCTCAACACCTGCCCCACCGGCAACGCCCTGCAGCACCGCCTCGGCCCGCGCCTGGTGGAGCTGCTGGACGGTGGCGACGACGACGCCTTCGAAGCCCTGCTGGCCGAAGGCACCGCCGCCCGCGAGGCGCTGGAAGCCGAGATGCACAACGGCCGCGACCGCCTGCTGGAGCTGAACTCCGGTGGCGCTGGCGAAGGCGAGGCGCTGGTGGCCGAGATCGAAGAACAGGACGACCAGTTCGCCCTGCCGATCTACATGGAGCGCCTGTTCGATACCTACGGCATCGACAGCGAAGACCACTCCGAGAACGCCCTGATCCTGCGCCCGAGCGAGAAGATGCTCGACGCCAGCTTCCCGCTGGGCGACGACGAAGGCGTGACCGTCACCTACGACCGCGCCCAGGCCCTGGCCCGCGAAGACATGCAGTTCCTCACCTGGGAACACCCCATGGTGCAGGGCGGCATGGACCTGGTGCTGTCCGGCTCGCTGGGCAACACCTCGGTGGCACTGATCAAGAACAAGGCGCTCAAGCCCGGCACCGTGCTGCTGGAGCTGCTGTTCGTCAGCGAAGCCGTGGCGCCGCGCAAGCTGCAGCTGGGCCGCTTCCTGCCGCCGGTGGCGCTGCGCTGCCTGATGGACGCCAACGGCAACGACCTGTCCTCGCGCGTGTCCTTCGACACCCTGAACGACCAGCTGGAAAGCGTACCGCGCGCCAGCGCCAACAAGTTCGTGCAGGCCCAGCGCGACGTCCTGGCCAAGCAATTCGCCGTGGCCGAGACCAAGATCACCCCGCGCCATGCCGAACGTGTCGAAGCCGCCCGCCAGCATCTGACCGCAACCCTGGACGAGGAACTGGCGCGCCTGACCGCGCTCAAGGCCGTCAACCCCAGCGTGCGCGACAGCGAGCTGGACGCCCTGCGCAAGCAGCGTGACGACAGCCTGGCAATGCTGGACAAGGCCTCCCTGCGCCTGGAGGCGATCCGCGTGCTGGTCGCCGGCTGATCGCAACAAGGCTTTTTTCATGGGCGGGCGTTGTTCGCGAGCAAGCTCGCTCCTACAAAAAGCAGGCACTCCCGCAACCTGTAGGAGCGAGCTTGCTCGCGAACCCGCCCCGGCAACGGTCCATCCACGGTTACGCCGCTCTATTCCCGGCATATTCGGACACACCGACTACCATTGACGCTGCGCAAGGGATTCTCGCCCATGGGGGGATAGAGTTTCCTTACCAAGCCACTCATTGAGGGAACACATCATGTACGAGCGCATTCTGGTAGCGGTGGACGGCAGCCCGGTTTCCGACCGCGCCCTGGTCGAAGCGGCCAAGCTGGCCCAACTGAGCGGCGGTGAGCTGCGTGTCGTCACTATCGTCGACAGCCCGCTGCGCCATCTGCCCGACTACGCCGTGTACTACAACCCCGAACCACTGCGCGAGGCCGCGCTGAAGGCCGCCGATGACATCCTCGGCAAGGCGAAGGAGAAGATTGCCGAGTTCCCGGTGAAGGCCAGCTTCGAGCGGGTCTGCCAGGAACGCGCCAGCGAAGAGATCGCCGAGCGCATCGAGATCGAGGCCGAAGCCTCCAAGGCCGACGTCATCGTCATGGGCACCCACGGTCGCCGTGGCGTGCGCCGCCTGATGCTGGGCAGCGTGGCCGAAGGCCTGCTGCGCGTCAGCAACCGCCCGGTGCTGCTGGTTCGCGAGAAGTAACAGTCCCCGGAAAGACAAAAGGCCCTGCGGTTTGCACCGCAGGGCCTTTTTCATGGCCGCATGTCACTCGCCGCTGGCTTACTGGGCGGCAGTCATGTCGCGTTTGCAGGAGTGGAAGATATCCAGGTCCGGCTGGTACAGGCTGGTGTGTACGCCGTAGAGGCCAAGCACCGAGTGGAACAGGTTGTCGTGGCTGAGCTCGGCGCCATAGGCTTTCTTCTCCAGGCAACCGCGATCCACGCCCATGCCGCCCAGGGCGCCATTGCCGAACCACATCACCATCGGCACGTGGGTCTGCGCTTTCGGCGCAATGGCATAGGGCGCGGCGTGCAGATAGACGCCATTCTCACCCAGCGATTCACCGTGGTCGGAGACGTAGAGCATCGAGGTATCGAAGCGCTCCTGGTTCTGCTTGAGCAGCTCGACGACCTTGGACAGGAAGAAGTCGGTGTAGAGGATGGTGTTGTCGTAGACGTTCACCAGCTCCTCGCTGCTGCAGCTGCCCAACTGGTTGGTGCGGCACACCGGGGTGAAGCGCTCCAGCGACTTGGGATAGCGGTCGTAGTATTCCGGGCCGTGGCTGCCGTCGGCGTGCAGGACGATGATGGCGTTGTCCTTCAGGCCGTCGATGTAGGCCTGAAGGTTCTGCAGCAGGGCTTCGTCCAGGCAGTTCTTGCCGTCGCAGAACGGCCCCGGCTGGTCCTTCGGGATATCGCGGTTGGGCACGCGCAGGCAGGTACCCTTGCAGTCGCTGTTGTTGTCCAGCCAGAGCACCGACACACCGACGCGCTGGAGGATGTCCAGCAGGCCCTGGTTGGTCTTGCCCTTCTTGTCGCTGTAGTCCTCGCGAGGGAACTTGGAGAACATGCAGGGGACCGACACCGCGGTGGACGTGCCGCATGAGCTGACGTTGGTGAAGTTGAGGATGTCGAGCTTCTTCAGTTCCGGGTTGGTGTCGCGTGCGTATCCATTAAGGGAGAAGTGGTCCGCACGGGCGGTTTCGCCAACGACCAGGATCATCAGCGACTTGCGGCCATCGGCGCTCACCTTGCGTGGCATCACCGCATCCTCGCCGATGGGCTGCACCACCAGGTTTTCCTTGATGCCCAGGCGCTGCTTGGTGAACTTGCTCACCGCGTAGATGTAGTTGGTCGGGTTGATGAAGTGGGTCAGCTTCTCTTCCTGGCGGAACACCGGAGCGTAGGTGGAATAGAACGCCCCCACGCAGACGGCAACCACCACCAGGCAACCGACGATCACCAACACCTTGTTCAGCAAACCTCGGAAGAACGGGCTGTAGCGCACCGGCGTCAGCCAGATGATCACCGCCGGCAGCACGCCCAGCACCAACAGGTAGCCGACCATGCGTGCGCTGAACAACGCGGCGGCCTCACCGGGATTGGTCTCGATGATGTTCTGCACCATCACGGTATCGATCACGACACCGTAGGAGTTCATGAAATATGCCGCCGCCGCCGACACCAGCGCCACCAGGGTCAGCGCCGGCTTGAGCAACGGGCGAAACGACACCAGGGTCAGCAGCAGCGTGAAAGCCGCCCAGAGGAAGAAGGCGAACGATGCGAAGAACGCCACGCCCCATGCGCCTTCCATGGGGACCAGGCTGTTCAGCGCCCGCCAGGTGGCGAAGTTGTAGAACAGCACCAGTGCCAGCGAGAACAGCAGGACCAGCCGCGCGGAGCTGACCTGGGGGAAGAGGCGGCGCTTGCCCTCGGACATCGAGCGCACTCCTTACATCGATAGTCGGATAGGAAAAAGGGATCGCCGACCCTGCCGGCCGGCGGCGCAACTCTAGCGGGCAGTTAGTCAAAAAAGTGTCAAGTTGGCTACAAGCTTTCGGCCAGTGGTCGGATCTGCAATCAGCTGGGCACTCGGCACTACCGTGCGTCGCGTGCCGCCAGGCTTTGCGCCGAAAAGTCAGCGCGTTGCTTGCAGCGTCAAGTTGGCTTCCTAGACTCAAAGCAAAGTGATATCAATCTGCCTGCGCATTCCCCGACATCCGGAGTATCCCGCCCATGGATTGGCACCAGGACGCCGTACCCGATGCAGTGCTGCTGGAGTGTTCCCATAACCCCGGGCTGGTCCTGCTGGCCATCCTGATCGCCTGTGTCGCCAGCTTCGTAGCCCTGAACATCACTGCGCGAATGGCCCGCGCGCCGCAACACGCCCACCGCTGGCAGTGGGTTGGCGGCATCTGCCTGGGCAGTGGCATCTGGTCGATGCACTTCGTCGCCATGCTGGCCTTCCACGCCTCGGTGCCGCTGCATTTTTCCGGCGGGCTGACGCTGCTGTCGCTGCTCATCGCCATCGCCATCTGCGTGGTTGCCATGCGCCTGCTCGCCCACGCCGGGCTGAGCCCGCTGCAATACCTGCTCGCCGCCTGCTGCATCGGCGCCAGCATCGCCGGCATGCACTACACCGGCATGGCCGCCATCGAGTCGCCACCGACGCAGCACTACGACCCGCTGCTGGTCACCCTCTCGGTACTGATGGCCGTGCTGGTGGCCTTCGTCGCGCTGGTGCTCGCGCCGGTGCTCAACCGCCAGCCGGCGGGCCGCCAGTGGATCTACCAGATTCTCGCCAGCCTGCTGCTGGGCGGCGCCATTTCCAGCATGCACTTCACCGGCATGGCTGCGCTGACGCTGACCCTGCCCAGCTGGGTAGCGCCGGTGGCGGACATGGGGCGCAACAACGCCATCCAGCTAGGGCTGATGGTCGGCCTGCTGGCCCTGGCCGTGGTGCTGGCCGGACTCTGGGCGGCCTGGATCGAGGACAGCCTGGAAAGCAAGGAAAGCGAGCTGAGCCGGGTCAACGCCCTGCTCAACCAGTTGGACAATGCCAACGCCTCACTGCAGAAACTGGCGCGCTTCGATGGCCTTACCGGCCTGCATAACCGCAACGCACTCAACGACGAGTTCGAGGCCCGCCTGCAACGCAACCGGCAGAAGGCCCAGGGCATGGCGGTGATTATGCTGGACCTGGACCACTTCAAGCGGGTCAACGACTCCCTCGGCCATGCCGCCGGAGACGAGTTGCTGTGCATCGTTTCCGAGCGCATCCGCAGCGCGCTGCGCAGTACGGACCTGCTGGCGCGCTTGGGCGGCGACGAGTTCTGCATCCTCGCCGACCTGGGCGAGGACCACGAGGCGCGCATCCTCGCCCAGCGCCTCATGCAGCGCATGAAGGAGCCGATCAGCACTGCCGGGCGCAGCCTGGTGATGACCATGAGCCTGGGCATCAGCCTGTTTCCCAACGACGGCGAACAGCCCGAGGAACTGCTCAAGCACGCCGACCTCGCGCTCTACCAGTCCAAGGGCAACGGCCGCAACGCCACGCACTTCTTCAGCCCGCACCTGAAGACCAAGGCGACCCAGGAACTGCAACTGGAAGAGGAACTGCGCAAGGCGCTGTGGGACGACGAACTGGTGCTCTACTACCAACCGATCTTGCGCATCGACCATGGCGAGGTGGAGCAACTCGAAGCGCTGGTGCGCTGGAAACATCCGACCCACGGCCTGCTGGCGCCGGACCGCTTCATCGGCCTGGCGACCGCCAACGGCCTGATCGGCGCGCTGGATGCCTGGGTGCTGCGCCGCGCCTGCGAGGACCTGCGCCGCCTGCACGACCTGGGCTACAGCGGCCTGCGGGTCGCGGTGAACTGCTGCGCCAGCAACCTGGGCCGCGAAAGCCTGGTGGACGAGGTGAAGCAGACCCTCGCCGACACCGGTCTGGCTGCGCGCTACCTGGAAATGGAAGTCACCGAGAACGCCGTGATGGCCAACATCAGCCAAGCCATCCCGCTGCTCAACCGCCTGCGCGATCTGGGTGTAAGCCTGTCCATCGATGATTTCGGCACCGGCTATTCCTCCCTGTCCTACCTGCGCCAGTTGCCGCTGGATGCGCTGAAGGTGGACCGCTCCTTCATCCGCGACGTACCGCAATCGCGCCGCGACAGCGAGATCGCCCAAGCGATCATCGCCATGGCGCAGAAGCTTCACCTGAAGGTGATCGCCGAGGGGGTGGAGCATGCGCAGCAACTGGCGTTCCTGCGCGACAACCATTGCGAGCTGGCGCAGGGCTACCTGTTCAGCCGGCCCCTGCCCTTATCCGCGCTGGTGGAATTCCTCGAGGCCTACCACGAGGACAGCGACTCGGCGCTGCTGCGCAACCAGGCCTGAGCCGGGTCCGCCTCAGAAATCGAACTTGCCAGCGCGCCAGCGCGGCAGCCAGCGCAGGGAATCGGCGGTAGTGCCGGTGGGACGGTACTCGGCGCCCAGCCAACCGTCGTAGCCCACGTCGTCGAGCACCTGCAGGGGTACTTCGAACTCCATCTCGCCCGAGCCCGGCTCGCCGCGCTCGGGGTAGTCGGCGAACTGCACGTGGCCGATCTGGCCCATCAGCGCGTAGATACAATCCACCAGTTCCAGGCCCATGCGCGCCATGTGGTAGAGGTCAAGCTGCGCACGCAGGTTTTCCCGCGCCACGCGCTCGAGCATGTCCTGCAGGTGCTCGGGCGTGTTGAGCAGGAAGTCCTTCATGTCGTGGCAGTTGATGGCTTCCATCAGCACATCGGTGCCACTGCCGGCAAAGGCATCGCAGGTGGCGCGCAGACGCTCGGCGAGGGTCTGCAGGGCAACCTCGCGCTCCAGCCCCTCGACCAGTCGGCCAGCCAGCACGTTGATGTGCTGCGGCTTGACGATGCGCGCGTAGTTCAGCGCCTTGGCCAGCGCCACCTCGAACTCCGCCGCGCGCTCCGGCACGGCGGCAATGCCCGGCCCGCCCTGCATCAGGTCACCGGCCGGCAGGTTGATCAGCACCAGCGGCAGGCCGGCCTCGTCCAGCGCGACCTTCAGGTCCTGTGCGGGGACGTCGTAGGGGAACTGGATTTCCACGCCCTCGAAGCCGGCCTTGGCGGCAGCGTCGATGCGCTGCAGCAGCGGAACTTCGGTGAACAGCAGGGACAGGTTGGCGCAGAGTTTCATTGCGGGAATTCCTTCGAAAGACGGTATTGCTCGACCAGCGTAGCCGGGTCGCGTTCGAGATTGCCCTGGCTGCCATGCAGGCGCATCAGCTGCGCGGCGAGGCCGCTCATGGGCGTGGCCGAGCCCTCCTCGCGGGAAAGCTTCACGGCGGTGTCCAGATCCTTGAGCAGCGTGCGCACGTGCCACTTCACGGGCTCGAAGCGGCTCTCGGCCATCTGCGGGGCCAGGATCTGCAGGGGTTTGGAGTCGGCGAAACCGCCGGCCAGGGCCGGGGCGATCAGACTCGCGTCAACGCCAGATTTCTCCGCCAGCGCCACCACTTCGGCGATCACCAGGGCATTGCAGGCGACGATCATCTGGTTGCACACCTTGGTCACCTGCCCCGCGCCAACATCCCCCATACGCGTCAGGCGCTGGCCGAGGTGGGCGAGGATCGGCCGCACGCGCTCGACATCCTCGACGCGGCCGCCGGCCATGATCGCCAGGGTGCCGGCCTCGGCGCCCGGCGTACCGCCGGAAACAGGGGCATCGACCCAACGCATGCCGGTACGCGCTTCAAGCTCGGCGGCCATTTCGCGGGTTGCGGCCGGCTCCAGGCTGGAGAAGTCCACCAGCAACTGCCCAGCGCGGGCGCCCTCGACGATGCCACCGGCGCCGAACACCACTTCGCGCACGGCGGCCGTATCAGCCAGACAGAGCATCACCACCTCGGCCTCGGCGCACAGCTGGGCCGGCGTCTCCACGGCCTTCGCCCCCTCGGCGGCGAGCAGCTCGCGCTTGCCGGCGGAACGGTTCCAGACGGTCAGCGGAAAACCGGCGGCGAGCAGGCGGCGGGACATGGGTACACCCATCAGGCCGAGGCCGGCGAAGGCAAGGGAGGGACTGGCGGACGACATGGATGATCTCCGGTACAAGGGCGGGAAAGTACGGGGACCGGCATTCTAACAGGCGCCGTCGCCTGCCTGCCGAACCGGGCGCGACGAAGTGGAAGGCAGCCAAACAGGCGCGACGCCACTATACTCCCGGAGTTTTTTCCGCCATTGACCCGGAGAACTCTCCCCATGCTCAAACGCACCCTGGCGCTCGCCGCCGGTTTCGCTCTGTCCCTGTCCGCCGTTTTCGCCCACGCCGATACACCGAAGGAACTCAAGGTCTCCGCCATTCCCGACGAAGCCCCGACCGAGCTGCTGCGCAAGTTCAAGCCCCTGGGCGCCTACCTCGAAGAGCAACTGGGCATGCCGGTGAAGTTCATCCCGGTCTCCGACTATGCGGGCGTGGTCGAAGCCCTGGCTTCGGATCGCCTGGACATGGCCTGGCTGGGCGGCTTCACCTTCGTCCAGGCACGCCTGAAGACCGGCAACGCCATCCCGCTGGTACAGCGCGAGCAGGACCAGCAGTTCACCAGCAAATTCATCACCGCCGCCCCGAACGTGAAATCGATCCAGGACCTCAAGGGCAAGACCTTCGCCTTCGGTTCGGTATCGTCCACTTCCGGCAGCCTGATGCCGCGCTACTTCATGCAGAAGGACGGCGTGGTGCCCGAGCAGTTCTTCTCCCGCGTCGCTTATTCCGGCGCCCACGACGCCACTGTGGCCTGGGTCCAGGCCGGCAAGGTCGACGCCGGTGTGCTGAACGCCTCCGTCTGGCAGAAGCTGGTGGACAGCGGCAAGGTCGACACCAACAAGGTGAAGGTCTTCGCCACCACCCCGACCTACTACGACTACAACTGGACCGTGCGCGGCAACCTCGATCCGGCCCTGGCCGAGAAGATCAAGAAAGCCTTCCTCGCCCTCGACCCGAGCAAGCCGCGCGACAAGGAAATCCTCGACCTGCAGGCGGCCAGCCGCTTCATCGAAACCCAGCCTGAGAACTACAAGGGCATCGAGGAATCGGCGCGCGCCGCCGGCCTGCTGAAGTGACCCTGAAACTGACCGGCGTGGAGCACATCCACGCCAACGGCCAGCGCTCGCTCGCCGGCATCGACCTCAGCGTCGCTGCCGGCGAGCGGGTGGCGATCATCGGACCTTCGGGCGCCGGCAAGACGACCCTGCTGCGCATCCTGGCAACCTCCCTGCAACCCTCGGCGGGGCGCTACGAGTTGCTCGACGCCCAGCCCTGGGCTCTGAGTGCCGGCGCGCGCCAGCACCTGCGCGCCCGCATCGCGCTGATTCACCAGGCGCCGCCTCTCCCGCCGCGCCAGCGCGTAGTCACCGCCGTACTCGCCGGCCGCCTCGGCCAGTGGCCGCTACTCAAAAGCCTGGCGAGCCTGATCTACCCGCTGGACAGCGCTGGCGCCCGCAGTGAGCTGCAACGCCTGGACCTGGGCGACAAACTCTTCGAGCGCTGCGACCAGCTTTCCGGCGGCCAACTGCAGCGCGTCGGCATCGCCCGTGCCTTGTACCAGCAAGCCGAAGTGCTGCTGGCGGATGAACCCGTTTCGGCCATGGACCCGGTACTCGCCGGCCACACCCTCGGCGTGCTCACCCGCGAGGCGCAAAGCCGCAACGTAACGCTGCTGGCCAGCCTGCACGCCGTGGACCTGGCGCTGGAGCATTTCCCGCGCATCGTCGGCATACGCGATGGCCGCATCGCCTTTGACAAGGCCACGGGGAGCGTCAGCCCCGAGGACCTGCGCGCACTGTATGCCAATGAGCAGCTGGGCCAGACGCCTGCCTCCTCGCCGGTCGGCCAGCCGCTGGTGGTACAGATTCCGCGATGCTGAACCCCGCGCTCACGAAGGCCCCGCCCCGCGACCCGGCGGCGCTGCCACGCCTGCTACTCACCCTGCTCGCCCTCGCCCTGCTGTGGCCGGGGCTACGCCTATCCGAGCTGGATATCGTCGGCCTGTTCAGCGGTGACAACGCGCGAACCATGGCCAACTTCCTCGGTGGCTTCTGGCCGCCGGCCCATGACGAGGAATTCCTCGCCCTACTCGGCCGCGCCACCCTGGAAACCCTGGCCATCGCCACCGCCGGCATGGCCCTGGCGTGGCTGATCGCCTTCCCGGCGGCTTTACTGGCGACCCGTGCACTGTCGATCTCCGCCCTGCCTCGCGGCGGCCTGCCGGCCTGGTGGGCGCGAGCACTGCGCTGGCCGGTACGCGGCTTGCTGATCGTGCTGCGCAGCGTGCCGGAGATCGTCTGGGCGCTGCTTTTCGTCCGCGCCGTGGGCCTGGGCCCCACTGCCGGTGTGCTGGCCATCGCCATCACCTATGGCGGCATGCTTGGCAAGGTCTACGCGGAAATCTTCGAATCGGTGGACCCGCGCCCGACCCGCGCCCTGCTGCTGGGCGGCAGCTCGCGGCTGCAGGCCTTCGCCTACGGCGTGCTGCCCTCGGCGGCCGCGGAACTGATCTCCTACACCGTCTACCGCTGGGAGTGTGCGATCCGCGCCTCGGTGGTAACGGGCTTTGTCGGCGCCGGCGGCCTCGGACAGCAGATCGACCTGTCGCTGCGCATGTTCGCCGGCGGCGAGGTAGCGAGCATCCTGCTGACCTTCCTGGTGCTGGTGCTCGGCGCCGACCTGCTCAGCCGCTTCCTGCGCGGGAGGCTGGAATGACCGGCCTGCTGCGCAGCCTGGGCTGGCTGCTGCTGATCCTGCTCGCCGTCGGCACGTCGTTCGTCTACCTGGACATGGACAGCGGCGGGCTGTTCGACGCCCGTGGTCTCGGCCAGATGCTCGACTACGGCCGCGACTTCCTCTCACCCGACCTGAGCGCAACACATCTCACCTCGGTCGGCCACGGCGCGCTGGAAACGCTGGCGATGTCCGCCATCGGCACCCTGCTCGCGGCGCTACTGGGCATGCTACTGGCGCTACCGGCGGCCGGGCGCTTCGGGCGAGTCGCGCAAAGCCTGTCGCGACTGCTGCTCAATGCCCTGCGCGCGGTGCCGGAGCTGGTCTGGGGCGCACTGATGGTGCTGGCCGCCGGGCTCGGCCCGAACGCCGGCACGCTCGCGCTGGCGCTGCATACCGGCGGCGTGCTCGGCCGATTGTTCGCCGAGGCGCTGGAAAATACCCCGACCGCGCCGGCAGAGGCGGTGCGCCTGGCTGGCGGCGGGCGCATTGCCGCTTTCGCCTACGGCACCCTCCCGGCGGTCTGGCCGCAGTTGGTGGCCTACATGCTCTATCGCTGGGAGAACAACATCCGCATGGCCAGCGTGCTGGGCTTCGTCGGCGCAGGCGGCCTGGGGCAGATGCTGTATTTCAGCCTCAGCCTGTTCCAACAGGCCCAGGCCGCCACGGTGATCATCGCCATGCTGCTCCTGGTGCTGTGCGTCGACAGCCTGAGCGCCTGGGCGCGGCAGCGCTGGGTGAGTCACTAGCCGCCAGACCTCGGTAGGAGCGAGCTTGCTCGCGAATCGTTCACCGGTGGCACAAGCGTCAGGCGGGTTCGCGAGCAAGCTCGCTCCTGCATAGGGCGGCGTTGACGTCACAGGCAATAAAAAGCCCGGCACTTGGCCGGGCTCTTTATTGGATTCAGACCTTACGAATCGCCGTGGATCACCTTGTCCAGGTCGATCGGGTCGCCAGGCTGGGTGCCGAGCTTCTGGCGGATGTCCTCGAACATCGCGTCGTATTCCTTGTGGTTACGCACCATCGAGCCGAACCGAGGATGCAGGCCATGCTTTTGCGCAATGCGAGTGGCATCGCTGGCAAAGTTGAAGGCCTGCTCCTTGGGCATGTCCCATTCTTCGGTGAAGGCATTGCCGTCGATCTCGCCCTTCATGACGAAGTGAACGATGGTGCCTTTTTCCACATCCTTGCGGACTTCATAGTTGATGTGAGCGTCGATCTCCTGCTGCCCCAGACCCGGTAGGGACTGGAGATGCAGATGGCCCGGTTCGAACATGGCGAATCTCCTTCTATGGAATCCCGACAGTCTAGCCGGCCTTTGCGAATTGGAAATCGCCCTGTGTCAGTGCACGGACTCTTTTCGAACTCTTTCCTGTACCAGCACCCAGGGGGCAATCACCACCGCCCACAGCTCCGGGTCGCGGTCGTGGAAGTCCTGCGCCAGCTTCTCGTCGACTTTGCTCAGATCACCACTGGCCAGCCAGGCGGACACCTTCGCCCTGTCGTCCTCGGCCACGCCCATTGCGACCTCCACCAGATCGGCAGAACCCGCGACCTTGAGCAGGTTGCCACGGGCGAAGAAGGGCGCGAGCTCCTGCCAGGAAATCTTCGCGGTTTCGCCAAGCAACTTGGCATAGAGGGTGCTAGCTTGATCAGTCATGAATCTCACCTGGTAAACGAACGGCGCCATGATAGCGCCGAGACCGCGCCAGGCAAGGTTCGGACGGCGTTTTCCATGGTGGCGGAAAACCCACGGCGAAAAGTCGGAAGGCGCCGTTTTTCTGTACGTTTGTGTCAATCTTGCGACATGCCCAGGGATGGCCTGCCGCCCCCCGCTTTTCAAGCGGTCAGGCGGCACTCTACACTGTACCGGTACAGTTGCCGGTGGGCCTGTCCGGGGCAATCCCGGTCCGGTAGCCCCTCGGCCACCAGGACTACAAAAACGAAAACACAAGAAGAGTGGAGCACTATGAAAAAGGGTACTCAGCGTCTTTCCCAGCTGTTCACCGCCATGGCCCTGGCCGGCGTTGCCAGCTTCTCCATGGCCGCGGACACCATCAAGATCGCTCTGGCCGGCCCGGTGACCGGCGCAGTCGCCCAGTATGGGGAGATGCAGTTCATTGGCGCGAAGATGGCCATTGAGCAGATCAACAAGGCTGGCGGCGTCGACGGCAAGCAACTCGAAGGCGTGGTCTACGACGACGCTTGCGATCCCAAACAAGCCGTGGCCGTTGCCAACAAGATCGTCAACGATGGCGTCAAGTTCGTCGTTGGCCACCTGTGCTCCAGCTCCACTCAACCGGCTTCGGACATCTACGAAGACGAAGGCGTGATGATGATCACCGCCGCATCGACCAGCCCGGACATCACTTCCCGCGGCTACAAGCTGATCTTCCGCACCATCGGTCTGGACAGCCTGCAGGGCCCGACCGCCGGCAAGTTCATCGCCGAGCACATCAAGCCCAAGACCGTGGCCGTGATCCACGACAAGCAGCAGTACGGCGAAGGCATCGCCACTGCCGTGAAGAAGACCCTGGAAGACGCTGGCATCAAGGTCGCCCTGTTCGAAGGCATCAACGCCGGCGACAAGGACTTCTCCGCGATGATCGCCAAGCTCAAGCAAGCCAAAGTGGACTTCGTCTACTACGGCGGCTACCACCCGGAGCTGGGTCTGATCCTGCGCCAGGCTTCCGAGAAAGGTCTGAAAGTCGGCTTCATGGGCCCGGAAGGCGTGGGTAACAAAGAAATCTCCGCCATCGCCGGCCCGGCTTCCGAAGGCCTGTACGTGACCCTGCCCAAATCCTTCGACCAGGATCCGAAGAACCAGGCGCTGGTTGATGCCTTCAAGGCCAAGAACGAAGACCCGAGCGGTCCGTTCGTGTTCCCGGCCTACGCCGCGGTACAGGTCATCGCCGAAGGCATCAAGAAAGCCGGCAGCGAGGACACCGACAAGGTAGCCGCCGCTCTGCGCTCCAACACCTTCGCGACCCCGACCGGTGACCTGGCCTTCGACGAGAAGGGCGACCTGAAGAACTTCAACTTCGTGGTCTACCAGTGGCACAAGGACGGCACCAAGACCGAAGCCAAGTAAGCCACCCGCCGCCACACAAAGCCCACTGCATCCGCAGTGGGCTTTGTTTATCCGAGTATTCCGGGGGTCCGTCGCGCCACAAGCGCCGCTTCACGCGACGCCCGAGGAGTTAGGTAATGCCTGAGCTCTATCACTACCTGCAACAGCTGATCAACGGCCTCACCGTCGGCAGCACCTATGCCCTGATCGCCATCGGCTACACCATGGTCTACGGCATCATCGGCATGATCAACTTCGCCCATGGCGAGGTGTACATGATTGGCTCGTACGTGGCCTTCATCGTGATCACGGGGCTGGCGATGATGGGAATCGTGAGTCTTCCTGTCGTCATCATCTGCACCTTCGCCGCCGCCATCATCGTCACCAGTGCGTACGGCTACAGCATCGAACGGATCGCCTATCGGCCCTTGCGCGGAAGCAACCGGCTGATCCCGCTGATCTCTGCGATCGGCATGTCGATCTTCCTCCAGAACGAGGTATTGCTCGCCCAGGACTCCAAGGACAAGGCAATTCCCAGCCTGCTGCCGGGCAACTTCGTGATCGGCGCCGACGAAATGACCGGCGTGACCATCTCGTACATGCAGGTGCTGATCTTCATCGTCACCCTGCTGACCATGTACGGCCTGTCCATGTTCATCTCCCGTTCCCGCCTGGGCCGCGCCTGCCGCGCCTGCGCCGAGGACCTGAAGATGGCCAACCTGCTGGGCATCAACACCAACAACATCATCGCCCTGACCTTCGTCATCGGCGCCACCCTGGCCGCCGTGGCCGCGGTGCTGCTGGGCCTGCAATACGGCGTGATCAACCCGCACATCGGCTTCCTCGCCGGCATCAAGGCGTTCACCGCCGCGGTACTGGGCGGCATCGGCAGCATTCCGGGCGCCATGCTCGGCGGGCTGGTGCTGGGTGTTGCCGAAGCCTTCGGCGCCGACGTGTTCGGTGACCAGTACAAGGACGTGGTGGCCTTCACCCTGCTGGTGCTCGTGCTGCTCTTCCGCCCCACTGGCCTGCTCGGTCGCCCGGAGGTGGAAAAGGTATGAGCCAGAAACTCAAGACCGCCTTCTTCAGCGCCCTGCTGGTGATGGCCGTGGCCTACCCGGTGCTGGGCGTGAAGCTCAGTGTGATCGGCATCGGCCTGCAGCTGGAAAACGTCAGCCCCGCGCGCCTGTGGACCATCGCCGCCTGCGCCGTACTGATGTTCGTCTGGCAACTGGTGCGCGATCGCTTCGCCTTCGGCGGGAGCGTGAAGCAAGCCTTGTCGCACCCGCATACCCGTCTGGCCGAGCGCCTGACCCACGCCTCCGTGCAACGCAAGATCATCATGGTGCTGATTCTCGTCGCTCTCGCCTGGCCGTTCTTCGGCTCGCGCGGCGCGGTGGACATCGCCACCCTGATCCTGATCTACGTCCTGCTGGGCCTGGGCCTGAACATCGTGGTGGGCCTGGCTGGCCTGCTCGACCTCGGCTA
Source organism: Pseudomonas sp. NY15435 (assembly GCF_048068295.1). Lineage (NCBI taxonomy): Bacteria > Pseudomonadati > Pseudomonadota > Gammaproteobacteria > Pseudomonadales > Pseudomonadaceae > Pseudomonas > Pseudomonas sp. NY15435. Next base: position 54,186 of record NZ_JBLUQA010000002.1, read on the forward strand.
CGTCGGCTTCTACGCCGTGGGCGCTTACAGCTACGCGCTGCTGTCGCACTACTACGGCCTGGGCTTCTGGGTATGCCTGCCGATCGCCGGTCTGATGGCCGCGTTCTTCGGCTTCATCCTCGGCTTCCCGGTGCTCCGATTGCGCGGTGACTACCTCGCCATCGTGACCCTGGGCTTCGGCGAAATCATCCGCATCCTGCTGCGCAACATGACCGAGCTGACCGGCGGCCCCAACGGCATCAGCAACATCGAGAAACCGACCCTGTTCGGCCTGACCTTCGAGCGCCGCGCTCCCGAGGGCATGCAGACCTTCCACGAGTTCTTCGGCATCGCCTACAACTCGAACTACAAGGTCGTGTTCCTCTACCTGGTTGCGCTGCTGCTGGTGCTGCTGGTGCTGTTCGTGATCAACCGCCTGCTGCGCATGCCCCTGGGCCGCGCCTGGGAAGCCCTGCGCGAAGACGAGATCGCCTGCCGCGCACTGGGTCTGAACCCGACGCTGATCAAGCTCTCTGCGTTCACCCTCGGCGCCTGCTTCGCCGGTTTCGCCGGCAGCTTCTTCGCCGCGCGCCAGGGCCTGGTCACTCCGGAGTCTTTCACCTTCATCGAATCGGCCATCATCCTCGCCATCGTGGTGCTGGGTGGCATGGGTTCCCAGCTCGGCGTCATCCTGGCGGCCGTGGTGATGATCCTGCTGCCCGAACTGATGCGTGAGTTCAGCGAGTACCGCATGCTGATGTTCGGCGCCCTCATGGTGCTGATGATGATCTGGCGTCCGCAGGGGCTGCTGCCCATGCAGCGCCCGCACCTGGAGTTGCGCAAATGAGCCGACCGATTCTTGAAGTAGCCGGCCTCACCATGCGCTTCGGCGGGTTGCTGGCCGTCAACAACGTGGCCCTGAAGGTCCAGGAAAAACAGGTGATCTCGATGATCGGCCCCAACGGCGCCGGCAAGACCACCGTGTTCAACTGCCTGACCGGCTTCTACGCGCCCACCGGTGGCGAGATCCTGCTGCGCGGCGAGCCCATCCAGGGCCTGCCGGGTCACAAGATCGCCCACAAGGGCGTGGTGCGGACCTTCCAGAACGTGCGTCTGTTCAAGGAGATGACCGCGGTGGAGAACCTGCTGGTGGCGCAACACCGGCACATCAACACCAACTTCCTCGCCGGCCTGCTCAAGACCCCGTCCTTCCGCCGAGCGGAAGCCGAGGCCCTGGACTACGCCTCGCACTGGCTGGAAATCGTCAACCTCAAGGACATCGCCAACCGCCCGGCGGGCACCCTCGCCTACGGCCAGCAGCGCCGCCTGGAGATCGCCCGCTGCATGATGACCCGTCCGCAACTGCTGATGCTGGACGAGCCGGCGGCCGGCCTGAACCCGCGGGAAACCGAGGACCTCAAGGCGCTGATCGCCATGCTGCGCTCCGAGCACGGCGTCACCGTCCTGCTCATCGAGCACGACATGAAGCTGGTGATGAGCATTTCCGACCACATCTACGTGATCAACCAGGGTACCCCGCTCGCGGACGGCACCCCGGAGGAAATCCGCGGCAACCCGGATGTGATCAAAGCCTATCTGGGGGAGTCCTGAGTCATGCTGAAGTTCGACAAGGTTTCCACCTTCTACGGCAAGATCCAGGCGCTGCACGACGTCAGCATGGAAGTCCAGCAGGGTGAGATCGTCACCCTGATCGGCGCCAACGGCGCCGGCAAGTCGACCCTGCTGATGACCCTGTGCGGCTCCCCGCGCGCCTCCTCCGGCAGCATCACCTATATGGGCGAAGAGCTGGTCGGCAAGGAATCCTCGGTGATCATGCGCAAGAGCATCGCCGTCGTGCCGGAAGGCCGTCGCGTGTTCGCCCGCCTGACCGTGGAGGAGAACCTCGCCATGGGTGGCTTCTTCACCAGCAAGGGTGACTACCAGGAGCAGATGGACAAGGTCCTGGGGCTCTTCCCACGCCTGAAGGAGCGCTTCAACCAGCGCGGCGGCACCATGTCCGGCGGCGAACAGCAGATGCTCGCCATCGGCCGTGCGCTGATGAGCAAGCCCAAGCTGCTGCTGCTCGACGAGCCGTCGCTGGGCCTGGCGCCGATCATCATCCAGCAGATTTTCGACATCGTCGAACAGCTGCGCCAGGAAGGCGTGACCGTCTTCCTCGTCGAGCAGAACGCCAACCAGGCGCTGAAGCTCGCCGACCGCGGCTATGTGCTGGAGAACGGTCGCATCGTCATGCAGGACACCGGCGCCAACCTGCTGGTGAACCCCAAGGTGCGCGACGCGTACCTCGGCGGCTGATCCTTTCGCGCGATGAAAAACGGCCCTTCGGGGCCGTTTTTTATGGCTGCCTGCCTGGATGGGTCCTGTAGGAGCGAGCTTGCTCGCGAACCACCCCCAACAACGGCGCCGAATGGAAATCCATTCGCGAGCAAGCTCGCTCCTACATTTTCCCTGCCCTACTCCGCCGTGCCTCCATTCTCTCCCGACAGACCCGGCACATAGCGCGCGCCAAGCATCTACAGACCAAACCAGGAGAGCCGCCATGAATGCCGACTAGCACACCGAATCCCTGCCACGCACCGGAACTGATCCGCGCCCTGTTCCACGCCATCCGCGCGATTGAGGTCCTGCCGACCAAGCCGCGCATATTGCCGCAACAGGGCGGCAGCCCCTGGCAGCAAGCAGAAGAGATGCCTTGCTGGAGCGCTTCGAGGCTGGCGAGACATTGGCAGCCATTACCCGCGAGCACGGGCGCTCCGGCGGCGCCATCCGTTCCCGACTCAAATACCTGGGCAAGCTCTGAAATGCAGAAACCAAAACGCCGCCCAGTGGGCGGCGTTTTCGTTTACTCGCGCTCAGGTGCCGTAGCTCAGCACCTGTGCTCGCTGACGCAATTGGGAGACCACGTCGTCCTCCATTCGACCTTCGGAGATCAGCAGGTCGCGGCGAATGGTCTGCACCGCTTCTGCACTCTGGTCATGGTCGGCCAGATGCTGGCCCTCGATGACTCGCCGCAGTACCACGTCTCCTTCATCGTTGGTGAGGGTCAGAATTCGGCCGCCGTCGGGGCGTGCCGGGCCCAGGGAGGGAGCGTAGGGAGCGAAGGTCTCGGTCAGCAGGGCGCTTAGCCGGTCCATGTCGTATCTCCTTGTTGCGAAATGAAAAAACACAGGAAGAAGACCGCACGTTCGGCGATAAAGTTCGTGAGTTTCAGTACCGTTGGTCATGACGGCATGTTTCACGGCCCATTCATGCGGGCATGAAAAAGCCCGCCGGTTGGCGGGCTTTTCCAAACAGCGAGCCGCGTTTTAGAGCGGCTTGCCGCGGTTGCCATGGGCGCTGACGAAGGCCTGGACCTTGGCCAGTTCGTTCGGCAGAACGGTGCAACGCTCTTCGCGCTGGAACAGGTCGGTCAGGTGCGCCGGCAGTGCCGGAACAGCCTCGATGCCGGCCTTCTCCACCGCTTCCGGGAACTTGACCGGATGCGCGGTGCCCAGGGTGACCATGGGCACCGCCAGGCTGCGACGGCACTCGCGAGCGGCGCGTACGCCGATGGCGGTGTGCGGGTCCAGCAGTTCGCCGGACTCGGCGAAGACCTGGGCGATGGTTTCGCAGGTTTCCTCGTCGCTTACCGCCAGGGAATCGAACAGGCGGCGCGCTTCGGTCCAGCGGTCATCTTCCACGGCCAGCTTGCCGGTGGCCTTGAAGTTGTCCATCAGCTCGGCGACGGCCTTGCCGTTGCGGCCGTGCAGGTCGAACAGCAGGCGCTCGAAGTTGGACGAGACCATGATGTCCATGGACGGCGACAGCGACGCGTGCAGGGTGTCCTTGTCGTAGCGGTTGCCGGACATGAAGCGATGCAGGATGTCGTTGCGGTTGGTCGCGACGATCAGCTGGCTGACCGGCAGGCCCATGTTGCGCGCCAGGTAGCCGGCGAAGATGTCGCCGAAGTTACCGGTGGGCACCGAGAAGGCCACGGACCGGGCCGGTGCGCCGAGCTGCAGGGCAGCGTGGAAGTAGTAGACGATCTGGGCCATGATCCGCGCCCAGTTGATCGAGTTAACCGCCACCAGACGAGTGCCTTTGAGGAAGCCCTGGTCAGCAAAGCTGGCCTTGACCATTTCCTGGCAGTCGTCGAAGTTGCCTTCGATGGCGATGTTGTGGATGTTTTCGCCCAGGATGGTGGTCATCTGCCGGCGCTGCACCTCGGACACACGGTTGTGCGGGTGCATGATGAAGATGTCGACGTTCTCGCAGGCCTTGCAGCCTTCGATGGCGGCCGAGCCGGTGTCGCCGGAGGTGGCGCCCATGATCACCACGCGCTCGCCGCGCTTGGTCAGCACGTGGTCGAGCAGGCGGCCGAGCAGTTGCAGGGCGAAGTCCTTGAAGGCCAGGGTCGGGCCGTGGAACAGCTCGAGCACCCACTCATTGCCATTGAGCTGGCGCAGCGGCGCCACGGCGTTGTGAGCGAAGACACCGTAGGTCTCTTCGAGGATCTTCTTGAAATCGGCGTCGGCGATGCTGCCGGCAACGAACGGGCGCATCACGCGGAAGGCCAGCTCGTGGTACGGCAGGCCGGCCCAGGAGGCGATCTCCTCGACGGTGAAGCGCGGCAGGTTTTCCGGCACGTAGAGGCCGCCGTCGCTGGCCAGGCCAGCCAGCAGCACGTCTTCGAAGTTCAGCGCGGGCGCCTGGCCGCGGGTACTGATGTAACGCATGGTTTGAAACCTTCGGGTTGGCGGCAGCGCGCAGGCGCCGCCGCAGTCGATTCAGTTCAGTTGTTCGACGCGGATGCGTACGACATTGCCGACGACGTCATCCAGCGCTTCCAGCGCGGCGATGGCTTCGATGATGCGGGATTCGAGCACGCGGTGGGTAACCAGGATCATCGGCACCAGACCGTCATGCTCTTCGACTTCCATCTGCATGATCGATTCGATGTTGATGCCGCGCTCGGAGAGGATGGTCGCCACCTGGGCCAGTACGCCCGGATGGTCCTTGGCCTGGATGCGCAGGTAGTAGGCGCTTTCACAGGCGTCGATCGGCAGGATCGGGTGGTCGGAGAGCGAGTCCGGCTGGAAGGCCAGGTGCGGCACGCGGTTCTCCGGGTCGGCGGTCATGGCGCGAACCACGTCCACCAGGTCGGCGACCACCGAGGAAGCGGTGGGCTCCATGCCAGCGCCCGCGCCATAGAACAGCGTGGAGCCGGCGGCATCGCCGTTGACCATGACCGCATTCATCACGCCGTTCACGTTGGCGATCAGGCGGTCGGCCGGGATCAGGGTCGGGTGAACGCGCAGCTCGATACCCTTGTCGGTACGGCGGGCGACGCCCAGGTGCTTGATGCGGTAACCCAGCGCCTCGGCGTAGTTCACGTCGGCGGTGGTCAGCTGGGTGATGCCTTCGGTGTAGGCCTTGTCGAATTGCAGCGGGATGCCGAAGGCGATGGACGCCAGGATGGTCAGCTTGTGCGCAGCATCGATGCCTTCGACGTCGAAGGTCGGATCTGCTTCGGCGTAGCCCAGCGCCTGGGCTTCCTTCAGCACGTCGGCGAAGGCGCGGCCCTTCTCACGCATTTCGGTGAGGATGAAGTTGCCGGTGCCGTTGATGATGCCGGCCAGCCAGTTGATGCGGTTGGCGGCCAGCCCCTCGCGGATCGCCTTGATCACCGGGATGCCACCAGCCACGGCGGCTTCGAAGGCAACGATGACGCCCTTCTCGCGGGCCTTGGCGAAGATTTCGTTGCCGTGCACGGCGATCAGCGCCTTGTTGGCGGTGACCACGTGCTTGCCATTCTCGATGGCCTTGAGCACCAGTTCGTGGGCCAGGGTGTAACCACCGATCAGTTCGATGACGACGTCGATTTCCGGGTTGTTCGCCACGTCGAAGATGTCGGCAGTAATGGGGGTACTGCCGGTTTCACACTTCGGATTGGGGCGACGGGCGGCAATCTGCGCAACCTCGATACCACGCCCGGCACGGCGGGCAATCTCCTCGGCGTTGCGTTTGAGTACATTGAAGGTACCGCCACCGACGGTCCCCAACCCACAGATTCCCACTTTCACCGGATTCACGCTGAAACTCCCCATGATTACAGCATCGGGGCACCTGACGCGCCGATGCCCGCAACGAGGCGGGCACGGCAGCAGGCACCAAGTCAGAACAGGCCAGGTGCCTGTTCCCTAGTCAAAAGGAACCGAACATTACGAAGCGGTTCCGTATTAGTCAATCAGAGCGCAAGCCGCGGCTTACTTGGCTTCCAGGGCCAGCTTGGCGATCTGGCCGGCCGGCTGGTATCCCGGCAGCATGGTGCCGTCGGCGAGGATCACTGCCGGGGTGCCTTGCACGCCGACCATCTGGCCCAGGGCGAACTGTGCATCCACCGGGTTTTCGCACTTGGCGGCCTTCACTTCCTTCTCATGGAACATGTCGGTCATCGCGGCCTGGCGGTCCTTGGAGCACCATACAGCCTGCAGCTGCTGGTCACCCGGCGAGTTCGGGCCCTGGCGCGGGAAGGCCAGGTAGCGTACTTCGATGCCGCGCTTCTGCAGCTCCGGCACCTCGGCGTGCATCTTCTGGCAATACGGACAGGTGGTGTCGGTGAAGACGGTGATGTGCGCCTTGGTCTCGCCCTTGGCGGGGAACACCACCATGTCCTTGGCGGGAATGGCGTTGATGGTCTTGGCCACGCCGGCGCTCTCGGCCTTCTCGGTCAGGTTGGTCGGCTTGCCGTCCTTCACCTGGTAGATATTGCCCTGTACGACGAACTGGCCATCGGCGCTGGCATAAAGGATGCGACCGCCCTTGAGCTGCACCTGGTAGATGCCTTCCAGGGGACCCTTGGAGATGTTCTCGATGGGCAGGTCAGGCTGCAGGGACTGCAGGGTGGTGCGGATTGCCTGGTCCGGCTCGGCGGCCAGGGCAAGGGTGCTGACGAGGCCAAGGGCCGCGGCAGCCAGAAGTCGAGACAAACGCATGGAAAACTCCTGATGTCGGTCGGCGAAGACTACCACACCGGGGCGGCAAGACCGAGCCAAAGGCTGTAGCGGGAAGCTTCCAGGTATTTTCCTGCTTCCGTGGCTTTTCTGTAGGAGCGAGCTTGCTCGCGAATCGCTTGATGCCTCGTCGCCCTGGCCGGTTCGCGAGCAAGCTCGCGCCTAAAGATCACGCTGAACACTGGCGTGAGCCGCACAATTCGAAGGATGTCTAGCGGCGCAGCGAAGCTCACCCGCGGGGGTGATGCTGCGCATGCAGGTCCTGCAGCCGCGCACGGGCGATATGCGTGTAGATCTGCGTGGTAGAGAGATCGCTATGCCCCAGCAGCATCTGTACCACGCGCAGATCGGCGCCGTGGTTGAGCAGATGGGTGGCAAAGGCATGGCGCAGGGTGTGCGGCGACAGGCTCTTGCCAATGCCGGCCACCTTCGCGTGCAGTTTGATGCGGTGCCAGAAGGTCTGGCGGGTCATCTGCTCGCCACGCAGGCTGGGGAACAGCACGTCGCTGGGTCGGCCAGCCAACAGGTCACCGCGCGCCTCGCGCACGTAGCGTTCGATCCAGCGGATCGCCTCCTCGCCCAGCGGCACCAGGCGCTCCTTGCTGCCCTTGCCGAGCACGCGCACCACGCCCTGGCGCAGGTTCACCTGCTCCAGGGTCAGCCCGACCAGCTCGCTCACGCGCAGTCCGCAGGCATAGAGGACCTCCAGCATGGTGCGGTCGCGCAACCCCAGCGGATCGTCGGTCTCCGGCGCCGCCAACAAGGCCTCAACGTCCGCTTCTGAGAGGGATTTGGGCAGCGGCTTACCCAATTGAGGCAAATCCACCAGCAGCGTCGGGTCTTCGGCAATCAGTCCCTCGCGCAGGCAGTAGCGGTAAAAACCACGCACCCCAGAGAGGAAGCGCGCCGTCGAGCGAGCCTTGTAGCCCTCGCCCAGGCGCCAGGCCAGGTGGTCGAGAATCACGTCGCGCCCTGCGGACTCCAGCGCGACGCCGCGCTCGCCCAGCCATCCGTTGAACAGCGCGAGATCGCTGCCATAGGCACTGCGAGTGTTGTCGGACAGGCCTTTTTCCAGCCAGAGGGCATCGAGGAAGCGATCGATTAGAAAATGTGGAACCGGGGTCATGGGGGCCATGGCAAAGGACAATGTGGCGGAGATAGTCTTTCATATCCGCCACTCCCCTCTCCACTCTGTCGAAGGACTTCGCCGCTCCATGGATGAACACAGCACCTATTACGCTCTTGCCGGCATTGGCGCCGCCTCCCTAGCCAGCCAGTGGCTGGCCTGGCGCCTGCGCCTGCCGGCGATCCTGTTCCTGCTGCTGAGCGGCATCCTGATGGGGCCTATCCTCCACGTACTGACACCCGAGGCACTGTTCGGCCCGCTGCTGTTTCCCCTGGTGTCACTGGCGGTGGCGCTGGTGCTGTTCGAAGGCAGCCTCACGCTGCACCTGGACGAATGGAAGGAAATCGGCACCGTGGTCCGGCGGATGGTCACCATCGGCGCACTGATCACCTGGGGCGTGATCGCCCTGGCTACGCACTACCTGCTGGACTTCACCTGGGAAATGGCGCTGCTGTTCGGCACCCTGACGCTAGTCACCGGCCCCACGGTGATAGTGCCGATGCTGCGTGTGGTTCGCCCCAACGCGACCATCGCCAACATCCTGCGCTGGGAAGGCATCGTCATCGACCCCATCGGCGCCATCCTCGCCGTGGTGGTGTACACCTTCATCGCCGCCAGCGACATCGGCTCAGGCTGGGTGGACAGCCTGCTGACCTTCATCAGCGTTATCGGCACCGGCATCGTCGCCGGGCTGATTGGCGGACAGGCCCTGGGCGTGGCGCTGCGCCGCCACTGGCTGCCGGATTACCTGCACAACCTCGCATCGCTCTCCGTGGTGCTGGGCGTCTTCGTCCTGTCCAATTCGGTGATGTCCGAATCGGGGCTGCTGGCGGTGACAGTAATGGGCCTGCGCCTGGCCAACATGAAAGGCGTCGACGTGAGGCACATCCTGCACTTCAAGGAGAACCTCAGCGTCCTGCTGATTTCCGGTCTGTTCGTGCTGCTGGCCGCCCGGCTGGATCTACCGGCTCTGCTGGGGCTGGGGCCGATCGCGCTGCTGGAGCTGGCGCTGATCCAGTTCGTCGCCCGCCCCTTGAACGTGGTGATTGCGACTGCCGGCTCGTCGCTGAACTGGCGCGAGCGAGCGCTACTGAGCTGGATCGCCCCGCGCGGCATCGTCGCCGCAGCAGTCTCGGCAATCTTCGCCATTCGTCTGCAGGAAGCAGGCCACGCCCAGGCTGGCGTGCTGGTGCCGCTGACCTTCCTGGTGATCATCGGCACGGTGATCCTGCAGAGCGCCACCGCACGCCCCCTGGCTCGCCTGCTGAAAGTCGCCGAGCCGGTACCCACCGGCTTCCTGATCATCGGTGCGAACCCAGTGGCCCGCGCCATTGGCGCCGGCCTGCAGCACGCAGGGGTGAAGGTGCTGCTCACCGACTCGAGCTGGGAGAACACCCGCGCGGCGCGCATGGACAACCTGCCCACCTACTTCGGCAACCCGGCCTCGCAGCACGCCGAGGCGCACCTGGACCTGATCGGCCTGGGGCACCTGCTGGCCCTGTCGCCCAACGCTGAACTGAATGCACTGATGTGCATGAGCTTCCGCCACGAGTTCAACCCGCGCCAGCGCTTCATCCTGCCCAGCAGCCAGGACAGCCGACGCAGCGAGAAGCACCGCGTCAGCGATCGCCACCGCGGCCGCCCGCTGGGACAATCGGCGATCACCTACCCACAGATCGCCGGCCTGATCGCACGCGGAGCGGAGATTCGTTCGACCTTGCTCAGCGAGAATTTCGGCTGGGAGGATTACCAGGCCCAGCACGATAAGCGCGCGCTGCTGCTGTTCGCCAAGGACCCGAATGGCCGACTGCACATTGCCAGCCCGGAGCGCCCGCTGGCACCAGACACTGGCTGGACGGTGATTTCGCTGATCGAGGAAGCGAGCGGAAACCCTGCGGGGGCAAACGAAACGGGGCGGGCCGAAACAACCTGACGATCGGCTGTGTCTGCCTATCTTTAGGCTGGTGACAGGAAATTTCTGAAGGACGATGATTGCACCACGCCATCATAGCGCCCCACGAAGCTCACGCCATGCCCAGTCAACAGAACTCCCGTCTCGGTCAGATCCTTGTCAGCAAGGGTCTGATCACCTCCCAACAGCTGGATAAGGCCATCCAGCTCCAGCTCACCAACGGACTGCGCCTGGGTGAAACCCTCATCCAGCAAGGCTGGATCAGCGAGCGTCAGCTCGGCCGCGCGCTGAAGAAGCAGAACAACCTGCGCCTCGCCGCGACGCTGGTCGCCGCCCTGCTCAGCCCGTTCCAACTGGCCAGCGCCGATGTACAGCGCCAGGCCCCCACCAGCATCACCCGCCACGAAGCGCCCAAGGGGCTGAAGCCACTGAGCGACCGCGAGATGAGCGATGTCAGCGCCCAGGGCTTCGACGATACCCTGCAGAGCCTGCTGGTCAGTGCCGAAAGTGGCGATGGCGTCGGTGCCATCAAGCAACTGTCTCGGCTGGTGATGCCGGTGGTCGACAGCCTGGATGCCGAGACCTCACTGCGTGACGTGCAATACGACACCCAGCATGCCTCCTCGTCACTGAACCCGGACGGCTCGATCAACGTGCGCCTGCCCAGCTCCATCGGCGAGGTGCGCTTCGACAACATCCGCGTCGCCGGCGCGCCGAAGACCCAGAGCATGGGCAGTCTGAGCCTGCAGAACATCGACCTGTCCCAGGCCTCGCTGAAAATCAGCCTGCGCCACTAAAATCGATGGATGGATATCTGTAGGAGCGAGCTTGCTCGCGAACCGCCCAACACCGATGTGACCGGCAAAACTGTTCGCGAGCAAGCTCGCTCCTACAATTCAAACGAAAGAAGGCGCCCTTGGGCGCCTTCTTGCATTTCAGGCCTCGAATCCGGGCAGGACCGGCACCGGGCGCTTCTCGTCGTCGATGGCGACGAAGCTGAACAGACCGTGGATGGCCTTCTCACGGCCATCGGCTGCCATGCTCTCGACGAACACTTCCACCTCGACCTTGAGGCTGGTATTGCCGACTTTCACCACGCGACCGATCAGCTCGACGATGGAGCCGGCGGGAATCGGGTGCTTGAAGTCGATTCGGTCGGTGGACACCGTCACCAGCGGCAGACGACAGAAGCGCGTCGCGGCGATGAACGACACTTCGTCCATCCAGGCCAGCGCTGTGCCGCCGAACAGGGTGTTGTGGTGGTTGGTGGTGGGCGGGAAAATCGCCTTGGTCACGCGGGTTTCGGACAGCTCCGTGCGACGGAGGACTTCTTGCTCTCTGGGGCTCATGCCACTGCTACCTGGTGCAAAGAGTGTGGCTGCCGGTGCTGCGGGTGTTGTACTTCTAATGCGCTGCCGGGGCAGATGAAGGCGCCGGACCAAAGGTCAAAACGCCAGGCAAGAAAAAAGCAGCCCGTGGGCTGCTTTTTTCGGGAACAACCGGCGAATTAGGCCAGTTTTTCCTTGATACGAGCTGCCTTGCCGGACAGTTCGCGGAGGTAGTACAGCTTGGCCTTGCGCACGTCGCCGCGACGCTTGACGGAGATGCTGTCAACCAGCGGGCTGTAGGTCTGGAAGGTACGCTCAACGCCTACGCCGTTGGAGATCTTGCGAACGGTGAAAGCGCTGTTCAGGCCGCGGTTACGCTTGCCGATCACGACGCCTTCGAAGGCCTGCAGACGCTGACGGTCGCCTTCCTTCACTTTAACCTGGACGATTACGGTGTCGCCGGGGGCGAACGCCGGAATCTCTTTGCTCATCTGTTCAGCTTCGATCTGCTGAATGATCTTGTTGGTCATTTCGTGCTCCTAAGACAAGCGCTCGGCGCTCGCCATCGATACGTTAACTATCGTTCCGCTGGCGGATGTATTCCTCCAGCAGCTTTTTCTCTTCTCCAGAAAGCGAGCGGCAATCCAGAAGATCGGCACGTCGTTCCCAGGTCCTGCCTAAGGACTGCTGCAAACGCCAGCGCCGGATGTGTTCGTGGTTGCCGCTGAGCAGCACCTCAGGAACACGTTTGTCTGCGTACACCTCAGGTCGGGTGTAGTGCGGACAGTCGAGCAGGCCATCCGTGAAGGAGTCCTCCTCGGCGGAGTCCACGTGGCCCAATGCACCGGGCAACAACCGCGTGACCGCGTCAATCAGCACCATGGCCGGAAGCTCACCCCCGGACAGGACATAATCGCCAACTGACCATTCCTCATCGACATGCTCTTCAATGAAGCGCTCGTCGATGCCTTCGTAACGCCCGGCGATCAGGATCAGTCGTTCCTCGTTCGCCAGTTCTTTCACAGCCGCCTGCGTGAGCTTGCGACCTTGCGGCGAAAGGTAGATCACCTTCACCGGTCCGCCTGCGGCTTGCCGGGCATCGCCCAGGGCGCCTTCGAGCGGCTTGATTTTCATCACCATGCCGGGACCACCGCCGAAAGGCCGGTCGTCCACCGTCTGGTGACGGTCCTCGGTGTTGCTTCGCGGGTTGAAGCACTGAAGCTGAATCAGCTCCTGCTTGACCGCGCGACTCGTGATGCCATAGTCGCTGATGGCGCGAAACATCTCCGGAAAGATGCTGATGACTCCTATCCACATCGGCTGAGGGCTCTCATCCACATGGCTTAGAAGTCCGCGTCCCAGTCCACCCGCATCTCGCCGGCTTCCAGGTCCACCGCTTGCACGCACTGATCCGTATACGGGAGCAGGCGTTCACGGTCGTCCAGGCTGCCTGCGCAGGGCTTGACTACCATCACATCGTTGGCGCCAGTCTCCAGCATGTGGTCGAGAATCCCGAACAGTTGCCCGTTCTGGTCGATCACCTTGAGACCTTCCAACTGGCTCCAGTAGAACTCGCCATCGTCCAGCACCGGCAGCTCGCTGCGCGGGACCAGGATTTCGAATTCAGCGAAGGTGCGGGCGATCTCGCGATCATCCAGTCCCTTCAGCTTCGCGACCAGGACATTGCCCTGCACGCGACCTTGGACCAGTTCAGCCTGTCGAACTTCGTTGCCACGCTTGAGCGTCCAGCGGCGATAGTCCAGCAGGTTGTCCAACGGATCAGTAAAGGAATACACCTTCACCTCACCACGAATACCGTGCACCGATACGATCTTGCCGAGAACAACCATCTCCTCGGCGGGAGCAGGATTCGTGTTCATCGATCTCAGGCAGCCTTGGCGGCTTCCTTGATCAGCTGAGCAACACGCTCAGACGGTTGAGCGCCTTGGCTCAGCCAGTAGTTCAGACGCTCCTGGTTGACCGAGAACTTGACTTCGGCGCCAGTGGCGACAGGGTTGAAGAAGCCGACGCGCTCGACGAAACGGCCGTCACGAGCGTTGCGGCTGTTGGTCACGGTCAGGTGATAGAACGGGCGCTTCTTGGAGCCGCCACGAGCCAGACGAATGGTTACCATGCGTACGTTGTTCCTATGGTTTGCTTGCAAAAAATAAATGCAGCCCTCGGGCACATAGCCCGAAAGGCCGCATATTCTATGAGCTAAAGCCCCGCGCCGCAAGCCGCAGCGCGTCCTGCCCGCCGGGCGGCGAGCCGTCCGGGCTTACATCTTGGGCATGCCGCCGGGGAACATGCTCCCCATGCCGCGCATCATCTTGGCCATGCCGCCCTTGGCGGTGACCTTCTTCATCATCTTCTGCATCTGCTTGTGCTGCTTGATGAGGCGACCAACGTCCTGCACCTGGGTACCCGAACCCATGGCGATGCGGCGCTTGCGCGAACCACTGATCACTTCCGGATCGCGGCGCTCGGCGGGGGTCATGGAGTTGATGATCGCCTCCATCTGCTTGAACTGCTTCTCCGCCGCGTTCTGCGCGTTGCCCATCTGCGACAGGTTGACGCCGCCCAGCATCGGCAGCTTGTCCATGAGGCTGCCCAGGCCGCCCATGTTCTTCATCTGTTGCAGCTGATCGCGGAAGTCTTCCAGGTCGAAACCCTTGCCCTTCTTGATCTTCTTCGCGAGCTTCTCGGCCTTCTCGCGGTCCATGCTCTGCTCGGCCTGCTCGATCAGGCTGAGCACGTCCCCCATGCCGAGAATGCGCGAGGCCACGCGGTCGGGGTGGAAGGGATCGAGCGCTTCGCTCTTCTCGCCCATGCCGAGGAACTTGATCGGCTTGCCGGTGATGGCGCGCACGGACAGCGCAGCACCGCCACGTGCGTCGCCGTCGACCTTGGTCAGCACCACGCCGGTCAGCGGCAGCGCGTCATTGAAGGCCTTGGCGGTGTTGGCGGCGTCCTGGCCGGTCATGGCGTCGACCACGAACAGGGTTTCCACCGGCTTGATCGCCGCGTGGACCTGTTTGATCTCGTCCATCATGTCGGCGTCGATGTGCAGACGGCCGGCGGTGTCGACGATTACGACGTCGATGAACTTCAGCTTGGCCTCGCGGATCGCCGCTTCGGCGATGGCGACCGGCTTCTGGCTGGTGTCGGACGGGAAGAACGTCACGTCCAGGTCGTTGGCCAGGGTTTCCAGCTGCTTGATCGCTGCCGGGCGGTAGACGTCGGCAGATACCAGCAGCACGGACTTTTTCTTGCGCTCTTTAAGGAAGCGCGCCAGCTTGCCGGCGGTGGTGGTCTTGCCCGCGCCCTGCAGGCCGGCCATCAGGATGACAGCCGGCGGGGCTGCGTTGAGGTCGAGGTCCTCGTTGGCCGCGCCCATCAGCTCGACCAGTTCGGCCTGGACGATCTTCACGAAGGCCTGACCCGGGGTCAGGCTCTTGGAAACTTCGGTGCCGACCGCGCGATCCTTGATCTTGGCGACGAAGTCCTTGACCACCGGCAGGGCCACGTCGGCTTCCAGCAGGGCCATCCGCACTTCGCGGAGCGTGTCCTTGATGTTGTCCTCGGTCAGCTTGGCCTTGCCGGTGACGTGGCGCAGCGTTTGCGAGAGGCGATCTGTAAGGTTTTCGAACATGCGCGTTCCTAATCAGGCCCGGACGGGCCAGGGTTTGGCTTGTCAGCAAGCGGGCGATTATAACCAAGTGCGGCCAACGCCAACACCGCCGATGATCCCGATGTGACCGACTGCTTCGCAGGCCAGAAGCGAACTGTTCTCAGCCGCTTTCTAGGCGCGTGCGATCTGTGCCAAACTCACCACCTTTCGGGTCCCCCGTCGAAGGACTGTTCCAAGGACTTATGCAACCTCTGCTGCCCAGCCTGATCGCCGCCGTCCTTTATATCGGCACCACCGCCTACCAGGGCGCAAGCCTGGCCCGCCGCACCCCGCCGCAGAAACCGCTGCTCCTCCTGCTGGGCCTGGTCGCCCTGCTCTGCCAGGCCTACGCCCTGAGCCAGGAGCTGCTCACGCCCGCGGGTCTGACGCTGGACTTCTTCAATGCCGCCAGCCTGATTTCCGCCGCGGTCACCGCCCTGACTCTGCTGGCGTGCCTGCGCATCCCGGTGCACAACCTGCTGATCTTCCTTTATCCGCTCGGTGCGCTGACCACCCTGCTGGCCGCGCTGATGCCCCACGGCACCATCGAGCCGATCAACGAGCAGCCCGGCATCCTCGCCCACATCCTGCTGTCGATCCTGGCGTACGGCCTGCTCACCATCGCGGTGGTCCAGGCGCTGCTCCTGCTGGTGCAGGACCATCAGCTCAAGCACAAGCACCCGTCGGGCCTGATCCGCAACTTCCCGCCGCTGCAGACCATGGAAAGCCTGCTGTTCGGCTTCCTCTGGGGCGGCTGGTCGCTGCTCTCGCTGTCGCTGATCTCCGGCTGGCTGTTCGTCGACAACCTGTTCGCCCAGCACCTGGCGCACAAGACCATCCTCTCCTGCTTCGCCTGGATCGTCTTCGGCGTCCTCCTGTGGGGCCGCCACCAGCTCGGCTGGCGCGGCCACAAGGCAATCCGCTGGACCCTCGCGGGTTTCTGCCTGCTGATGCTGGCCTACTTCGGCAGCAAGCTGGTCAAGGAATTCATCCTGCACATCTGACGCTAACGGTGGCGCTCGGGCGCCGCTGAAGGACCTGCGCGCATGGAAGAGATCCACCCCGGCTACCTGATCGGCCTGCTGGTCTTCCTGATCCTCTGCTCGGCATTCTTCTCCAGCGTCGAGACCGGCATGCTCAGCCTCGACCGCTACCGCCTGCGCCATCTGTCCAAGCAGGGCAACCGCGGGGCGCGGCGCACCAGTTGGCTGCTGCTGCGCACCGACCGCCTGCTCGGCACCATCCTGATCGGCAACAACTTCGTCAACATCGTCGCCTCATCCCTGGCGACCCTGCTGGCACTGCGCCTGTGGGGCGAAGCCGGCGTTGCCATCGCCACCGTGGCGCTGACGCTGATCCTGCTGATCTTCGGCGAAATCACGCCCAAGACCTACGCCGCCCTGCGCCCCGAACGCGTGGCCTTCCCCGCCAGCCTGCCACTGCTGTGGATGCAGAAGTTGTTCAGCCCACTGCTCTGGCTGATGACCGGCATTAGTAACGCCCTGCTGCGCATGGGCGGTCTCGACCCGACCCAGCGCGGCAGCAAGCCACTGAGCAACGACGAGTTGCGCAGCGTGGTTACCGACTCCAGCGAGAAGCTCACCAATAACCGCCAGGACATGCTGCTGAGCATCCTCGACCTGGAAAAGATCACGGTGAACGACCTGATGGTGCCGCGCAACGAGGTTCAGGGCATCGACCTGGACGACGAACTGGAAACCATCATCGGCCAGTTGCGCAACACCACCCACACCCGCCTGCCGGTGTTCCGCAACGACATCAACCAGGTCGAGGGCGTGGTGCACATGCGCCAGATTGCCCGTCTGCTGACCCATAACCAGCTGACCAAGGACAGCCTCAAGGCCGCCTGCCTGGAACCCTACTTCGTGCCCGAGAGCACGCCACTGTCGACCCAGCTGGTGAACTTCCAGAAGCAGAAGCGCCGCATCGGTATCGTCGTCGACGAGTACGGCGAGGTGATCGGCATCATCACCCTGGAAGACATCCTCGAAGAGATCGTCGGCGAGTTCAGCAACCAGAACACCCTGCGCAACCCGGACATCCACCCCCAGGCCGACGGCACCTATGTCATCGACGGCTCGGCCAACCTGCGGGACGTCAACCGCGCGCTGGGCTGGCAACTGCCCAGTGACGGGCCCAAGACCCTCAACGGCCTGGTTACCGAAGCACTGGAGCAGATTCCCGACTGCGCGGTGTGCCTGAAGATCGGCCGCTACCGCCTGGAAATCCTCCAGTCGGGCGAAAACCGGGTGAAAAGTGTGCGCGCGTGGCTGCCTGGCGCTCCGCCAAGAGAGCCTTACGCCGACGAGCTTGCCTGAGCCGCCCCGCCCGCCCCTATAATCCAGGCGGCTTACCCAGCCTCCCGCCTGCGCCCGTCGTTACCCGCGACGCTGCGCCGGCCAGTCAATCGCACGCCCCGCCGAGCCTCGACCCCGCGTCGTTGCCTTGCGAAGCAGCCGGCCCCGCCCTGACCCACCGCGAGCCGCGCCCACCCTGCCCCGACACGGGCCGCGCTTCCTTTTCGCGCTACGGCGATGCTTCTTCATGATGCCGGACACGACCGCAGATTCGTCGCCGAGCAGGACTGCCAGGGACCGACCCGCATGACCAGCGCCACCCTCGAAGCCGCACCACCGGCCGAACAGACCAACTCCACCACCCGCGTCGCGGTGGCCAGTTTCATCGGCACCGCCATCGAGTTCTACGATTTCTATGTCTACGCCACCGCCGCTGCGCTGGTGATCGGCCCGGTGTTCTTCCCGCAGACCTCCGGCACCGCCCAGGCGCTCAGCGCCTTCATCACCTTCGGCATCGCCTTCCTCGCCCGCCCGCTGGGCTCGGCGCTGTTCGGCCACTTCGGCGACCGCATCGGGCGTAAGTCGACCCTGGTGGCCTCGCTGCTACTGATGGGCATTTCCACCACCCTGATCGGCCTGTTGCCGGGCTACGACAGCATTGGTGCCTGGGCGCCGATCCTGCTCTGCGTGCTGCGCTTCGGCCAGGGCCTTGGGCTGGGTGGCGAATGGGGCGGTGCGGCGCTGCTGGCCACGGAGAACGCACCCAAGAGCCGCCGCGCCTGGTTCGGCATGTTCCCGCAAATGGGCCCGTCGATCGGCTTCCTCGCCGCCAACGGTCTGTTCCTCTGCCTCGCGATGCTGCTCAGCGAAGAACAGTTCCGCGCCTGGGGCTGGCGCATCCCGTTCGTGCTCAGCGCGGTGCTGGTCATCGTCGGCCTCTACGTCCGCCTCAAACTGGTGGAAACCCCGGTGTTCGCCAAGGCCATGGAGCGCCACGAGCGTTCCAGCCTGCCGATCGCCGAGCTGTTCTCGAAACACTGGAGGCCGACCCTGCTGGGCGCCCTGGCAATGGTGGTGTGCTACGCCCTCTTCTATATCTCCACGGTGTTTTCGTTGAGCTACGGCGTCAGCACCCTGGGCTACAGCCGCGAAGACTTCCTTGGCCTGCTATGCATCGCGGTGCTCTTCATGGCCGCCGCCACGCCGGTTTCGGCCTGGCTGAGTGACCGCTTCGGGCGCAAGCCGGTGCTGATCGTCGGCACCATCGCTGCCATCGCCTCGGGCTTCGCCATGGAGCCGCTGCTCAGCCAGGGCTCGTCGGTGGAAGTGGCGGTGTTCCTGTCGCTGGAACTGTTCCTCATGGGCGTGACCTTCGCCCCCATGGGCGCGCTGCTGCCGGAACTCTTCCCCACCCATGTGCGCTACACCGGCGCGTCGGCGGCCTACAACCTAGGCGGCATCCTTGGCGCCTCGGTGGCGCCGTACATCGCGCAGAAGCTGGTGGGCATGGGCGGCCTGAGCTGGGTGGGCGGTTACGTATCGGTTGCGGCGGCACTCAGCCTGCTGGCGGTGCTGTGCCTGCGCGAAACTCGTCACGATGACCTGAACGCCATTCGCTGACACCAATTCTTGTAGGAGCGAGCTTGCTCGCGAACGCATTGCACCGTCAGCCCCAGCGTGATGCGGGTTCGCGAGCAAGCTCGCTCCTACAAAAGAGGGTCAGCGCTGGGTAACCAGCCAGTCGGCCAGGTGTTCGCCCCAGACCTGATAACCCAGTGCCGACGGGTGATAGCCATCGATGGCGAGGAACTGCGGCTGCATCTCCAGGCTGACGCCGCAATACCCCGCCCCCTGCGCCAGCGCCAGATGGCTGAGCTGGCGATCCAGCAGCGCTGCGCGCCAGCCGAGCAGCCGGCGCAACAACCAGGGTAGGGCCGTGAAATGCTGCAATGGCGGCACGGCCGTGCAGACGACCCGTGCGCCGCGACCACGGAAATGCGCGATCAGATGCTCAAGAGCCCCCAGCCAACGCTGGCCGGTGCTGAAATGCGTGGTGTCGTTGACGCCGAAGACCAGCGCCACCAGCTCGTACTCCTGATCAGTCGCCACCGGTAGCAGGCGCTCGCAGGCCTCTGCAGCGGTAATGCCGTTCTCCCCGATCGCGCGCCAGGCAACGGGGCGCTCCAGGCGGATCGATAGCGCCAGCGCCAGCCGGCCGGCCAGCGCAAAGTCCAGGCAGGACGCGCCAACTCCCGCGACCGTGGATTCACCCAGCAGGAGAAGACGAAAGAGTTCACCAGGAAACTCTGCCCCCGCAACGCCTTCGCAGGCGCCTGCGGCGGGAGCCAGGCGCAAGGCCGTGCGCTTGGTACGCACGGCCATGGGCAGAGCCAGCGGCAGCAGCGGCAATGCAGCAGCCCACCACATCAGCCCTGCCCAGCGGCTCACAGCTCGACTTTGACCGCCTGGGCCGAACGGGTGGCCTTGGCGCGGGCGGCGTCGATCGACCCGTCGCGCGCGAGGGCCACGCCCATGCGGCGCTGGCCGTCCACCTCCGGCTTGCCAAACAGACGCAGCGCCGTGTCCGGCTCGCTCAGGGCGGCACCGAGATTGCCGAAGGAGACCTGCTGCGACTTGCCTTCCACCAGGATCACCGCCGAGGCGGAGTCGCCCAACTGACGGATCACCGGAATCGGCAAGCCCAGGATCGCGCGGGCATGCAGGGCGAACTCGGAGAGATCCTGGGAAATCAGGGTCACCAGGCCGGTATCGTGCGGGCGTGGCGAAACCTCGCTGAACCACACCTCGTCACCTTTGACGAACAACTCCACGCCGAACAGGCCGCGACCGCCCAGAGCCTCGGTGACCGCCCTGGCAACACGCTCGGACTCGGCCAGCGCCTTCGGGCTCATGGCCTGGGGCTGCCAGGATTCGTGGTAGTCGCCCTTCACCTGGCGGTGGCCGATGGGTGCGCAGAAAGTGGTGCCGCCAATGTGGCGCACGGTGAGCAGGGTGATCTCGTAGTCGAAGTCAATGAAGCCTTCGACAATAACCCGGCCCTTGCCGGCGCGGCCGCCTTCCTGGGCGTAATCCCAGGCGGTCTTCAGGTCGGCGTCGGACTTGAGCACGCTCTGGCCCTTGCCGGAAGAACTCATGATCGGCTTCACCACGCAGGGGTAGCCCACGGCGGCAACGCCAGCGGCGTAGTCCTCGTAGGTGTCGGCGAAGTGGTAGGGCGAGGTCGGCAGGCCCAGCTCTTCGGCGGCGAGGCGGCGGATGCCCTCGCGGTTCATGGTCAGCTGAGCAGCACGGGCGGTGGGGATGACGGTGTAGCCTTCGCTCTCCAACTCGACCAGAGTCGCAGTGGCAATGGCTTCGATCTCCGGCACGATGTAGTGCGGTTTCTCCTGCTCAATCACTGCGCGCAGGGCGACGCCATCGAGCATGCTGATCACGTGGCTGCGATGCGCAACCTGCATGGCCGGCGCGTTCGCGTAGCGGTCCACGGCGATGACTTCGCAGCCCAGGCGCTGCAGCTCGATCGCCACTTCCTTGCCCAGCTCGCCGGAGCCACAGAGCAGTACGCGGGTCGCGCTCGGCGACAGGGGAGTTCCAATACGGGGCATTGCGGGAAACCTCGGGAAGGGAAAGTTCGAAACGGGGTAGCTCGTGATGCGCTAGGCCAGCACGCCCTGCTCACGGGCGCGCTGCTCGCAACGCTGGAGCACCGCGCGGCGCTCGGCGTTGTCCATCAGGCCCCAACGGGTGATTTCGGCGGCGCTGCGCTGGCAGCCCAGGCAGATGTCGGCATCGTCCAGCGCGCAGACATGCACGCAGGGCGAGGCGACGGGACGTTCTTCAGTCATCTTCCTGCTCGACCAGATCGCGGGCGTAACGCTGGGCGTTATGGACGTAATGGGCGGCGCTGGCTTCGAGCATCTTCTTCTGCGGCTCGGTCAGCTCGCGTACCACTTTGCCGGGGGAGCCCATGACCAGAGAGCCGTCAGGGATTTCCTTGCCCTCGGGGATCAACGCGTTGGCGCCGATGATGCAGTACTTGCCGATCTTCGCGCCGTTGAGGATCACCGCGTTGATGCCGACGAGGCTGTAGTCGCCCACCTGGCAGCCATGCAGCATGGCGTTGTGGCCGATGGTCACGCCCTTGCCCAGGGTCAGCGGGAAGCCCATGTCGGTGTGCATGACGGTGCCGTCCTGCACGTTGCTGTGCTCGCCGATGTGGATCAGCTCGTTGTCGCCGCGCAGTACGGCGTTGAACCACACGCTGGCGCCGGCGTCGAGGCGCACCTTGCCGACCACCGTGGCGTTGGGGGCAATCCAGCTCTCCGGATGGGTTTCGACTCGGGACGAGCCCAGGCGGTACTTCATGGTTTCTCCTCAGGCGGGGGCCGCTCTCGCTTCTCGGGTCTCAGCTCAACTTGATGAACTTCGACGGCGGCTGGTGCAGGTCGATACGGGCGTCATACAGCAGGTTCAGCAACTCGACCAGCATGATCGCGGACAGGCCCCAGATCTTGTAGCCCTCGAACAGGTAGCTCGGGACGTACCAGCTGCGGCCGAAATAATCGATTCGGTGGGTGGTTTCCCGCGGGTCGCCACGGAAGAACTCCAGCGGCACCTTGAACACGGCGTCGATCTCGCCGTCATTGGGGCGGTACTCCACGAAATCGGGGACGAAACCGACGAATGGCTTGACCAGGATGCCGTGCCGGGACACCAGGGTGCTCAGGGGCCCGACTACTTCCACCAGGCCCGGCGGCAGGGCGATCTCTTCCTGGGCCTCGCGCAGGGCGGTGTGGATCAGGTCCACGTCCTCCGGGTCGCGCCGCCCACCAGGGAAGGCAACTTCGCCGCTGTGGGTCGAAAGCCCGGTCGCGCGCAGGGTGAGCACGAGCTCTTCCTGGGGAGTGATGGGGAGCAGGACCGCCGCTTCCGGGAAGCTGTGGTCCGTTTCAAGGTCGCTTGGCGTGTGCGTCTGTATGCGTTGGCGCAGCTGGTCCAGCATGCCGAACATCCTGCGGGGGCCGATTCTTCTAATTGAAGGATCATGGCACGAAAGACGCCCCTGCCCAACCCCCGCCCCTTGCTGGGCGCCCCGCGCAACGCGCAAGATTGTTCCATTGAATAACAAGGAAGCGGCATGAAATTCTGCAGCCAGTGCGGCGCCAACGTCAGCCTGCGCGTCCCCAGCGGCGACAACCGCCCGCGCTTCGTCTGCGACCAGTGCCAGACGGTGCATTACCAGAACCCGCGCATCGTCGCCGGCTGCCTGCCGGTCTGGGAGGGGCGCATTCTCCTCTGTCGCCGCGCCATTCAACCGCGCCAGGGTTTCTGGACACTGCCGGCGGGCTTCATGGAGAACGGCGAAACCCTGGAACAAGCCGCCGCTCGCGAGACCCTGGAGGAGGCCAATGCCCGCGTTCACGGCCTGCAGCTTTATACGGTCTTTGATCTGCCGCATATCAGCCAGGTTTATATCTTCTTCCGCGCGGAACTCGCCGATCTGGACTTCTCCGCCGGCGAAGAAAGCCTGGAAGTGCAACTCTTCGAAGAATCCGACATTCCGTGGGGTGAGCTGGCTTTCCCCACTGTGGGTCGTACCTTAGAATATTTCCTAGCGGATCGAGTGCTTCAGAAATACCCGATACGCAACGAAGGGATTCTCCCAATGCTTGTACAGAAAAAGAACTAATAGACTCATTTACCGCCTCTAAGGCTTTAGGAACTACCGGGGAACACCACTCGATGCGCTGGTTGATTGCCGTACTTTGTCTGACCTTCGCAGCGTTCTCGCATGCCAACGCGACGCCCACGCTCGACGGTCACATCGACAAGATTCTCGTGCTCAAGTCCGAGCGCAAACTGCACCTCATGAGCAACGGCAAGGTTCTCAAGAGCTACCGCGTGTCCCTGGGCAAACGCCCGCAGGGCCCGAAGCTGGCCGAGGGCGACAATCGCACGCCAGAAGGCTTCTACTGGATCGACTGGCGCAAGACCAGCGACAAGTACAACCTCTCCATTCATATCTCCTACCCCAACGCCCGCGACGTGGCCAAGGCACGGGAGAAGAGCCTGTCGCCCGGCGGCATGATCATGATCCACGGCACGCCGATGGATGACGACTACCCCGAATGGTACTTCTCGACCCTGGACTGGACCAACGGCTGCATCGCCATGACCAACGCCGACATGCGCGAGGTCTGGAGCCTGGTCAAGGACGGCACGCTGATCGAGATCCGCCCCTGACGCGACCACACTGATACCAGTGTCCGTCTGAAACGCCGCCACGGCCCTGCCCTGGCGGCGTTTTTCGTTGCGCGCCGGGCACAACTCCAACCTCCGCAAGCCTTTCACCGTCGACTCCTCACACTTTTCGCCGATTGCGACGCAGGCTGCAGTTCGTCGGCCAGCTCCCCGGTGACCGGCCAGCTGGCATTGACGTGGTATCCAAGTGGTATTAGCGTAAATTCCACTACCTCGCCAACGAGCCGACCATGACCCGCCAGCCCACCCAGATCAGCGCCGAGCAACGCCTGCAGGCCCTGCGGCCGGACGAGAGCCTGTCCACCCCGCTCTATCTGCAACTGGCCCGCAGCCTGGAGAGCGCCATTCACGCCGGGCACTGGCGCGCCGAGGAAGCCCTGCCTTCCGAGCGCTATCTCAGCGAATACCTCGGCCTGTCCCGGGTCACCGCACGCAAGGCACTGGAGGTCCTGCTCGAGCAAGGGCTGGTGCATCGCATCCAGGGCTCCGGCACCTTTATCACCCCGCGCCTGGAGCAGCCGCTGTCGCGCCTCTCCAGCTTCAGCGAAATGCTCCGTCTCAAGGGCTTCACCCCCAGTTCTGCCTGGCTGGAACGCGAGATCAGCCTGCCGACCCACGAAGAGGTGATCCGCCTGGGCCTGTCGCCCACCGAGAAGGTCGTACGCATGAAACGCCTGCGCAAGGCCGACGGCGTCGTCATGGCCATCGAGCAGAGCAGCTTGCCGGCGCGCCTGCTCGGCGACCCGTCGGCAGTCGGTGACTCGCTCTATGCCCACCTGGATGCCATCGGCCGTCCGGTGGTCCGCGCCCTGCAACACGTGCAGGCGGTCAACGCCTCGGTCGAGGAAGCCGCGCTGGTGGGCATCCGGCCCGGCACCGCCATGTTGCTGATGACCCGTATCGGTTACCTCGAAGACAACACTGCCATCGAGCTGACCGACACCTACTGCCGCAACGACTACTACGACTTCGTCGCCGAACTGCGGCGCTGATCCGGGACGACTCCCATGCTAAAAGGCAACATCCTCACCCCTCGGGGCTGGATCGTGGGCCACCTGCACCTGCAGGAAGGCCGCATCCAGCGCATTGACGGCTCCCTCGGCGACCCGTCGCACAACGACCTGCCCTACCTGCTGCCCGGCTTCATCGACCTGCACGTTCACGGCGGCGGCGGCCACGACATCATGGAAGGCGCCGAAGCCTTTGCCGCCATTGCGCGCACGCACCTGCGCTTCGGCACCACCTCGCTGCTCGCCACTACCATGACGGCACCGCGCGACGAGATCGCCGGCGTGCTCGGTGCGCTGGGCGACTACTGCCAGGCGCCGCGCGGCCAGGCGGCGCGCGTGCTGGGCGTGCACCTGGAAGGCCCATTCATCAATTCCGGCAAGCTCGGTGCGCAGCCCAACTTCGCCCACGCCGCGGTGCTCGACGAAGTGGACGAGTTCCTGCGCCTGGCACCGATCCGGGTCATCACTATCGCCCCGGAAATCGCCGGCCACCTGCCGCTGATCAGCGCATTGGCCGAGCGCGGCGTGCGCCTGCAGATCGGCCACACACTGGGCAGTTACGAGGACGGTGTGGCAGCCATGGCAGCCGGCGCCACCAGCTTCACTCATCTGTACAACGCGATGAGCGGGCTGCACCACCGCGAACCCGGCATGGTCGGTGCCGCATTGGCCCACGCGCAGTTCGCCGAGCTGATCCCCGACCTGCTGCACGTGCATCCCGGCGCGATCAAGGTCGCCCTGCGCTCGATCCCGTGCCTGTACTGCGTGACCGACTCCACCGCCGCCGCCGGCATGCCCGACGGCGAGTACAAGCTGGGTAGCCACACCGTCACCAAGTGCCTGGGTGGCGTACGCCTGCCTGACGGCACCCTGGCCGGCAGCACGCTGACCATGGACCAGGCGCTGCGCAACCTGGTGAAGATCGGCCTGCCCATCGCCGAAGCCTCCCAGCGCCTCTCGCAGTTCCCCGCCGACTACCTGGGCATCGCCGAGCGCGGTCGCCTCACCCCCGGTGCCTGGGCCGACATCGTGCGCCTGGACCGTTCCCTGACCCTCGAGACCGTCTGGGTCGAAGGAGACCAGTTTGACCTCACTGATGCTTGAAGAAGCGCTGTCCGCCGCCGACGTGGTCGCACACCAGCTCAGCGTACTGGACAGCAGCCTGCCGGCGCTTGGCGAGCGCCTGCGCGCCGTCGCGCCGAAGCTGGCAATGACCGTCGCCCGTGGCAGCTCCGACCACGCTGCCAGCTACTTCGCCTACCTGACCATGCAGCACGCGGGCCTACCGGTGGCCTCGCTGCCGATGTCGGTGGTGACCCTGCGCCAGGCGCCGCTGCAGGTGGACGGTCAGGTCGCCTTCGCCTTCTCCCAGTCCGGCCAGAGCCCGGACCTGGTCGACACACTGAGCCGCCTGCGCGAGCGCGGCGCCCTCAGCGTCGCTCTGGTGAATGCCGAGAACTCTCCGCTGCAGGCTGCCGCCGAGTTCACCGCACCGCTGTGTGCCGGCCCCGAACGCAGCGTCGCTGCCACCAAGAGCTTCATCGCCACCCTCAGCGCCGCCACCCGCCTGCTGGCGCATTGGCAACGCGACCAGGCACTGCTCGAAGCGGGAGCCGGCCTTGCCGACGACCTCCGGCGCGCCGCGGCACTGGACTGGACGCCAGCCGTGCAGACCCTGCGCGACTGCGAGCGGTTGATGGTGATCGGCCGCGGCACTGGCTTCGCCGTGGCCCAGGAGGCCGCGCTGAAATTCAAGGAAACCTCGGCGATCCAGGCCGAGGCCTTCAGCAGCGCTGAAGTCCGCCACGGCCCGATGGCCCTGGTGGACGAGCACTATCCGCTGCTCATCCTCGCCCCCCGAGGCCCCGAACAGGCCGGCCTGCTGGCCCTGGCCGAGGACATGCGCCAGCGTGGCGCGCGGGTCCTGCTGGCCGCCCCGGGCGATGTCGCCGGGCGTGACCTGCCGCTCGCCAGCGCCGCCCACCCGGCGCTGGACCCGATCCTGGCGATCCAGAGTTTCTACGTCATGGCCGCCGGCTTGTCCGAAGCACGCGGCATGAACCCGGACCAGCCGCGGCACCTGAGCAAGGTCACCCGCACCCACTGAGCGCAGCCACCATGAACAACAACAATCTGGCCCTCAAAGCCCCCTTGAGCGGGCCCGTGATGCCGCTCAGCCGGGTCCCCGACCCGGTGTTCTCCAGTGGCGCCATGGGCGATGGCATCGCCATCGACCCGCTTAACGACTGCCTGCATGCGCCCTGCGCCGGCGTGGTCATGCACGTCGCGCGCACTCGCCATGCCGTGACCCTGAAGGCCGACAACGGCGCCGAACTGCTGCTGCACCTGGGCCTGGATACCGTTCAGCTGCAGGGAGAGGGCTTCGAAGCGCTGGTGCAGGAAGGTATGCGGGTCAGTGAAGGCCAGCCGCTGCTGCGCTTCGACCTGGACAAGGTGGCGCGCGGCAGCAAGAGCCTGATCACGGTACTGATCGTCACCAACGGCGACGGCTTCCAGTTGCGCCCACTGACCACCACGTCGGTAGACATCGGCGCGCCGCTGCTGCAACTCAGCCGGACCGGTGCGGCGCCGGCATCCAACGAACCACACAGTCGCGGCAGTGAAAGCCGTGGCAGCGTCCGCGTGGCGCTGCACGGCGGTCTCCACGCCCGCCCCGCTGCACTTCTGCGAAGGACCGCCCAGGAATTCTCCAGCCGCGCCGAATTGCGTTTCGGCGGGCGCAGCGCCAGCGTCGACAGCCTGGTCGGCATCATGGGCCTGGGCGTCGCCGAGCAGGACGAAGTGGAAGTGATCTGCCGCGGCCAGGACAGCGAAGCAGCGCTCCACGCCCTCTTGAAAACCCTGGGCACCGCCGATGGCGAGCCCCATCCGCTTCCCGTCGCCGCCGTCCCGGTAGCGGCGCCGCGAGGCACGGAGGAAACCGGCGTACTGGGTGGCGTCTGCGCCGCCCCTGGCGTGGCCAGCGGCCCGCTGGTGCGTCTGGGCGCCATCCAGCTTCCGCAGGACGGCGCAGATTCGCGGCCGGACGAACAGCACCGCGAACTGGATCAGGCGCTGGAACGAGTTCGCGATGACGTCCGCGCCACACTGCAACAGGCCGGGAAACAAGGTCACGCGGACGAGGAAGCGATCTTCTCCGCCCACCTCGCTCTGCTGGAAGACCCCGGTCTGTTGGATGCCGCCGACCTGCTGATCGATCAGCGCGTCAGCGCCGCCCACGCCTGGCACCGTACCGTGCAGGCGCAATGCGGCATTCTGCAGGCGCTGGGTAACCCACTGCTGGCCGAGCGCGCCAATGACCTGCGAGACCTGGAGAAGCGCGTGCTGCGCGTCCTGCTCGACAACGAGGGCGAACAGCCGGTCCCGGCAGGCAGCCTGGTGGCCGCCCATGAAATCACCCCGTCCGACCTCGGCCCGCTGGTCCGCGCTGGCGTCGCCGGCCTGTGCATGGCCGAAGGCGGCGCCACTTCCCACGTCGCCATCCTTGCCCGCGCCAGGGGCCTGCCCTGCCTGGTGGCTCTCGGCCCGCAGGTGCTGGAGTTGGAAGAAGGCCGAGTGCTGGTGCTGGATGCCGATCACGGCCGACTGGAATACAGCCCCAGCGCCGAACGGATCGCCCAGGTCGCTGTTCAGCTCGAACAACGCGAGCAAGCCCGCGAACGCCAGCGTGCGCAGGCCCAGCAACCGGCTCAGACCCGCGACAGCAAGTCCATCGAGGTCGGCGCCAACGTCGCCAACCCGGAAGAAGCAGCCGAAGCCTTTGCCGCCGGAGCCGATGGCGTCGGCCTGCTGCGCACCGAGTTCCTCTTCCTCGACCGCCAGCAGGCGCCGAACGAGCAGGAGCAGCAGCGCGCCTACCAGGACGTGCTGGACGCCATGGGCGAGCGCCGGGTGATCATCCGCACCATCGATGTCGGCGGCGACAAGCACCTCGCCTACCTGCCGCTGCCCGCCGAGGAAAACCCGGCGCTGGGCCTGCGCGGCATCCGCCTCGGCCAGGCGCTGCCGCATCTGCTCGACCAGCAATTGCGCGCACTGCTGCAGGTCTCCGGGCTGCAACGCTGCCGCGTGCTGCTGCCCATGGTCAGCGAGGTGGACGAGCTGATCGCCATCCGCCAGCGCCTGGACCAGTTGGCGCAGGAACTGGGCATCGAGCAACGCCCCGAACTGGGCGTGATGATCGAGGTGCCCTCGGCGGCCCTATTGGCCGATCAGTTGGCCGAGCACGCCGATTTCTTCTCCATCGGCACCAACGACCTTTCGCAGTACACCCTGGCCATGGACCGCTGCCATGCCGGGCTCGCCGCGCGCATCGACGCGCTGCACCCGGCGTTGCTGCGGCTGATCGCCCAGACCTGCACCGGCGCCGCCCGTCATGGCCGCTGGGTCGGCGTCTGCGGCGCCCTGGCTTGCGAAGCGCTGGCCACGCCGGTGCTGATCGGCCTGGGCGTGCAGGAGCTCTCGGTCAGCCCCGGCCTGGTCGGCGAGATCAAGGCGCGGGTGCGCGAACTCGATGCCGAGCACTGCCGCCGGCATAGCCAGGAACTGCTGGCCCTGGGCTCCGCCCGCGCCGTGCGGGAAGCCTGCGCACGCCTGTGGCCGCAGGCCTGACGCCCCAGAACAAGAATCGGAGCCACACCATGACCACTGAGCTGATCCAGACCGCACAAGGCCCGCGCCAGCTGCTCGCGCGGTTGTACGGCGCCTTCATCGAAACCCTGCAGCGCCTGGGGCGCGCCCTGATGCTGCCGATCGCCATCTTGCCGATCGCCGGTCTGCTGCTACGCCTGGGCGACAAGGACCTGCTGAACATTCTGCTGATCCACGATGCCGGCAATGCAATCTTCGCCAACCTGGCACTGATCTTCGCCATCGGCATCTCCGTCGGCTTCGCCCGCGACAACAACGGCACCGCCGGCCTGGCAGGCGCCGTGGGCTATCTGGTGATGATGTCGACGCTCAAGGCCATCGACCCCAGCATCAACATGGGCGTGCTCTCGGGGATCATCAGCGGCCTGGTCGCCGGCGCTCTGTACAACCGCTTCAAGGACATCGCCCTGCCGCAGTACCTGGCGTTCTTCGGTGGCCGGCGCTTCGTGCCCATCGCCACCGGCCTCGCCGCGCTGGGCCTGGGTGTGCTGTTCGGGCTGATCTGGCCGCCTGTCCAGCATGTGATCGATGACCTGGGCAACCTGCTGGTGGGCAGCGGCAGCTTTGGCCCCTTCGCCTTCGGCGTACTCAATCGCCTGCTGATCGTCACCGGCCTGCACCACATCCTCAACAACCTGATGTGGTTCGTCTTCGGCGCCTTCACCGATCCGGAGACCGGCCGACAGATCACCGGCGACCTCGCCCGCTACTTCGCCGGCGACCCGAAGGGCGGCCAGTTCATGGCCGGCATGTTCCCGGTGATGATGTTCGGCCTGCCTGCCGCGTGCCTGGCGATGTACCGCAACGCCCGCCCGGAGCGGCGCAAGCTCGTCGGCGGCCTGCTGCTATCGATGGCACTGACCGCTTTCCTCACCGGCGTGACCGAACCCATCGAATTTGCCTTCATGTTCCTGGCGCCGCTGCTGTACCTGCTTCACGCGCTGCTGACCGGACTGTCGATGGCCATCACTGACCTGCTGAACATCCGCCTGGGCTTCACCTTCTCCGGCGGCGCCATCGACCTGGCGCTGGGCTGGGGCAGGTCCACCAACGGCTGGATGCTCTGGCCGCTGGGCCTGTGCTATGCCGCTGCCTACTACTTCGTGTTCGATTTCTGCATCCGCCGCTTCCAGCTGAAGACACCCGGCCGCGAGGAATTCGACGAAAACAGCGACGACGAAACGACTGCCAGTTCCTCCGAGCAGCGCGCACCGGCGTTCATCAAGGCGCTGGGCGGCGCCGCCAACCTTGAGGTGGTGGACGCCTGCACAACCCGCCTGCGCCTGAAGCTGACGGACCGCAGCAAAGCCTCGGACACGCAGCTCAAAGCGCTGGGCGCGATGGCCGTGGTCCGCCCCGGCAAGGCCGGCAGCCTGCAGGTAGTGGTCGGCCCGGAAGCCGACAGCATTGCCGACGAGATCCGCCACGCACTACCGGCAGGCATTCTGCAGGAGAGTGCAGCCCAACCCGTCAACGAGGATTCAGCCTCGCAACCGGTGGAAGTCGTCTCATCGCAGGAAACCGGTGAATGGCTGCAGGCGCTGGGCGGCCAGGGCAATTTGTGCAGCGTCGAGACCGTCGCGCTGACACGCTTGCGGGTGGCCGTGAAGAACAGTGAGCAGTTGCAGCGAGGCCGTCTCGCCGAACTGGGTTGCCTGGGTATCAGCCAGGTGGCTGAAGGCGTCTATCACCTGCTCGTAGGGCCGCGCGCGGGGGCGCTGGGGCAGTCCTTCGGCAGCCTGCGCGGCTGATCGCGGGGCATGAAAAAAGGCGCCTGCGGGCGCCTTTTCTTGGGTCAGAACACCATGTCCGATAGCCGCCAGACCTCGAAGGCTGGCGTCTCGTAAGGATGCGCCGCCTTCAGCGCTTTCACCGAGTCATGGATCAACTCGTCGGCCACCACCATCTCAACCTTCCACTCGGCGACCTGCTCGACGCTGCCAGCCTGGCCGATAAACGGATTGCTGCCTTGCAATGGGCGGAACTGTCCCTGTCCGAGCGCCTGCCAGCAACAGCTGTCATAGGCGCCGATGCGTCCTGCACCGGCGGCGAACACCGCTTTCTTGACCGGTTCCAGATGGCTTTCCGGAACGTAGAAACACAGTTTGTACATCGGAGACTCCGATCGAAACAGGGACACTGCCGTGACAAAGAACGCCACGGGTGACAAATGCTGCCACAAATAGTGGCACTTTGCCTCTTCTGACTTGCAGGTCGTCGTGGAAGTTCGACCGTCCGGTTCCGGGCTTGTTCGTCTGTGAACGACTTTGTATGAAATCTGTGACGGACTTCGACCTCACCTTCCAGTGAAGCGGCGCCAACGTTCCTTCAGGCCAGGTGCTGCCGGCGCGTGGGAACCGTCGCAGAACGGCAGGCCCGCCGACAGCCCGCAGCGGCATAGCAACAGATGGCGTTCGCGCCCGACGGTCAACTTCAGGGCGTCGGCACAATCGGCGTCGGCATCCGGCAGGCAGGCGCACCGCCCGCAGCGGCACAGGCGCAGAACCTGCCCCGGCTCAACCGTGCGAACTTCGGGAAGTTTCTGCAAGTCATCCACCTGGCGATCCACCGTCGGCAACAGGGTCGGAATAGGCCCCGCCCGCAGGGTTCGGCTATGGCGCGATTCGCGAGCAAGCGCGCTCCCACCAGAGCCATGGTCCCTGCAAGGGCCCGTAAAGAAAAAGGGGAAAGCCGAAGCTTTCCCCTTTTTCGTATCGCATCAGACCGGGCTCAACCCACCCAGACGCGGGCATTGCGGAACATGCGCATCCAGCCGCCGTCCTCTTCCCACTCGTCCGGACGCCAGGAGTTCTGCACGGCGCGGAACACGCGCTCCGGGTGCGGCATCATGATGGTGACGCGGCCGTCGCGGCTGGTCAGGCCGGTGATGCCACGCGGCGAGCCGTTCGGGTTGGCCGGGTAGCTCTCGGTAACCTTGCCCAGGTTGTCGACGAAACGCAGGGCCACGGTGCCGGACAGGTCAGCTTCCAGCAGCGCTTCCTCGCTTTCGAACTCCGCATGACCTTCGCCGTGGGCGATGGCGATCGGCATACGCGAACCGGCCATGCCCTGCAGGAAGATCGACTGCGACTCCTGGACCTGGACCATCGCTACGCGCGCTTCGAACTGCTCGGAGCGGTTGCGCACGAAGTGCGGCCAGAACTCGGTGCCGGGGATCAGCTCGTGCAGGTTGGACATCATCTGGCAACCGTTGCACACGCCGAGGGCGAAGCTGTCCTTGCGCTCGAAGAAGGCCTGGAAGCCGTCGCGGGCACGGGCGTTGAACAGGATCGACTTGGCCCAGCCTTCGCCGGCGCCCAGTACGTCGCCGTAGGAGAAGCCGCCGCAGGCCACCAGGCCCTTGAACTGCTCCAGGCTGATGCGGCCGGAGAGGATGTCGCTCATGTGCACGTCGACGGCGGCGAAGCCGGCGCGGTCGAAGGCCGCGGCCATTTCCACCTGGCCGTTGACGCCCTGCTCGCGCAGGATGGCGATCTGCGGGCGCACGCCTTTCTTGATGTAGGGCGCGGCGATGTTGTCGTTGACGTCGAAGCTCAGCTTCACCGACAGGCCGGGGTTGTCTTCCAGCAGGCCATCGTATTCCTGGTCGGCGCAATCGGCGTTGTCGCGCATGCGCTGGATGCGGTAGCTGGTCTCGCTCCAGATGCGCTGCAGGTTGCGACGCTGGGCACTGTAGACGCGCTCGCCGTTGAAGGAGAGCACGATGTCGGCGCTACTGGCCGGCTGGCCGATGACCGCGACGCAGTCTTCCAGGCCGGCGGCGCTGAACTGGGCCAGTACTTCCGGGGTGGCGGCGGAGCGAACCTGAATCACCGCACCCAGTTCTTCGTTGAACAGGGCGGCAGTCAGCTCGTCACGGCCATCGGCCAGCGCATCGAGGTTCAGATCGAGGCCGCATTTGCCGGCGAAGGCCATTTCCACCACGGTGGCCATCAGGCCGCCGTCGGAACGGTCATGGTAGGCCAGCAGGTGGCCGTCGGCGTTCAGGCCCTGGATCACGGCGAAGAAGGCTTTCAGGTCCTCGGCATCGTCGACGTCCGGCGCGGCGCGGCCAATCTGGCCGTTGACCTGGGCGAGGATGGAGCCGCCCATGCGGTTCTTGCCACGACCGAGGTCGATGACGATCAGGTCGGTTTCGCCCTTGTCCAGGCGCAGCTGCGGGGTCAGGGTCTTGCGTACGTCGTTGACCGGAGCGAAACCGGAGATGATCAGCGACATCGGCGAGGTCACGCTCTTCTCGGCGTCGCCATCCTGCCAGCGGGTCTTCATGGACATGGAGTCCTTGCCCACCGGGATGGTGATGCCCAGCGCCGGGCACAGCTCCATGCCGACAGCCTTGACGGTGTCGTAAAGGCGCGCGTCCTCGCCCGGGTGGCCGGCAGCGGCCATCCAGTTGGCGGAGAGCTTGATCTCGGAAATCTTGTCGATGCTGGCGGCGGCCAGGTTGGTGATGGTCTCGCCGATCGCCATGCGGCCGGAGGCCGGGGCGTCGATCACGGCCAGCGGAGTGCGCTCGCCCATGGCCATGGCTTCACCGGTGTAGACGTCGAAGCTGGTGGCGGTGACGGCGCAGTCGGCCACCGGAACCTGCCACGGGCCGACCAGTTGGTCGCGGGCAACCAGGCCGGTGATGGTGCGGTCGCCGATGGTGATCAGGAAGTTCTTGCTGGCAACGGCCGGGTGACGCAGCACACGCTCGGTGGACTCGGTCAGGTCCAGGCCGGCGGCGGCGAAGTCATCGCCCAGCTCAGCTTCGCGGGTGACCGAACGGTGCATGCGCGGCGGCTTGCCCAGCAGCACTTCGAGCGGCATGTCCACCGGGTTGTTGCCGAAGTGGCTGTCGGCAACGGTCAGTTGCTTCTCTTCAGTGGCTTCGCCAACCACGGCGAACGGGCAGCGCTCGCGCTCGCAGATGGCCTTGAAGGTCTCGAAGTCGGCGGCATCCACCGACATCACGTAGCGTTCCTGCGACTCGTTGCACCAGATTTCCAGCGGGCTCATGCCCGGCTCGTCGTTGGGCACGTTGCGCAGTTGGAAGCGACCGCCGCGGCCGCCGTCGTTGATCAGTTCCGGCAGGGCGTTGGAGATGCCGCCCGCGCCCACGTCATGGATGAACTTGATCGGGTTGTTCTCGCCCATCTGCCAGCAGCGGTCGATGACCTCCTGGCAACGGCGTTCCATTTCCGGGTTCTCGCGCTGCACCGAGGCGAAGTCCAGGTCAGCGGCGGAGGCGCCGGTGGCCATCGAGGAAGCCGCGCCGCCGCCCAGGCCGATCAGCATGGCTGGGCCGCCGAGTACGATCAGCTTGGCGCCGACCGAAATCTCGCCCTTCTGCACGTGGTCTTCGCGGATGTTGCCCATGCCGCCGGCGATCATGATCGGCTTGTGGTAGCCACGGACTTCCTCACCGCGCGGAGTGGCGATGGCCTGCTCGAAGGTGCGGAAGTAGCCGGCGAGGTTCGGGCGACCGAATTCGTTGTTGAACGCGGCGCCGCCCAGCGGGCCTTCGATCATGATGTCCAGCGGGGTAACGATGCGCTCGGGCTTGCCGTAGGGCACTTCCCAGGGCTGTTCGAAACCGGGGATGTTCAGGTTGGAAACGGTGAAGCCCACCAGGCCGGCTTTCGGCTTCGCGCCACGACCGGTTGCGCCTTCGTCACGGATTTCGCCGCCGGAGCCGGTGGAGGCGCCGGGGAAGGGAGCGATGGCAGTCGGGTGGTTGTGGGTTTCCACCTTCATCAGGATGTGCACCGGCTCTTCGCTGGCGCCGTACTGGCGGGTCTCGGCGTTCGGGTAGAAGCGACCGGCGACGTAGCCTTTCATCACCGCAGCGTTGTCCTTGTACGCGGACAGGACGCCTTCGCGGTGCATTTCATAGGTGTTCTTGATCATGCCGAACAGGCTCTTGTCCTGAGCCTGGCCGTCGATGTCCCAACTGGCGTTGAAAATCTTGTGGCGGCAGTGTTCGGAGTTGGCCTGGGCGAACATCATCAGCTCGACGTCGTGCGGGTTGCGGCCCATCTCGACGAAGCTCTTCACCAGGTAGTCGATCTCGTCTTCGGCCAGCGCCAGGCCCAGCTCGAGGTTGGCCTTCTCCAGCGCGGCACGACCGCCGGCGAGGATGTCTACCACGGTCAGCGGCTTGGGCTGGGCGTGGCTGAACAGGGCGGAAGCTTCTTCGAGCTCATTCAGTACAAGCTGGGTCATGCGGTCGTGCAGGCGGGCGGCGACGGCTTGTGCGTCGGCCTCGCTCAGCTCGCCGGTGACGTAGTAGGCGATGCCACGCTCGATGCGCTCGATCTTCGCCAGGCCACAGTTGCGGGCGATATCAGAGGCCTTGCTCGACCACGGCGAAATGGTGCCGAAGCGCGGCAGCACCAGGAACAGACGACCCGCGGGCTCCTGCACCGGTACGCTCGGACCGTATTTCAGCAGGCGCGCCAGGACCTGTTCTTCCTCGGCGTTGAGGGCTCCGGTGACCTCGGCGAAGTGCGCAAACTCGGCATACAGCCCGGTGACGGCGGGCACATGCTGGGTCAGCAGGTCGAGCAGTTTGCCGTGGCGGAAAGCGGAAAGGGCGGGAGCACCGCGCAGGATCAGCATTGTCGGAACAGCCTCTGGAGACGGGGAAGTATGTGGGGCCGGTCGGGCCGGCCCACAGAGGCCGTGCATTCTACCGTAAAGCGCAGCGTGGCGGCACCTTTCAAGCACCTTACTTGCCGCTACTCCGGCGGAAATCGCCATTCATCTTCGAACGCCTTCGAGCCGCCTGGGGAAAATCCCGCGCCAGCGAGCTTCGCCACGAAAAATGCCGACGAACGGTGTCCCAGCTAGCAGAGAAGCTTCGAGCTGTCGAGATATGGCGCACAACAGCCTTTGCGTATACTGCCCTGATGCTTGCCCTGACTGTGTCCCGTGTGCGCTGCACCGCCTGGATCTTGGCGACCTGTATCTTTCTGCTGCTTTCCGGCTGTAGCGAGGCGAAAGCCCCGACGGCCCTCGAGCGCGTGCAGAAGGACGGCGTGCTGCGCGTGATCACCCGCAACAGTCCGGCCACCTACTTCCAGGACCGCAACGGCGACACCGGTTTCGAGTACGAGCTGGCCAAGCGCTTTGCAGACAGCCTGGGTGTACAGCTGCAGATCGAAACCGCCGACAACATCGACGACCTCTATGACCGGATCGGCCGCGACAGCGGGCCGAACCTTGCGGCTGCCGGCCTGACCCCGGGCGGCGATCGCGATTCCCAGGTGCGCTACTCGCACTCCTACCTCGACGTGACCCCGCAGGTCGTCTACCGCAACGGCGCCCAGCGCCCTACCCGCCCGGAAGACCTGGTCGGCAAGCGCATCGTCGTATTGAAAGGCAGCAGCCACGCCGCGCAGCTGGCAGAGCTGAAGAAGCAGTTCCCGAAGCTGGAATACCGCGAATCCGACGCCGACGAAATGGTCGACCTGCTGCGCATGGTGGACGTCGGTGAGATCGACCTGACTCTGGTGGACTCCAACGAACTGGCGATGAACCAGGTCTACTTCCCCAACGTGCGCGTCGCGTTCGATCTCGGCGATGCCAAGGGGCTGGCCTGGGCGCTGCCGGCCGGCGATGACAACAGCCTGCTGGAGAAGGTCAACGCCTTCCTCGACAAGGCCAAGCAGGACGGCCTGCTGCAACGCCTGAAGGACCGCTATTACGGCCATGTGGACGTCCTGGGCTACGTCGGCGCCTATACCTTCGCCCAGCACCTGCAACAGCGCCTGCCCAAGTACGAACCGCACTTCCGCCAGAGCGGCACCAAGCTGGAGGCCGACTGGCGCCTGCTGGCCGCCATCGGCTACCAGGAATCCATGTGGCAGCCCGACGCGACCTCCAAGACCGGCGTGCGCGGCCTGATGATGCTGACCAACCGCACCGCCCAGGCCATGGGCGTGGCCAACCGCCTGGACCCGAAGCAGAGCATCCAGGGCGGCAGCAAGTATTACGTGCAGATCAAGGACGAGTTGCCCGACAGCATCAAGGACCCGGACCGCATGTGGTTCGCCCTGGCCGCGTACAACATCGGCGGCGCGCACCTGGACGACGCGCGCAAGATGGCCGAGCAGGAAGGCCTGAACCCGAACAAGTGGCTCGATGTAAAGAAGATGCTGCCGCGCCTGGCGCAGAAGCAGTACTACCGCAAGACGCGCTACGGCTACGCGCGCGGCGGCGAAACCGTTCACTTCGTGCAGAACGTGCGCCGCTACTACGACATCCTGACCTGGGTAACCCAGCCGCAGATGGAAGGCGGCCAGCTCGCCGAGAGTGGCCTGCACCTGCCCGGCGTGAACAAGACCAAGCCTGACGACGATGACGGGCGGGATCAGAAGCTCTGAGGCTTCAAACCCACTGACGTCGCCGACGTGCCACGTCGAATCGATCGCGGACGGAGTCCGCTCTTACGCGGATGTCGAGCATTGGGTAGGAGCGGACTCCGTCCGCGATAGGCTTGGCGTTGCGCCGTTCGCGAGCAAGCTCGCTCCTACAAAAAGGCCGAACTCAGCCCTTGCGCCGCGCCTTGAAGAAGGCCGAGAGCATCGCGCTGCACTCCTCCCCCAGGACCCCGCCCTCCACCAGCACCCGATGGTTGAGGAAGTCCTGTTCGAAGAAGTTGCCCCGGCTGACCACCACCCCCGACTTGGGCTCGGTGGCGCCGAACACCACGCGCTGGATGCGCGAGTGCACCAGCAGGCCGGCGCACATGCTGCACGGCTCGAGGGTGACGTAGAGGGTGCTGCCGGGCAGACGGTAGTTCTGCGCGGCGGCAGCGGCCTCGCGGATGGCGACCATTTCTGCGTGGGCACTGGGGTCGTGGGAGGTGATCGGCCGGTTGAAGCCTCGGCCGACGATCTTCCCGTCCAGCACCAGCACGGCGCCCACCGGCACTTCGCCCAGCGCCGCGCCCTGCTCAGCCAGCGCCATGGCTTCGCGCATGAAGGGGATGTCCTGGCTGCGGTCGATGACCGGCGCCAGCCCCTTCACCGTCGGGTGCCCCTTGCTGTTGGTCAGCCGCACCATGCCTCGCCCACCGCGATGGTTCCCATCAGCCCGGTCTCCATGTGATCGATCACGTGGCAGTGGAACATCCACAGGCCGGGGTTATCCGCCACCAGCGCCACGCGCGCCGTCTCATTCTTGCCCAGCAGGTAGGTGTCGGTGAAGTACGGAATGATGTCCCGGCGATCCGAATCCAGCACCTTGAAGGTCATGCCGTGCAGGTGGATCGGGTGCTGGTACTGGGTCATGTTGCGCAGCACGAAGATGTAGCTGTTGCCTTCCTTGAGCTTCGCCAGCGGCGGCGAGTTGTGCTTGTGCTCTTCACCGCCCTGCCAGGCCACGCCATTGATCTGCCACAGCGAAGGCGCCGACTGGCCCTTGGAATAGTCGGACATGGCGCCGACCCACTCGAACTTGAAGTTGATGGTCTCGGCGCTCTTCAGGTCCGGCTCGGCTACCGGGTTGCGCGGCAGGGGCGCCGGCCACTTGGCCGTCGGCGCCTTGGGGTTGGCCACGCCACGAATGGTCGCCAGGCGCACCGGGCCGTTGCGCAGCGAAAGCTCGGTGCCTTGCGCCGGGCCACGGATGCCCAGTTCCAGGCGCATGCCCGGGCCGATCCAGTACTGATCGCTCGGGCCCTTGCCGAAGTCGCGCGGCTCCACCGGGTGGCCGTCGATGGCGTAGATCTTCGCCTCGGCGTCCGGCAGGTTGAGGCGGTAAGTCACGGTGTTGTCGACGTTGAGAATGCGCACCCGGACGATCTCGCCGGCCGGCAGTTCGATCACCGGCGTGCGTTCGCCGTTGATGGTCGACAGGCGCCCGCGAGTACCTTCGCGTGCAGCCTCGCGCGGTACGCTGAAGGGCGTGAAGTTGCCCTCCTCGTCTACATGCCAGGTCTTCAGGTTGAGGATCTTCTCGCTGGTGAACTCGCTCGGCTCGCGCTCGTCGATGATCAGCGGCCCGACCAGGCCACGGCCCAGCTGCTCGCTGCT
The DNA here is from genome assembly GCF_048068295.1 of Pseudomonas sp. NY15435. NCBI lineage: Bacteria > Pseudomonadati > Pseudomonadota > Gammaproteobacteria > Pseudomonadales > Pseudomonadaceae > Pseudomonas > Pseudomonas sp. NY15435. The sequence continues at coordinate 93,538 of NZ_JBLUQA010000002.1, forward strand.
CATCAGGTGCGGGTGATACCAGTAGCTGCCGGCGTCCGGCGTCTTGAACTGGTAGACGAAACTCTCGCCCGGCTGCACCGGCGGCTGCGAGATATAAGGCACGCCATCCATCTCGATGGGCAGGCGGATGCCGTGCCAATGGATGGTGGTCGGCTCGTCCAGCTTGTTGGTGAAGCGCACCCGCAGCCAGTCGCCCTGGCGCGCGCGGATTTCCACGCCGGGAGCCTGGCCGCCATAGCCCAGGCCGGGGGTCTTGTGGCCAGGCACCAGCTCCAGGTCCAGCGGCGCGGCGATCAGTTCGTAATCATGCTCGGCGGCGACCTGCGGACGTGCCAGCCAGATGCGCGCGCCACCGGCGCCCAGGCCGACGACGGCCAGGCCAGCAAGGCCACCGAGTATTTGTCTACGGGTAAACGACATGGGTCCAGACTCCTCAAACAAGGGACTTGCGACCCCATCGGCTTTCACGGAGATTGGCGCGTTCGCGCCCGGCGCCAGGCTCTTGCGGCCGGCTGCACTGTCCTGCTTTTTTGATACGAAAGCAGAAGCAACTGTGCATGAAGGCGCTAACGCCTCTCATGCGCCAGGTCAAGGACAGGCATCCGCGTCCTCGCCTGTCGAAGAAAGCGGCGAGATTGCCGCTTTCCTCGTTAAGGAAACGTTAAACGTCTCCGATCATTCCCACTCGATGGTTGCCGGCGGCTTGCTCGACACGTCGTAGGTGACGCGGGAGATGCCTTCGATCTCGTTGATGATACGGTTCGAGACCTTCTCCAGCAGCTCGTACGGCAGGTGCGCCCAGCGAGCGGTCATGAAGTCGATGGTTTCCACGGCGCGCAGGGCCACGACCCAGGCGTAGCGACGGCCATCGCCGACCACGCCGACGGATTTCACCGGCTGGAACACTACGAAGGCCTGGCTGGTCTTGTGGTACCAGTCGAAGTTGCGCAGCTCTTCGATGAAGATGTGGTCCGCGCGACGCAGCAGGTCGGCGTATTCCTTCTTCACTTCGCCGAGGATGCGCACGCCCAGACCCGGGCCCGGGAACGGGTGGCGGTAGACCATGTCGTAGGGCAGGCCCAGCTCCAGGCCGATCTTGCGGACTTCGTCCTTGAACAGCTCGCGCAGCGGTTCGACCAGTTCGAACTGCATGTCTTCGGGCAGGCCGCCGACGTTGTGGTGCGACTTGATCACGTGGGCCTTGCCGGTCTTGGCGCCGGCCGACTCGATCACGTCCGGGTAGATGGTGCCCTGGGCGAGGAACTTCACGTCCTTCAGCTTGGTGGCTTCCTCATCGAAGACTTCGATGAAGCTGCCGCCGATGATCTTGCGCTTCTGCTCCGGGTCGCTGACGCCGGCCAGGCGGCTGAGGAACTTCTCTTCGGCGTTGGCACGGATCACCTTGACGCCCATGTTCTCGGCGAACATGGCCATCACCTGGTCACCCTCGTGCAGGCGCAGCAGGCCGTTGTCGACGAAGACGCAGGTCAGCTGGTCGCCGATGGCCTTGTGCAGCAGGGCTGCGACCACCGAGGAGTCGACGCCGCCGGACAGGCCCAGCAGCACTTTGGAGTTGCCGACCTGGGCACGCACGGTGGCGATGGCGTCGTTGACGATGTTGGACGGGGTCCACAGGGCTTCGCAGCCGCAGATGTCCAGCACGAAGCGGGAGAGGATGCGACCGCCCTGCTTGGTGTGGGTCACTTCCGGGTGGAACTGCACGCCGTAGTAGCCGCGAGCGTCGTCAGCCATGGCGGCGATCGGGCAGCTCGGGGTGCTGGCGAGGATGTGGAAGCCGGCCGGGATCTCGGTGACCTTGTCGCCGTGGCTCATCCAGACGTCGAGACCGAACACGCCGTCTTCGCTGACGCAATCTTCGATGCCGTCCAGCAGGCGTGCCTTGCCGACCACGTCGACGCGGGCGTAGCCGAATTCGCGCAGGTCAGAGCCCAGCACCTTGCCGCCCATCTGCTCGGCCATGGTCTGCATGCCATAGCAGATGCCGAACAGCGGCACCTTCAGATCGAACACCGCCTGCGGCGCGCGCGGGCTGTTGGCTTCGTGCACCGACTCCGGGCCACCGGCCAGGATGATGCCGCGCGGGGCGAAGGCACGAACTTCGTCGTCGCTCATGTCGAACGGATGGATTTCGCAGTACACACCGATCTCGCGGACGCGGCGGGCGATCAGCTGGGTGTACTGGGAGCCGAAGTCGAGGATCAGGATCCGGTGAGCGTGAATGTCTTGGGCCATGGCCATCTCTCGTAGCGAAATTCTTAAACGACACGGGGCTGTATCAAGCAGCCCCGTGTCCTGCAACTTTTAAAAATGGCATTGCCGCGTCGCGAGCGCAGGACAGGCAAGGCGGGAAAACAGGAGAAAGCGGAGTTTGCTGAAGCAAATGAGCATTTCGACTGTTTTTCCAACGCAGCATGTTCAAGCGCAGCAGCGTCAAAGTCATTTTTTAACCTACGCGGTAATTCGGCGCTTCCTTGGTGATCTGTACATCGTGGACGTGGGACTCGGCCATGCCGGCGCCAGTGATGCGCACGAACTGCGGCTTGGTGCGCATGTCCTGGATATCGGCGCTGCCGGTGTAGCCCATGGCGGCGCGCAGGCCACCCATCAGCTGGTGGACGATGGCGGTCAGCTGGCCCTTATAGGGCACGCGGCCTTCGATGCCTTCGGGCACCAGCTTCTCGGCGCCGGCGGAGGCGTCCTGGAAGTAGCGGTCGGAGGAACCGGTGGAACCGGCCATGGCGCCCAGGGAGCCCATGCCACGGTAGGACTTGTAGGAGCGGCCCTGGAACAGCTCGATCTCGCCCGGCGCTTCTTCGGTACCGGCGAACATCGAACCCATCATCACGCAGTAAGCGCCAGCCACCATGGCCTTGGCCAGGTCGCCGGAGAAGCGGATGCCACCGTCGGCGATCAGCGGTACACCGGTGCCTTCCAGGGCAGCGGCGACGTTGGCAATGGCGGAAATCTGCGGCACGCCAACGCCAGCAACGATACGGGTGGTGCAGATGGAACCCGGGCCGATGCCGACTTTCACAGCGTCGGCGCCGGCGTCTGCCAGGGCTTTCGCGGCTTCGCCGGTGGCGATGTTGCCGCCGATGACCTGTACCTGCGGGAAGGTTTCCTTCACCCAGCGCACGCGGTCGATCACGCCTTTGGAGTGGCCGTGGGCGGTATCGACGACTACCACGTCAACGCCAGCGGCAACCAGCGCGGAAACGCGCTCGCCAGTGTCTGCACCGGTACCGACGGCTGCGCCGACGCGCAGGCGACCCAGGTCATCCTTGGACGCCAGCGGGTAGGTCTTGGCCTTCTCGATGTCGCGGAAGGTCACAAGGCCAGTGAGGTAGAAGTTCTCGTCGACGATCAGCATCTTCTCGATGCGGTTCTCGTAGAGCGCGGCCTTGATCTCTTCCAGCGGGGTGTTTTCGCGAGCGGTGACCAGCTTGTCCTTCGGGGTCATGATCGCGGCGACGCTGTCGCCGATGTTCGGCTTCACGCGCAGGTCGCGACCAGTGACGATACCGACCAGCTCACCCTCTTCCACCACCGGGAAGCCGGAGAAGCCGTACTCGCGGGCAATCTGCAGCAGCTCGATGATCTTGGTCGACGGGGTCACGGTGACCGGGTCGCGAACAATCGCGGTCTCGTGCTTCTTGACCTTGCGGACCTCGGCGGCCTGCTGCTCGATGCTCATGTTCTTGTGGATGATGCCGATGCCGCCTTCCTGCGCCATGGCGATGGCCAGGCGGGCTTCGGTCACGGTATCCATCGCGGCGGACACCAGCGGGATGTTCAGCTCGATGCCTCGGGTCAGGCGAGTTTTCAGGCTCACGTCCTTGGGTAGGACTTCCGAATAACCCGGAATCAGGAGGACGTCGTCGAAAGTGAGGGCTTCTTGGCTGATGCGCAGCATGGCGGGGGCTCCCGATCGGGAAAAATGGAAGCGCGGCATTATATCCCAGCTGGGGGCTGCGGCTCAACGTGACCAGACGATCTGAATAAAGCCTTTCTCCATCTTGCGCGCTGGCCCCTGTCCACGGGCGCGCTTATCATCCTTCGCCATGCAGAAAGATCCCTTCCAACGGCTGGGCCTCGACCGTGAGGTTCTGACCGTCAGCCAGCTCAACCAGCGCGCCCGCCACCTGCTGGAGGACGTGTTCCCGCAGGTCTGGGTGGAGGGCGAAATCTCCAACCTCGCCCGCCCCGCGTCCGGCCACATGTATTTCACCCTCAAGGACAGCAACGCCCAGGTGCGTTGCGCGCTGTTCCGGCAGAACGCCCTGCGCGTGCGCCAGGCCCTGCGTGATGGCCTGGCCGTGCGGGTACGAGGCAAGGTCTCGCTGTTCGAGGGGCGTGGCGACTATCAACTGATCGCCGATACCGTCGAACCGGCCGGTGACGGCGCACTGCGCCTGGCCTTCGAGGCATTGAAGGAAAAGCTCGCCGCCGAGGGCCTGTTCGCCGCCGAGCGCAAGCAGGAGTTGCCCGCCCATCCACGGCGCATCGGCATCATCAGCTCGCCCACCGGCGCGGTGATCCGCGACATCATCAGCGTGTTCCGCCGCCGCGCACCGCAGGTCGAGCTGACCCTGATTCCCACCGCCGTGCAGGGCCGCGAGGCCATCGGGCAGATCGTCCGCGCGCTGAAGCTGGCCGACGCCCAGGGCTTCGACGCACTGATCCTGGCCCGTGGCGGCGGCTCGCTGGAGGACCTCTGGTGCTTCAACGAGGAACCGGTGGCCCGTGCCATTGCCGCCTGCGTGACCCCCATCGTCAGCGCCGTGGGCCATGAGACCGACGTCTCCATCAGCGATTTCGTCGCCGACGTGCGCGCGCCCACTCCCTCGGCCGCCGCCGAATTGCTGGCGCCGCACAGCGGCGACCTGCAACAACGCCTGGACAGCCTGCGTCGCCGGCTGATCCTGCGCATCCAGGACCGCCTGACCCGCGAACGTCTGCGCCTGGAAGGCACCGCCCGACGCCTGCGTCACCCCGGCGAGCGCCTGCGCCAGCAGTCCCAACGCCTGGACGATCTGGACATGCGCCTGCGCCGCGCCTTCGAGCGCCAACTGCACATCCGTCAGGAGCGCGTCGCGCGGCTGGATACGCGCCTCGCCGCGCAACATCCCGGCCGTAACCTGGCCTTGCTTCGGCAGCGCCTGGAGAACCTCAGCGCCCGTCTACCCCGCGCCACCAACGCGATCCTGCGCGAACAGCGCCAGCGCCTGGACGGCCTGATGCAGACGTTGCACATCGTCAGCCCGCTGGCGACCCTCGGCCGTGGCTACAGCATCCTGCTGGACGACAAGGGCCAGGCCATCCGCAGCGCCACGCAGACGAAGAACGGTCAGCGCCTCAAGGCCAAGCTGGGCGACGGTGAGCTTGAGGTACGCGTTGAAGACAATCACCAGGCGCCCGTCACCCTGTCGCTGCTGGATTGAGAACCGATGACCGACCTGCTCGCACCGATCCTGCCGCAACCCGATCCGGACTGGGCCGAGGCCTTCCGCGTGCCCATCGTCGAGTGCGAGCAACCGTTGCAGGCCATGGGCATTGCTACGGGTTTCGCGGTATGGCCGGCCTATCACCGTCTCGGCGTGCCCAACGCCCAGCCGGAATGTTATGCCCGCACGGAAGTCTTCGAGCGCCTGCTGCAGGCCGCCAGCCTGCTGCCCGACGGCCTGCGCCTGGTCATCCTCGACGCCTGGCGACCCTTTGCAGTGCAGCAGCACCTGTACGACACGCTCTACGACATCCTCCGTCAGCATGATCCGGACGCCGATCCGGCCGAGCTGACCCGGCGCACCCGCGAGTTTGTGGCGCCGCCCAGCACCCGCACCGAATCGCCCAGCCCACACCTGACCGGCGGCGCCATCGACCTGACCCTGTGCGACGGCGAAGGCCGCTGGCTGGACATGGGCAGCCTGTTCGACGAGGCCACACCACGTTCCTATACCCGCCATTACGAAGAGATCGACGCGCCGGACGAACTACAGCTGCGCATCCGCGGCAACCGCCGAATTCTGTTCAATGCCATGAAAGCGGCAGGTTTCAGCAACCTGTCCAGCGAGTGGTGGCACTACGACTACGGCGACCAGCTGTGGGCCGCGCACCTGGGCAAGCCCCACGCCATCTATGGTCCCGCGCAGGTGCTGTCGCTGGAGCAGCTGTGGCGCCAGCAGCTCGAGGGCCTGCATAACCTGTAGGAGCGAGCTTGCTCGCGAACGGTTTCGCTGCGGGGTGGGTTCGCGAGCAAGGGCTGGGCGCCCCCCTCGGTCCTACAAAAAAGCGCCGTGCCACAACGTTCCGCTTTCGACGAAATCGCCCCGCTCGCCGAATAGCCCCGTGTAGACTGCCCGCTTCATCCGCCGAAACGTCCACGGATTGCGCCATGTTCCGACTCTCCTGCCTGCTCATCGCCTCCCTCGTCACCCTGTCCGCCCACGCTGAAGGCTTCATCAGCCGCACCCTGAACAAGCCGGTTCCCGGCGGCGTCGCCGTGGTGCAACTGGGCCAGGATGCCGCCGTGCCCACCGCTACCTACCAGGGCAAACCGGTGCTGGTGGTGCGCGAGGAAGGCCGCGACTGGATCGCCATCGTCGGTATCCCGCTGACCGCCAGGACCGGCAGTCAGCAGATCGTCGTGAAGCAGGCCGGCGCCAGCCGCAACCTCGGTTTCAGCGTGGGCAGCAAGCACTATAAAGAGCAGCGCATCACCCTGAAGAACACCCGCCAGGTGAACCCGCTGCCCGAAGACCTCAAGCGCATCAACCGCGAACTGGCCGAGCAGACCGCCGCCTACCGCAGCTTCAGCCCCGGCACGCCGAGCAACCTGGTGTTGGACAAACCGGTCAGCGGCCCGCTCTCCAGCCCCTTCGGCCTGCGCCGCTTCTTCAACGGCGAGGAGCGCAACCCGCACTCCGGGCTGGACTTCGCCGTGCCCGCCGGCACGCCGATCAAATCCCCGGCCGCCGGCAAGGTGATCCTGATCGGCAACTACTTCTTCAACGGCAACACCGTGTTCGTCGACCACGGCCAGGGCTTCATCAGCATGTTCTGTCACATGTCGAAGATCGACGTGAAGCTCGGTGACCAGGTCGCGCGTGGCGGGGTGGTCGGCCGCGTTGGCGCTACCGGCCGCGCCACCGGGCCGCACATGCACTGGAACGTCAGCCTGAACGATGCCCGCGTCGATCCGGCGATCTTCATCGGCGCCTTCAAACCCTGATGCGCCTTCGTTTCGAGGGGCGCAGTGCAATCTTCGCGCTGCTCTGGTTCGCCGTGCTCGTCTGGCTGGCCACGGCCGGGGCGAATCTCGGCTGGCTGCGCGGCTTCGGCGGCGACGTGCTGGCGGTCATCTGGCTGTATTGCCTGCTGCGCGCCGTGCTGGATGCACCAGCGCATTGGCTGGCCGCTGCGGCGCTGGGCTGCGGGCTGCTGATCGAGTTCGGCCAGTACCTCGCCGCGACCCTCCACTGGCAGATCGGCAACCGCGCACTGCGCATCGTGTTGGGCGCCACGCCGGACTGGCTGGATGTGCTGGCCTACTGCATCGGCTGCGTGCTGATCCTCGCCGCGCGGCAAGCGCGCGTAGCGCTCAGGCCAGCGGGTAGCTGAAGAACAGCGCCATTTCGCCGGGCAGCACCTGTGCCGGGTCGTAGAGGTCGGTGGACAACCCGCTGAGGGCGAAGCCACGGGAGCGATAGAAGCCCACCGCCGGCAGATTGAGGTTCTGGGTTTCCAGCCACAGATGGCGCGCCTCGGTGCCGCGCGCCCATTCCAGGCAGCCTTCCAGCAGTTGCCGGCCGACACCCTGGCCGCGCACGCTGGCGAGGACGAACAGGTCGTCCAGCACCGCGCGGCGATTCCAGATTTCGTAGCGGGCGATGGCGAAGCCCAGGCGTTCGCCTTCCTCGTCGACAACCACGGCAGTCCAGTCGGCCGCCGTGACGTCGTCCTTCAGGTCGGCGAAGGGGTAGCGCTTGGTCTGCGTCTCGGCCAGTCGTTCCTCGCGCAGGATGAAACCATCGGCGGCGCTCTCGATGCGCAGGATCGAGTCACTCGAGTAGCTGCCGTCGAAACCCAGCAGCCACTCGCCGTCTTGCGCCCACACCAGCGGGCGCAGGAGCCGGTCGCTCATCAGTTCATCTTCATGCCGTGCATGTCGTGGCCCATGTCAGTGCCCTTCGGTGCGTCCTTCTGCACCGCGACCTCCACCTTCACGTCGCCGGCCTTCTGGAAGTGCAGGGTCAGCGGGAAGCGCTCGCCATCGGTGAGCGGCTTCTTCAGGCCGAACAGCATCAGGTGATACTGGCCAGGCGCGAAGACAATCTTGCCGCCGGCGGGGATGTCCACGCCTTCGACCTTCTGCATTTTCATCATGCCGTCCTTCTCCACGTGCTGGTGAACCTCGGCGCTGGCGGCGCGGTCGGTGTCGGCGCCGAGCAGGCGGTCTGCCGACTGGCCATGGTTCTGCACGATGAAGTAGGCGGCGCCGTTCACCGAGTTGGCCGGCAGCAGCAGCGACCACGGGTGGTCGATATGCAGGTTGCCGGCCTCGTATTCGTGGGCCATGGCGCCGCCGGAGAAGCCCAGCAGGACAGCGAAAGCGAGCAGGGTTTTACGCATGTTCGAGACTCCAGTTGGCTTGTGATCGAGTCCGCCGGAGCGGCGGAAGAGCTTGGCGCCGCGGGCGCAACGATCGCGCCGCAGCATAGCCTGCCTCACGGCAGGCGTCAGGTTGGAACAGCGCCGGCATCAGCCCAGCGCCGGACTGCGCGGTTTGATGCGCGACAGTACGGCCCAGTCCAGCGCCCACACCAGCAGCAGCGACGCGCCCACCAGCGGGAAGGCAACGCCAAGGATGATCATGATCACCACGCCGCCCTTCCACACCGGCAGCGCGTGAGGCATCGGCGGTACACCGAGGCGGCCCTGCGGGCGGCGTTTCCACCAGATCCACAGGCCGCTGACGGCGCTGAGCAGGATCATCAGGCAGACGCCCAGCATGAGCAGCTGGTTGAACAGGCCGAACATCTTGCCTTCGTGCAGCATCACCCCGGATTCAACGCCCTTGGCCACCAGGCCGTAGTCCTTCCAGCGCACGTCGGCGAGCACTTTGCCGGTGTACTGGTCGATGTGCAGGGTGGCGTCGTTGCGCGAGTCGTCAGCAAACACCGAGACGGTGAACACGCCTTGCTCGCCCTTGGGCAGCGCGATGGCGTAGCCCGGCGTCACACCAGCCTGGTCGGCGGTGTCGACCACCTGCTGCAGGCTGATCTGCGGCATCGCCATGCCGCCGGAACCATGGGCCATGTGCTCGGCATGGGCGCCGCCGGACATCGGCATCGGGGTGTTTTCCATCGCCCAGGGAATGGTCTGGCGGTGCGCCTCGTTGAGCGTGCGCGCCTCCAGGTCCGACTTGGGCACCTCATTCCACATGGCAGCCGGGAAGCGGTTCCACACGTCGGCGAAGGACTTTCCCCAGAAGCCGGTCCAGGTCATGCCGGTGAGCAGCATGAAAAGCATCAGCAGCGAGCCCCAGAAGCCGACCACCATGTGCACCTCACGCCAAAGCGCACGGCCGCGGCGCGACAGGTCCGGCCACAGCAGCACCCGCAGCGAGCGCTTGCGCGGCCACCACAGGTACAGGCCGGAGACGACGAGCACGATGCCCCAGCCCGCAGCCAGCTCGATCAGCCGGTCGCCGATGGTGCCGATCATCAGCTCGCCGTGCAGCGCACGGGCCACGGCCTGCAGGTTGGACTTGGCGTCCTGCACACCCAGCAGCTTGCCGCTGTACGGATCGATGAAGGCGTTCACCTCGCGCCCGTCGAGCCGGGCAACGAACTGCGCGCTGCGGTCGGCAGCCGGCGCCGGCAGGTACTGGCTGACCTGCAACTGCGGGTTCTGGTGATGCAGGTGCATCAGTTGCTCATCGGCGGACAGCCGTACCTCGCCTGGCTTCACCGTCAGCAGGTCGCTGTACATCAGCGGGTCGAGCTGAGGTTTGAACAGGTAGATGATCCCGGTGAGCGACAGCAGGATCATGAACGGCGCGACGAACAGCCCGGCATAGAAGTGCCAGCGCCAGGCCAGGTTGTAGAAATCGAATGTCTTGTGCTGCATTCGTTGGTCTCCTCACGCAAGGAGGCCCCCAACCGGCGGGGGCCGGTCGGGCTTAAAAGCTGAAGTCCACTTTGGTCCAGAACGTACGTCCCGGCTCATGGATCGATTCGGGGTCGTTGGCCGGGTAGCCGAAGCCGGCGTTGCCCGCCAGGTTCAGATGCTCGGCGTAGTCCTTGTCGAACAGGTTGTCGACGCCGGTGCTGACCTTGAGGTTCTTGCTCAGCTTGTACGCGCCGTTGAGCGAGAACACGGCGAAGCCAGGGCTTTCGTCGAAGTCGTAACCGACCACGTTGCCCTGGTTCTCAGCGATCCGGCCCTGGTGCGCAACCACGCGCCAGAGTCCGCCGGCGCTCCAGTCACCGTCCTCGTAGCTCAGGCCGAAACGCGCCTCCAGCGGCGGCATCTGCGGCAGCGCGGTGTCGTCGGTGGTGTTCTTGCCCCAGGCGTAGGCCAGGGTGCCGTCGGCGGTCCAGTTGCCGGTCAGTGCGTAGGCCGCGCCCAGCTCACCGCCCATGATGCGGGCATCGACGTTCCGAGCCTGGGAGGTACGGCCCATCATGCCGCCGGGCATGTAATCGAACAGGATGTAGTCGCGGATCACGCCGACGTAGCCCGACGCCCAGGCCTTGAGCTTCTCGTCCTCGTACTGCGCACCGAAGTCCAACTGGGTGGTCTTCTCCGGCTTGATGCTGTCGAAGGCGTTGACCGAGCCGCTCGGGCCCTTGTCCGGGGAGAACAGCTCCCAGTAGTCGGGGAAGCGCTGCACGTGTCCGAGGCCGACGTAGAGGGTGGTCGGTGTGTCGGCCAGGTCGTGCTCGTAGCGCGCAAAGCCACTGGGCAGCGTGTCGGCGCGGGTGTCATCGGCGGTGGGGTTGGGCATCGCCATCATGCCCGAGCCGGTGCTTTGCCGGTGATCCTTGACCGAAGCGCGGTCCAGGCGCGCGCCGGTGATCACCCGATCACGCTCGGCGGCGTACCAGGTCAGCTCGCCGAAGGCGCCGTAGTTGTGGAACACGGCGTCCTTGTCCCACGGCTGCTCGTCATAGGTATTGATCCCCATGCCGGAGCGTTCGCGGTGTTCGTTGGTCTGCGCATCGACCCCGGTGATGAGCTTGAAGTCGTCCCAGCGCCAGGTGGCGGCCAGGCGTCCGCCGAGGGTGCGTCGATCAACGTTGGAGGCCATGGGGCCGGCCATCATGCCGGTACCCGAGGGCGTGCGCAGGCTGTAGTTGTCCATCACGTGGTCGGCGTAGTTGTAGTAGACCTGCGCCTCCAGCTTGTCGAGCACCTCGCCGATGTTGGACTTCTCGAAGCGCAGGCCGAGGCTTTCGCGCTTGAACTGCGAGCCGTCCATGCCGCGCCCGGCATAACGCGCTTCGCCGTCCCCCTTGCCGGCGGTGAGTTCGACGAGGGTGTCGGCGTCCGGCGTCCAGCCCACGGCCACGTCGCCGTTCCACTTGTTCCAGCGCGAGGGCACGGTATTGCCGCTGCCGTCTTCGTAGTCATCGGACTGCGACTTATTGCCGGTGACCCGCACATACCCCAGCGGCCCGCCAGCAGCGGCATCCAGCACGCGGTCGAAGCGGCCGTTGGAGCCGGCGACGATGCTGCCATTGACGCGGGTTCCCAGCTCGCCGAAGCGCTCGGGTTCACGGTCGAAGCGGATGGTCCCGGCCGATGCACCGGGGCCCCAGATCACGGTCTCCGGGCCCTTGACCACAGTGAGCTTGTCGAAGGTTTCCGGCGATATATAAGAGGTGGGCGCGTCCATCCGCGCCGGGCAGGCGCCGAGCATGGTAGTGCCGTTGGTGAGGATGTTCAGGCGCGAGCCGAACATGCCGCGCAGTACGGGATCGCCATTGGTGCCGCCGTTGCGGATGGCGGAGAAACCGGGAATGGTCTTTAGGTAGTCAGCACCATCGCTGGCGGGGATCGGCTGGCGCGGCTGCTTGGGGTCGGTGACGATGGTCAGCGGCGAACTCTGCGCCACGGCGGTGATGACGCTGGGCGACAGTTCGGTAACCGACGCATTGGTGGCGTGCGCCGAGTGATCTTCTTCCTCGGCCAGCACAGGGACGGCAGTGAAACCGCCAAGGGCGGTCAGCGCGCACAGGGCGCGCAGGCCGACGGCAGTGTGCCGACGGCGCAGGGGCATGCGGGTCATTCCATGAATTCCATGATCGGTGATGACGCCCGCTCCACGCGTACTCGCACGGCGCGCAAGCGAATGCAGGCATCCGCGCCGGGGTCGGGGAGTCGGGATTGCGGGTCAGCCGATCAGGAACGGAGGAGCGCGGGAGCGGGCGCCGGGGAAGACCGGCGAAGCGGGAATGCGGGAGGCAGTGAACAGTGCAACCGGTGCGCCGACGGCGGGGACACCGTGGTCGAGCACTACCGGCGGCGGCGTCAACGGCGGGCTGTGGATCAGCAGGCTGCAGTAGCCGCACTTCTCCATGAAGGCGTCGGCGGTGAGCGGCTGCTCGCCATGGGAATCCGGTGCGGCGTGATGGCCCGCGGCGCGTTGGCCGTCGGAGCAGGCCATGTCGTCCATGCCGGCCATGTCGTGGGACATTTCATGGGCCGGCGCCTTGCCATGCTCCATCGGCATGACGTGATCCATGGGCATGGCGTGATCCATCGGCATCGACTGGGAAACCAGCGGGCCGACATAGATCATCAGCATGGCGAACAACGCCAGCCAGGTGCCTACGCCTTGTCGAGTACGACGGATCACGAAATGTCCTTGCGGATGGAAGGTACCCGCCTCAGACGGGTGCGCAATGATCGCATGGAGTTACAAAGCTCCGCTGCGGCAAGTAGACGCAGAATCAGTTAAGCACAGCGTTAAGCACTAGGAAAAATTGCTAAAAACCACTCATCACAACAATTAATCATCATGAAATACCCAGCAGAGACTTTTTCTACCAAATTTCCCCAAATGCTTGCCATAGCTCTCTCAGGCCATTAGCTTGGCACTCATGAAAACCGCACACACCCTCATCCTGCTTCGCCAACACGCCTGCCTGCGTCTGGTCAGCCCGCGACTGCGTAGCTGAGCCCCCCCTCCCCCGGTTTCGCCTCATTTCGTTTTATTTGCGCAGGCCCGCAGGCCGCAGAGAACAAGGATTCCGCTCATGAGCATGTTGAAAGACCCGTCGAAGAAATACCGCGCCTTCACCCAGATCACCCTGCCCGACCGCACCTGGCCGGACAAGATCATCGACAAGGCACCGATCTGGCTGTCCACCGACCTGCGCGACGGTAACCAGTCCCTGATCGAGCCGATGGACGCGGAGAAGAAGATGCGCTTCTTCAAGTGCCTGGTTCAGGTCGGCCTGAAGGAAATCGAAGTGGGCTTCCCGTCCGCCTCGCAGACTGACTTCGACTTCGTTCGCGAGCTGATCGAGGGCGGCCACATTCCCGATGACGTCACCATCCAGGTGCTGACCCAGGCCCGCGACGACCTCATCGAGCGCACCTTCGAGTCCCTCAAGGGCGCGAAGAAGGCCATCGTCCACTACTACAACGCCTGCGCGCCGAGCTTCCGCAAGATTGTCTTCAACCAGGACAAGGCTGGCGTGAAGGCCATCGCCGTGGCCGCTGGCCAGACCATCAAGCGCCTGGCTGAAGCCGCGCCGGAAACCCAGTGGGGCTTCGAGTACTCGCCGGAAGTGTTCAGCTCCACCGAGACCGATTTCGCCGTCGAGGTGTGCAATGCGGTGATCGACGTGTTCCAGCCGACCCCGGCCAACCGCCTGATCCTCAACCTGCCCGCCACTGTCGAGTGCGCCACCCCGAACAACTATGCCGACCAGATCGAGTGGTTCGGCCGCCAGATCAACAAGCGCGACAGTGTGCTGCTCAGTCTGCACACCCACAACGACCGTGGCACCGGCGTGGCCGCTTCGGAACTGGCCCTGATGGCCGGCGCCGACCGCGTCGAAGGCTGCCTGTTCGGCAATGGCGAGCGCACCGGCAACCTGTGCCTGGTGACCATGGCGCTGAACATGTACACCCAGGGCATCGACCCTGAGCTGGACTTCTCCGACATCGACGCCGTGCGCAAGGTGGTGGAAGAGTGCAACCAGATTCCGGTGCACCCGCGTCACCCGTACGTCGGCGACCTGGTCCACACCGCGTTCTCCGGTTCCCACCAGGACGCCATCCGCAAGGGCTTCGCCCAGCAGAAGGAAGACGCCGTGTGGGAAGTCCCGTACCTGCCGATCGACCCGGCGGACATCGGCCGCAGCTACGAGGCGGTGATCCGTGTGAACAGCCAGTCCGGCAAGGGCGGCATCACCTTCCTGCTCGAACAGGAATACGGCATCAGCCTGCCGCGCCGCATGCAGATCGAATTCAGCCAGGTGGTACAGAACGAGACCGACCGTCTTGGCCTGGAAATGACCGCCGAGCAGATCTACACCCTGCTGCAGACCGAGTACCTGCAGGCCGTTTCCCCGTTCGGCCTGAAGAACTACCGCCTGCAGGAAGAAAACGGCGTCTGCGCCATCGACATCGACGTGACCCACAAGGGCGAGCAGCACCGCTGGCACGGCAAGGGCAAGGGCACCCTGGAAGCCCTGGTCGCTTCGCTGCCGGTGGACGTCGAGATCATGGACTACAACGAGCACGCCATCGGCGCCGGCACCAACGCCCGCGCGGCCGCCTACATCGAGCTGCGTGTCGAGGGTGGTCGTTCGCTGCACGGTATCGGCATCGATGAAAACATCACCACCGCGAGCTTCCGTGCGCTGTTCAGTGCGCTGAACCGTGCGGTGACGCTGGGCCACGCGAAAGCCGCGTAAGCCTGGTCTACGCTGGTCAAAAAGGAAGTCCCTTTGCCCCGGACGCTTCGTGCGTCCGGGGCTTTTTCAATGGAGTGAAAAATGACGATCACGCCGCAGGAAAATCCCTTCCAGACGCCGACTGCAGTCCTCCAGGATGGCCCCGCCGTTGCCACCGGCGAGCCGCTCTACCGTCTCGCCGCCGTCGGCATCGCCACCTTCTTCGGCACGCCGGTCGCCGGCGCCTGGGTCATGGCGCAGAACCTCAAACGACTGGGACGCCACCCCCAGGTACGTAATACCTGGATTGCCGGTGTCGGCGCCCTGATCGCCATCTTCCTGTTAGGCCTGCTCCTGCCAGAAAACGTCCCTGCCACGCCGATCAACATTGCCGCAGTCCTGGGCATGTATCACTACGCCAAGCAGCAGTTCGGTGCCGCCGTCGAGCAACATGCGGCTCAGGGCGGCCAATTCGCCTCCAACTGGCGTGCCTTCGGCGTCAGTCTGCTGATCCTCGCCGCCGTCATGGCCGTAATCTTCGGCGGCGCCTTCGTGCTCACCCTGCTCGGCCTCATCTGACCAGTCCCGCCTAAAGATTCCCCCTAGTTCCCTAGGGGGCAGTCTCCGCAATGCTGGTACTCGCCCCGATTACCCCCGCCTGCCCCCTTCCCTAGTCTTGCGTGCACTGCCGTAAAGCGGCAGGCAATCAAAAAACCGTGTCACGCAATCAGACACCTACGGCCGCCCCTGCCTTGCGTACAGAGGCGCCCGGTTACCTACAACAACAACGAGCTCGACGTGCTTGGCCATCTGCCTTCACCCGCTTCAGGAGCCAGTAACCGTGAACCCGCAATCCCACTCGAAATCCGTCTTCACTCCGCGTTATTCCTGGTATGTCGTCGTGCTGTGCATGGTGGCGTACATCTTTTCCTTCGTTGACCGGCAGATCCTTTCGCTGATGATCGAGCCGATCAAGGCCGACCTGCAGATCACCGATACCCAGTTCAGCCTGCTCAGCGGGCTGGCCTTCTCGCTGTTCTACGCTTTCATGGGTCTGCCCATCGCGTATCTCGCCGACCGCTCCTCGCGGGTGAAGATCATCGCCATCGGCGTAGCGTTCTGGAGCATCGCCACCGCCGCGTGCGGGCTGTCGAAGAACTTCCTGCAGATGTTCCTGGCACGCATGAGCGTGGGCGTCGGCGAGGCAGCGCTGACGCCGGCGACCTACTCGATGCTCGCCGATCTGTTCCCCAAGGAAAAACTCGGCCGCGCGCTGGGGCTGTACTCCATGGGCGCGTTTCTCGGCGGCGGCCTGGCCTTCCTCGTTGGCGGCTACGTGATCGAGGCGCTGCGCGACGTGCCGGCCATCGACATGGGCTGGCTGGGCCAGGTGCGCTCCTGGCAGATCGCGTTCTTCATCGTCGGCCTGCCCGGCGTGCTGGTAGCGCTGCTGATCGCACTGACCATCCGCGACCCGGCGCGCAAGGAGGCGAACCCGCAGCACAAGGCGACCATCGGCGACGGCCTGCGCTTCCTGCGCCGCCACCGCAAGACCTTCACCTGTCACTATCTGGGCTTCTCCTTCTTCGCCATGTGCCAGTACGCGCTGATGGGCTGGGCGCCGGCCATGTATATCCGCCAGTACGGCCTGACGCCACTGGAGGTCGGCTACATCCTCGGCGGCATCCTGCTGGTGCTCAACACCGCCGGGGTGTTCTGCGCCGGCTGGCTGGTGGACGTGCTGCAGAAGCGCGGGCGCAGCGATGCCGCGATGATCAGCGGCATGCTCGGCGCGGCCTGTACCATTCCCTTCGTCATAGGCTCGGTCACCGCCGGCAACCTGCAGTTGTCGGTGCTGTTGATGGGCCCGGCGATGTTCTTCTGCGCCTTCTGCATCTCCACCTCGGCAGCCGCCATGCAGGTGCTCACGCCCAATCGCCTGCGCGCGCAGGTGTCGGCGCTGTTCCTGCTGGTCTCCAACCTGATCGGCCTGGGCGTCGGCACCACCCTGGTGGCGCTGCTCACCGATCAGTACTTCAAGGACCCGAAGGCCGTCGGCTCCTCCATCGGCATCATCGTCACCCTCGCCGGGCTGCTCTGTCTGTGGTTGCTGGGCAACGGGCGCAAGCACTTCCGCCGCAGCCTGGGCCTGGAGCAGACGGCCCAGCCTGAAGCCGCACCGCTGGACAGCGCCGCCACCGCGAACTGACCGCGCCCGCCTCGACAAGACGCACATCTGTTCGCCGGCGTGGCGACCCGCACCCCGGCGAACGGCCCCCAGGAGATGACGATGTTCCGTATTCGCTTTGTCGGTGCGCTGCTGTCCAGCGCGCTGATGCCCCTCTGCGCCCAGGCCGACCTGATCGACGACAGCCGCCTGGACACCACCCTGCGCAACTTCTACATGCTGCGCGACTACCGCCAGGACAACGCCCCGCAATCCCAGGCCGGCAGCTGGTCCCAGGCGGTGCTGGCGCGCTTCAGCTCCGGCTTCAGCGAAGGCACCATTGGCGTCGGCGTGGATTTCACCGGTTTCTACGCCCTGAAACTCGACGGCGGCGCCGGCACCAGCAACGACAGCAACCTGCCCTATGACCGCACGACCGGCGAGCCGGTGGATGACTTCAGCCGTGGCGGCGCCACGCTCAAGCTGCGTTATTCAAAGACCACGCTGAAAGTCGGCCTGCTGGAGCCACGCCTGCCGGTGATCTTCCAGGATGACGTGCGCGTGCTGCCGCAGACTTTCCAGGGCGTGATGCTCGAGTCGAAGGAGTCGGATCGCTTCAAGTTCACCGCCGCCCAGCTGTGGAATACCAGCACCCGCGCCTCCAGCGACCGCGAAGCGTTCTACCTGGCCACCCGTCCCGCCAGCCAGGACAGCAACAAGCTGAACCTGGGCGGTGTCGATGCGCAGTGGACGCCTGGCTTGTCCACCAGCTACTACTTCGCCCAGCTCGAGGATATCTACGACCAGCACTACGTCGGCGCCAACTTCAAGCAGCCGCTGGGCGAGAACACCGCTCTGCTCGGCACCCTGAGCTACTTCCACAACGAGGAGTCCGGGCAGGCGCTGTCCGGGCGCATCGACAACCGCGCCTACGGCGCACGGCTCGGTGTGAAGCACGGCAGCCACACGCTTTCGGCCACCTATCAGCGGATGTTGGGCGAAGACATGTTCCCCATGCTGCTGGGCAACACGCCACAACCCTACCTGGTCAACTGGGTCACCAACGGCGGCTTCTTCTGGGCGCAGGAGCGCTCCTACCAGCTGCGTTACGACTACGACTTCGCCAGCCTCGGCCTGCCGGGCCTGACCCTGATGACGCGCTACACCAAGGGCACCGATATCTCGCGACCGGGCAAGAGCGATGGCCATGAGTACGAGCGCGATACCGACGTGGGCTACACCATCCAGAACGGGCCACTGAAGACGCTGTCGTTCCTCCTGCGCACTTCCACGGTCCGCAGCAGCTATGCCAGCGACTACGACGAGGTGCGCTTCATCACCAGCTATCCGCTGGCTTTCTGAACCCGGAAATGAAGAAGGCCCCTCTCGGGGCCTTCGTTCTTATTCGTCGTCGCCACTGGCGGTGACGGCGCCCAGACAGCAGAGGCGATGTTGCTTGTCCGCTGCCTGCAGCAGCCAGGTCTCGTCTTCGGCCTGGTAGCTGGCTTCCATCACCTGG
This sequence comes from Pseudomonas sp. NY15435, assembly GCF_048068295.1. NCBI lineage: Bacteria > Pseudomonadati > Pseudomonadota > Gammaproteobacteria > Pseudomonadales > Pseudomonadaceae > Pseudomonas > Pseudomonas sp. NY15435. Next base: position 112,157 of record NZ_JBLUQA010000002.1, read on the forward strand.
TTGTAGCTGAAGCGCCATTCGCGGCGGTCGCGGCCGTCGAGGGATTCGATCTGCAGCACCACATCCTCGCTGGCGAAGGGTTTGTCCGCATGGGCGGCAGCGTCGGCCTGGTCCAGCAATGCCTCGTTGAGCTCGAACTGCCAGGCATGCAGACCGTCGATCAACAGCATGTCGGCGGTTTCCAGCTGATCCAGCAGGTAGGGAGTCGTGGTCATGTTCGGCACTCGGCAAATGGGCTGGCCGCCATGATAGACCAGCTGGCCTCTGGCTGCCGGTCATTCGCCCCGGCGAAGGGATGGGCGGCGTCTACACTGAGGGTTCCCGCGCAGCCACAGGAGCCAAAACAGATGCGTACACGCGAACTCGGCCAATCGGGCCTGAAGATTCCCGCCCTGGTATTTGGCGGCAACGTGTTTGGCTGGGCCGCCGACGAGGCGACCTCGTTCCGTCTGCTGGATGCGCTGGTGGACGCCGGGCTCAACTGCATCGACACCGCCGACGTCTATTCGCGCTGGGTGCCCGGCCACGAGGGCGGCGAGTCGGAAATCCTGATCGGCAAATGGCTGAAGAAGACCGGCAAGCGCAACCAGGTGCAGATCGCCACCAAGGTCGGCATGGACATGGGCAACGGCCACAAGGGCCTGTCGGCGGTGTACATCGAGCAGGCGCTGGGGCGTTCGCTCAAGCGCCTGCAGACCGACTACATCGACCTCTACCAGTCCCATTGCGATGACCCGCACACCTCGATGGAGGAGACCATGGGCGCCTTCGCCGAAGCGATCGAGATCGGCAAGGTGCGGGTGATCGGCGCCTCGAACCTGGAGGCCAAGCGCCTTCGCGAAGCGCGCGAGGTGTGCGAGCGCCTGAAGCTGCCGAACTACCAGAGCCTGCAGCCCAACTACAACCTGTATGACCGCGCCAACTACGAAACCAACCTTGAGCCCACGGTGCAGCAGCTGGGGCTGGGCGTCATCAGCTTCTATTCGCTGGCGGCGGGCTTCCTCACCGGCAAGTACCGCAGCGAAGCGGACCTGGGCAAGAGCAGCGTGCGCGGCTACAAGGTGAAGAACTTCATGAACGAGCGCGGCTTCGCCATCCTCGATGCACTGGAGGAAGTGGCCGGCGAACTGAACGCTACGCCGACCCAGGTCGCACTCGCCTGGCTGATGGCCCGCCCGAGCGTCACCGCGCCGATAGCCAGCGCATCGAAGCTGGAGCAGTTGCCGGACCTGATCGCGGCGGTCGACCTGAAGCTCAGTGACGAGGCGATCCAGCGGTTGAATACCGCCAGCGCGTATTGAAGGACGGGCCGACCTGTAGGAGCGGACTCCGTCCGCGATTGGCATCCGATTAAAACTGGATGTCGAACCGATCTGCATCCAGGTTCGCCGGGAAGCGTTCCCGGTAAGCCGCCAGCTCCGCCGCGCTCAAGGCTATCTGGAAAACGCCATCGGCATTCCCGGCTGCCAGCAGATTGTCTCCCTGGAAATCCAGCACCTGGCTGTCGCCGGAATAGGCGTGGCCCTTGCCGTCTTCACCGACCCGGTTGACTGCCGCGACGTAGCACAGGTTTTCGATAGCCCGCGCCGGCAACAGCCGATTCCAGTGTTGGCGGCGCGCGGCCGGCCAGTTGGCGGTGTAGAGCAGCAGGTCGGTGTCCTGGGTATCTCGGCTCCACACCGGGAAGCGCAGGTCGTAGCAGACCAGCGGGCGAATCCGCCAGCCCTTCCAATCCAGCAGCACCTGCTGCTCGCCCGGCGTGTAGTGCTTGTGCTCGCCGGCCATGCGGAACAGATGGCGCTTGTCGTAGTGCTGCACTTCGCCATCCGGGCGCGCCCAGAGCAGGCGGTTGCGATGGCTGCCGTCAGCGGCGCGGATGATCACGCTGCCGCAGACTACGGCGTCCAGCTTCGCCGCCTGTTCGCGCAGCCAGACGTAGGTCTCGCCCTCCTCCGCTTCGGCCAGCGCTTCGGAATCCATGGAGAAGCCGGTGGTGAACATCTCCGGCAGGATCACCACGTCTGCGCCACGGGCGCTTTCCAGCAGCGCGTCGAAGCGCTCACGGTTGGCCTTGGCGTCGTGCCAGACCAGGGTGGTCTGCACAAGAGCAAGCTTGAGGTCTGGCAGTTGGCTCAGATCGCGCATAGTCGTTCCGCTGCCTGGCGCAGCGTCTCCTCTTTCTTGGCGAAGCAGAAGCGCACCAGGCGCGTGTCCGCCGGTGCCTGCTGGTAGAACACCGAGACCGGAATGGCAGCCACGCCGTGCTCGCGAGTCAGCCATTCGGACATGGCGACGTCATCGAGGTCCGCGCGGATCGCCGAGTAATCGACCACCTGGAAGTAGGTGCCGGCGGCGCGCTGGAAGGTGAAGCGCGAGCCGTCCAGCAGGTCGCAGAACAGGTCGCGTTTGGCCTGGTAGAAGCCGGGCAGCTCGCGCAGGTGCTCGGGATGCGCGGCCATGAAGTCAGCCAGCGCCCACTGCAGCGGGGTCACGCCGCAGAAGTTCACGTACTGGTGGATCTTGCGCATTTCCGCCGACAGCGCCGGCGGTGCCACCACGTAGCCGGTCTTCCAGCCAGTGACGTGGTAGGTCTTGCCGAAGGAACTGATGACAAAGGCGCGCGGGTACAGCTCGTCATGGGCCAGCACGCTGGCATGCTGCACGCCGTCATAGATCAGGTGCTCGTAGACCTCATCGCTGATCACGTAGATCTCGCGGTCGCGGATCAGCTCGGCCAGGCGATCCAGGTCGGCACGGTCGATCAGTGCGCCGCTGGGGTTGTGCGGACTGTTGAGGAAGATCAGGCGGGTGCGCGGGGTGATGGCATCGGCCAGGCGTTGCCAGTCGATGCGGAAGTCCGCCTGGCTCAGTGCGACGTGCACACAGCGGCCACCGGCCAGTTCCACCGAAGGCTCGTAGCTGTCGTAGCAGGGGTCGAGGACGATGGCTTCATCGCCGGCGCGGATCAGCGCCTGTACGGCACAGAAGATCCCTTCCGTCGCTCCGGGAACGATGGTTACCTCGGTGTCGGCGCTGACGCTACGCCCATACAGGCTGGCGACCTTTAGCGCTACCTGTTCGCGCAGCGCCGGCAGGCCGGTCATCGGGCTGTACTGGTTGTGCCCGGCCATGACGTGGCGGGCGACCGCTTCGAGCAGCGGCGCGGGGCCGGGGAAGTCCGGGAAGCCCTGGGAGAGATTCAGCGCCCCGCTTTCGGCGGCGAGCTGGGACATGCGGGTGAAGATAGTGGTGCCGACATTCGGCAGTTTGCTGGTAAGCATGGCGTGACTACAGGCTGCAGGCGATGAGAGGGAAGTCCCTACTCTATCGCCTGCGGCTTGCGGTCTAAAGCCTGACAGACGTTATTTACGTTTGTCCTTCTTCTTCTTCTCCGCCTTCTTGTGGTGCGACATCAGACGGCGCTTCTTGTTGACCTGGCGATCGGTGAGCTGGGTCTTCTTGCCCTCGAACGGGTTGTCACCGCCCTTGTACTCGATGCGGATCGGCGTGCCGACCAGCTTCAGCACGCGGCGGAAGGTCTTCTCCAGGTAGCGGGTATAGGCCTTGGGCACCGCGTCCACCTGGTTGCCGTGGATCACGATCAGCGGCGGGTTGGCACCGCCCAGGTGCGCATAGCGCAGCTTGATGCGGCGGCCGTTGACCATCGGCGGCTGGTGGACCTGGATGGCGTCCTCGAGGATCTGGGTGAGCTTGCTGGTGGGCCAGCGGGTCACGGCGGAACGGAAGGAATCCTGTACCGACTTGTACAGGTGGCCAACGCCGGTGCCGTGCAACGCGGAGATGAAGTGGATGTCGGCGAAGTCGGCGAACATCAGCCGGCGCTCGAGCTCGGTCTTCACGTAGTCGCGCTCGGCCGATTCCATGCCGTCCCACTTGTTCAGCGCGATGACCAGCGCACGGCCGGTCTCCAGCACGAAGCCAAGCAGGTTGAGGTCGTGTTCGACTACGCCTTCGCGGGCGTCCATGACGAAGATGACCACGTTGGCGTCCTGGATCGCCTGCAGGGTCTTCACCACGGAGAACTTTTCCACCGCTTCGAAGATCTTGCCGCGGCGGCGCACGCCGGCGGTGTCGATCAGGGTGTACTTCTCTTCGTTGCGCTCGAAGGGGATGTAGATACTGTCGCGGGTGGTGCCCGCCTGGTCGTACACGATCACCCGTTCTTCACCGAGCATGCGGTTGACCAGGGTGGACTTGCCAACGTTCGGGCGGCCGATGATGGCGATCTTGATGCCATCCTTCTCGCTCGGGCCGGGGATGCGCTTGGCTTCCTCGCCCTCGGCGACTTCTTCCAGCTCGCTGGGCAGGTCGTTGTCTTCCGGCGCTTCCGGCTCGGGGGCGAACATCTCGCCCAGGGCTTCCTGGAGCATCTGGGTGATGCCACGGCCATGGGCGGCGGCGATCGGGATCGCATGCCCCAGGGCCAACGGGCTGAACTCGGCGCGGGCGATGTCCGGATCGACGGTGTCGACCTTGTTCGCCACCAGGTAGGTGCGCTTGTTCTTCTTGCGCAGGTGCTCGCCGATCATCTCGTCGGCGGCGGTGAGGCCGGCGCGGGAATCGACCATGAACAGGACGGCATCGGCCTCTTCGATGGCCTGCAGCGACTGCTCGGCCATCTTGGCGTCGATACCCTCTTCGTCACCGGAGATACCACCGGTATCGATGACGATGAATTTCTTGCCCTGCCACTTGGCCTCGCCGTACTGGCGGTCTCGGGTCAGACCTGCGTACTCGGCGACGATGGCGTCACGGGTGCGGGTCAGGCGGTTGAACAGGGTGGACTTGCCGACGTTCGGGCGGCCCACCAGGGCTATTACGGGAACCATGCGGCTCTCCAGGAATTTGAATTTCAGAAAACACGACGGCCGCTGCCGTTTTTCACGGCAGCGGCCGGCAGTAACACTCAGCTTAGCGGAGCGTGTAGGCGACCAGCTTGCCGCTGTTGCCGAACACGTACATCCAGCTGCCGACTACCAGCGGGCGAACCCGCACGCCGTCACCGTCGACCTTCTCGCGGCCAACGAAACGACCGTCCACCTGGCTGAGCAGGTGCACATAACCTTCCAGGTCACCGACCACCACGTTGCTCGACAGCACGGCGGGAGCGGACAGCTGGCGGCGAGCCAGTGCGTCGTTGCTCCACAGCGAGGACGAACCACGGGAGTCGAGGCTTTCCACGGTGCCGCTGGCCTGGCTGATGAACACGCTGCCAGTGCCTTCGGCGACGCCGACGTAGCTGGAAGCCTCACGCTGCCAGAGTACGCGGCCGGTACCCAGGTCCAGCGCCGCGGTACGGCCCTGGTAGCTGGCGACATAGAGAACGTTGTCGACCAGCAGCAGGCCACCGTCGATATCGACCACGCGGTCCAGCTCGGAACGGCCTTGCGGGACGGCAACGCGCTGCTCCCAGACCGGCAGGCCACGCTCCACATCCACGGCGACGACCTTGCCGCTGGCCAGACCCGCCAGGGCCAGGCGGCCGGCGATCAACGGAGCGCCGGTGCCACGCAGGGTCAGCACCGGTACGGTGCCTTCGTAGATCCAGCGCTGGTTGCCGGTGGAGGCGTCAAAGCCGATCAGCTTGTCGTCCTGGGTCTGCACCACCACCACGTCACCGTTGGTGGCCGGGGCAGCCAGCACTTCGCTGGTGACCTTGGCGCGCCATTTCTGCTCGCCCGAACCGGAATCCAGGGCGATCACGTCACCGCGCAGGGTGCCCAGCAGGACCATGCCGTTGCCCACGCCGACGGCGCCGGAAATCGGCAGATCGAGGTCTTTCTTCCAGAGCACTTCGCCGGTTTCGCGCTGCATGGCCATGACGCGGCCTTCGGCAGACGCGGCGTAGATGGTCTGGCCATCCACGGCGGGTTCGAGCAGGTTGTACAGGTCGCCCTGGCCATCACCGACCGAACGGCTCCACTGTTTCTCCAGGCGAACCTCTTCCTTGAAATCGGTCAGTTCGGCCGGCGGCAGTTCTTTCTTGCTATTGCTGCTGCAACCCACAGCCATCAGGGTCAGTGCCAGCAGTGCAACGTGTTTCCAACGCAACATCTCAGGCGTCTCCCTTGGCCAGGTCGTCGAGTTTCATCTGCAGGGCGCCGACAGCGGCGTCTTCGGGCAGGGCTGCCTTGGCCTTTTCGTAGGCGACGCGGGCGTCGTCATTGCGCTTGAGCTGCAGCAGCAGGTCGCCGCGCAGTTCTTCGCGGGTGGCAACGTAGGCTTTGTCGACGTTGCCGTCGAGCAGCTTCAGGCCGTCCTCGGCCTTGCCCTGGGCTGCCAGGACACGGGCCAGGCGCTGACGGGCCAGCTCGCCCAGGGTGGCGTCAACCGGCTTGTCGACCACGGCCTTCAGCTCAAGGACCGCGTCATCCAGCTTGCCGCTGTCCACCGCGACCTTGGCGACGAAGAGGCGGCCGTACTGGGCGTACGGAGTGCCGGCGAAGTCGGTATTCAGCTTGCCAGCGAGCTCGGCGACCTTGGCCGTGTCAGGCTTGCCGGTCGGGTTCAGCGCGGTTTCCAGCAGGGCCTGGTAAATGATGGAGGCGCCCTGGGACTGGTTGTTCTGGTACTTCTTCCAGGCCTGCCAGCCGAACACCACGATCAGCGCCAGAGCGGCGCCGGTCAGCAGGGGCATGCCGTTACGCTGCCACCAGTCCTTGATGTCAGCGATCTGTTCTTCTTCGGTACGGTTACTCACCCCAATACTCCTATCCGCTCGATTCAGGCCTGCTTGAGGCAGGCAGCCAGGTGCTCGGGCAGAGCATCCCAGGCGATATTCTGTTGTTCGCCCTCGCCACGCAGGGGCTTGAAACCTACCACGCGGTTGGCCAGTTCGTCGTCACCCAGAATCATTGCGAACTGTGCGCCGCTCTTGTCGGCCTTCTTGAACTGACTCTTGAAGCTGCCAGCGCCGGCATTGACCAGCAGGCGCAGACCCGGAATGGCTTCACGCAGCTTTTCCGCCAGGGTCAGCGCGGCCAGCTCCGCCGGCTCGCCGAAGGCGCAGACGTAGAGGTCGGCCGGGCGGCTCAGCTCAGCCGGGACTACGCCCAGGGTTTCCAGCAGCAGCACCAGGCGCTCCACGCCCATGGCGAAACCCACGCCAGGAGTCGGCTTGCCGCCGAACTGGCTGACCAGGCCATCGTAGCGGCCCCCGCCGCAGACGGTGCCCTGGGCACCGAGCTTGTCGGTGACCCATTCGAAAGCGGTGCGGCAGTAGTAATCCAGGCCGCGCACCAGCTTCTGGTTGATTTCATAGCGCAGGCCGACCGCGTCCAGGCGAGCCTTCAGACCCTCGAAGTGAGCGATCGACTCTTCGTCCAGGTAGTCATGCAGGCTCGGCGCACCGACCAGCAGGGCCTGGGTGCTCTCCACCTTGCTGTCGAGGATGCGCAGCGGGTTGGTGGTCATGCGGCGCTGGCTGTCTTCGTCTAGCTGATCGAAGCGCTCCTGCAGGTAGGCCACCAGGTCCTCGCGGAAACGCGCGCGCGCTTCGCTGGAACCCAAGGTGTTCAGTTGCAGGGTCACGGCGTCGGCCATGCCCAGCTTCTGCCACAGGCGCCAGGTGAGGATGATCAGCTCGGCGTCGATGTCCGGGCCTGGCAGGTTGAAGACTTCCACGCCAATCTGGTGAAACTGGCGATAGCGGCCTTTCTGCGGTTTCTCGTAGCGGAACATCGGGCCGGTGTACCAGAGTTTCTGCACCTGGCCGCCACCGGAAAGACCGTGTTCGAGCACGGCGCGCACGCAACCGGCAGTACCTTCCGGACGCATGGTCAGGGATTCGCCGTTGCGGTCGAGGAAGGTGTACATCTCCTTGTCGACCACGTCGGTGCCTTCACCGATGCCGCGGGCGAAGAGTTCGGTGAATTCCAGGATCGGCATGCGGATCTCGCTGTAGCCATAGGCGTCCAGCAGATCGGCGAAGGTGCGCTCCAGGTAGCGCCAGGCCGGGGTCTGGTCCGGCAGGATGTCGTTCATGCCACGGATGGCTTGCAGGGACTTGCTCACTTAGGATCCTTGTTGCGGTCAGCCGCGCACGATCAGTGCGGCGTCGGCCTCGGCCTTCTCGGCCGCTTTTTCGCGGATCAGCCGTTCCAGCTCATCCACCAGGTTATCGTTCTGCAGCTTCTGCGCCGGTTTGCCGTCGATGTAGATCAGGTTGCTCGGCGTACCGCCGGTCAGGCCGATGTGAGCTTCCTTGGCCTCGCCCGGACCGTTGACCACGCAACCGATCACGGCGACGTCCAGCGGCACCAGCAGGTCCTCGAGGCGGCCTTCCAGCTCGTTCATGGTCTTCACCACATCGAAGTTCTGCCGCGAACAGCTCGGGCAGGCGATGAAGTTGATGCCACGGGAGCGCAGGCGCAGCGACTTGAGGATATCGAAGCCGACCTTGATCTCTTCCACCGGATCGGCAGCAAGAGAAATGCGGATGGTGTCGCCAATGCCTTCGGCGAGCAGCATGCCCAGGCCCACCGCAGACTTCACGGTCCCCGAACGCAGGCCACCGGCTTCGGTGATGCCCAGGTGCAGGGGTTGTTCGATCTCCTTGGCCAGCAGACGGTAGGCGGCGACGGCCATGAACACGTCGGAAGCCTTCACGCTGACCTTGAAGTTCTGGAAGTCCAGGCGCTGCAGGTGGTCGACGTGGCGCATGGCCGATTCCAGCAGGGCCTCGGGGGTGGGCTCACCGTACTTCTTCTGCAGGTCCTTCTCCAGGGAACCGGCATTGACGCCGATACGGATCGGGATGTTCTTGTCACGCGCCGCGTCCACCACCGCCTTCACCCGGTCTTCGCGACCGATGTTGCCGGGGTTGATACGCAGGCAGTCGACGCCCAGTTCGGCCACGCGCAGGGCGATCTTGTAGTCGAAGTGGATATCGGCCACCAGCGGGACTTTCACCTGCTGCTTGATCTTGCCGAACGCCTCGGCGGCGTCCATGTCCGGCACGGAGACGCGGACGATGTCGGCGCCGGCGTCTTCCAGACGACGGATCTGGGCCACGGTGGCGGCCACATCCAGGGTGTCGGTGTTGGTCATGCTCTGCACGGCGATGGGAGCATCCCCACCCACCGGCACGTTACCTACCCAGATCTTGCGGGAAAGGCGACGTTTGATCGGAGACTCGCAATGCATCTTACTGTCCACCCAACTTCAGGCGCGCGGTGCCACCGCGCGCCGGCGTGACTTCGACCGGCTGGCCGTTGTAGCTGACCTGGGCGGCCTGGGCGTAACCCAGGCGCAACTGCACCGGCGCCTTGGCAGCGACTTCCAGCGAGTCACCCTTGCGCTTGAGGCCCTCGAGGACGACCTTGCCATCGGCATCGGTCACCTGGGTCCAGCAATCGGCGCTGAACTGAACCTTGACCACGCCCTGCCCCGCGGCGGCAACCACCGGAGCGGCGGGCACCTCGGTCGGAGTCACCGGGGCAACCGGAGCGGCCGAGCTGGCCGCAGCGGCGGGCTGCTGTGCAGCCGGTGGCTGGCCCGGGATCGCCGGAACCTGAACCGGAGCGGTTTCGGCAGCAGCCGGCACGCCCGGAGCGGCCGGAGCCGGCGCGGTCGACGGAGCGGCTTCGGCGGGTGCCTCGGCGCTGCCGTTATCGCCGACCGGTTCGTTCGGAACCGCCGGAGTATTGGCCTGATCCTCGGCGACAGCCTGGTCTTCCGGCTCGTCGAGGGTGTGGATCTCGGTGGTGCCGTCGGCGCTCTCGACCTCGACGTGCTCCATGTTCAGGCTGCCGGCCTCGGCCGGGCGCGCGGAGCGCTCCTGCCACCAGAAGTAGCCGAAGCCGATCAGCACGGCCAGCAGCGCCAGGCTGAACAGGCGCAGCAGGTTGCGCGACAGGCGAACGGGCTCGACCACGCGGCCGAGCGCCTGGACGTTGCTGCCGGTGGCGTCGGTGCCGGTGTACTGGTCGAAGGCGGTGACCATCTGGGCCTGGTCCATGCCCAGCAGCTTGGCGTAGGCGCGGATGTAGCCACGGGCGAAGGTATGACCGGGCAACTGATCGAAGGAACCTTGCTCCAGCGAACGCAGGGCGTTCTCGGTCAGGTTCAGCTGGCCGGCGACCTGAGCGGTGCTCCAGCCCTTGTTCTCACGCGCCTGGCGCAGGGTTTCGCCAGGGTTGGCGCGGGTCGTGCCGATGACATCGGGCTGCGACGTATTCATCATTTATCCGCCTGGTATGCCTGGTATTCAGGAGAAGCGGGATACAGGCGCTTGAGTTGCAGCCCGTAGCTGGCAGCGGTATCCCGGTCGTCGTAGATCTTTGCCAGTCGAATCCCCAGCAGCAGGCTGCGCGCAGTCTGCGGGCCCCGCTTGAGGTATTCCTCGTAGAACGCGCGAGCGGGTACATACTCGCGGTCCTGGTAGTTCAGGTCGGCCAATTCGATCAGAGCGCCTGTCGAGTTGCGATTCAGGCGAATGGCCTTCTCGAAGAACTCCTTGGCCTCGGCACGCTTGTTCAGCTTCATGCTGACCAGGCCGAGGTTCTCGAAGATGCGCGAGCGCTCGGAATAGAGTCCGTCTTCGGTGGCCTTCATGTAGGTGTCGTAGGCTTCCTGGTAGCGCTTCTGCTCGAACAGGAAGCCCGCATAGTTGTTCAGGATGCGCGCATCACCGGAGCGCGAAGACAGCGCCTTGCGGAACTCGCTCTCGGCGAGCTTGGGCTCCTTTTCCACCTGATAGACCACCGCCAGCGCGGCGTGGGCGTCGGCACTGGAGGAATCGATGTCCAGGGCCTGGCGCAACGGCACCTTGGCCTGTTCGGTGTTGCCCATCTGCAGGTAACCGATACCGAGCTGGATGAAGGCATCGCGTGCCTCATCCCGGCCCTTTTCGGTTTTCAGAGGATCCTGTTTACCAGTCGTCACGCAACCCGTCAGCACGGTTGCCAACAGTAAGCACAGCGCGGCGCGCAGGGTCATCGGATTCCTCCCTAGTTCAGTTTCGATTGGCGTTGGTCGGAGCCTGTTCGGCATCCGCGGCCAGCTGTCGTACGGCGATATAGCGTTCGCTGCGGCGGGTGCGGTCCATCACCTGCCCCACCAGCTGACCACAGGCAGCATCGATATCGTCGCCGCGTGTGGTACGAACGGTCACGTTGAAGCCGCTCTTGTGCAGCATGTCCTGGAAACGGCGAATGGCATTGTTGCTTGGCCGCTCGTAGCCGGAATGCGGGAACGGATTAAACGGAATCAGGTTGATCTTGCAAGGGAAATCCTTGAGCAGTGCGATCAATTGCTCAGCATGCTCGGGCTGGTCGTTGACGCCGGCCAGCAGGGTGTACTCGATCGTCAGCACGCGCTCCTTGCCCAGGCGCGTGATGTAGCGGTAGCAGGAGTCGAGCAGCATCTCGAGCGGGTACTTCTTGTTGATCGGTACCAGCTTGTTGCGCAGTTCGTCGTTGGGTGCGTGCAACGACAGGGCCAGGGACACGTCGGTCACCTCGGCGAGCTTGTCAATCATCGGCACCACGCCGGAGGTGGACAGGGTCACCTTGCGCTTGGAAATGCCGTAGCCGAGGTCTTCCATCATGATGCTCATGGCGGTCACGACGTTGTCGAAGTTCAGCAGCGGCTCGCCCATGCCCATCATCACCACGTTGGTGATGGCACGGTCGATCTTGCCCGGGATGGTCCCGAACGATTGGTTGGCGATCCACACCTGGCCGATGATCTCGGCGGAGGTCAGGTCGCTGTTGAAGCCTTGCTTGCCGGTGGAGCAGAAACTGCAGTCCAGCGCGCAACCGGCCTGGGACGACACGCACAGGGTGCCGCGGCCGCCCTGCGGGATGTACACGGTCTCGACGCAACTGCCCGAGGCCACGCGCACCACCCACTTGCGGGTACCGTCAGCGGAAATATCCTGGCTGACGATCTCCGGCGGACGAATTTCGGCAACGGCCTCGAGCTTTTCGCGCAAGGCCTTGCCGACGTTCGTCATGGCGCTGAATTCGACAGCGCCAAAGTGGTGAATCCATTGCATCACCTGGCCGGCGCGGAAGCGCTTTTCACCGATGGACTCGAAGAATTCCTCGAGCTGGGGCTTGGTCATGCCCAGCAGGTTGGCCTTTACAGCGGTATCAGTCATGGATTCACCCTCGCTCATTCGCCTGGATTAGCGAATGCGCTCGCACACCTCGGTGCTGGAGAAGAAGTAAGCGATTTCGCGGGCAGCCGAAGCTTCCGAGTCGGAACCGTGTACGGCGTTCTCGTCGATGGAAACGGCGAAGTCGGCGCGGATGGTGCCGGCGTCGGCTTTCTTCGGATCGGTAGCGCCCATCAGTTCACGGTTGCGCAGGATGGCATCTTCGCCTTCCAGAACCTGAACAACGACCGGACCGGAGGTCATGAAGGAAACCAGGTCCTTGAAGAAGGGACGCTCTTTGTGCTCGGCGTAGAAACCGCCAGCTTCGCGCTCGGACAGCTGAACCATCTTGGAAGCGACAACGCGCAGGCCAGCTTTCTCGAAGCGGGTCAGGATTTCGCCGATGACGTTCTTGGAAACAGCGTCGGGCTTGATGATGGAGAAGGTACGTTGCAGGGCCATGGAAATAACTCCGAAAAGCAAGGTTGGTAATGCCAAGAAGCCCCTGGCGTGGCCAGGAGCTCCTGCGATTCTAGGGTTTGCCGCGCGCCGCGCCCGATGGGTGGCGACCGCGAAGCCGGCCCGACTGCGACAGGGCCGGCGGCTGGAAAATCTCCCCGAGGGAATTTTCGACAGCTCACCTAAAGATAAAACCCGCGAATTATACGCGGGTTCATGACAAATGGGTACGCGGCTCTGGTGAGCCGCGCCCTCAGTCGGCTTCTTCGATCCAGGCAGCCTGAATGGCCTCCAGGACCTTTTCCCCGCCGCGGGAAGGATCGTCGCTGAACTCCGGCAATGCCAGCACCCAGCGGTGCAGATCGACGAAGTTCACGTAACGCGGATCGACGTCCGGCTTGGATTCGGCCAGTTGGATGGCGATTTCGAGCACATCAACCCATTTCAGACTCATGTGGACGCTCCGCTTCAGTGACCTTCGGACACCTGGTTGATGGTGTACTTCGGAATTTCCACTACCAGGTCCGTCTCGCCGACCACCGCCTGGCAGGACAGGCGCGAATCCGGCTCCAGGCCCCAGGCCTTGTCCAGCATGTCGTCTTCCAGCTCGTCGGAGGCCTCCATCGAGTTGAAGCCTTCGCGCACGATCACGTGGCAGGTGGTGCAGGCACACGACATCTCGCAGGCGTGCTCGATCTCGATGCCGTTGCGCAGCGCCGCCTTCATGATGGTTTCGCCCGGCTGGGCTTCGATCACCGCGCCTTCAGGGCAGTGTTCGGCGTGGGGCAGAAAGACAATCTGCGGCATCTTCGCTTATTCCTCGATTTCGTTGAGCCGGCGACCGGCCAGTGCGGCTTTGACGGTGGCGTCCATACGGCGCGCGGCAAAGGCGTCGGTCAGCTGGGACAGACGCTTGATCTGTAGTTCGATGGCAGTGGCATCGCTGCCGGTAGCCAGCTCGCGCAGCGAATCCATCCCGGCATCGATGACCAGGCGCTCGTCGGCGTCCAGCAGGCGCTCGCCATCGGCGTCCAACGCCGACTGCACAGCCTCCAGCAGACGCTGGGCCTCGACCTGCTGCTCGCGCAGAGCGCGGGCGGCCATGTCGTCGCCGGCGTACTGGAAGGAGTCCTGCAGCATGCGGGCGATTTCGCCGTCAGTCAGACCGTAGGACGGCTTGACCTGGATGCTCGCCTCGACACCGGAAGACAGCTCGCGGGCGGACACGCCCAGCAGGCCATCGGCATCGACCTGGAAGCTGACGCGGATCTTCGCCGCGCCCGCCACCATCGGCGGAATGCCGCGCAGCTCGAAGCGCGCCAGGGACCGGCAGTCCTTGACCAGCTCACGTTCGCCTTGCAGCACGTGAATCATCATGGCCGTCTGGCCATCCTTGTAGGTGGTGAACTCCTGGGCGCGCGCCACCGGGATGGTGGTATTGCGCGGAATCACCTTCTCCATCAGCCCGCCCATGGTTTCCAGGCCGAGCGACAGGGGAATCACATCCAGCAGCAGCAGCTCTTCGCCGCGCTTGTTGCCGGCCAGGGCATCAGCCTGGATGGCGGCGCCGATGGCGACCACCTGATCCGGGTCGATATCAGTCAGCGGCTCGCGACCGAACAGCTCACCTACCAGCTCACGAACGCGCGGCACGCGAGTGGAGCCACCGACCATGACCACAGCGCTGACTTCTTCCAGCTCGACACCGGAATCACGCACGGCGCGACGGCAGGACTTGAGGCTGCGCTGGATCAGCGGATCGATCAGGGCCTCGAGCTGGGCACGGGAAAGCTCGCCAGTCCAACCGTCATGAGCAACGGAAACGACGTCGCTATCGGTCAGAACCTCTTTCGCCGCGCAGGCAGCCTGCAACAGGCGGCGCTGGGTACCCGGGTCGAGGTCGACCGAGATGCCCGCCTGCTCGATGATCCAGCCGGCGATGGCATGATCGAAGTCGTCGCCGCCCAGGGCGGTATCGCCGCCAGTGGCCAGGACTTCGAAGACACCGCGGGTCAGGCGCAGGATCGAGATATCGAAAGTGCCGCCACCCAGGTCATAGATGGCGACCAGGCCCTCGGCATTCTTGTCCAGGCCATAGGCGACAGCGGCGGCAGTCGGCTCGTTGAGCAGGCGCAGCACATGCAGGCCGGCCAGACGCGCGGCGTCCTTGGTGGCTTGGCGCTGGGCGTCGTCAAAATAAGCGGGGACGGTGATCACCGCACCGACGAGCTCGCCACCCAAGGTGGATTCGGCGCGCTGACGCAGGACACGGAGGATTTCAGCCGAGACTTCCACCGGGCTCTTGGCGCCCTGGACGGTCTCGATGAAGGGCATGTGCGACTCGCCCTGAGTGAAGCGGTACGGCAGTTGGCCGCCCAGTTGCTTCACGTCTTCCAGGCCGCGGCCCATGAAGCGTTTGACCGAGATGATGGAGTTGAGTGGATCCTGCGCGGCAGTGGCGCGAACGCTCTCCCCCACTTCGATGCGATCAGCGAGATAACGCACCGCCGACGGCAGGATCACTTCACCGCGATCGTCCGGCAGCGGAGCCGCGACGCCGCTGCGCACGGCAGCGACGAGGGAATTCGTGGTGCCCAGGTCGATCCCCACGGCCAGACGACGCTGGTGTGGCTGGGGGCTTTGTCCGGGCTCGGCGATCTGCAGTAAGGCCATGCGGTATCTAATCAGGCTATCGGGCGCGGCGTGGGCCGCGCGGATTAATCGTCGAGTCGCTCTTCCAGCTGCCGCACTTCCTGCGCCAGCTTGTCGAGGAACTGCATGCGACGCACAAGGCGCTCGGCCAGATCGCGGCGGGCGGCGTCATCCCAGCACTCGGCGAAATCCGCCTCGAGCTGCTGCTGGGCGGACTTCAGCTGACGCTTGAACTGCGCCACGCCGTCGAGATCGGCACTGTCCTGCAGGTCTTCCAGATCCTCCCGCAGCTGCATCTGCTGCAGAAGAAACTCCGGGTCCTGCACCGTGGCTTCCAGCGGCAGAGCATCGCCGCGCAGGGCCAGCAGGTACAGGGCACGACGCGGAACGCTCTTCAGCGTCTGGTAGGCATCGTTGAGTTCAGCGGCCTTGGCCTGCGCCAGTCTCTGCTCGCGCTCGGAAGCATCGGCGAAACGGTCCGGATGGACGGTTCGCACCAGCTCACGGTAGCGATTGCCGAGGGCTTCCAGATCGATCCGGAAGCCCGGCTGCAGGTCGAACAGCGCGAAGTGACAGGGACTACCCACACCCAGCCTCAGACGTTGAAGCTTTCGCCGCAGCCACACTCACCGCGTACGTTCGGGTTGTTGAACTTGAAGCCCTCGTTGAGGCCTTCCTTGGTGAAGTCCAACTCCGTGCCGTCGAGGTAAACCAGGCTTTTCGGGTCGATGATGACCTTCACACCGTGGCTCTCGAAGACCTCGTCCTCGGCCGCCAGTTCGTCGACGAACTCCAGCACGTAGGCAAGGCCCGAACAACCGGTGGTACGCACGCCAAGACGAATACCTTCGCCCTTGCCGCGCCCTTCGAGGGAGCGGCGAACGTGATTGGCGGCGGCTTCGGTCATGCTGATGGCCATGGGAACTCCTTACTCAACGGATCGCTTCAGAGCAGACCTTTCTTCTGCTTGTAGTCGCGTACGGCCGCCTTGATGGCGTCCTCGGCGAGTACCGAGCAGTGGATCTTCACCGGCGGCAGGGCCAGTTCTTCGGCGATGGTGGTGTTCTTGATGGATTCGGCTTCGTCCAGGGTCTTGCCCTTCATCCACTCGGTGGCGAGGGAGCTGGAGGCAATGGCCGAGCCGCAACCGTAGGTCTTGAACTTGGCGTCTTCGATGACACCCTGCTCGTTGACCTTGATCTGCAGGCGCATTACGTCGCCGCAGGCCGGCGCGCCGACCATGCCGGTGCCGACGTCCGGATCTTCGGCGTTGAGCTTGCCGACGTTGCGCGGGTTTTCGTAGTGGTCGATGACCTTGTCACTGTAAGCCATGGCTAATCCTCACTTCTACGGGGCGGGTCAGTGGGCCTGCCATTCGACCTTGGACAGGTCGACACCCTCTTTGAACATATCCCACAGCGGCGAGAGCTCACGCAGCTTGGAAACGGCTTCCACCACCTTCTTGGCGGCGTAATCGACCTCTTCTTCAGTGGTGAAGCGGCCGAAGCTGAAACGGATGGAGCTGTGCGCCAGTTCGTCGTTGCGACCCAAGGCGCGGAGCACGTAGGACGGCTCCAGCGAAGCCGAGGTGCAGGCGGAACCGGACGAAACGGCCAGGTCCTTGAGCGACATCATCAGCGACTCGCCTTCGACGTAGTTGAAGCTGACGTTGAGGATGTTCGGCGCGTAGGAAGTGGGGCTGCCATTGAGGTACAGCTCTTCCAGGTCCTGCACCTGATCGAAGAAGCGCTTGCGCAGGCCTTCGATGCGAGCCATTTCCTGGTGCATTTCTTCCTTGGCGATGCGGAAGGCTTCGCCCATGCCGACGATCTGGTGAGTCGCCAGGGTGCCCGAACGCATGCCGCGCTCATGGCCGCCACCGTGCATCTGGGCTTCCAGACGAACGCGCGGCTTGCGGCGCACGTACAGCGCGCCCATGCCTTTGGGGCCGTAGACCTTGTGGGCGGAGAAGGACATCAGGTCGACCTTGAGTTTCTCCAGGTCGATGTCGACTTTACCGGCGGACTGGGCGGCGTCGACGTGCAGCAGGATGCCGCGCGAGCGGGTCAGCTCGCCGATGGCGGCGATGTCGTTGATGCTGCCGACTTCGTTGTTCACGTGCATGACCGAGACCAGGATGGTGTCGTCACGCAGGGCGGCCTCGACCATCGCCGGGGTGATGATGCCCTCGGGGGTCGGCTCCAGGTAGGTCACTTCGAAGCCTTCGCGCTCCAGCTGGCGGCAGGTATCCAGGACCGCCTTGTGCTCGATCTTCGAGGTGATGATGTGCTTGCCCTTGGTCGCGTAGAAGTGCGCGACGCCCTTGACGGCGAGGTTGTCGGACTCGGTAGCACCGGACGTCCAGACGATCTCGCGGGGATCGGCATTGACCAGCTCAGCGACCTGGCGACGGGCGTTCTCAGCCGCTTCCTCGGCCTTCCAGCCGAAGAGGTGGGAACGCGAAGCCGGGTTGCCAAAGTTGCCGTCAACCAGCAGGCAGTCGGCCATTTTCTGAGCGACACGCGGATCCACCGGGGTGGTGGCGGAGTAGTCGAGGTAAATCGGCAATCTCATCAGGTAACTCCTACAGGCGGGCGTTCGCTCAATCGATGGCGGACGCTTCAATCTTGTCGAGGCGCAGCGGCTTACTGCCCGAGCAGCGACGCTCGTCCTGGCGCTGGGCGACCTCTTGAACTTCGCGGCGCTCGACCAGGTCGGCCAGGCTGATGCCACTGAGGAACTCGTGAATCTGCTGGCTGAGGTCGCACCACAAGTGGTGGGTCAGGCAGGTATCGCCGGAGTGGCAGTCGCCCTGCCCCTGACAGCGGGTGGCGTCGACCGACTCGTTGACTGCATCGATCACCTGGGCGACGTGGATGCCCGTCATGTCGCGGGACAGCTGATAGCCGCCGCCCGGACCGCGCACGCTGACCACCAGGTTGCCACGGCGCAACTTGGCGAACAGCTGCTCCAGGTAGGACAGGGAGATACCCTGGCGCTCGGAGATATCGGCGAGAGAAACCGGGCCACGCTGGGCGTGCAACGCCAGATCGAGCATGGCGGTGACGGCATAGCGGCCTTTGGTGGTCAATCGCATGGGGAAATCCGGAAGAATCGCTGGTATGGCGGGAGTATGCTCTTTTCCGACTATTTAAGTCAACTATAAGACCTATTACTTTAGTCGGAATTAGCCAGCGAACGGCGGCATATTGTAGCAGCAATGCAAGAGCCGGCGCATCACTGCGCCGACTTGCTGCTCTCCTGATCCTTCACTCCGGCGAAGTCCTCTTCCCGCAGAATCGGAAGATCTTTCGCACAGTAGTCACTGCCCAGCGCTGTCAGAGCCTTGCACATGCCCTCCAACCGGCCGTCGACTGCCTGCAGATGATCGAGCAGTTGGCCGATGGCGCGCGCCACCGGGTCGGGCATGTCCTGGCTGACACCGTAGGCATCGAACCCGAGCTTTTCCGCCATAGCCTGGCGCTTGGCAGCCTGATCCGCATCATCCTTGACGATGATGCGGCCCGGAATACCCACAACAGTGGCACCCGGCGGTACCTCTTTGGTCACCACGGCATTGGAACCGACCTTGGCGCCGGCACCAACGGTGAACGGACCCAGCACCTTGGCGCCCGCCCCAACCACCACGCCATCGGCCAGCGTTGGGTGACGCTTGCCCTTGTTCCAGCTGGTGCCACCCAGGGTCACACCCTGATAGATAGTCACGTCGTCGCCGATCTCGGCAGTTTCGCCGATGACAATTCCCAAACCATGGTCAATGAAGAAGCGGCGACCGATCTTCGCACCCGGATGGATCTCGATGCCGGTCATCCAGCGACCGAAGTTCGACACCATGCGCGCCAGCCACTTCCAGCCGGACGTCCACAGGCCATGGGCCAGGCGATGCAGCCAGACGGCATGCAGGCCCGGGTAGCAGGTGAGCACCTCGAAGGCGTTGCGCGCCGCCGGGTCACGATGGAATACGCTTTGAATATCTTCGCGTACACGCTCAAACATCTTCATCACTCCGCTTGGAAAGCTCCCCACGGGCAGCCTTCTGTGTCTCGGTGAGAATACCCCGCAGGATATTCATCTCCAGCTTACTGACGCCGCTGCGACCGTACAGGCGACGCAGGCGCGACATCAGGTGGCGCGGCTTCTGCGGGTCGAGGAACTGGATATCCACCAGCGTCGATTCCAGGTGCGCGTAGAAGCGCTCCAGCTCATCCGACGTCACCGGAACGCTGTTGAGCATCGCGGTGGACTCTACCTTCTCCTGCTTGGTCGGCTGCCCCTGAGCGGCCAGCCAGGCCATGCGCACCTCATAGACCAGCACCTGCACCGCCGTCGCCAGGTTCAGCGAGCTGAACTCGGGATTGGCCGGGATGTGCACATGGAACTGACATCGCTGCAGCTCCTCGTTGGTCAGGCCGGCGTACTCGCGACCGAACACCAAAGCGACCTCACCACCCTGCTGGACATGCTCCAGACTGGTGGTGGCGCACTCGCGGGGATCGAGCAGCGGCCAGGGAATGCGGCGATCGCGCGCGCTGGTGCCGAGCACCAGACTGCAGCCCGCCAGGGCATCTTCGAGCGTGGGAACGACCACGGCCGCGTCGAGAATGTCATCGGCGCCGGAAGCACGCGCACGCGCCTCGCCACTAAGGAAATCCATCGGATCGACCAGCACCAGGCGCGACAGCCCCATGTTCTTCATCGCACGGGCCGTACCGCCGATATTGCCGGGATGGCTGGTGTTGACCAGCACCACGCGAATTTTGTCGAGCAACGCGCGACTCCACACAAAAGCGAAAAAGGGAGGGAATCCTACCGCAGCGGTGGGTCTTGCGCCACGCAGGCGACAGGTCGCTCTATGAACTCCATGGCTTTCTGCTAGAATGTTCGGCTTTCTTTAACGACCCAGGTGACCTCTCCATGCAGCCTATGCTGAATATCGCCCTGCGCGCCGCTCGCAGCGCCGGTGAACTGATCTTCCGCTCCATCGAACGCCTGGACACCCTGTCGGTCAACGAGAAAGAAGCCAACGACTACGTCACCGAAGTCGATCGCGCGGCCGAACTCTCCATCGTCACCGCCCTGCGCAAGGCCTACCCGAACCACGGGATCATGGGCGAAGAAGGCGGCATGCTCGAAGGCAGCGGCGAAGGCGCCGACTACCTGTGGATCATCGACCCGCTGGATGGCACCACCAACTTCATCCACGGCGTTCCGCACTACGCCGTCAGCATCGCCTGCAAATACCGCGGCCGCCTCGAGCACGCCGTAGTCCTCGACCCGGTCCGCCAGGAAGAATTCACTGCCAGCCGCGGCCGTGGCGCCGCACTGAACGGCCGTCGCCTGCGCGTCAGCAATCGCAAGAGCCTGGAAGGCGCCCTGCTCGGCACCGGCTTCCCGTTCCGCGACAGCCAGATGGACAACCTGGACGCCTACCTGGGCATGTTCCGCAGCCTGGTCGGCCAGACCGCCGGCATCCGCCGCGCCGGCGCCGCGAGCCTGGACCTGGCCTACGTCGCCGCCGGCCGTTACGACGCCTTCTGGGAATTCGGTCTGTCCGAGTGGGACATGGCTGCTGGCGCCCTGCTGATCCAGGAAGCGGGCGGCCTGGTGAGCGACTTCACCGGCGGTCACGAATTCCTCGAGAAGGGCCAGATCGTTGCCGGCAACACCAAGTGCTTCAAGGCCCTGCTGACCAGCATCCAGCCGCACCTGCCAGCCTCGCTCAAGCGCTGAGCCTGAGCGACGCAAGAAAAGCCCGGCGATGCCGGGCTTTTTTGTGCCTGCAAGAACGCACTCCCTGTAGGAGCGAGCTTGCTCGCGAAGTTTTTTATCCTGCCACCAGGGCTTGAGGCGGTTCGCGAGCAAGCTCGCTCCTACAGAAAGCAGAAAAGAAAAAGGCGCCCAATGGGCGCCTTTTTCACTTTCACCTGGCGACTACTTATTGCTGCCCCAGGACCAGCCGACCGCTCTTGTCGACCGGAATCTGCGAGCCCGGATCACGATCCATGCGGACCTGACCGGCCTTGCCGTCGAGCAGGTACTTCACGTCGTAACCGACGACCTTCTCGCTGGTGTCATTGACGGTGCTGCAGCGGGTTTCAGTGGTGGTGTAGGTATCACGCTCCTGCATGCCTTCCTGCACCTTGTTGCCCGCATAACCGCCGCCGATGGCGCCTGCCACGGTGGCGATCTTCTTGCCGTTGCCGCCACCGATCTGGTTGCCCAGCAGGCCGCCAGCGATGGCGCCAATTGCCGTACCGGCAATCTGATGCTGGTCCTTGACCGGGCGCTGGTGGGTCACTGCCACGTCCTTGCAGACCTGGCGCGGATTCTTGATGGTTTCCTTGACCGGCTGAACGGCGAGCACCTCGGCGTATTGCGGTGCGCGGTCCACCAGACTGTAGGTAGCCACGGCGCCACCGGCAGTCACGCCTACAGCGCCCAGCACGGTACCGATTAGCAACGACTTGTTCATAGGGTTCTCCTGGTCTTTCTTCTCATTCGGGCCTCGCCCTTTACCTTGCCTTGGAGCAGCTCTTTTGTAAGAAAGTTCCGGCAAATACGTGACACACCCCCTACAAACGAAAACTCCCGCCGAAGCGGGAGTTTTCTGTGGAGGGCCGGAAGCGCTCTATTACGGGCGTTCGTCGACTTCCTTACTCGGCGGAGGAATCAGGTCCTCGCTGGACAGATTCAGCCAGATCAGCACCACGTTGGCGATGTAGATCGACGAGTAGGTACCCGCCATTACCCCGACGAACAGGGCGATGGAGAAGCCGAACAGGTTGTCGCCGCCAAAGAACAGCAGAGCGGCAATGGCCAGCAGGGTCGATACCGAGGTAGCGATGGTCCGCAGCAGGGTCTGGCTGGTCGAGATGTTGATGTTCTCGATCAGGCTGGCCTTGCGCAGTACACGGAAGTTCTCGCGCACCCGGTCGAAGATCACGATGGTGTCGTTCAGCGAGTAGCCCACCACCGCCAGCACCGCGGCGAGCACGGTCAGGTCGAAGGTGATCTGGAAGAACGACAGCACGCCCATCACGATGATGGCGTCGTGGATCAGCGAGAGGATCGCCCCCAGGGCGAACTTCCACTGGAAGCGGAAGCCCACGTACAGCAGGATGCCGCCCAGCGCCAGGAGCATGCCGAGGCCGCCCTGATCGCGCAGCTCTTCACCCACCTGCGGGCCGACGTACTCGACGCCGTTCACCTTGGCCGGGTTCGAAGCGTCAGCCTTCTGCAGCGCAGTGGCGACCTTCTTTCCGAGTTCCGGATCTTCGCTGGGCATGCGCACCAGTACGTCTCGGGTATCACCGAAGCTCTGCACCACGGCTTCGCTGTAACCCGCGGCGACCAGTTGCTCACGCACCTTGGAAAGGTCGGCAGGCTGCTCGTAGGTCAGCTTGATCGACGTACCGCCGGTGAAATCCAGGCCGAAGTTGATGCCCTTGAAGACCCAACTGCCGAGGGCGATCAGGGTGAGGATCAGGGTTGCGGCGAACGCAATATTGCGAACGCCCATGAAGTTGATAGTACCGATCTTGATATTCATCTCTGGCCCCTTAGATCCACAGCTTCTTAACGTCGCGGCCGCCGTAGATCAGGTTCACCATTGCGCGGGTGACCAGAATGGCAGTGAACATCGAGGTGAGAATACCCAGGGACATGGTCACGGCGAAGCCCTTCACCGGGCCGGTGCCCATGGCGTAGAGGATGCCGCCGACCAGCAGCGAGGTCAGGTTGGCGTCGATGATCGCGGTGAAGGCACGGTTGAAGCCCTCATGGATCGCCCGCTGCGTCGACATGCCCGCCGCCAGTTCCTCGCGTATCCGCGAGAAGATCAGCACGTTGGCGTCCACCGCCATGCCCATGGTCAGCACGATACCCGCGATGCCCGGCAGGGTCAGGGTTGCGCCGAGGATCGACATCAATGCCACCAGCATGACCATGTTGAAGGCCAGGGCGACGGTGGCGATCACGCCGAAGAAGCGGTAGATGACGATGATGAACAGGGAAACGAAGACCATGCCCCACAGGGATGCGTCGATACCCTTGGCGATGTTGTCCGCACCCAGGCTCGGGCCGATGGTGCGCTCTTCGGCGAAGTACATCGGCGCCGCCAGGCCACCAGCGCGCAGCAGCAGGGCCAGTTCCGAGGACTCGCCCGGAGCGTCCAGGCCGGTGATGCGGAACTGGTTACCCAGCGGCGACTGGATGGTCGCCAGGCTGATGATCTGTTTCTCTTCCTTGAACGCCGGGACAGC
Source organism: Pseudomonas sp. NY15435 (assembly GCF_048068295.1). Taxonomy (NCBI): domain Bacteria; kingdom Pseudomonadati; phylum Pseudomonadota; class Gammaproteobacteria; order Pseudomonadales; family Pseudomonadaceae; genus Pseudomonas; species Pseudomonas sp. NY15435. The sequence goes on from NZ_JBLUQA010000002.1 coordinate 135,671, forward strand.
AACGTCCTGCTCGACGCCGTCGACGACCTGCTTGGTGTAGCGGGTAATCGGCTTCTGCTCGATGAACACCACCGCCATGCTGCGGCCGACGTTGTTGCGGGTCGCGCGGTTCATCAGCTCGCCGCCGTGGCCATCCAGACGGATGTTCACCTGCGGACGGCCGTTCTCGTCGAAGCTGGCGCTGGCGTCGGTGACCTGGTCACCGGTGATGATCACACCACGCTCCAGGCTCGCCGGCGGACGACGCGGCTCGCGGAACTCGAAGGTTTCGGTGGAGGACTTGATCGCATCCGGCTCGGCGGCCAGGCGGAACTCCAGGTTGGCAGTCTTGCCCAGGATACGCTTGGCTTCAGCGGTGTCCTGCACGCCCGGCAGCTCGACGACGATGCGGTTGGCGCCCTGGCGCTGTACCAGCGGCTCGGACACGCCCAGCTCGTTCACGCGGTTGCGGACGGTGGTGAGGTTCTGCTTGATCGAGTATTCGCGGATTTCGGCCAGCTTGGTGGCGGTCATGGCCAGGCGCAGGACCTGCATGCCATTGCGCTCGCTCTGGGCGGTTTCGAAATCGCGGAAATCCTTGGCGATGATCGACTTGGCCTTGTCCAGGTCGGCTTCTTCGGTGAAGCCCAGCTGGATGCCGCCGTCCTGCACAGGCAGGCTGCGGTAGCGCACGCGCTCTTTACGCAGGGCGCTCTTGACCTCGTTCTCGTACACCTTCATGCGGGCATCGACGGCCTTGTCCATGTCCACTTCCAGCAGGAAGTGCACACCACCGGACAGGTCGAGACCCAGCTTCATCGGGTGGGCAGCAATATTGCGCAGCCAGTTCGGCGTGGTCTGGGCCAGGTTCAGGGCGACTACGTAGTCGTCACCCAGTGCACGGCGGACGATGTCCTTGGCCGGCAGCTGGTCTTCCTGCTTGACCAGGCGGATCAGACCACTGTTCTTGCCCAGCGAGCCCGCCTTGACGGCGATGCCAGCGTCGGCGAGCGCCTTGCTGGCCTTGTCCAGGTCAGCCTGGGAAATCTGCAGCGCGGTGCTTGCGCCGCTGATCTGCACGGCCGGATCGTCAGGATAGAGGTTGGGTGCGGAGTAGATGAAACCGACGGCCAGGACCGCCAGGATCAGCAGATACTTCCACAGGGGATACTTGTTGAGCATGACACCGCCCGTTATGACGCGGGGCGCATCTTGCGCCCCGTCGGTTGGGTTTCTAAGAGGTGGATCAGATCGCCTTGAGGGTGCCTTTCGGCAGGGTGGCGGCGATCGCGGCCTTCTGGAACTTCAGCTCGACGTTGTCGGAAACCTCGACGACGACGAAGTCCTCGGCGACCTTGGTGACCTTGCCGGCGATACCGGCGGAAGTGACGACTTCATCGCCCTTCTGCAGGCCGGACAGCAGGTTCTTGTGCTCCTTGGAGCGCTTGGCCTGGGGACGCCAGATCATCAGGTAGAAGATGACCAGGAAACCGACCAGGAAAATCCACTCGAAGCCAGTGCCGGCCGGGCCTGCAGCAGCGGCGGGGGCTGCGGCGTCAGCGTAGGCAGCGGGAATCAGAAAACTCATTGGAAACTCCTGTCTCAAAGCTTTTTCGATGAATAAGGTCAGTCCGCCAGCGGCGGCACGGGTAGGCCGCGCTTGGCGTAGAAGGCGTCGACAAAGTTCGCCAATGTACCCTGTTGGATTGCCTCGCGCAAACCAGCCATAAGCCGCTGATAATGCCGCAAGTTGTGGATGGTATTGAGCATGCTGCCGAGCATTTCGCCGCACTTGTCCAGGTGGTAGAGGTAGGCGCGGGAGAAGTGTTTGCAGGTGTAGCAATCGCAGGTCGGGTCCAGCGGCGATTCGTCATGTTTGTGAACCGCGTTGCGGATCTTGATCACCCCGGTGTCAACGAAAAGGTGGCCATTGCGCGCATTGCGGGTGGGCATGACGCAATCGAACATGTCGACGCCCCGGCGCACACCTTCCACGAGGTCTTCGGGTTTGCCCACACCCATCAGGTAACGAGGTTTGTCAGCCGGCATGTGCTTGGGCAGGAAGTCCAGCACGCGGATCATCTCTTCCTTGGGCTCGCCCACCGACAGGCCGCCGATGGCCAGGCCGTCGAAACCGATTTCCTGCAGCCCCTCGAGCGAGCGCATGCGCAGCTCTTCGTGCATGCCGCCCTGGACAATGCCGAACAGCGCCGACGGGCTATCACCGTGGGCGACTTTCGAACGCTTGGCCCAGCGCAGCGACAGCTCCATTGAGCGCTTGGCGACGTCGAACTCGGCCGGATACGGGGTGCACTCGTCGAAGATCATCACGATGTCCGAGCCCAGCGCGCGCTGTACGGCCATGGACTCTTCCGGCCCCATGAAGACCTTGGCGCCGTCCACCGGCGAGGCGAAGTACACGCCCTCTTCCTTGATCTTGCGCAGCGCGCCCAGGCTGAACACCTGGAAGCCGCCCGAGTCAGTGAGGATCGGACCCTTCCACTGCATGAAGTCATGCAGGTCGCCGTGCTTCTGGATCACTTCGGTGCCCGGACGCAGCCACAGGTGGAAGGTGTTGCCGAGGATGATCTGCGCGCCGATGCCCTCGATGTCGTGCGGGAGCATGCCCTTCACGGTGCCGTAGGTGCCCACCGGCATGAACGCCGGGGTTTCCACCACGCCGCGGGGGAAGCTCAGGCGGCCGCGACGGGCCTTGCCCTCGGTGGCCAGCAGTTCGAATTTCATGAAGCTCATGGATCAGTCCTCGGGGCCGCGCGGTGCCGGGTTGCGGGTGATGAACATGGCATCGCCGTAGCTGAAGAAGCGATAGCCCTGCTCCACTGCCGCCGCGTAGGCGGCCATGGTCTCGGGGTAGCCGGCGAAGGCGGAGACCAGCATCAGCAGGGTGGATTCCGGCAGGTGGAAGTTGGTGACCAGGGCGTCGACCACGTGGAACGGCCGCCCGGGGAAAATGAAAATGTCCGTATCGCCACTGAAGGGTTTGAGAACACCATCACGGGCGGCACTCTCCAGCGAACGCACGCTGGTGGTACCAACAGCGACCACACGACCACCGCGCGCCTTGCAGGCGGCCACGGCGTCGACCACCTCCTGGCTGACTTCCAGCCATTCGTTGTGCATGTGGTGGTCTTCGATGCGCTCCACGCGCACCGGCTGGAAGGTGCCGGCGCCGACGTGCAGGGTGACGAACGCGGTATCCACGCCCTTGGCGCGGATCGACTCGAGCAGCGCCTCATCGAAGTGCAGCCCGGCGGTCGGCGCCGCAACGGCACCGGCGCGCTCGGCATAGACGGTCTGGTAGCGCTCCCGGTCGGCATCTTCGTCCGGGCGGTCTATATAAGGCGGCAGCGGCATGTGGCCGACGCGCTCCAGCAGCGGCAGCACCTCCTCGCTGAAGCCCAACTCGAACAGCGCATCGTGGCGCAGCAGCATTTCCGCCTCGCCACCGCCGTCGATGAGGATCCTCGAACCCGGCTTGGGCGACTTGCTGGAACGCACGTGGGCCAGCACGCGATGGCTGTCCAGCACGCGCTCCACGAGGATTTCCAGCTTGCCGCCAGAAGCCTTCTGGCCGAACAGGCGGGCAGGGATTACCCGGGTGTTATTGAACACCATCAGGTCACCCGGCTTGAGGAAGCCGAGGATGTCAGCGAATTGCCGATGGCTGAGCTCGCCGCTCGGACCGTCCAGCACCAGCAGGCGGCTGGAACGGCGCTCAGGAAGCGGATGGCGGGCGATCAGCGCCTCGGGCAGGTCGAAATGAAAGTCAGCGACACGCATGGGAAGAGCTATCTCGAAGGGGCGCGTATCTTACTGGAAATGCCAAATTCTGACCATTCGAGCCGATTGACCGGCGCAGAGCGCCTCCCTATACTGCGCGCCCATTGCCTCGGTGGCGGAATGGTAGACGCGGCGGATTCAAAATCCGTTTCTGGCGACAGAGTGAGAGTTCGAGTCTCTCCCGGGGCACCACCACATCGTTTCGGCAGTTCCGATGAACTGTCGAAACCCACAAAAAACCGGCCTTCTGGCCGGTTTTTTGTTGCCTGCGATTTTTGATTGCCTCAGGAACAGGTCCCAGTCGTGGTCTTGCTGACGTAGGCGCGTCCGGTGGCACTGACGCTCACCACCCGCTCCTGCGCCCCGGCGCTGGGAGCGGAGCGGCAGACGGTGATGCTCGCCTGGGTATTGCCCACGCCGGTCGGCTGGAAGTCGACCTTGGCGACGCTGGAAGTGACCTTGAACCCCGTCGGGGCTGCGGCGTGCTTCTGGATCACCGTCGAGCCGGAAATGACGATCCAGCCCTGCTCCCATCCGCCCGAACCGCAACTGGTGCCATCACTCGACACACACATGCTGGTCACCGCATTGCGCTTGATCGCCTCGCTGCGCCCCATCGCCACGCCGGCCACCAGGTCATTGGCGCTGGATTTGAGCTTGCTGGCCAGCGTCGCGTCGCTCATCGAAGGCACGGCGATACCGATCAGGATTGCCAGCACCGCCAGGCTGACCATCAGTTCCAGCAGGGTAAAACCGCTGTCTGCATGCCGGGAAACTGCTTTCATGATGCAGCCCTCCTATCGCTCGATATCCCAGAAAACCCAGGACTTCGGCCGGGTTCCGGACGTCGGCGGCACCGCTTCACAGCCCTGCAGCGAGGAGTCGGTGGCACACGTACCACCGCCGATGATGAAGGGCTTCTGCGTGCCGTCATCGAGCACCACGACACCGGCCACCGGTGAGGGCGGCAAGCCGCCGCCGGCAATCACCTGGAAGCGATCGCCGGTTGCCGAGGCGTTCAGGTAGTTGATGTTGTAATTGCGCGCAGTGCCGAGGCCGACGCAGCTGGTCGTGGTCGCGACCTGCGGGGTGTGGGTACTGAAGATGATGGTATCGAACAGCAACAACGCCGAAGTCACCACCTGTTCGGTCGATGCCAGGCCCAGGTACCAGCCCTTCGGGTGCGCAGCGAGGTCCGCGTCGCTGGGGTTGGCGGTGCTGGTGATGGCCAGCAGCGACGCATTGCAGATCACATTGGCGCCGCAGGTGGCGTTCTCGGACGTCAGCCAGGTCGACTCGGTGGGGTTGTCGCGCAGGGTGTAGAAGCGGTTCGCCACGCTGGCGGCCGAGGTGTAGCTGAGCAGCGGCTTCTCGCGGTCGCCGGAGCCGAGCAGGATGACGTACTGCCCATTGCTGACGGCGACCTCAGGGCCATAGAGGAACTTGCGGTTTGCCGTGCAGCTGGAAGCGGAATTGCAACCCAGCGCGGCAATCTTGGTGATGGTCCAGTTCGCCGGCACGGTCGTTCCGATGGGCGAAACGGCGTCCACCCCGGAAATCCGGTAGACGTTGCCGCCCAGGTCGGCAGCATAGCCGTAGACCGCCTGGCCGCTGCTGTTGGTCACCATGGTCACGTCACCGACGACACCACGGTCAGTCGTGAAGGTCTTCAGCGCAGCCCCGGTGTCGGCATCGATCATGTAGATCCGGTTGCCCTTGGAGGACGAGGTGCAGGTGTTCGGGTCGCCGTCCTCACAGGCGTCATAGCCCCCGCCCATCGCCAGGATGGTCGAGACACCGCTGCCGTAGCCGGCTGCCGTGAAGGTGGTCGGTGTGGCCCAGGTCTGCCCGATGCCGCTGTAGTCGGTGGAGCAGCCGGTATCGTTGGTCAGGTTCGGGCAGCCTATCTTCCATTTCAGGCTGGGGCTGGCCAGCGTGCTGACATCGAAGGCATACAGCGCCCGACCACCACGGCGCATGGCCGCGTAGATCCAGGTACTGGTGCCCTGCCGGACCGTGGTCACCGAGCCATCCATGCCGTAGGCCTTGGGCAGCGGTGTCGGCGTCCCGGTCGTGTGACCGGGGAAGGCGATAGTGACGGTGTTGTCACGCAGGCGCTTGATGTTGGGGTAGAACTCCGGCGGCATGAACGACCAGATTTCGCTACCGGCCGGCACCGACCCGATGGCGGCGGTACGGTTGCCGTTGACTGCCCGCAGCAGGCCATCGTTGCCGCCGTAGTAGACCACCACCTGTGGCGAAGCCGCCGTCCCGTAATTGACCGCCGCCGGGCGCGAATGGACCACGTCACCATGCACCGACGAACGAACTTCGGTCAGGTTGGCGTTGGTGTTCTCGTCCTGGCTGTCATCGCCCCGCGCCCAGTTGATCAGGGTGTCGCGTTCAGTGGTGTTCGCCGTGCCCAGCAGCCCGATGGCGGTACCGTTGGCGGTGTTGAAGTTGGTCAGGGTGGTGCAGGCGCTGGCGGCGCAGGTTTTCACCGTCCGCGTGCCGCCTTGGCGCAGGCGATAGGCCTGGGCGCCCTTCTCGACGATGTTGCCATCCGGATAGTTGGAAGCGTCGGCCCCGGTGACTGTGAGGCAGCCGCCCTGCGGCTTGAACGCCCAGTAGTTGTCGGTGGTGCTGGGCGTCCAGAAGCTGCGCGCGCATTCGGTGATGAATCCGGTACTGCTGTTGATGGCGCTTCTGTCGTCGGCATCCACTGTTTTAAGCGCGCCGCCGACCATGCCCAGCTTGTACTGCTTGAGGTTGCCGGGCCAGCGCGGGAAGGAATCGGTGTCAGGCCGGAACATGCCGACGAACACCTGGTTCAGGTAAGTGCTCTGGGTATTGACGCTGACCGGCAGCGTCACCGAGGCGAACACGCTGTTGGTGGCCTGGATCTCGGAGAAGATCGCGTTCAGCGCGTCAGCGATCTGAGTGCCGCTGGAAGTCACGTCGAAGTACTTGCCGCTACTGACGTTGGCCATGCTCTTGAGCAGCGCGGTCCAGCCAGGCCCCTGCCCTTGGGTATCCTTGTTGATGTCTACGGTGTAGGTGGTAATGGCGAGACTGCTCTTCTTCATGAAGCGCGCCCACTCGTCGGCCACGTTGTCCTGGGAGCCGCTGGGGGAAATCGGAATCGCGGTGGCATTGCCGCCGGCCGCGGTCAATGCGTCCGTTGCCTGCTTGATATCGTTGGTGTTGTCCTGCGCCGCACCGTTACTTATGTAGATGATGAAATTCTTCGCGCAGCCGGCGACGATGGGGCTGACGTAAGGTGAGCCATCCTTCGATGGCAAAGCGTTGCCAGTCAGGGCGTAGATGGCCTTGGAGGACGCGGTACCCGAGACGTTGCCGACGTAGTCGGTCTTCACCTTCTTGTTGCCCGAATTGGGCGCGCTGGCCGAGTAATAGAGCCAGGCCTCCTCCATCGCCTTGCTGATCTTGCCGCCGTTGGACTTGTCCCCTCCAACGTCCAGGCTGTTTACCAGAGCCTGGTACTTGGGCTTGTTCGCCGTATCGAACAAGCGGATGGCAGCCCGCACATAGGCGCCGTCATCGCCCTTGTCGCCACCACCTGTCTCGGTGAACATCATCAGGCCGACACGAAACTTGTTCGCGGTCAGGCCGTTGATCACCGATACCAGCGCCGCCTTTTCATTATCGAATGGCGTGTTCCAGTTGGCGGTGTTGTCGAGAATGATCAACACGTTCGGCGCATCCGTCGAATTGGGCGGCGTACCGACGAACAGGTCGATATCCTCCGCCCAGGCCGCCACTGAGGTGAAGCACAGCACACAGCAGGCGAGTGCACGCCGGAAGATCATGAGACTGCCCTGAGTTTTCATCTTCATGCTCCACACACGGTCTGCTTCTGCGTATCGGTGAGCTGCACGCGCACGCCCGAGCGAACTTTCACCGCCGTCCCGGTCACGGCATCGGTCACGGTCGCGTTCAATTCCCAGACGGTGTTCCAGTCCTGGCTGCACATGCTCTGGGTCTGCTTGCCGCAGAGCGAAGACCCGGCCCCCTGTTTCGCGCTCAGGCAGATCGGGGTCGCCATCGACACCTGGTAGTCGGTGGTGCCGTCATTGTTGATGTCGACGTTGAGCTGTTCCGCCGTCGGTGCAGAGGTAAAGGCTGACCCCAGCACCCGCTCGATGCCGATGTTGGCGGAGGCGATCGCCTCGTTGCGGAACTGCATGTTGCCCACGGCCTTGAGATTGGTGCCGCTGAGGGTGTAGGAACTGCCCACCATCAGCATCAGCATCAGCAACATCACCAGGGTGACCACCAGGGTTGCGCCCTGCTGGCTTCTCATACTGCGGTGCGTCTTCATGGCGTCTGCCTCCGCCGGGATACGTTCACCAGCGTGGCGCTGGAAGTGAACAGGTGCCGTTTGTAGCCATCGGTGTAGGGGCCGAGGGTCGTCGAGCCGAGGGCATAGGTCTTGTCGGAGCTGTAGCCCGGTGTCGGGGAGCGGGTGCGCGCGACGACGTAGAGACGCGCCTCGACGACATTGACCAGTTGATCTGCGGTGCAGGAAGTCGAACCGCAGTGAATGAAGCTGCCGTCTGGGGAACCGTCACCCCGATTGGTGGGCGAGGTCTTGGTACTGCTGTCAGCCCAGGACACGCCCTGGGCGTAGTTCACCGCTGCGCCGGAGTCGCTGACGTTATCGAGTCCCAGCTCGACCCGGAAGGACTCGATGCCCTCGATCAGCGGCACGGCCGCCTGCAGGCCATTAGTCGGCGTGGCGCCCCCGGAGGTATCGAACTGCGCACGCATCAGGGTGGGAATGCCATCCCCGGCCGTCACCGCATAGGTCCGTACGTAATAGACGTTGGTGATGAACTTGCGGCGCTCGCCCAGGGTCGTGCAGTCGCGCTTGCGCAGGGTAAAACCGGTAGTCGCAAGAACAAACGGATTGGGGGTCGTAGGGCCGGCATCGGTGTCGCAGAAGGATGCCTGGAAATACACCTTGCCGGCCGTCAGTGCCTCGCAGTTGCCAACGCCGGGCACGCAGTTCTCCGCATGGCGAATCACCACCACGTCGGAGTTCGCCGCCAGGTCAGAGATGATTCCCGAACAGCCGCTGGGCACCGCCGAGTAGGTCTGTACCACGATGCCGACGGCATTGACCTTGTCGGCAGCGGTCCAGGTGGAGAAGTCCGAGCACACTGGCGCCAGGGCCGTCGGCACGTCGCCGGGAATACCGGTCACCGTCAGGTCATCGAACTGGGGGATGTATCCGTTCCAGAAGCCGGCATGGGCGAAGTCTTCCTGCATCAGCCCCACCGCGAACCGACCGTTTTCGATCAGGGCGTTGGTCTTGGCCATGTCGTCGTTGGTACGACTCAGGTTCAGATAGAGCGACAAGACCCCCGCCATGATGATCAAGCCGATGGTAACGGCGACCATCAGCTCCACCAGCGTGAATCCACGCTGCGGACAGGCGCGGTTCATAGGGTGGCCACCCGCACGACGGTGGTCACCACGCGCCGGCATAGATCGCTGCTGCAGCCCGAGCTGCCGTCATAGCTGCCGGTGCCGCACGCCACGCTCGAAGGCGGCGCCGAAATCGGGCTCATCCCCTGCCAGGCGACCGTGATCATGTACTGATTGCTGCCTAGCGACTGGATGCAGCCGCGCCCGCCCAGCATGGCGCCGGCCTTGACGTTGCCCCCGCCTACCTCCGCCGCGCCCTGCAGGCTGTTGCACCAGTCGGCGATATCCGCCTGCTGGCGGGTTCCGGATGAGGTCGAGCAGGTCATGCCCGAGCCGACCGGCGACGAGGCACCCGTGACGTAACTGGACGCATTGTTGGAATTGGCCAGCATCCGACTGGAAATGTCATTGAGCAGCAGCAGCGCCTGGGCGCGCTGGTAGGACTCCATGTCCGACAACTGCATGCGCATCTGCAGCTTGGCCAGGCCAAGCAGGCCAAGGGAAATGATCAGAATGCTGATCAGCAGCTCAATCAAGGTCACACCGTTCTGGCGGGAGGTCATCATGACGATCACCACTTGGCGGACGGCGTCTTGGTGCCGTCGCTGCTGAGGGTCAGGTTGCCGTCGCTGGCCTGCGCGCCACTTGGGGTGAAGGTGATCGTGAAGGTGGGCGGAGTGCCGCTGCCCACGGTGATGTCGTAACCGTAGTTGGCGGACACCTCGGTGGGCAGCGCGTAGCCGCCGCCTTCCAGTGCGGATTTGCTGGCATAGGCGCGATTGGCCAGCAGGAACTGCTGCTGGCGATTGGCGATATCCATCATCTGTGCCTGGGCCGCGGACCGCTTGCCCCGGATGACGTACTGCTGATAGCTGGGATAAGCAATTGCGGCCAGGATCGCCACTATCGCCGCCACCACCATCAACTCGATCAGGGTAAAACCACGGGAACTAACAGACATTATCAAGACTCTCTTTTCGGGTCCTTTTCAAAGACTCTATTAGTTAAATGGCGAATCGCCACCCCACCGACGCGGTAATTCAATACCAGTCGTCGCCGATGCGTCGCTATATATACAAATAGCTAGCGAAAAAGATGAACGAATATGTAGCGCCAAAAAGCCAACACCCCGCTGACCACGCGCATTAGAGCCAAACAGAGCCTCAACGGCAAGTGCCGAAAACCGGCCAGACAGGCATCAGAAAAGGAGCGCTAGAAGTATTCCCAGGCAAACTTCACGAACAACAGTACCAATCATTAAATTCACATAAAAAAAGTGTGAAAAAAAAGTAAAAACCACCACCCATATCGCCTTTGAAATTAACAACCAACCCTACTGATAACTTATTCAAAGCAGCAGCCATCCAACAACAGACGATAACTTATTACATCTTCAACCTATATTTATCCGGCTATTCATAAGCAAACTATCGAGTCAACTATTTTCACGACGGAAATAGCCAGCGCCCCGTTGCTCGCGAGGGCGGGAGAGCCCGCTCACGATCAACCGGGCAGCAGGGTGAAGGACAGCAAGTGGCCTCAGCTCGGCCCTTGTCGCTCCTGCAGCGCCTGGACGAACGCCGCCAATGGCATTGGCCGGTCGAACAGATACCCCTGGAGCACCTCAACGCCGCGCAGGGCGAGATAGGCCCGTTGCTCCTCGGTTTCCACGCCCTCGGCGATGATCATCAGGTCGAGCTTGCCGCAGAGTTCGACGATGCTGTCGAGGACGTGCGAGGACAGCGCATCCACGCCGATCATCGCCACGAAGCTCTTGTCGATCTTCAGCGCATCCACCTTGAAGCGATGCAGGTAGGCCAGGCTCGAGTTGCCGGTGCCGAAGTCGTCGATGGCCAGCTTGACGCCCAGCCCATGGAGGTTGTCGAAAAGCTCGTCAGTCACTTCGCTGGACACGATCAGCTCACGCTCGGTCAGCTCCAGGGTGAGCTCGGGGCGATGGGGCAGGAAACGCGCCTGGAAGTCCCGGCAATCGTCGGACAGCCCCGACTCGGTGCAGTGCCGAGCGCTGATGTTGAAGCCCAGGTGGAAGCCCTGACCCAGCAGTTGCCCGTGCGGCGCCAGCCCATCTGCAACCTGGTGCATCAGTTCACGGGTCATCGCCACGATCAGCCCTGACCGCTCCGCCATGGGAATGAACAGATCAGGGCCGACCATGCCCTCGCGCGGGTGAATCCAGCGCATCAGCACTTCCGCGCCCACCCAGCGCCCATCCCGGGCATCCACCAGCGGTTGCAGGTAGGGCACGAATTCGCCAGCCAGCAGGGCCCTCTCCAACTCCAGGCTCGGCGTGGCCGAACGCCCCCAGAGCCAGAAACAGACAAATCCGGAAATCCCCCCCAACATGAACATCAGTGTCACCAGGGGCAGCGAATCCTCGCGGATGTGCTGCCACTGCGCGCCGGCAGGGAAGCCACCGACCACCGAGTAGGGGAATCGCTCCGAGTGCTGGACGACCTGCCCCAGCGGCAGGGGGGTGGGCGAACCGTCGCGAACGATGCCCGCCTCGTCCATCCATTGCCCGCCGACGTGCAGTTGCAGGTCGCTGCGCTGGTCGACCAGTTGCAGTGTATTGCTCAGGTAACGCCCGTCCACGGTCGCCAGGGCCGCATGAGGACCTTCCGCGCGGCGCAGGATCAGCAGGGCATAGTGCGGCGTCACCCGGTTGCCGGCCATCATGCGCAGGGTGCCGTCCACATAAAGAGTAGGATCGATGCGTTCGTCGAACTCACCGAAGAGCGAGGTGCAATAGATGTCGTCGTCGCGGGTCAGGTTGAGCGAGCGGACGAATGGCACGACGGCGACCTGCTCCCTGAGCACCTGGGTGGCATCGTCGCAAGCCTCATCGTCATGCAGCAACGCGACCCGCGCCGCCGCCGTGGCATTGCTGAGCATCACGTCGAACAGGCGCACCGCCTCGTTCGAGGCGGTACGAGCCTCGCCAGACAGGGCACGCAAGGTCTGCCAGTAGATGATCACGCTGCCCAGCAACAGCGGCAGCAGCGCCATGGAAAGGGAAAAGACCAGACGGGGCAAGAGCCTGCGCCGGGTGTAGCTGCGTAGCGGCATCCTTGTTCCTTGCTTGACGGCGCCGCGACCTGCGACGCATTGCCACTCCCCCGTGGGCAGCGGCGTGGTTTGAGCTTAGAACAGCCTCCGCCGTCGGGCGCTGCGCGGCGGAATCCGTATAATCCCGGCCCCATCCACCCTGATCGCCACAGAAGACGCTCATGTCCAAGCCGCAGCAGCTCCAGCCCGTGGGAAACTTCCCGCCCGCCACGCTCCTCCGTCGCCTTGCCGCGATGTTCTACGACTTCCTGCTCTGCGTGGCCCTGCTGATGGTCGTGACACTGATCTACCAGCAAGGCTTCCTGCGCCTGATCTATGGAAGCGAGAAGCTCCGGATGCTGGCCGACCAGGGCGCGCTGACCGGCGACCCGCTGCTCTCCAGCCTGCTGTTCATCAGCGTGTTCGCCTTCTTCGCGAAGTTCTGGACCCACAGCGGCCAGACCCTGGGCATGCAGGTCTGGGGCGTGCGCGTACAGAACGCCGACGGCACGCGCATCAGCCTGATGCAGGCGCTGCTGCGCTTCGTCATCGCCATCGGTTCGTGGGCCTGCGCCGGCCTCGGCTTCCTCTGGATGCTCTGGGACAAGGACAAGCGCACCTGGCAGGACCGCTACTCGGAAAGCGTGGTGATCCAGATTCCCAAGGCTGTGCGCAAGGCCACACAGGGCCGAGGCTGATCCTCGGGGCACAAAAAAGCCGGCGATTGCCGGCTTTTTTGCTTTTGCTCTCTGTAGGAGCGAGCTTGCTCGCGATACATCCCCACTCGGTGGCAAGAGGTTCGCGAGCAAGCTCGCTCCTACAGGGCTTATCCGGCTCGCTTCAACAACAGGGTGCCGAGGAAGGCGCAGATCGCCGCCGGTACCAGCACCGCCAGCAGCGGCGGGAAGTTGAACACCTGGCTGGACGGGCCGAGCAGGTCCTGGGCGATGCGGAAGGTGAAGCCCACGAGCACGCCGGTGAACACGCGCTGACCGAGGGTCACGCTGCGCAGCGGGCCGAAGATGAACGAGATCGCCATCAGCACCAGGGCGGCCGTTACCAGCGGTTGCAGGATCTTGGTCCAGAACGCCAGCCAGTAGCGGTTCGAGCTCAGGCCCTGGTCCTGCAGGTAATGGATGTAGCCCCACAGGCCGGTGATCGACAGCGCTTCGGGCTCCATCACCACGGTGTTGAGCAACTGCGGGCTGAGCTGGATGTTCCAGGTCTCGCTCGCCGCGCTCACCACTTCACTGCGTTTTTCCGCGGCGTGCAGCACGCTGGTGGTCACGTCCTGCAGTTGCCACTGGTTGTTCTCGAACACGGCCTGGCGGGCGAAGCTCGCGGACTGCAGGCGGCGGTTGTCGTCGAAGTTGTAGCGGGTCACACCCAGCAGCACACCGTCCGGGCGCACCACGTTGATGTGGATGAACTCGTGGCCCTGGCGGTGCCACAGTCCCGACTTGGAGCTTTGCGAGCCGTTGCCGCTCTGGGCCAGGGCGCGGCCGCTCTGGGCGGCGGTTTCGGTGTAGGGAATCACGTACTCGCCGATCAGGATGCCGGCAAACATCAGCACCAGCATCGGCTTCATCACCGCCCAGACGATGCGCTGCAGCGATACACCGGCGGCGCGCATGATGGTCAGCTCGCTGTTGCTGGCCAGGGTACCCAGGCCCACCAGGCAGCCGATCAGCGCGGCCATCGGCAGCATGTCGTAGGCGCGGCTGGGCGCGGTCAGCAGGACGAACTTGAGCGCCTCGCCGAGGGTGTAGGTGTCGCTGATCTGCCCCAACTGGTCGACGAAGGCGAACAGCTCGGCCAGCCCGAGAATCACCCCGAGCACCGCGAGAATGGAAACGAAGACGGTCGTGCCGATGTAACGATCCAGCTTACGCATGCTTCAGCTCCCCGCCCGACTTCGCTCGCTTGGCGGCCAGCTTCAGACGCAGCGGCTCCCAGTACAGCAACAACAGGCCAATGGCCAGGAATATCCCGTGGATCCACCACAAGCCGAGAGCCATGGGGATCTTGCCCTTGTCGAGCATGCCGCGCCCGGCGATCAGCAGGGCCAGGTAGGCCATGTACAGCAGCACCGCCGGCAGCAGCTTGAGGAAGCGGCCCTGACGCGGGTTGACACGCGACAGCGGCACCGCCAGCACAGTCACTACAAACACCAGCAACGGGATGGACAGGCGCCACTGCAGCTCGGACTGCATGCGCGGGTCATCGCTGCCCAGCAGTTCGGAGGTGGGGATGGCGTCGCGGTCGTCGATCTCGCTGCTCACTTCCGGCTTGGGCAGGAGCGCGGCGTAGGTGTCGTACTTGATCTCGCGGTAATCGGCCTGGCCAGGCGTACCGTCGTAGCGGTAGCCATCCTTGAGGATCAGGTAGCGACTGCCGTCCGCGTGGATTTCCTGCACGCCGGTGGTGCCGACCAGTACCGAAGTGCCGCCGTCCTTGCCGTTGCGCGGGCGGTTCTTGTCGGAGATGAACACCCCGCCCAGCTCTGTCCGTTCGTTGGCCAGGGTTTCGGTATAGGTCACCCGCGTGCCGTCGCGCATCGACTGGAAGCGCCCCGGCGCCAAGGTGTCGAACTCGGTCATCGCGTCCTGCTTGTTCAGCAGCAGCTGCATCTGGGTGATGCCCTGGGGCGCCAGCCACAGGCTCAACCACGCCACCAGCAGGGCGATGAACAGCGCCGGCGCCAAGGTGATGGCCAGCAAGCGCTGCTGGCTCATGCCGGTGGCGGTGAGCACGGTCATCTCGCTGTCCAGGTACAGGCGGCCATAGGCCAGCAGGATGCCGAGGAACAGGCCCAGCGGCAGGATCAGCTGCAGGAAGCCCGGCAGGCGCACGCCCATGATCATGAACAGCGAACCCGGATCGAGCAGGCCTTGGGCCGCCTGCGCCAGGTACTTGATGAAACGGCCGCTCATGATGATGACCAGCAGCACGGCGCTCACCGCGCTCATGGTGATCAGCACTTCACGGGACAGGTAACGGAAGACAATCAAACCGGACACTCCAGGGTTGTCACGCTCAGGCGGCTACGCTCAAACTAGCCGCCGTGAAGCATTGCCGGGTGCGCGCGGACGCGACCCAGCGCAAATAGCCGGCATTATCCTGCGATTCGCCAGGCCTGTCACTGCGCAGTCCATCTTCATTCGCAGACCATTCTGCTCTTTGTCCCGGGGACACTCAGCCATGGAATTCCTTGTAAAAAGCGTACGTCCGGAAACTCTCAAGACCGCCACCCTGGTCATCGCCGTGGGCGAAGGCCGCAAGCTTGGCGCCACCGCCAAGGCCGTCGACGAAGCCACCGGCGGAGCCATCGCCAACCTGCTCAAGCGTGGCGATCTGGCAGGCAAGGTGGGCCAGACTCTACTACTGCAGGATTTACCCAACCTTAAGGCCGAGCGCGTCCTGCTGGTCGGCGCCGGCAAAGAGCGCGAACTCTCCGACCGCGCCTACCGCAAACTGGTTTCCGCCGTCCTCGGCAACCTGAAGAACCTGGGCGGCGGCGACGCCGTCCTGGCCCTGGGCGACCTGGCCGTGAAAGGCCGTAATGCCCATGGCAAGGCCCGCCTGCAGGTGGAAACCCTGGCCGACGGCACCTACGTCTTCGACCGTTTCAAGAGCCAGAAGGCCGAAGCGCCGAAGCTGAAGAAAATCACCCTGCTCACCGACAAGGCCGATACCGCTGCCGTCGAGCAAGGCGCCAAGGAAGCCCAGGCCATCGCCAACGGCATGGCCCTGACCCGCGACCTGGGCAACCTGCCGCCAAACCTCTGCCACCCGACCTTCCTCGGCGAGCAGGCCAAGGCGCTGGGCAAGGAATACAAGGGCCTGAAGGTCGAAGTGCTCGACGAGAAGAAACTGCGCGAACTGGGCATGGGCTCCTTCCTCGCTGTCGCCCAGGGCAGCGACCAGCCGCCGCGCCTGATCGTGCTGCAATACAACGGCGCGAAGAAGAAGGACGAGGCTCCGCACGTCCTGGTCGGCAAGGGCATCACCTTCGACACCGGCGGCATCAGCCTCAAGCCAGGCCTGGGCATGGACGAGATGAAGTTCGACATGTGCGGCGCCGCCTCCGTGTTCGGCACCTTCCGCGCCGTGCTGGAGCTGCAACTGCCGATCAACCTGGTGGGCGTCATGGCCTGCGCCGAGAACATGCCCAGCGGCGGCGCCACCCGTCCGGGCGACATCGTCACCACCATGAGCGGCCAGACTGTCGAAATCCTCAACACCGACGCCGAAGGCCGCCTGGTGCTGTGCGACGCGCTGACCTATGTCGAGCGCTTCAAGCCGCAGTCCGTGGTGGACATTGCCACCCTCACCGGCGCCTGCATCGTCGCCCTGGGTTCCAACACCTCGGGCCTGATGGGCAACAACGACGCGCTGGTCAAGCAACTGCTCAAGGCCGGTGAAGTCGCCGACGACCGCGCCTGGCAACTGCCGCTGTTCGACGAGTACCAGGAGCAGCTGGACAGCCCGTTCGCCGACATCGCCAACATCGGCGGGCCGAAGGCCGGCACCATCACCGCCGGCTGCTTCCTGTCGCGCTTCGCCAAGAAGTTCCACTGGGCGCACCTGGACATCGCCGGCACCGCGTGGATCAGCGGCGGCAAGGACAAGGGCGCCACTGGCCGCCCGGTTCCGCTGCTGACCCAGTACCTGCTGGACCGCGCCAAGTAATGGCACAGTGCAACCTGCCGATGGGATCGAACGCATGACGCGTGTAGATTTCTACGTCATTCCCAGCGCCGATCCCGACGCACGCCTGACCATCGCCTGCCGCCTCGCCGAAAAGGCCTGGCGGCAAGGCATGCGCATCTTCGTGCTGTGCAGCGACGAGGCCCAGCGCGAAGCGCTGGATGCCCGGCTGTGGAACTTCCGGGGCGAAACCTTCATCCCACACAATGCGGTGGAAGAAGACGCCGACTCGCCGATCGTACTCGCCCTCGGCGAGCCGCCGGAGAGCCACCGGGACCTGCTGATCAACCTGACCCTGGCCATCCCCGTCTTCGTCGACCGCTTCAACCGGGTCGCCGAACTGGTGATCGAGGAACCGGCGATTCGTCAGGCCGCGCGGGAGAATTTCCGTCGCTACCGCGAGCAGGGCTATCCTTTGCAGGATCACCGCCTGCCGCGCCCTTGAGAGCGTCTCCGCCAAGACCATGGACAACCGCAAGCCCCCGCACGACCCCGACCACCTGCTGGAAGACCTGAAGAAGATCCAGGACCTGCTGGACGAGTCGGGCGCCGAGCCGCCCCTGCTCACCGAATCCTTCGAGCCGGATAACATTCCGCTGCTCTCCGACGTCGTCACGCCCGCGCCGCAGGCGCCGGAGCCGGCCGTTGCGCAACCCGCCGCGCCGCAGGCATCGCCTGCAGCCAGCGAGCTGAGCCGCCTGGACCTGGAGCTGCGCGCCGCCGCCCAGCTGATCCTGCAGGACGTCCTCGACGACTTCGCCCCACAGATCGAAGCCGAACTGCAGCGCCGCCTCGAAGCGCGCATGCAGCGCCTGCTGGCGCAGCGCAAGCCCTGACTGCCAAACCCGATCCCTCTCTGTAGGAACGAGGGAGCGCCTAGCCCTTGCTCGCGAAGCTTCATGCCCGAACCATCAGGCATCAGGCGGGTTCGCGAGCAAGCTCGCTCCTACAGCCCCCTTTGGGCGCATGGCCATCCGCGCCGGTGGCCTGAGCGCCCCGCCTCCCGTTATACTCAGCGGTTTTCCGTCTAGCCTTATCAGGGTCCCGCCGCGCTCATGGACAAGACCTACCAGCCCCACGCCATCGAATCCCACTGGTACCCCCTGTGGGAGAAAGAGAACTACTTCGCCCCGCAAGGTTCCGGCGAGCCGTACACCATCATGATCCCGCCGCCGAACGTCACCGGCAGCCTGCACATGGGTCACGGCTTCAACAACGCCATCATGGACGCGCTGATCCGCTACCGCCGCATGCAGGGCCGCAACACCCTGTGGCAGCCGGGCACCGACCACGCCGGCATCGCCACCCAGATGGTGGTGGAGCGCCAACTGGCCGCGCAGGGCATCGCCCGTCATGACCTGGGCCGCGAGAAGTTCCTGGAGAAGGTCTGGGAATGGAAGGACCAGTCCGGCGGCACCATTACCCGCCAGATTCGTCGCCTGGGCTCCTCCGTGGACTGGTCGCGCGAGCGCTTCACCATGGACGACGGCCTCTCCGAAGCGGTCAAGGAAGCCTTCGTGCGCCTGCACGACGACGGCCTGATCTACCGCGGCAAGCGCCTGGTCAACTGGGACACCAAGTTCCACACCGCCATTTCCGACCTGGAAGTGGAGAACCACGACGAGAAGGGCCACCTCTGGCACCTGCGCTACCCGCTGGCCGACGGCAACAAGACCGCCGACGGCAAGGATCACCTGATCGTCGCCACCACCCGTCCGGAAACCATGCTGGGTGACAGCGCCGTCGCCGTGCACCCGGAAGACGAGCGTTACGCCGCTCTGATCGGCACCTTCATCGACCTGCCGCTGGTGGGCCGGCGCATCCCGATCATCGCCGACGACTACGTCGACCGCGAGTTCGGCACCGGCTGCGTGAAGATCACCCCGGCCCACGACTTCAACGACTATGAAGTCGGCAAGCGCCACAACCTGCCGCTGATCAACATCTTCGACAAGAACGCCGCCGTGCTCGGTACCGCCCAGGTGTTCCAGCTCGACGGCAGCGTCAACGCCGAGTTCGACGCCAGCCTGCCGGCCGCCTACGCCGGCCTCGACCGCTTCGTCGCACGCAAGCAGATCGTCGCCGACTTCGAGGCCGCCGGCCTACTCGAGAAGATCGACGACCACGCACTGAAAGTGCCCAAGGGCGACCGCTCCGGCACCGTCATCGAACCCTGGCTGACCGACCAGTGGTACGTCTCCACCAAGCCGCTGGCCGAACCCGCCATCGCCGCCGTGGAAGATGGCCGCATCCAGTTCGTGCCCAAGCAGTACGAAAACATGTACTTCAGCTGGATGCGCGACATCCAGGACTGGTGCATCAGCCGTCAGCTGTGGTGGGGCCACCGCATCCCGGCCTGGTACGACGATGCCGGCAACGTCTACGTCGGCCGCAACGAAGCCGAAGTCCGCGCCAAGCACAACCTGGGCGACGCCAACCTGCGCCAGGACGAAGACGTACTGGACACCTGGTTCAGCTCGGGCCTGTGGACCTTCTCCACCCTCGGCTGGCCGGAACAGACCGAGTACCTGAAGACCTTCCACCCCACCGACGTGCTGGTGACCGGCTTCGACATCATCTTCTTCTGGGTTGCGCGCATGATCATGCTGACCATGCACCTGATCAAGAATGGCGATGGCACCGCGCAGATCCCGTTCAAGACCGTCTACGTCCACGGTCTGGTACGCGATGGCCAGGGCCAGAAGATGTCCAAGTCCAAGGGCAACGTGCTCGACCCGCTGGACATCGTCGATGGCATTACCTTGGACGAGCTGCTGGAGAAACGCACCAGCGGCATGATGCAGCCCAAGCTCGCCGAGAAGATCGCCAAGCAGACCAAGGCCGAGTTCCCCGAAGGCATCGCCAGCTACGGCACCGACGCCCTGCGCTTCACCTTCTGCTCGCTGGCGTCCACCGGTCGTGACATCAAGTTCGACATGGGCCGCGTCGAGGGCTATCGCAACTTCTGCAACAAGCTGTGGAACGCCGCCAACTTCGTCATCGAGAACACCGATGGCAAGGACACCGGCGTGAATGGCGAGCCGGTCGAGCTGTCCTCGGTGGACCGCTGGATCATCTCCGCTCTGCAGCGCACCGAGATCGAAGTCGCCCGTCAGCTCGACGCCTTCCGCTTCGACCTCGCCACCCAGGCCCTCTACGAGTTCATCTGGGACGAGTACTGCGCCTGGTACCTGGAACTGGTCAAGCCGGTGCTGTGGGACGAAAACGCGCCGATCGAACGTCAGCGCGGCACCCGTCGCACCCTGGCGCGCGTGCTGGAAACCGCACTGCGCCTGGCGCACCCGTTCATGCCGTTCATCACCGAGGAAATCTGGCAGCGCATCAAGACCGCCGCTGGCAAGTCCGGTGACACCCTGATGCTGCAACCCTGGCCGATTGCCGACGAGGCGAAGATCGACGCGGCCGCCGAAGGCGACATCGAGTGGGTCAAGGCCCTGATGCTGGGCATCCGCCAGATCCGCGGCGAGATGAACATCTCCATGGCCAAGCGCATCGACCTGGTACTGAACAACGCATCGCCCGAAGACCACCGTCGCCTCGCCGACAACGAGCCGCTGCTGATGAAGCTGGCCAAGCTCGAGACCATCCGTGTGCTGGACGAAGGCGAAGAACCGCCGATGTCCGCCACCGCGCTGGTCGGTGATCTGCAGGTACTGGTACCGATGGCCGGCCTGATCGACAAGGCTGCCGAGATGGCGCGCCTGGACAAGGAAATCCAGCGCCTGGAAGGCGAAGTCAAACGCGTGGGCGGCAAGCTGTCCAACGAAGGCTTCGTCGCCAAGGCCCCGCCGGAAGTGATCGAGAAGGAACGCGCCAAGCTGGCTGAAGCCGAGCAGGCGGTGACCAACCTGATCCAGCAGCGCGAGAAGATCGCCAGCCTGTAAGTGCCACCACAAGGCCCGCCAATGCGGGCCTTGTGCTTTCCGCAGCCCTCTGTAGGAGCGAGCTTGCTCGCGAACCGCCCAGCTCCAGGCCTGTTCGCGAGCAAGCTCGCTCCTAGAGTCAGCTTCTAGTACACCGCCCCCACCGGATACACGTAGGCATTCACGTCATAGAACGGCGTGCGCTGGTAGAACCACTGCAGGCGCGCCTGGGCGTCCTTGGCGAAGGCCTTGTCGTCCTTGAGCTTCTTCTCGAACTCGGCCTTGAGCTTCGGATCCTCGGCGAGCATCTTGCGCGCCATCGGCTCCATCACGTACTCCTCCGGCTCCTCGGCCACCACCAGGGTCGAGTTGAAGAAGCCCCAGGACCAGAACGAGTCCGGGCTTTCCGCCGTCAGCAGGTTAATCGCCAGCACGCCCAGCGGCTGGTCGGTATCGATCACCACCGAGCCCGCCGGGTAGGTCTGCAATCTCTGGAACGGCTTGCCCACGCCGCTGACCAGCAGGTGCCCCTCGTAGCCGGGAATCTCGTTGGTGGCGGCGCGGTCAGGCTCGAAGCCGCCCGCCAGCTTGATGTCGTCCATGCGGTTCAGGGTCACCTCGATGGGCGTGGCCTTGTCCAGGGTCTTCATCTGGATTCCATGGGACTTCAGCCGAGCGATCACCTCGCTCCATTGCACCGGCACCACGAACTGCTTCGGCCGCTTCACCACCAGGTCCGGCACCGAGTTGTCGCTGATCGGCACGTTGAGTTGCTTGGGCTTGTTGCTCCAGACGATGGTCTTCTTGCCGGTGATCGGTGATTCCTCGTAGCGGTAGTCGCCGACGGTGAACGGCGTGTGCTGCTCCTTGCCAGGCTTCCAGGTGAGGATCACCTCCTTCTGCGCGGCCAGGCGCTCGCGGTCCTTGGCGATGGCCTGCTTGAGCGATTCGGCGTTGTCGCCGATCACCTGGAACATCGCCTTGAGCATCACATAGTTGCCCAGCACCTGGGTTTCATAAGGATGCAGCGCGTGCTGCTCGATGAGGATCGACGGCACGTTGCGGATGTCGCCGTATTGGTTGGAGAAACGCGCCAGGTCCGTGCGATAGGGGTAATAGCCTTTGGTCGGGTCCTGGTTGTCGTTGAAGCTGATGCACTCGTGGACCACATGGCCGTCGCCTTCCAGCTCCTTGTACACCGGTGGCCGCATGACCTTGTCCATCCACTCGCTGGAGGCCGGCGACCAACCATTGCCGTTGTGGCAATAGGAGCTGTCGTAGGGGTACATGGCGCCATCGGTGGAGTGGGTATCGGCGAAGAAGCTCAGGTCATACTGGTTGAACACCGAGGCGACGTTGCGGATTTCCGCGCTGTCGAGCTTGGTGAAGTCGCGGTTGAGGTTGTAGTTCAGACCGTTGACCCGCCAGCCGGTGACCTCCGGGCCGTTCTGGTTGATCCGCCCGTAGGGGCTGCGGCGCAGGTCGCCGTCGATGTTCACGGTGGGGATGAAGACGATGTTGATCTTGTCCAGCAGCCCCGCCAGTGGCTTGTCGCCAGTGGTCATGTCACGCAGCAGCATGAACATCGCATCCTTGCCGTTGGCTTCGCCGGGGTGGATTTCCGCTTCGACGAAGATGGTCGGCTTGCCGGACTTGTTCAACCCCGCCACGGACTTGTCCGCCTCGCGGCTGGCGGTCACCAGCAGCATCGGCTCGCCGGTGGCGCTGTTCTCCGGCAGGTCGCTCAGGGTGACGGCGCCGCCGGAGGCATCCGCCAGCTTCTGCAACCAGGCGCGGGTCTGGTGGTAATCGGAAGTTTCCTTGAAGCCGCTGGATTCGGCCAGGGTGATCAAGGGATTGTCGGACTTGGCGATGTACTTCGTGCTGGTGAGCTTCTGCTCGAACATCGCCGGGAGGATTCGGGTCTTGGCCGCGGCGCTGTAACCGCTGTCATCGACATACCCCGGCGCCGAAGGCAGGGCGGCGTATAGGGGCAGGCTGGAGGTGGCGAACAGGCCGGCGAGTAGCGCTCGGGACGAAAGGGGGTACATGGGAGGGTCTCCTTCTGCAACAAAACGTCCTGCGGACGCAGGTGCGTCCGTGCATCAACCATAGTCAACCCTGGGCAAATACCAGCGCGGTTCGTCGTCGCGCCCTGCGTCGCCGAGCGGCCCGGCTGCCCTGAATGGCCGCCGGCGCCGCCTGTTGATGTCGGCAACAGCGACTCAGTGCAGCTGGATCCGCCACCATAGGCGTTCCAGCCAGGAGCGCTGACGCCTTGCCAGCGCCGCGGCCAGTCTGCGGCGCAGCCGACGATAGACCCCGTGGCTGCGACTGCCCGCCGCCTGCCGGCGCGCCAGTTCGAATTGCCCCTGCGCATGACGCGCATGCCCACTTTCGCGCGCCTCGCGATAGCCCTCCGCCAGGTGCCACAGGCAGGCGTAGTAAGGCCGCAGCGACTCCACGGGAATCACCGCCAGGCCGCTGGCCAACGCGCCCAGGTCATCGCTGATCGCGTGATCGACAGTCAGCCACAACCGGGCCTCCAGGTTGCCGTCATCCAGGGCAAGGGCGCGCCGGGAGACTTCGCCCGCCTCCTCGTCCCTGCCCAGCTCGCGCAGGCCCAGGGAAAGGTTGTCCAGCGCCCAGGCCGGTGCGTCGTTGCGCTCGCGCCAGTCGCCCAGCATGCTGGTCAGGGTGTACCACTCGTCATGGTTGGAGAGCGCGTAGCTGGCATGGGACCAGATCCGCATGTCTCTTTTCATCGTTTCGCGCAGCAGGTAACAGGTGCTGCGCAGCACCGCACTATCAGCGGGGCGGTCGGCCAGCAGGCCCAACATCGCCACGGCGAGATTTCCCTGGCGGTCCTTGGGCAGCATGCGCTTGAACGCCCTCAGCAGGCCCCCCGGCACCAGCGCCCCAGCCTGGCGGCGCAGCCAGGCGCGAGCGGCGACCGTATTGGCGCTGCCCTGCTGCAGGCTTTGCTCAACCTCCTGCACCAGAACATGCTCGCGCGCGGCCCCCATTACGGCGTCTTCGGCCCGGCTCCAGACTTCCCCGACGTCCTCGTCACTCTGCGCGAGGCGTTTCAGGCCGTCGCGAAGGTGCGCGGCGAAACGGTCCTCGGCCACACCGAGGCGCACCATCCGCAGATCGAGGGCCGGCCCCGTCGTGTGGACGGCCATGGCGTGCAGCATTTCCTCGCAGGCGACAGTCGCCTGGCGATCCAGGCGCAGGTCGAACAGCTGGAACCAGGCGAACGGGTAGTTGGCGTCCAGTTCCAGGGCGCGCTCGAAGGAGGCCTCCGCCTGGGCAGGCTGCGCGGCGGCGACCAGCGCATGCCCCAGGAAGCCATGGGCCATCGCCAGTTGCGGGCGCAGTGCGACCATCTGCCGGGCGGCTTCGACATAAGGCGCGGCCTCGCCATCCTCGTCGTGATAGTCGGCCAGTTGGCGCCAGCCTTCGAAGAAGTTTTCCGCCCGCGCCAACAGTTGCCGCAGCGCGCCAACCGCCTCCCGGTTCCGCCCCGCGGCGCGCTGGGCGCGAGCGCGGTACAACTCGAACTCCACCGGCGCGTTGCCCTGCCAGGGCGGCCCATCGAGCCACTGGCCCACCTCCTCGAAGCGGCGCTGCTCGATCAGCCATTTCAGATAGCCCTCTCCCGCCGCCCAGCCGAAAGGCGCCAGGCGCAACGCTTCACGCAGGGCCGCGCCACGCTCGTCACCCTGGCTGAGTTCGGCCAAGGCCTGCCAGGCGGCCGGATCGCCGGCGCGCAGTTCCACCAGTTGCCTGGCCAGCGTGACGGCCGCTTCCGGCGTGCGCTCGCGCTCGTCCAGCTCTCGCAGCTGATTCCACGCCCACTGGTTATCCGGCTCTTCCTTCAGGGCCCTTTCCAGCGCCTCGCGCTGCTTGACGAAGCGCTCGACGCGCCCCAGCAGATATGCCTGCCAGACCCGCAAAGCAGTATTCTCCGGCTCGCGCAGCAGCGCACGCTTCAGCAGCGCCAGCCCCGGCGCCAGCTCGGCATCTTCCTCCAGCAGCGATTCCAGGTAGGTGCGAATGGCCGGAACCCAGACGAGGTTGATGGCGAAGCTCTTCTCCAGCACCTCGCGACACGCGGCAAAGTCCTTCGCGACAAGGTGCAGCTGGGCCAGCTCCAGGTAAAGGCGCGGCAGCAGAGGGAAGCGCTCGATGGCGCTGCTCAGCAGGGTGCTGGCGGCCTCCTGCTGGCCGCACGCGCGTTGCTGGATCGCGACCGCCAGCCAGGCTTGCCACAGGTCGGGGCGCTGCGCCAGCGCCTCCTGCAGCGTCTGCAGAACCGCCTCCGCTTCGAGCAGTGGCTGCGCGACGCGCTGGTAGCCCAGCAGGCCGTCACCAAAGGTCACCTGCCGCCTGAGCTGGTCGGCCACCAGGGTCAGCGCCTGCAGGCTTTCTTCCCGGCTGGCGGCCAGTTCCACTAGTGTCTCGATGGCGTAGTCGTTGTCTACCGAGCGCTCCAGCGCCAGTCGCAGGTATTCCCGCGCCATCTCGCGCTCGCCGCGCCGCAGGCGCACGAAGGCCATGGTCGAGGCACCGTTAGACGAACGCGGTTCCAATCCAAGCGCGACCTCGGCCTGCTCCAGCGCCTCATCGCCGCGCGCCTGGTTGGCCAGGTTGACCGCCAGTTCGCGCAGCGCCCAGGGATAGGCCGGGTTGATCGCCAGCAGATGGCGCAATGCGCGCTCCTTGTCGACCAGCGGCTCGCTCGAAAGCCATCCGTAGTGCATCTCCGCTACCCCGCAGTGATGGGGGTAACGGGCCACGAGGTCAGCCAGGTGCGCAAGTGCCGCCGCCCGTCCCTGGCGCTTCTGCAGCAGATCGGCGTACAGGCGTTGCAGGCCCAGGTTGAGCGGCTCCTGCTCGAGCGCCTCGCCCACCTCCTGCAAGGCCAGATCATGGTCGGCGCCACTGCGCTGCAGGTGCCAGGCGTGGGCGCGCACCCAGCGCCCGCGCTGGCAGCGCGACTCGGCCCGGCGCAGGCAGGCCTCGGCTTCCTCGAGCCGGCCGTAGCGCCCATAGGCGTCCGAGGCGTACAGCAGCAGTTCAGGGTCCTCGGGCAGTCGCGCGAGCCCCCGCTCCAGCAACGTGAACATCTCCTGCACGCGCTCCAGTTCATCGAGCAGTTGGCACAGACTGATCACCGGCCCGCTGTTGCGATTTCCCAGGCGTTCAGCCCGTTGCCGGAGGAATTCCAGCGCCACTTCGCCCTGGCGCAACCAGCGGCTGGAGCGGAAGAAGGCCAGCGCGTGGCCTTCATTGAACTCATCGAGGCAGGCGGCAACCCGATACAACTCGGTGGCCTCCTCCTGCCGGCCCTCGCCCCAGAGCAGCGAAGCAAGGCCCTGCCAGGCCGTCGCCAGCGTCGGATGACCATACAGGGCCCGCTGGAAAAGCGCCTGTGCCTGCGCCTGGCGGCTACCGTCCTCGGCGAGGAAATGCGCGTGGCGCACCAGCACCCAGACGTCCGCGCTGTGCTCCGCGATCTGCGAATACCACTCCTGCTGTTCCGCGCGGGTCGCCAGCTGCTCCAGCGACGACGCCTTGGACAACCTCAGGTTGGCGTCCTCGGGGAACATCCTCAGCAATTTTTCGGTGGCCGCCAGGCGGCCCGCCTCGCTGCCGTCGTACCCGGCCAGGGCTCGTTCGGCCTGTGCCGTCAGGCGGTCATCGGGCCAGTGCTGCAGCATCCTGGCGAGTCCTTCCCGCGCCTGTTCCCGATGATGCACTTCCAGGGCGCCGATCACGGCGTAATAGGCATCCCACTGCGCCGCGTCGGGAAGCTCCAAGCCCTCCAGCCGCGCTGCCTCGTCAGCCGGCAGCATCAGCATGCCGCGCGGACCGAAAGCCTTGCGTTCGGCAAAGAAGGATTCGGCGAGCAGTTCGTTGTAATCGCGTTGAGATGGATCGCGCAGCAACAAGGTGCCACGGGGGGCGTCGTAACCGATGACAGCCTGCAGGTGTCCGCTGCCGGTGGTCTGCGTGGTGAGAGTGAACGGGATGCCGCGGTCTATGAGCGCGACACAACTACCCCAGTCGACAGTGAACTCACGCGCCAGCCAGCCATTGCGCTCGGCCCAGTTGCGCTCCGCGAAATGTGGTGTGCCGTCGTAGCAAATCTCCTCCGCGACCTGCAGATGTTCGACACCTCGCCCCCAGAACCGGGCGATCGCGGTCAATGTCGCGGGGCCGCAGGTGACGTGGTGCTGCCGAACGAAAGATACCGGCAGCAGGCGACGCTGCCCCTGGGGCGCCCGCAGTTTTTCAGCGATCCCCTGGTAGAAGCCAGGGCCGGCCTGTTCGGCATAGTGCCGGCCGTTTTCGTAGTCGCCGCGCAGGCAGGCGATATCGCAGTAGCGCGCCGCATACCAGCGCTTGAGCCCTGCGTCGTTGAGGATGGCGCAGGCCTCGGCCCGCCGCAGGGTCTGCTCGGCCTCGTCGAGGCGCTGATGCTCGATCAGCCACCCGCCAAGCTGCGAGAGCAATGCCGCGCTCTGGGTGTCCCGGGCCGCAACCTGCAAGCGCGCCATAGCCTCGGCGTCGCAGCCCAACAGCATCTCCATCGACGCGGCCTGTTGCTGGGCCGCCCGGTAATCGGGCCAGGTTTCCAGCACCCGCTCGCAGGCCTGCAACGCCTCGGCGAAGCGGTCCTCCTGTTCCAGGCAGTAAGCCTGCTCGACGTGCAACCAGGCTTGCCCCGGGCTCAACTCCAGGGCGCGCTCCATGGTCTCGCGGGAGCGAGTGAAGTCGCGCAGATGTGCAGCCTGCAGCGCGATGAAAGACAGCCACTCCGCCTCTTCATCGGCGGTGCCGTGGAGCGGAGCCAGCTGATGGATCCAGCGCCAGACGAAATAGTGTCCGCGCCGCGACAACAGCTCTCGCCCATGCACCAGACAACCGGCATAGCTGCGTCGGTCGGCACGCCAGGCGCGCCAGGCGAAAACCCGTGCCAGCCGCTGCGCCCCCAGGTGCCGCAGCAGTCGCGAGGCCAGCGCCAGGGCCTGCGGCCCCCGCCACTCCTCCAGCGGCCCCAGCCTCAAGGCCTGCTCGTAGGCATCCTGAAATCTGCCGATGTCGCACAGCCGCTCGATGTGCGCGATGTCCGCGACGCTGCCCGCCGCGACGCAGGGTTCCAGATCGAATCCGTTCATTGACTACGCCCTCCCAGATGGCAGGAAGATAGTGCCGTGCCCTCGAAAGATCGACCAGTGTCTTTTTGCCGACAGCCAGGTTCGGCCCGCTGTGGCGCCATTCCTTGCCGGAATGACCTCCGGAAGAATCGTCGCTTGGAAGGCGCCGCTGCTTGGCTGAAGATCACCGGCACCCGTCCCCCCTCAAGCGAACAGCCATGCCAGACTCTCCAGCCCGCAACGGCGGCCAGATCCTCGTCGATGCCCTGCTGCACCACGCCACGGACACCGTCTACTGCATCCCCGGCGAAAGCTACCTGCCGGTGCTCGATGCCCTGCACGACGCCGCCGATATCCAGACCATCGTCACCCGCCACGAAGGCGCCGCCTCGAACATGGCCGATGCCTACGGCAAGCTCACCGGCCGGCCCGGCATCTGCTTCGTCACCCGGGGGCCGGGCGCGACCCACGCGGCCAACGGCGTGCACACGGCGATGCAGGACTCGACGCCGATGATCCTCTTCATCGGCCAGGTGGAAAGCGCCTTCAAGGGCCGCGAGGCCTTCCAGGAGGTGGACTACCGGCAGATGTTCGGCGGCCTGGCCAAGTGGGCCACCGAGATCGATGACATCCGCCGCATCCCCGAAATCGTCGCCCGCGCCTTCCGCGTCGCCCAGTCCGGGCGGCCCGGCCCGGTGGTCATAGGGCTGCCGGAGGAAGTGCTGTTCGGCGCGGCACAAGTCGCTGATGTGCAGCCGACGCCGATTACCCGCGCCGCTCCGAGCGCCGACGCACTGGCCGAACTGCGCGAGCGCCTCGCCCGGGCAAAACGCCCGCTGCTGATCGTTGGCGGCACCGGCTGGACCACCGAAGCCTGCCAACAGGTACGAGCCTTCGCCCGCGCCAACCATCTGCCGCTGGTGGCCTCGTTCCGCCGTCAGGACCTGATCGACAACCGCGACGAGCAGTACGCCGGCCAACTCGGCTTCGGCGCCTCGCCCATGCTCAGCGCGCGCGTCCAGGAAGCGGACCTGTTGCTGGTGCTCGGCTCGCGCCTGAGTGAAACGCCCAGCGCCGGCTACACCCTCATCCAGAGCCCACGCCCATTGCAGTCGATGATCCACGTCTACGCCGACGCCAGCGAACTGGGCCGCGTCTACCAGGCTGACCAGACCATCGAATCCGGCATGCCGGAGATCGCCGCCGCCCTGGCCGGCCTCGCGCCTCTCGCCGAAACGCCGTGGGTCGAATGGACCGCCGCTGCCCGCGCCGATTACCTCAGCTACATCACCCCGCCGCAGAACGCAGAACCGCCGCGGGGCGTGGACCTGACGCAGGTCGTCCAGTACCTGAACGAGACGTTGCCGGACGACGCCGTGGTCAGTAACGGGGCCGGCAACTACGCCGTCTGGGTGCACCGTTTCTACCGCTATCGCTCGCCGCGCAGCCAGCTCGCGCCCACCAACGGCGCCATGGGCTACGGCTTCCCCGCCGCCATCGCCGCCAAGCTGCGCGATCCGCAGCGCAGCGTGGTGTGCTTCGCCGGCGACGGCTGTTTCATGATGTACCCGCAGGAACTGGCCACCGCCGTGCAATATGGCGCCGCGCTGACCGTCATCGTGGCCAACAACGGCATGCTCGGCACCATCCGCATGCACCAGGAGCGCGAATACCCTGGCCGCATCAGTGCCACGCAACTGCGCAACCCCGACTTCGTCGCCCTCGCCCGCGCCTTCGGCGTCCATGGTGAACTGGTCGAACGCACCGAGGATTTCGCCGACGCCTTCCAGCGCGCCCAGGCCAGCGGCAAGCCGGCACTGATCGAGCTGCGTACCGATCCGCGGCAGATCACCCCGGTCGCACGGCTGCCCTGAGGACTTTTCGCTTCACACGCAGCAGCGCAGGCTTCGCTAAGCTGCACCGGGTCAAGGCATTGCGCCCGCGCCAGCGGGCACAATGGCGCCGAAAATCCGCTAGGGAAGCGCATGAGTCTGCAACTGATCTGGGTCCTCGCCCTGCTCGCCACCGCCGTCGGGCTGTTCGTCATCAACCGTCCGCGGATGGACGTGGTCGCCCTGCTGGTGATGGTCGCCCTGCCACTGTCCGGCATCCTCAGCGTGCAGGAATCGCTGGCCGGCTTCGCCGATCCCAACGTCATCCTGATCGCCGCGCTGTTCGTCATCGGCGAAGGCCTGGTGCGCACCGGCGTGGCCTACCGCATCGGTGAATGGCTGACCCGCCGGGCCGGCGCCAGCGAGACGCGCCTGCTGGTGCTGCTGATGCTCGCCGTGGCCGGCCTGGGCTCGGTGATGAGCTCCACCGGCGTGGTCGCCATCTTCATCCCCGTGGTGCTGAGCATCGCTGCGCGCCTGCACGTGTCGCCGCGCCGGCTGATGATGCCGCTGAGCTTCGCCGGGCTGATCAGCGGCATGCTCACCCTGGTCGCCACTGCACCCAACGTGGTTATCCACAGCGAGCTGGTGCGCGAAGGTTCGAAGGGCTTCGGCTTCTTCAGCTTCACGCCGTTCGGCCTGGTGGTGCTGGTGCTCGGCGTCGGCTACATGCTGGTGGCGCGGCGCTGGCTGGGTGATGACAGCGACGACGACAAACAGAGCGTCAAGCGTCGCACCCTCAGCGACCTGATCCGCGACTACCAGCTCGCCGGCCGCGAGCGCCGCCTGCGCATCCGTGCCGACTCGCAACTGGTGGGCATGAGCCTGGGCGACATCGAACTGCGCGCCCGCGCCGGCACCAACGTGGTCGCCATCGAGCGCATGGTGCACTTCCGCCTGAAGATCCTCAGCCCCAGCGCCAACATCGTGCTGCATGCCGGCGACGTGCTGCTGGTGGATATCTACGGCGACCGCAGCGACCTGCTGGGCATGTACCACGAATTCGGCCTGGAGCCGCTGAGCCTGCAGGGCGACTACTTCACCGAGCGCGCCCACGAGGTCGGCATGGCCGAAGTCACCCTGCCGCCGGAATCCGCGCTACAAGGCAAGAGCGTGCTGGACCTGGAATTCCGCAGCCAGTTCGGCCTCAACGTGGTCGGCCTGCGGCGCAACCGCGAAGCACTGGTGGAAGGCCTGCTGGACGCCAAGCTGAAGGTCGGCGACACGCTGCTGGTGATCGGCGGCTGGAAGGAGATCCGCCAGTTGCAGGCGCGCGCCCGCGACTTCCTGGTGCTCAGCCTGCCCGCCGAGGTCGATGAGGCCGCCCCTGCCGCCAGCCAGGCGCCACACGCGCTGTTCAGCCTGGCGGTGATGGTGATCCTGATGGTCAGCGGGCTGGTGCCCAACGTCATGGCCGCACTGATCGCCTGCCTGCTGATGGGCGCGTTCCGCTGCATCGACATGGACAGTGCCTACCGTGCCATCCACTGGCAGAGCCTGCTGCTGATCGTCGGCATGCTGCCCTTCGCTCTCGCCCTGCAGAAGACCGGCGGCATCACCCTGGCGGTCAATGGCCTGGTCGGCGCCCTCGGCGGCGCGGGAACCTATGCCATCCTTGCCAGCCTGTTCGTGCTGACGGCGGTGATCGGCCTGTTCATCTCCAACACCGCTACCGCCGTGCTCATGGCTCCGGTCGCCATCGCCACGGCCAAGGCCCTGGGGGCATCCCCGGAAGCCTTCGCGATGATCGTCGCGCTGGCCGCGTCGGCCGCGTTCATGACGCCGATCTCCTCGCCGGTGAACACCCTGGTGCTGGGGCCGGGGCGCTATCGCTTCGCCGATTTCGTCAAGGTTGGCGTACCCTTCACGATTCTGGTGATGATCGTCAGCGTTGTGCTGGTACCCTGGCTGCTGCCGCTGTAGCAGTCCACAAAGGAATGTCCCGATGGAAGTCAGCAAGACCAAAAGCAGTTTCTACCGTCGCCTGTACGTCGCCTGGCTGATCGACAGCGGCACCGCGACCAGCGTCCCGGCGCTGATGGAGGCCACCGGCATGCCCCGCCGCACTGCCCAGGACACCCTGGCCGCGCTGGCCGACCTGGATATCGACTGCGTCTTCGAACAGCACGACGGCGAGCGCAACAACGCAGGTCACTACCGCATCCGCGATTGGGGCGCCATCGATCCGCGCTGGATCGCTGCGCACCTGCCGAAGATCAAGGACATCCTGCAGTACCCCTGAGCCCGCCCGCATGCTTGCCGTCCCACCCGCCCTCTGGCGCATTCGTCGACTGATCCTGCTGCTGGCCTTCGCCGTGGTGCTGGTTCTGCTCTACCGCGCCAGCGGCCTGCACGAAGAGTTCAGCCTCGACTACCTGCGCAGCGAGCTGACCGACAACCGCCTGCACGGCCTGCTGCTGTTCGTCGGGCTGTTCGCCCTGGGCAACCTGCTGCACATCCCCGGCCTGCTGTTCCTCGCCGCCGCCGTGCTGGCCATGGGCAAACTCTGGGGCGGGCTGATCACCTATTGCGCGGCGGTGTTCTCCTGCGGCTTCACCTTCCTGGTCGTGCGTGCTGTCGGTGGCAACGGCCTGCGCCTGCTGAACAACAAGCTGACCCGCGCAGTGTTCAGCCATCTCGACCAGCGCCCCGCCAGCAGCGTGTTCCTGCTGCGTCACGCCTTCATCACTTCACCGACGCTGAACTACAGCCTGGCGCTCTCGGGCATCGGTTTCTGGCCCTACATGCTCGGCACCCTGCTCGGCCTGCCGATACCGCTGCTGCTCTGCTGCCTGCTGTTCGACCGACTGAGCAACGTGCTGCTCGGCTGAAGCGCCCATCTGTGGGAAAATCGTCCACCGCTTCCCTGCCCTGCGCGCCCCCATGTCGAAACCGCCAAAACCGTCAAAACGTCCCGCCGCGCCCGCGAAACCTGCCCAGGCGCTGCGCGATCCCGCTGCCAAGCGACCGAACCTGCTGCACCCGCGCAACCGCCACCAGGGCCACTACGATTTCCCGGCGCTGATCGAGGGCTGCCCGGAGCTGGGCCGTTTCGTCATCACCAACCCCTACGGCAAACCAAGCATCGACTTCGCCAACCCCGAAGCAGTGCGTGTGTTCAACCGCGCGCTGCTCAAGGCGCAATACGCTATCGGCCAGTGGGACATTCCCGCCGGCTTCCTCTGCCCACCGATCCCCGGTCGTGCGGATTACGTGCACTACCTCGCCGACCTGCTCGCCGAGGAAAACGGCGGCAGCGTGCCGCGCGGGCCGGATGTGCGCGTGCTGGACATCGGCGTCGGCGCCAACTGCATCTACCCGCTGATCGGCCACCGCGACTATGGCTGGCGCTTCCTCGGTTCGGACATCGAGCCGGCCGCCCTCGCCTCCGCCCACGCCATCGTCAACGGCAATCCGGGCCTGGCCGATGCCATCGAACTGCGCCAGCAGCACGATCCGAAGCACATCTTCCGCGGCCTGCTCGGTGCCGCTGAGCGCTTCGACGCAACCCTGTGCAACCCGCCCTTCCATGCCTCGCCCGAGGAAGCCAGCAGCGGCAGCCGGCGCAAATGGAAGAACCTCGGCAAGCTCGACCCGTCGCGCCAACTGCCCAAGCTGAACTTCGGCGGGCAGAGCAACGAGCTGTGGTGCGAAGGCGGCGAGATCGCCTTCCTGCGCAAGCTGGCGGCGGAGAGCGCCGAGGTCGGCCAGCAGGTGCGCTGGTTCAGCTCGCTGGTGTCCAAGGCCGGTAACCTCGACGACTTCCGCCGTGCGCTGAAAAAGGCCGGCGCCATTTCCATTCGCACCGTGGACATGGCCCAGGGGCAGAAACAGAGCCGCTTCGTCGCCTGGACCTTCCTCGAGCCGGAACACCGCCGAGCCCAACCGTAGGGCGCATAACGCGGCACGCGTTATGCGCCGTCGTCGAGAGCTGGGCGGATAAGCGCCGCTATCAGACTTCGGCTGCCATGGCCGGTATGCGCTCCCGGCCCAGCAGCAGGAACACCAGCCCGGCAACGAGGAAGGTCACGCCCGCGAGCAGTTGCAGCACTCGGCTGAACACCGCCACGTAATCACGGCGCAATTGCTCAGGCGCCAGCTGCGGCAGTTGCTCGACCACCGCCGCCAGGTTGCCGATGGCCAGCTGGTTGGCGCTCATCAGCCGATCCACCGTGGGCAACCCCAGCGGCTCCAGCTGCGCCGCGATCAAGGTCGCCAACAAGGCACCGACCAGCGCGATGGCCACCGCATCGGCGGACACCCGCACCGTGTTGAAGATACCGGTGGCCATGCCCGCGCGTTCGCGCTCCACCACGCTCACCGCCAGCCCGTCCATCAACCCCCAGGGCAAGCCGATACCGATGCCGATTACCAGCAACGGCGCATCCGGCGCTATGCCCGCCTCCAGGCTGCGCGCCAGCCAGAGCAGCCCGCCCGCCACGATCAACAGCCCGATCGCCGACAGGCTGCCCGCACTGAAATGCTTCGCCAATAACGCCGCAACAAAGGGCACCACCAGCAGCGGCGCCGACAACGCCAGCATGGTCCAGCCTGCCTGGAGCGCGCCCTGCCCCTCGATACCGATGAAGCGCCCCGGCAGCAGCACGATCAAGACCACGTAGGCGAACGCCGGCGACGCACCCAGCAACTGCACGCCGACGAAGTGCCATTGGCTGAACAGCGACAGGTCCAGCAATGGGCGCTCCACACGCTGCTCGATGACGATGAACGCCGCCAGCAGCAGGGCGCTCGCCACCAGGGTGACAATGACCACAAGGCTACTCCAGCCCTGTTCCGGTGCCAGCAACAGACCGTAGGTAAACAGGCTGAGCGCAGCGGTAAAGCTCAGCGCTCCCGGCCAGTCGAGACCGCGCGCCTGCGGGTCTCGTGTCTCGCGGCAATGGCGCACCACCACCGGCACCGAAGCCAGCGCGCAAACCGCTGGCACCAGGAACACCCAGCGCCAGCCCGGCCCATCGGTGAGCCAGCCGGCGAGTAACGGGCCGAATGCAAGGCCGACGCCGAAGGTAGTGCCCAGCAGGCTGAACACCCGCGTGCGGATCGGTCCGTCGAACTCCTGTGCCAGCGCCGCCATGGCGGCGGCGAAGGCCGCCGAACCACCGGCGCCCTGCAACAGGCGCAGCACATCGATGGTCGCCACCGAACCGGCCAGAGGAATCGCCAGCGTAGTGACGCAGAACAGCGCCAGGCCGACCAGCCAGACACGCTTGCGCCCATACACGTCCGCCAGGCTGCCGGCCGCCATCATCGCCGCGCCGTAGGCCAGCACGTAACCGTTGACGATCCAGTTCAGCGCCACGGCCGAGCCGCCCAGTTCAAGGGCGATGGCTGGCAACACCACGGCAGGGCCGGTGAAGCAGAGAGGAATCAGCACCGCCGTCAGGCTGGCCGCCAGCAACAGCAGCCAGCGCGACGTGGCGGGCTGGTTTTCGGAAGTGTCGTGGGAAGGGTTCATGGTGGGTCCGCAATGATCCGAAGAAGACCCGCCGAACGCTACCCAACCCGGCATTGCGGAAAAACAGGCTAGGATTCCGAACAAAACGGACATCACTGTCCGCAATCGAAGGTTCGCGGCGCGGCACAATGGCCGCCCGCCCAAACGGACGCATGTACATGGACAGCCTCAACGGCCTTCGCGTATTCCTCCAGGTCGCCGAGACTCTGAGCTTCGCCCAGGCCGCGCGCCTGCTCGGCCTTTCCGCCTCGGCGGTGGGCAAGAGCATCGCCCGCCTGGAGGAACGCCTGGGCGTGCGCCTGTTCCATCGCAGCACACGCAGCCTCAGCCTCTCCAACGAAGGCCAACTGTTTCTCGAGCGTTGCCGGCGCATCCTCGACGAGCTGGAAGCAGCGGAGCAGGAACTGGCGCTGTCCACCCAGCAGGCTCGCGGCCGACTGAAGGTCAGCATGCCGCTGGTGGCCGGGCTGCTGCCCCAGGTGCTGCCGGAGTTCCTCCGCTGCTATCCGCGCATCCAGCTGGACATCGATTTCACCGACCGCCTGGTGGACGTCATCGACGAGGGCTTCGATCTCGTGGTGCGCGGCGGCGAGCTGCGCGACTCGCGTCTCAAGGCGCGCAAGCTGGGCGACTTCAGCCTGCTGCTGGTGGCCGCCCCGACCTACCTGCGCCAGTACGGTACGCCCCGGCGCCCGGCGGACCTCAACCAGCATCTGTGCCTGCACTACCGCTACCCCAGCAGCGGGCTGGTACAGCGCTGGCCGTTGAACCTCGCACCGGGCGAAACGGAACCGCGCCTCGACGGCGGGCTGATCTGCAACACCGCCGACATGCTGATCAACGTCGCCAGCCAGGGCATGGGCATCGCCTGCCTGCCCGACTTTTCGGTGCGCAGCGCGCTGAGCGATGGCCGCCTGGTGCAGGTGCTGAGCGAACACACCACGCACCAGGGCAGTTTCCACGCCTTGTGGCCGGCGGGTCGGCGCATGCCGCTGAAGCTACGGGTGTTCCTCGACTTTCTCGGCGACCGCCTGTTCGTCACCCGTTGAGGGTGGACTCACAGACCGATCAGCGGATGAACTGCTTGCTGATCTCGCGGAAGACTTCCGTGCAGGCACGCTCCATCCATTCGAAGGCGACCATCTCCCGCGAGACGATCACCGCCCCGGCCTGACGCATGCGCTCCAGCGCCAGCGCCTTGTCCTGCGGGCGGCGCGAGCCGACGGCCTCGTCCACCACATAGACCTGGCGATCCTCGGCGAGCAGCCCGAGCACCGTCTGCAACACACAGACGTGTGCTTCGGTGCCGCACACCACGAACTGCCGACTATCGCCGCCGGGCATCTGCAACAGCCCCGGATCGGCGACGGCGGAGAAGGCGATCTTCTCCAGCACCTCGACTTCCGCCAGTTCGTCACGCAGCGTCGGCAGCGTCGGCCCGAGGCCCTTCGGATACTGCTCGGTGGCCAGCACCGAAACGCCCAGCCGCCGGGCGATGGCCAGCAGCCAGGCGCTGTGTTCCAGCACCGCCTCGTTGTCGTGGATGGCCGGGAACAGGCGCTCCTGGATGTCGATGATCAGCAGGCAGGAGGTTTGGGCGCGCATCAGCATGGAGAAATTCCTCGCAGGTCCAGCCCTGTTTTTGGGCTCAGGAGCGGGCGCTGTCAACACGCGCGCGACGCATCTCATCAAAAAGGACGTCCGAGTAGACGGCCTGCGGCTGCTGCTGGCAGCGCTCCAGTACACCGGGCAAAGCAGCATCGAAGAGCTTGCCGACCTGGAGGTTCTTCTCGACATCCAGCTTGCCGCTGAGCTGAACGAGGAACAGCGCACCACTGGTCATGCGGAAGCTCGGCAGTTGATCCAGTGGACGATCCGGGTAGGCCTTGTGGAAATCGGCGTACTGGCTGCTGATCGCACTGCACGGCTGGGCGAGCAGGTCGCGAATCGTGTTCGCCAGCCCCACGCCAGGGTTCGCTTCGTTTTCGTCCGCGGATTTGTCCGCGCCCAGAATGGGCGTGCCGGCTTCGACCTGCTTGAAGTTGAAGGTCTTGATCACCTCCTGCGGCGCCGGATGGGTGGCAGTCGGCGTCCAGGGATCGAACCGCCACTGGGCCACGCGCTCGCGTACGGCATCGGCCAGCGCGGGATGGGTCGATTCGACGATCTGCACATTGGAAACCTCGCCGCTGGGCTCGATATCGAACGTGGTCTTCACCGAACCATCGATCCCAAGGGGCCGGAACTCCTGAGGATACTCCGGAGGAGCCATGTAACGTGCAACGAGCCGTGGCGCGTCGTCCTTCTTTGTGCTGCTGCATGCCGCCAATACTGCCAGCGCCAGCAGCAGACCGATGCGCGCGATACCCTTTGCTTTCTCCATGCGATCCAATCCTGAAGCTCCATTTTCATGAGGGGCGCGATGGTAGCGCTGCGCCACTTTCCCTCACAAGCTGCAGGCCCTCTTGGCAGGCGCCGCTCAAGCACGCACCCTATGCCGCCAGAACAACACAACAACGAGCCTGGGAGAGAAGGGAACATGGGCAAGAGCATCAGCATCGCCGCACGTGACGGCAGCGGCAGCTTCAGCGGTTATCTCGCGGTACCGGCCAGCGGGCACGGCCCCGGCGTGGTGATCGGCCAGGAGATCTTCGGCGTCAACGCCAACATGCGCAGCATCGCCGACAGCTATGCCGAGGAAGGCTACGTCGCCCTGGTGCCCGACCTGTTCTGGCGCCTGCAACCCAACCTCGAACTGGGCTACAGCGAGGCCGAATTCGGCCAGGCCATCGGCCTGTTCCAACGCTTCGACGTGGACAAGGGCGTAGACGACATTGCCGCTGCCATGGATGCCCTGCGCGCCCTCCCGGAAGTCGAGGATCGCGGCCTCGGCTACGTCGGCTTCTGCCTGGGCGGCAAGCTCGCCTACCTCACCGCCGCGCGCACCGACGCTGCATGCTCCGTGGGCTACTACGGCATGGGCATCGAACAGATGCTCGACGAGGCAGCGAACATCAAGGGCCGCCTGGTGCTGCACTTCGCCGAGCAGGACGTGTACTGCGACGCCAACGCCCGCGCGGCCATCGGCGAAGTCCTCGGCAAGCTGCCGAAGGCGGAAATCTACAGCTACCCCGGCGTCGACCATGCCTTCGCCCGCCCCAACGGCATGCACTTCGACAAGCCCGCCGCGCTGATGGCCCACGAGCGCAGCATCGGTGCGCTCAAACGCGAGATCGGCCCGGACTTCGACCTGTCGCAGCTGTGGGAAGACCACATCCACCACGAATTCGCCGCCCGCGACGTGCCCGCCACCATGGCGACGATGGTGGCCCAGCCCTACGTCAACCACATCCCCACCATGACCGGCGGCGTCGGCCAGGACGAACTGGCGCGCTTCTACCGCAACCACTTCGTCCACGGCAATCCGCCGGACATGAAGCTGGTGCCGATCTCCCGCACCGTCGGCGCGCTGCAGGTGGTGGACGAGTTCGTCATGTGCTTCACCCACACCAGCGAGATCGACTGGATGCTCCCCGGCGTGCCGCCCACCGGCAAGTACGTGGAGATCCCCATGCTCGGCGTGATCCGCTTCCGTGGTGACAAGCTGTGCCACGAACATATCTACTGGGACCAGGCCAGCGTACTGGTGCAGATCGGCCTGCTCGACCCCGCCGGGCTGCCGGTAGCCGGTGTGGAGACAGCGAAGAAGCTGCTCGACGAGGGCCTGGAATCGAACACCCTGATGAACAAGTGGAAGGACAGCGAAGGCCGCTGATCCTCCTCGATGAACCCAAGGAGCACCCGATGTACCCCATAGGGAAATGGACCTGCGCCGCGCTGCTGGTACTTGCCGGCAGCACCGGCGCGGCGGAGCGCACCGCGCAACCCTGCGACGCCGCCACCCTGCAGACCCTGGCCGGGCTGCTCGGCCAGCAGGGCTGGCAGGCACCGCAGTCCGGAGCGACGACGCCCGTGGTGGCCGCTGCCTGCAAGCCCTGGCCGGACGATCCGACGCTGCAGGTAGTCGCCGTCGCCTACAGCGCGGCCGGCGACAAGGCCGAGCCGGGCGAGCGCAACCTGAACCTGCTGGTCGGCCAGCTCGATACCAGCAGCGGCAAGCTGGTGACGCGCAGCGACGACAGCATCGGCGAGGACGCCATGGTGGAAATCGACAGCTCCAGCCTGTGGCTCGACACCGCGCGCTATCGCCTGGCACCGGAGGTGCGCGGCTTCGGCCTGATCATCGGCAGCGTGGCACGCGGCGCAAGCTGTCCGGACGCCTGGTCCTATGACGACTTCAGCCTGTACGCGCCGCAGGGCGACAAGCTCAAGGAAGTGTTCCGCACCTACCTGCGGCAATGGACGACGCTGGAAGGCGTGGTCTGCGGCGGCACTGACAAGCTGGTCATCGAACGCTCGCAACTCACCCTGGCCATGGGCAAGGAAAGTCATCACGGCTATGCCGACCTGATCGTGACGTCGAAGGTCCAGCGCGAGCACGAAGGTGACGATGTCGGTACGCCGAAGACCGTACGCACCACCGTCAGCTACGACGGTACGCGCTATCCATTCGAGGAGTTCTCCACCTTCTGGCAGAGTCAGCCACAGCCGTAGGAGCGAGCTTGCTCGCGAACGATCCAGCCGGTGAGCCCGATATGACCCGGTTCGCGAGCAAGCTCGCTCCTACAAAAGACAAGGCCGCCCGGAGGCGGCCTTGTCTTTCTTGTCGTTGCAATCAGTGGCCGGTACTGTCCCCACGGCGGCTGGTCTCGAACAGGAACCAGGTGCGCTGCTCGGTCTCGTCGATCCAGTTCTCGATCAGGCTGG
The DNA here is from genome assembly GCF_048068295.1 of Pseudomonas sp. NY15435. Lineage (NCBI taxonomy): Bacteria > Pseudomonadati > Pseudomonadota > Gammaproteobacteria > Pseudomonadales > Pseudomonadaceae > Pseudomonas > Pseudomonas sp. NY15435. Next base: position 175,923 of record NZ_JBLUQA010000002.1, read on the forward strand.
CGGTGGCGATGTCGTGGTACTCGTCGCACAGGTCATGGACTTCGCGCATGTAGGAGGTCAGCGATTTGTTGTCCTCCTGCAGTTCGGCCAGCATGTCCAGCGGCTGGACGAACTCGGCATCGTTGTCGAGGATGCGCTTCAGGCGCGAGATATGGCCGATGGAGCGGATGGTGTTGCCGCCGATCTTGCGGTTGCGCTCGGCAATCGCATCGGTCATCGCGAAGATTTCGGTGGCATGGTCGTCCAGCAACAGGTGGTAGTCACGGAAGTGCGGACCACTCACGTGCCAGTGGAAGTTCTTGGTCTTCAGGTACAGCGCGAAGACATCCGCCAGCAGGCGATTGAGCGCAGCCGACAGATCGCGGGTGGCGTTCTTGCTCAGGTCCGACGGCGTGGCCAGTGCGGGGGCGCGGCGCGGCGCGGACTTGGCTGCGGCCGGTTTGGCCGCCGGTTTTGCGGCAGCGGGCTTGGCGGCTGCGGTCTTGGCAGCAGCGGGTTTGCTGGCAGCGGGCTTGGCTGCCGGCTTGGCAGCGGCAGGTTTTGCGGCAGGTTTGCTGGCCGCTTTCGCAGCCGGCTTCGCGGCGGGTTTGGCCGCTGCGGGTTTCTTCGGAGCCGATGCGGATTGCTTCATCACAAATCACCTCTACGAAAGATCACGATACCTGTGGATGCCGACCCGGGCGGGAGCGGCTGACTTACGCGGTCTTGAGCCTATCTCGCCTGACGTCGATTGCAAGTTGACCGCAGTACCGTACTCACGTTCCGACTGATGTGGATCAATCGTCGAGGGGCTTGCGGAAGAACACGACACGCTCGGTTTCGACAAAGCCCAGGGCGCGATGCAAGGCGTGGCTGACTGTGTTGTCCAGCGCCGCATCGGAGGCGAAATCCACGCAGCCGCATGCACTGCCCCAGGCCTGTACCGCGCGCACCAGAGCCCGCGCCACGCCTCGCCGGCGGGCGTCCTCACGCACATAGATGCCTTCGAGAAACAGCACGGGCGTCCCTTGCGTGCCATTCACGTAGTCGCTGCGCACCGCGGCTTCCGCGAGGCCCAGCGCCCTGCCCTTTTCATCACGGGCCAACCACGCACCGAAGCGTTGCGGCTGCGCGAGAATGTCGCGCGCCTCCTCGAAGAACTCTTCCGCATGATCGCCTGGCCAGAGTTGCAGGCGCAGGTCGACCCAGTCGGCCAGATCGCTCGCGACGCAATGCAGTACCGACATGTCCATCAGGCTTTCTCCGGCTCGAAGCGCTCAGGGTTGAAACGGAAGCGCGCGTCGAGCTGGCTGTAACCCATGCCAACGCCCTTGTGCACCTTGAGCTGCACCGGGATGCGCTCCTTCAGCGCCTCTACGTGGCTGATCACGCCGATGGTCTTGCCGGTGGCGTTGAGACTGTCGAGAGCATCCAGCGCGACCTCCAGGGTCTCGCCATCGAGGGTGCCGAAACCTTCGTCGAGGAACAGCGAATCGATGCTGGTCTTGTGGCTGACCAGATCGGACAGCGCCAGCGCCAGCGCCAGGCTGACCAGGAAGCTCTCGCCGCCCGACAGCGTCTTACAGTCACGCGCGGTGTCGCCCTGCCAGGTATCCACCACTTCCAGTTCCAGCTCGCCGTCGCTGCGCCGCGCCAGCTGGTAGCGACCATGCAGCCGCTGTAGCTGACGGTTGGCAAGGTGCACCAGGTGATCGAGAGTCAGGCCCTGGGCGAAGCGTCGGTAGCGCGCGCCATCGGAGGCGCCGATCAGGCTGTTGAGACGTTGCCAGAGGTCGTGCTCTTCCTCTTGCCGGGCGATTTCCGCGAACAGGCTCTGCTGGCTCGCGCGGCGATTGTCGTCGCCCTGCAACTGGGCGCGAATCTCGCCCTGGCGCTGGCCAAGCTCGCGCAGCTGCGTGGCGAGCGCCTGCAACTGCTGGTCGAGTTCCTCCAACGCTTGCTCGCCGTGAGGCTCGGCCTGCAAGCGCTCGACATCCCGGGTCGCGACCGCGCGCAAGGTAACGGCTTCGGTGATGGCCGTTTCCAGACGCTGGCGCAGCTGACTGAGTTCGGTGCGCTGGGCATCGTCCAATAGCGCAGCGAGGTAGGTCGCCTCATCGGCGAAGGGGCTCGCCGCCAGCGCCTGCTGCCAGCTCGCCAGATGCTCCGAAAGACGTGCCTGCTCCTGCTCCAGGCGCTCCACCAGCGATTGCTCGCGGCCCTGCAAGGCATCGGCTTGGCGTTGGGCGGCAGCCAGTTGTTCCTCGGCCTGCGCCAACGCCTGTTGCGGCGCCGCATGAATGAGCAGCGCCTGACGCGTATCAAAACCGGCAACCTGCCAGCGCTGCTGCCATTGCGCGGCGATCTGCTGCGCCGCACGGGCGGCCTGTTCGGCATCACGCTCGGCCGCTGCCAGTTCCTGGCTGCGCTGTTGGTCCTGCTGCCATTGCTGCCACTCTGCGGTGCGCTCGGCCAGCCATTGCTCGCCGTCTTCCGGCATCTCGTAATCCAGCTCGCCCAGTGCGGCGGCCAGCGCCTGATCCTGCTGTTGCAGCTCTGCCCGCTGAGTGGCGAGTTGCTGCGCACGCTCTGCCTGGCGCTGGCGTTCATGGGTCTGCTGCTGATCGAACAGCGCCAGTTGCTGAGCGGCCTCGGCATGGTCGCGTTCGGCGCGCTGGCGTTGCTGTTGCGCCTGCTCGAGCTGGGCCCGGTGTTCGTCCAGTGCCTTGAGTTGCTGCTGCAAGGCGGCCAGCGACGTCTCATGGCGCTCGCGCTCGGCGGCGAGCTGCTGGTCATTCTCCAGCGCAACGCCCTGAGCTTCACACTGCTGCCGCCACGCCTGCTGATGCTGCACCTGTGCGGCCAGGGCTTCGTCCAGCTGGCGCTGCCCCTGTTGCAGTTGCGCATCGATCTCGGCCAGCTCACCACGCAGGGCAATGCCCTGGCTTTCCAGCTCGGCCAATTGCTGGCGCGCCCGCTCCAGCGCCGTCTGCGTGGAAGACACGTCCAGTGCCTGGTAAGCCGCAATAGCCGGGTGTTCCGGCGAGCCACACAGCGGGCAGGCCTCACCGGGCTGCAACTGCGCGCGCAGGTGCTCCAACTGGTGAATCCGCTGCTCCTGCTGCAGGAGCTTTTCCTTGTCGGCGACCTGCAGCTTGGTCGCCTGATAGCGCTCGCGCAGCGCGACGATGGCCGTGTCGCGCTCGGCCCTGCGCTGGCGCAACGAGTTCAGCTCCGGCTGCCAGCGCTCCAACTGTGCGGCGGTCTGGGCGCGGGTCTGGGCCAGTTGTTCCAGACGGTCGAGCCCACGGCTGTGCAGTTGCGCCTGTTGCAGACGCTCACGCAGAGCAATTTCGGTGGCGCCGCCCAGCAACGCATCGAGCTGTTGCTGGTGCTGTTTCTCCTGCGTGCCAGCCGAATCGAATTGCTGCTGCATGAAGGCGACGTTGCCCTGCAGGGTCTGCCGCTGCGCCGTCGCGGCCTGCAACGCCTGATCGGTCGCCTGCGCCTGCCGCTGCAGGTCGGCGATGGCCTGGGCAAGCCGCGAGCGCTGGGCAAACTGCGCGCGCCAGCCACCGAGCAGCTCGCCCAGCTTCGCTCGCTGCGGATGCTGCGCCAGGCGCGCCTGCAACGCCTGCCGCTGCTCATTGACAGCCTTGTGCTCACTCGCGCGCGCCTCTTGCGCCTGTTGAGCATATTGGCTGGCCGCCCACAGAGCCTGGGCGACCTCATCACGGCTGGACACCTGCTGTGTGCGGTTGTCCCCCAGCGCCGCGCGGACCTGTTCGACGCTCTCGTGGCTGCCGCGCCAGGCCTGGTACAACGGCTGCAGGCGAGCGGCGGGCTCACTGTCCGCCAGGCGTTTGAGGTCAGGTTGTGCCTGTTCCAGCCCCTGTCGTGCGTCAGACTCTTTCACAGCGGCCTGCTCGACCTGCTGCTGCGCACGGGTCAGGTCTTCGCGCCAGCGACGCTGCGCCTGAACGGCCGCGTGCTGTGATTGCAGAGCGGTTTCCTGCACGGCGGCATCGCGGCCTTGCTGTTCCAGTTCGCCGCGCTGTTCAGTGCTGAGTAGTTCGAAGCCATCGGCACGGGCGCGCAACTGGTCCAGCACGCCACGCACTTCACGGGTTCGCTCGAATACGCGCTGGGAAATCAGTCCGTAGATTTCCGTGCCGGTGAGTTCCTCCAGCAGCTCCGCGCGCTGGTTGGCGTTGGCTTCGAGGAAGGCGGCAAAGCCACCCTGGGCCAGCAGCATGGATTTGGTGAAGCGCTCGAAGTCCAGGCCGGTAAGCGTCTCGGTCTGCTTGAGCTTGTCGTTGATCTTGTCGGTGAGGATCTGCCCCTCGCCGGTGGCGCGGTCGATGCGCACCAGCTCCACCTTCGGCGCCTGCAACGCACCTTCGGCCTTGTCACGGGCGCGGCGCTGGCTCCAGAAGGCTCGGTAAGGCTGGCCCTTCACCTCGAATTCCACCTCGGCGAGGCAATCGGCGGTGTGCCGGGTCATCAGCTCGTTGCCGCTCTGCGACAGCACGCTCATGCGCGGCGTGCGGTGATACAGCGCCAGGCAGATGGCATCGAGCAGCGTGGTCTTGCCCGCCCCGGTCGGGCCGGTGATGGCGAACAGGCCGTTACCGGCGAAGGGCTCGGCAGTGAAGTCGATCTTCCATTCGCCCTTGAGCGAGTTGAGGTTCTTCAGGCGCAGGCTGAGGATTCTCACGGGCGCTCCTCCTGGAGGTCAGCAACGACCTGGCGGTAGAGCCCGGTCAGGCGCTCGCGCAGCGGCGCCTCCAGGTCCTCGGCATCGAGGCGTTGGCGGAACACGTCCTCCGGGCTGAGTTCGTCGAGGGTTTCCTTCGCCTCGCTGAACAACGCCGCCTGCGCGGTGCCGCGTTCGCGGCGGGTGCGCAGGACGATCACCGGCAGGTCTTCGCAGAGCTTTTCGACGCGCAGCTGGATGTCGGTCAAGTAGTCGTCGGTGTGCACCAGGACTTCCAGCCACACCGGTTGTTCCACGTTGCCTTCGCGAGCGACGCGGGCCAGTTCGGCGGGCAGTTCGGCGAGGCTGCCGGATACCGACTTCAGCGGCTGGAAGCGCGGCACCGGCAGCGCGGTGACGCTGCGCAGACCGCTGTCATCCAGGTCCACCAGCAGCACTTCCTTGCCCTGGGTCGCTTCGTCGAAGCTCAGCGCAATGGGCGAGCCGCAATAGCGGATGTGTTCCAGGCCGCCGACCTTCTGCGGCCGGTGGATATGGCCCAGGGCGATGTAGTCCGCTGCCGGGAAGGCGCTGGTGGGGAAGGCCTCCAGGGTGCCGACGTAGATTTCCCGCACCGATTCGCTGGCGCTGGCGCCCACGGTGGTGAGATGTCCCGTGGCGATGATCGGCAAGTGTCGGCCGAGCGTTTCGCGCTGCGCCTCGGCGCGCTGGAACAGCTCGCGGTAGTGCGCCTGGATCGCCTGCTGCAAGGCCAGCTGCTTGTCCTGCGCACTCTGCCCGGCCTGACTGGTGAGCACGTCCCGTGGGCGGATGAAGGGGATCGCGCAGAGGATGGCGCCGGGCTGGCCGTCACGTTGCGGCAGCACCAGCAACTGGCGCTCGAGATCGGTGCCGACGGCGGCGATCACCTGAGTATCCAGGCAAGCCAGCAGGTCGCGGGATTCCTCCAGCATCGCCACCGAGTCGTGGTTTCCACCCAATACCACCAGGCGAGCGCCGGTATCGCGCAGCTCGACGATGAAGCGGTTGTACTGTTCGCGGGCGTAACTGGGCGGCGCACCGGTATCGAATATGTCACCGGCGATGATCACCGCATCCACGGCCTGCTCGCGCACCTGTTCGACCAGCCAGGCGCAGAACGCCTGGTGCTCGGCCTCGCGGCTCTTGCCCATGAAATGCTGGCCCAGGTGCCAGTCGGAGGTGTGGAGAATGCGCATGCCGTGATGTCCGCAGCCGTATTTCGAAGCCTCGGATGATAGCGGTTCAAGCTCCATCGGGGGCGGATTCGCCGGCCGCCCCCGCGCAGGCTGGCTATCTTTTCAGGACAGCACGTCGTCACAAGGACTCCCCATGCAACGCCTTCTGAACATGCTCAAGGACCTCGCCATTCTTGTTCGCGCCAACCTCTGGCTGGTGCCGGTGCTGGCCGCGCTGGTCGCCGCGGTCTTCTACTTCGTCGCTCCGCCTCCACCGATGAGTGCCACCCTGGCCACCGGCGCACCGGGTGGCGGCTACGCGGTATTTGGCCAGCGACTGAAGGAAGAGTTGGCCAAGCAGGGATTCGACCTGCAACTGGTGCGCACCTCTGGCTCGCGGGAGAACCTGGGCAAACTGCTGGATGGCAAGAGCGGCGTGGATGTCGCACTGGTGCAGAGCGGCCAGGAGCAGCAACTGGAACCCAAGCAGCGCGCCCAGCTGCAGACCCTTGGCGCGGTATTCCAGGAGCCGCTGTGGCTGTTCCAGCGCCGCGAGGCGAAGATCGACCGCCTCGCGGACCTGCTCGCCCTGCGTGTGGCCATCGGTGGCTCCGGCAGCGGCACCGAGGCCGTGACCGAGGCCATCCTCAAGGCCAACGAGATTCCCACCGATCCGCTGCCTGCCGGCTGGCAGGCGCGTGGCGGTAACGCGGTGGCCAATGAACTGCTGGCCGGCGAGCTGGATGCCGCCTTCTTCGTCGGCCCGGCAGAAAATCCGCTGGTGCAGCGCCTGGCAGCCAGCCCTGACCTGAAGCTTGCCGGCTTCCGTCGCGCCCACGCCTACGAGGCGCGGATTCCTTTCCTCAAGCGCGTGGACGTCAGCGAAGGTCTGCTGAACCTGTCGCAGAACGTGCCGGATCAGGACCTGGCCACCCTGGCGCCGGTCGCCACCCTGGTGGTCAACGGCGACTTCCACCCGGCGCTTACCCCGCTGATTCTCGAAGCCGCGCGCACGGTCATGAAGAGCGGCACCCTGCTCGACGCCGCTGGCGCCTTCCCCAGCGCCGAGCCGCGCACCCTGGCCCTGCAGGAAGACGCCGAGCGCTACTACAAGAGCGGGCCGCCGCTGCTGCAGCGCTTCCTGCCATTCCGTATCGCCTCCCTGGCGGACCGCTACATCATCCTGCTGATTCCCTTCATCGCCATCCTCATCCCGCTGATGAAATCCATCGGTCCGCTGTACCGCTGGCGCATCCGCGCGCGCATCTACCGCTGGTATCGCTACCTGCGCGAGATCGACCGGCGCCTGGACGAGCGCACTGGCAGCGCCGAGCTGAGCACCGAGATCGAGCGCCTGGAACAGCTGGAGGCCGAGCTGGCCAAGGTCGAAGTGCCGCTGTCCTATTACAACGAGCTGTACGAGCTGCACCTGCACCTGAACTACGTGATCCGTCGCCTGCGCCAGCTGCGACGCAACCGGCGCGAGCGCGACGAGGGGCTGGTGCCGGCAGCGGACTGATCGGCGTCGCGCATCCCGCCGCCGGGTCGGGTAAACTCTGGCGTTTTCCAATCCGCCCGCCCCGCCGCCGCTTCGATGCGCGCGGCGTCGCCGGCACTGAACATCCGGGTCCGCCATGCCGATTCGCCACGCCATCGTCCACCTGATCGATAAGAAGCCCGACGGCAACCCCGCGACGCTGCACGCGCGCGACGCCGAGCTGGGCGACTCCCAGGCCATCGAAAACCTGATGGCCGATCTCAACGAGAGCTACAACGCCAAGCCGAACAAGGCCTGGGGCCTGTTCCAGGGCGAGTCCGGCGCGTACCCCTTCAGCGGCTGGCTGAGCGAGTACCTGGACAGCGGCAAGGACTTCGTCGCCTTCTCCAAGCAGGCGGTGGAGCACCTGAAGACGCTGATGGAAGAGTCCAACCTCTCCACTGGCGGCCACGTGCTGTTCTGCCATTACCAGCAGGGCATGACCGACTACCTGTCCATCGCCCTGCTGCACCACAGCGAAGGCGTGGCGGTGACCGACGCCCTGGAAGTGACCCCGTCGCGCCACCTGGACCTCGGCCAGTTGCACATGGCCGCGCGGATCAACATCTCCGAGTGGCAGAACAACAAGACATCCAAGCAGTACATCTCGTTCATCAAGGGCAAGGGCGGCAAGAAGGTCTCTGACTACTTCCGCGACTTCATCGGCTGCACCGAGGGCGTCGATGGCCCGAGCGAGACCCGCACCCTGCTCAAGGCCTTCAGCGACTTCGTGGAAAGCGAAGACCTGCCCGAAGAACAGGCCCGCGAGAAGACCGACGTGCTGGTGGACTATGCCACCAGCCAGGCCAAGATCGGCGAGCCGATGGCCCTGGACGCGCTCTCCGAGCTGATGGACGACCAGGCGCCGCGCGCCTTCTACGACTACATCCGCAACAAGGACTATGGCCTGTCGCCGGAGATCCCGGCCGACAAGCGCACCCTCAACCAGTTCCGCCGCTTCACCGGCCGCGCCGAGGGGCTGTCGATCAGCTTCGAGGCGCACCTGCTGGGCAGCAAGGTGGAGTACGACGAGGCCCGCGACATGCTGATCATCCGTGGCCTGCCAACCCAGTTGCAGGACCAGCTCAAGCGGCGCAAGGACTGAGGTCCGTGCGCTGACAAAAAAAGCCCATCGCGAGATGGGCTTTTTTGTGCGTGACGATTGAGCGCTGGGCGGTTCGCGAGCAAGCTCGCTCCTACAGGCAGTCGGTCAGCACGGCGCGCTCGTTGTAGGAGCGAGCTTGCTCGCGAACCTGCCAACTTCCGACAAGCACTCCGCAGCCCGCGTGATGCGGGTGCTACAGTGAAATCAGGCGCCTCTCGCTCGGTGGCCGCCATGTCCGCCTTGCATGCTTTCACTGTCGCTGCGTCGCCGCTCTCCGGGCATCCCCGGGTGGATCGCTCGTACCTGGCGCTGCTGTTGCTGCTCTGCACCCAACTCCTTTTCGCCGCCCCGGCACCCCAGGCGCTGACTCCCAATGTCGCGCGCTTCGTGCTGGCCAACGCCGAGTTCAGCGTGATGCACGAGATGGGGCATGTGCTGATCGCCGAGTACGATCTCCCGGTGCTGGGCCGCGAGGAGGACGCGGCGGACCAGCTCGGCTTCATCCTGCTGTTCCACCTCTACGCCAGGCTGCCGCGCGACGAGGTGGATGCCCGCCTGCTGGACATCGCCGACTACTGGCGACTGGAGTGGCAGACGCCCAAGCCGCCGCCGGATCAGGTGCTGGCCTGGGACAGCCACCCGCTGGACGAGCAGCGCTACTACAACATCGCCTGCCTGCTCTACGGCAGCGACATGGCGCGGCTGGACTGGCTGCCGCCGCTTACCGGCCTGCCCTACGAGCGGGCCGTCTACTGCGACCAGGAGTTCCGCCAGGCGAGCAAGGCGCTGGAATGGATCCGGCATTCGCGGCGCACCGCGTCGATCCAGCACCACGCGGCGTGGCGCCTGACCTGGGATACACCGTCGGTGAACCGTGACGAGACCGAGCCTCTGATCGCGCTGCTACGCGACGGCGATCACCTGCAATTGATGGTCAACGAGGTGTTTCGCCTGTTTCGCCCGCCACGCCCGCTGAATCTGCGATTGGTCAGCTGCGGCGCTCCAGACGCCTGGTACAACAGCAACAGCGGGGAAATGGCGCTCTGCTACGAGCGCCTGCAACACTTCCGCGAGATGGCCGAGAACCTGCCGCGCCTGCGTACGCCGGTGACGCGGCAATGCCCTGGCCCGGCCGGACTCAGGCCGGGCGGATGCTGAAGCCGACGCGCGGGAAGTGCACGTGAACGGTGCCGGCGCGCGGGTCCTCGCGACGCAGGATCAGGCTTTCCAGTCCGGTATGGACCAGCTCGCCTTCTACCGGATCGCAGCCGTAGTCGGTGGCGGCGATCACCACGCGCTGGCCAGGCTTGAAGCCGTTGGGGTCGACGAAGTCTGCCTGCGGCAGCGCCGCCGGTTGGCTGTCGCGGGCCACGGCGATGGCCTCCTCGGCGCTCATTTCGCTGGGCGCACCATGGCCGAAGCCCAGCACGCGGCCGAGCCAGGCGCTGACGGCCGGGTAGGCATCCACCAGCGGCGAGGTGACCGGCGTAGCCTTGACGAACCACAGGCAATGGGCCAGAGACAGGTCGGCCACCGAGGGCTCGCCGAACAGGAAGTCGCCTTCCTCGCGGGCCAGTTGTTCCTCGACACGGGCCATGAACGCCGGCCACTGGTGCTTGGCCTGCTCGGCGGAGAGCTTGCTGGCGGTGCCGCCGCTGAACAGCTGGCTGCGGTCAGCGACGAAGGCCTTGAGGAATTCAGGCGGCAACTTGCCAAAACGCATGGCGATGGATTCGGGCTGGAATACCAGGCTGACCGCATGCTGGAAGATCACCGAGTCGATCCACGAGGAGAAGCTGGCGACGGTGAACTCGTGGCCTTCGGGAAACAGTGCCGGCACGGCCTTTTCCTGATCCAGGCGGCGGGCGATCAGTGCGGTGTCGCAGTAGATGTCGGCGCCGACCTGGAGCACTGGGGTCTTGCGGTAGCCGCCGGTGAGAGGCATCAGGTCCGGCTTGGGCATCAGCGGCGGAATCATCACCGAGCGCCAGGACAGCTGCTTGAAGCCCAGCATCAGACGCGCCTTTTCGGCGAAGGGCGAAGTCGGGTAATGGTGCAGGATCAGCTCGGACATGGGTCGCTCCAGCGGCCGTAAAGTGGTCCGGCAGCTTAACCCGTGCTTCGCGCGAGTCCTACCTCATCCCTCGGATGGCACGACATCCACGGCGCTGATGGTGAAGGGGCTGGCCAGCACCAGGCGCTCCTTGGCCTTCTTGGTCAGCGCCTTGATCGCACGCTCGCGGCGCAGGGCATCACCCTTGCCGGGGCAGGCTTCGACGTAGACCAGCGCCTGGGCCGGGCTGGAATGGAAGAAGCGCGCGCCCTTGCCGGTGCGATGGGTTTCGAACCGGCGTTGCGCGTCGTCGCTGATACCGCAGTAGAGCGCGCCGTTCTCGGCGCGCACCAGGTAGACGAACCAGGGCTTGGGCTCGGCGGCCGTCACGACGCCCAGACCCGCGCCTGCATGCGGTCACAATAGGCAACCAGGCGCTCGTAGCTGCGCGCCATGTCGTTGAGCGGGGTTTCCAGGGTGCTGAGGATCAGGTTGGCCAGCACGCCGTAGGTGGCGGCGTCGGCGCTGCACGGCTGGGCCCCGCCGAAGTACGGCAGGTCGCCGAGCATACCGTCGAGGGCTTCGAGGTCGTCGCGGGCGAAGCTCAGCAGTTCTTCACGGCTGTGGCGCATCAGGCCACGGCCCTTGAGGTCGCCACGGATCTTGCGCTGCATGAACATACCCGCCGCCGGGCGCAGCGGCGCGGGAATGCTGCGGAACATCACGTCCTTCACCTGTCGGAAGCCCTGCTCGTCGAGCCAGCGGAAATACACCAGCAGAGGTACCAGGTGCTCGTCGCACAGCCGCGTGATCGAAACCGCCCAGCCACGGCCGCGAGCGTCGAGGCCGGCGTCCAGGTCGAATTCGTAGTACTGCTGCAGGGTGCGCATGATGAGCGCCGTGTCGGCGACGGGTTTGCCGTCCAGGGTAATGAACGGCAGCTTGCCCTTGGGCCCCTTGCGCGGGTCCATCACATGCTTGACCTGGTACTCCAGCCCGGCCAGGCGGAGGAAGGTCTCCAGCTTCAGGCAGAAGGGGCTGACGTTGGGTACGTTGAAGGCGGGCGGGAACTGGAAAAGTGTGATCATGGCGGCGTCCGGCTCTCAGTCGCCTGTCATTTAAGCCTATCCAGCCGCCGCGGGCGAGCCCGAAAGCCCGCGATCAGGCCGCCGCCACCCGTTGTGCGCGATACGCTGCGAGGCCTTTGGCGGCCTGCGCACGAATTGCCCTTTGCACCGGCGGTGCCCAGCCCAGCAGCGCTCCCTTGGTGCCGAGGGCCTGGCGCGACCATTTCCACAGGTCGAATCTGTCCTCATGCTGACAGATCAATCCGTCGCGAAAGTGGAAATGTGCCTGGATGTGATTAGTCACTTTCCGACCGGTCTGGGTGAAGGTGTAGGACGCCACCCAGCGTGCGGAACCTCGCGTCTCATCGGCCTCGACGCCTTCGTAGGTCAGCGAGAAATCCTGCGCGCGAGCGGTGAGCATGCGCCACATGTCGCCGGCCTCGGCGCCGCGCAGGTCGGTGAAGACCGGGTCGCTGAACTGCACGTCGGCGCTGTAGCAGGCGGCCATGGCCTCGCCATCGCGGCGCTGGAAGGCCTGGTAGAAGCGTTCGATCAGTTGTGCGTTGGCGTGGGCCATGGTTGGGCTCGGGTCGGGAGGAATGTGTGCAGTATCGGGATTGCAGCGACTGGACACGATTGGCAATATCGACAACATTATGATCGAAATCGCCACACCTACCGCCAGCGCAAAGCGAGACGCCATGTTCAGGATAGCCCTGTTCGTCTGCCCGCAAACCCTGTGCTCCAGCCTTGGGCTGGCCATGGACAGTTTCCACCTCGCCAACCGCCTGGCCGGCGAGCGACGCTTCGAGGTGCTGCGGGTCAGTGCAGACGGTACGCCCGTGACGTTGCCCTTCGGGCTGGTGGAAGTGGAAGGCGGGCTCGATCTTGCTGCGCGCTGCGACCTGTTGCTGATCCCCGCCACCGGCGCGGACATCGACGCCACCTTCGCCGCCAATCAACCACTGCTCGACTGGCTGCGCCGCGCACCTGACACCGTCCAACTGGGCAGCCTGTGCAGCAGTGCCTTTCTGCTGGCGGAAGCCGGCGTGCTGGACGACCGCCGCGCGACTACGCACTGGGCGCTGGAAGCAGCATTCCGCGCGCGTTATCCCCAGGTCCGGCTGGACATCGATGCCCTGTGCACCGACGACAAGGGCCGGCTCTGCTCCGGTGGCGCACAGGCCGGGCTGGACCTCTGCCTGTACCTGATCGAGCGGCACGCCGGGGCGGCGCTGGCGCGGCGCGCGGCGGCAACCCTGGTGTTCGAGCATGGGCGCGGCCGCCAGCGGCGCTTTACTCCGCTGCTGCCCGAGCCGCTGCCCGCTGGCTCGCCACTGGAGCCGCTGCTGGCGTGGCTGGAGGATAACTACGCGCAACCCTTCGATCTCGCCACGCTTGCGCAACGCGTGCACTGTTCCACGCGCACGCTGTTGCGGCGCTTTCGCGAGCAGGTGGGAATGTCGCCGAACGATTATGTGCAGCGCCTGCGCATCGCCTCGGCGCAGGAGGCGCTGGGTGATCCGGCGCGCTCGCTGGAGCGCATCGCAAGCGACGTGGGCTACGCCGATCGGGCGAGCTTCGCGCGGTTGTTCAAGCAGGTTTGCGGGGAGACGCCGGGGGCTTTCCGCCAGCGCTTGCTGGGGCGGCAGGCTTAAGGTGAACCTGTAGGAGCGTGCTTGCTCGCGAACCATTTCCCGGCCACTCCAGCGCTGGGCGGTTCGCGAGCAAGCTCGCTCCTACAGGGTGAGGATCAGCATCACAGGATGGATGGAGGGAATGGAGATTCCGCGATCAGTGGAACCACTCCATTGCCGTGCGCCATACGCACACGCCGACGAAGTAGGCCGAAGCCGCAAACCACAGGCCGAGCAGCCACGGCTGGTCGATCGGCTGCTGGAGAATCAGCAGCGCGCTGCTGAGCATCCAGACGAAGGTCACGGCGATGTTCAGCGGCATGAACTGACGCACGCGGAAAGGGTGCAGGAACTTCATGCGAGTCAGGGTCAGCGCGGCCAGCACCAGCACAGTGACGAAGCTCACCCAGGGGTGCAGGTCGAGCACGAAGAAGTAAACCGCCACCACGTTCCAGGCCGCCGGGAAGCCGACGAAGTAGTTGTCCTTGCTCTTCATGTTGACGTTGCAGAAGCAGAACAGCGAGGACACCAGGATCACTCCCACGGCCAGCAGCTCGGTATGCACGGGCAGCGGCACGTAGCGGTAGATGAAGATCGCGGGGATGAAGACGTAGGTGAGGTAGTCGATCACCAGGTCGAGCGTCGAGCCATCGAAGTGCGGCAGCACCGCCTTGACATCGAACTTGCGTGCCAGGGTGCCGTCCAGGCCGTCCACCAGCAGCGCCACGCCCAGCCACAGCAGGCAGGCCTGGGGCCTGTTGTCGACCAGCGCGAGGAGCGCAAGCAGCGCGAGGATGACACCGCTGGAGGTCACCGCGTGGGCGCCCCAGGCCTTGGCTTTGCTGAGGTTCATTGGCGATAGGATCAGGTTCACGTCGGCTCTCTTCCTTTGGACGGCGGGTGCAGGGGAGCTACTTCAAACGGTAGCCCATCCCTGACGAACCACTGCACATGGGAACACCGATCCGACGGCCGAGTTCAGCCGGTTTGTCGCGATGCCGCCGGTGTGTGCGGTGGAGTTGGCAGCATACGCCGTTGCAGCGTGGGCTTGCTATCGGGGGGGACGAGCGTGACGAGGTCAGCCCCGTCACGTGAAAGATGGCGTGGCGTCCTTGTAGGAGCGAGCTTGCTCGCGAACCCGCCCAACGCTGTCGCGGCCGGAAAACCCGTTCGCGAGCAAGCTCGCTCCTACGAAGAGCTATATCAATGCAGGATCTGGCTGAGGAACAACTTGGTCCGATCCGACTGCGGGTTGTCGAAGAACTGGTCCGGCGGCGCCTGTTCGACGATCTCCCCCTTGTCCATGAAGATCACCCGGTTCGCCACGGTGCGGGCGAAGCCCATTTCGTGGGTCACGCAGAGCATGGTCATGCCGCTCTGCGCCAGGCCGATCATGGTATCGAGCACTTCCTTGACCATTTCCGGGTCGAGTGCCGAGGTGGGCTCGTCGAACAGCATGATCTTCGGCTTCATGCACAGCGCGCGGGCAATCGCCACGCGCTGCTGCTGGCCGCCGGAGAGCTGGCCGGGGAACTTGTGCGCCTGCTCCGGGATGCGCACGCGCTCCAGGTAATGCATGGCGACTTCCTCGGCCTGGCGCTTGGGCATCTTGCGCACCCACATGGGCGCCAGGATGCAGTTCTGCAGCACGGTCAGGTGCGGGAACAGGTTGAAGTGCTGGAACACCATGCCGACTTCGCTGCGGATCGCCTCGATCTGCTTGAGGTCGTTGGTCAGCTCGGTGCCGTCGACCACGATGCTGCCCTGCTGGTGCTCTTCCAGGCGGTTGATGCAGCGGATGGTGGTGGACTTGCCCGATCCGGACGGACCGCAGAGCACGATGCGCTCGCCCTGCTTGACCTCCAGGTTGATGTCCTTGAGCACGTGGAACTGGCCGTACCACTTGTTCACGCCCTTCATGGTGATCATCACGTGATCGCCGACGGCCGGCTGTGCGGTCTTTTGGGTGGCTTCAGACATGACGAATCGCTCCTAACGCTTGTGGCCGGTGTCCAGCTTGTGCTCCAGGTGCATGGAGTAGCGGGACATGCCGAAACAGAAAATCCAGTAGACGACCGCAGCGAACACGTAGCCTTCGGTGGCCATGCCCAGCCAGGCCGGGTCCGCGGTGGCGCGCTTGATGCTGTTGAGGAAGTCGAACAGGCCGATGATGATCACCAGGCTGGTGTCCTTGAACAGCGCGATGAAGGTGTTGACGATGCCGGGGATCACCAGCTTGAGCGCCTGCGGCAGGATCACCAGGCCCATGGTCCGCCAGTAGCCCAGGCCCATCGCCGCCGCGGCTTCGTACTGCCCCTTGGGGATGGCCTGCATGCCACCGCGCACCACCTCGGCGATATAGGCGGCCTCGAACAGCACCACCATCACCATGGCCCGCAGCAGCTTGTCGAGGTTCATGCCCTCGGGAAGGAACAGCGGCAGCATCACCGAGGACATGAACAGCACGGTGATCAGGGGCACGCCACGCCAGAACTCGATGGTGGTGACGCAGATGACCTTGATCGCCGGCATCTTCGAACGCCGCCCGAGCGCCAACAGGATGCCCAGCGGCATCGCCCCGCAGATGCCGACCGCAGCAATCACCACGGTGAGCATCAACCCGCCCCAGGAACTGGTCGGCACGGTTTCCAGGCCGAGGAAGCCGCCGTGCAGCAGCCAGTAGGCCACGATCGGCAGCGCCACGAGGAAGCCCAGGCCGTACTTCACCTTGTACGCAAAGCGCTTGAGGAACAGCGGCGCGGCACCGAACACAACGAACAGCACGGTGAGGTCCACGCGCCAGCGCAGTTCCTCGGGGTAGAAGCCGTACATGAACTGGCCGAAACGCGAGCCGATGAACACCCAGCAGGCGCCCTCGCGGGAGCAGTCGGCGCGGGTGGTGCCGGTCCAGTCGGCCTTGATGATCGCCCACTCCAGCAGCGGCGGCACGATCAGGTAGACCAGGTAGATGCCGACCAGCGTCAGCAGGGTGTTGAACCAGCTGGAGAACAGGTTGGCGCGCAGCCAGGCGAGCACGCCCACGCTCATCGCCGGTGGCGGCAGGTCGGGCTTGAAGGTATGCGTTGTCATAGTCTGCTTCCCCTACCGCTCGACCAGCGCGATGTGCTTGTTGTACCAGTTCATCAGCAGCGAAATGCTGATGCTGATGGCCAGGTACACGCTCATGGTGATGGCCATGGTTTCGATGGCCTGGCCGGTCTGGTTGAGTACCGTGCCGGCGAACAGCGAGACCATGTCCGGGTAGCCGATGGCGGCGGCCAGCGAGGAGTTCTTCGCCAGGTTCAGGTATTGGCTGGTCAGCGGTGGAATGATCACTCGCAGTGCCTGCGGGATGATCACCAGGCGCAACGTTTGCCCCGGGCGCAGGCCCAGCGATCCAGCGGCCTCGGTCTGCCCATGGCTGACCGCCTGGATACCGGCGCGCACCGTCTCGCCGATGAAGGCGGCGGTATAGACCGACAGGGCGAGCACGATGGACACCAGCTCGGGGATCACCACCCAGCCGCCACGGAAGTTGAAGCCCTGCAGCACTGGCACGTCCCAGTGGAACGGCGCACCGGCGACCAGCGACACCAGCCCCGGCAGCACGATCAGCAGCGCCAGGCCGCTGAGGAACACCGGGAAGGCCTTGCCGGTGGCATGTCGGCGGGCCTTGGCCCACTTCCAGATCACTACCCAGCCAACCAGCGCCAGGATCACCGCGACGATGAACGGGCCGAGGCCGTCGGCGGCGATCGGCGCGGGCATCTGCAGGCCGCGGTTGTTGACGAAGAACAGGTCGCCGAAGCTGATGCTCTGGCGCGGGCCCGGCAGCGGGCCGAGTACCGCGAAGTACCAGAAGAAGATCTGCAGCAGCGGCGGGATATTGCGGAAGGTCTCGATGTACAGGGTCGCCAGCTTGCGGATCAGCCAGTTGGGCGACAGCCGCGCCACACCGAGGATGAATCCCAGGATGGTGGCGAAGAAGATCCCCACCACCGTGACCAGCAGCGTGTTCAGCAGGCCGACCATGAACACCCGTCCGTAGGTGTCGCTTTCGCTGTAGTCGATCAGGTGCTGGGAGATGCCGAAGCCGGCGCTGTGGTCAAGGAAACCAAAACCGGACTGGATGCCGCGATGGGCGAGGTTGGTCTGGGTGTTGTCGAAGAGAAACCAGCCGACCGCCACGACGAAGATGACGGCGATGACCTGGAATGCCCAGCCGCGCACGACGGGATCGTTGAGCGATACCCCCCGCGGGCGCTGGGCCTTGACGGAATTCTGCATGTAAGCCCTCTCGGAAGGCCGCCGGGCGACCACGGGGCTACGCCCGTGGCCGCCCGGAAGGCTTCACGTCGTTCGAAACAGTCCGGCGCCCACACTCCGGGCGCCGGAACGGGTCAGGTCAGCGCACCGGCGGTGCGTACTGCAGACCACCCTTGTTCCACTGGGCGTTGAGGCCACGCTTGATCTTCAGCTCGCTGCCGTCGCCGACGTTGCGGTCGAAGATCTCGCCGTAGTTACCCACTTGCTTGACGATCTGTACCGCCCAGTCCTTGGGCAGCTTGAGGTCCTTGCCATAGTCGCCCTCGGCGCCGAGCAGGCGCGCGACGTCGGGGTTCTTGGTGCTCTTGGCCTGTTCCTCGACGTTCTTCGAGTTGATGCCCAGCTCCTCGGCGTTGAGCATCGCGAAGAGCGTCCAGCGGGCGATGTCGAACCACTCCTCGTCACCCTGGCGCACGGCCGGGCCGAGGGGTTCCTTGGAGATCACCTCGGGCAGCACCACATAGTCGTCCGGCGCGGCCAGCTTGATGCGCTGGGCGTAAAGCTGCGACTGGTCGGAGGTCAGCACGTCGCAACGGCCGGACTCCAGTGACTTGGCGCTCTCGTCGGAGGTGTCGTAGGTGATGGGGGTGTACTTGAGGTTGTTGGAGCGGAAGTAGTCGGACAGGTTGAGCTCGGTGGTGGTGCCGGCCTGGATGCACACGGTGGCGCCGTCGAGTTCCTTGGCGCTGGAAACGCCGAGCTTCTTGTTCACCAGGAAGCCCTGGCCGTCGTAGTAGGTCACGCCGACAAAGTTCAGGCCCATGGCGCTGTCGCGGGAACTGGTCCAGGTGGTATTGCGCGAGAGGATGTCGATCTCGCCGGACTGCAGCGCGGTGAAGCGTTCCTTGGCGGTCAGCGGGCTGTACTTGACCTTGCTGGCGTCGCCGAACACGGCCGCCGCCACGGCGCGGCAGACGTCCACGTCGATGCCTTTGTACTGGCCCTTGGCGTCGGCATAGGAGAAGCCGGGAAGACCGTCACTGATACCGCACTGCACGTAGCCTTTCTTCTTCACAGCATCCAGGGTGGCGCCAGCATGCGCCAGGCCGCTGATACCGAACACGGCGGCGGTGGTCAGCACTGCCAGGGTGGATTTCACCATCTTCATCGATCTTCTCCGTTGCTTTTTTAGTGTTTTGGAGTCCCGGTTCCACCGCCGTACCCTTGTGAGGCACCAGCAAGACAACAAACGGGATGGAGACCTGAAAGTGAGTCTAGACGGCCTGCGAAAAATCCTTCGCCGAGCCGCGAACACACCTTCGAGCGCGCAGGTCTTGCGCGCTGGAACGGGTCATCAAGGGATCATTGCGTGAAGGCGAAGGCCCGCCGCGCCGGCTGTTGACCGCAGCCGGCGCGACAGGCCCTGAAGCAGCCCAAGGCTTTCGCGGCGCCACTTCCGGTACAGCTTTCCGGATGGGGTCGGTAGAGTGTTACCGGAAGTGGGGCCGCACAGCCTGCCAGTAGCGATAGCAAGGGGCGTACCAGCCGAGGAACGTTCGTGCAATTTCGTTCAGTCAAGTCCCACAAGTTATGGCCATGCGACATCTTCTTGCATCGCCCCTCCGCCCTTTCTCGCACGCAGCGCCCCTTCCTAGAGCGCCTGCCCCATCCTGGAGCCTTCATGACCCAGCCGCTGATCCTCGATCCGTCCCAACCTGCCGATTCCTGCGTCATTTGGTTGCACGGTCTGGGCGCCGACCGTTACGACTTCGAGCCGGTAGCACAGATGCTGCAACGCAGCTTCAAGTCGACGCGCTTCATCCTGCCCCAGGCGCCGACCCGCCCGGTTACCGTGTTCAACGGCATGCCGGCGCCCAGCTGGTACGACATCCTCGCCATGGCCCCGGCCCGCGCCATCGACGAAGCGCAGCTGGAAGCCTCGGCCGACAGCGTGATCGCACTGATCCAGGGGCAGATCGACCAGGGCGTCGCGGCCAAGCGCATCATCCTCGCCGGCTTCTCCCAGGGCGGCGCGGTGGTGCTGCATACCGGTTACCTGCGTTGGGACGGCGAACTGGGCGGCGTCATGGCGCTCTCCACCTATGGCCCGACATTCAGCGAAGGCATAAGCCTGCCGGCTACAAAAAGACAACTGTCCGCACTCTGCCTGCATGGCACTTTCGATGACGTGGTGCTGCCTGCCATGGGCCGCGCCGCGTACGACTTCCTGCAGGCCAACGAGGTGCCCGCCCAGTGGCGCACCTACCCGATGAGCCACGAAGTGAGCAACGAGGAGCTTGGCGATATCGGCGCCTGGCTGCGGGAGCGCCTGTGATCCCCTGACCCTGCGGAGAACAAGAAGAAGCATGAACGCCCCGATCAGTAGCCTGCGTGACGTCGAAGCCCTGGAACAGGTCCCCCTGCACGATCGCGACCTGCCACCCAACACCTATGAACTGCTGCGCCGCTCCGCGCAGCAGTTCGGCACGTCCACCGCCCTGAGCTTCCTGCTGCAGGGCTCGGCGGCCGAGGAGCCGATCCGGGTGAGCTACGCCGAGCTGTTTGCCCGCCTCACCCAGGCGGCCAACGCCTTCCACCGTCTCGGCGTGCGTCCAGGCACTTCGGTGTCGTTCCTGCTTCCCAACCTGCCGCAGACCCATTATGTGATCTGGGGCGGCGAAGCGGCGGGGATCGTCAATGCGATCAACCCGCTGCTCGACCCCGAGCACATCGCCGACCTGGTGCGCGCCGCCGACTCCCGTGTTCTCGTCACGTTGGCGCCCTTCCCCGGCACAGACCTGTGGGACAAGGTCGCCGCCCTGCGCGACCACCTGCCCGACCTCAACGCCATCGTCACCGTCGACATCGCCAACCTGCTTCCAGAACCGCAGCGTTCGGCGATCAAGACCGCCCGCGGCGCGCTGCCCGAGGGCGTGCTGGACTTCGACGAACTGCTCGCCCAGTGCCCGGACGACCACCTGGAAAGCGGCCGGGTGATCGGTCCGGACGAAGTCGCCTCCTACTTCCACACCGGCGGCACCACCGGCACGCCCAAGCTTGCGCCGCACAGCCATTTCAACGAAGTGGCGATGGCCGAGATCATGGGCCTGAACGCCGACTACGACGGCCACGACGTGCTGCTCTGCGGCCTGCCGCTGTTCCACGTCAACGGTGTGATGGTTACCGGCCTCGCACCTTTCATGCGTGGCGGTGAAGTACTGCTGGCCGGCCCCCAGGGCTACCGCAACCCGACATTGATCCAGGACTTCTGGAAACTGGTGGAGCGCTACAAGGTCACCAGCTTCAGCGGCGTGCCGACCATCTACGCCGCCCTCCTGCAGGTGCCCAGCGAAGGCCGCGACCTCTCCAGCCTGCGCTTCGCCCTGTGCGGCGCGGCGCCGATGCCGGTGGAGCTGATCCGCCAGTTCGAGGCGAAGACGGGCCTTGCGATCATCGAAGGCTATGGCATGACCGAAGGCACCTGCGGCACCAGCTGCAACCCGCGCGGCGGCGAGCGGCGGCCCGGTTCCATCGGCCTGCGCCTGCCCTACTGCGAACTGAAATCGGTGATCCTCGACGGTGAAGGCCGATACCTGCGCGATGCTGCCGTGGACGAGATCGGCAACATCTGCCTGCGCGGTCCCACCGTGTTCAAGGGTTACCTGCAGGCCAGCAAGAACAAGGACATCTGGGTCGACGGCGACTGGTTCAACACTGGCGACCTGGGGCGCATCGACGCCGACGGCTACATCTGGCTCACCGGCCGCAGCAAGGACCTGATCATCCGCGGCGGGCACAACATCGATCCGCAGATGATCGAGGAAGCCCTGCATCGCCACCCTGCCGTGGCCATGGCCGCCGCCGTGGGCAAGCCGTGCCTGAAGGCTGGCGAGCTGCCGGTGGTGTACATCCAGCTCAAGCCCGGCATGCAGGCGAGCGAGAAGGAGCTGCTGGAGCACGCCGCCCGCCATGTCCCCGAACGTGCGGCGGTGCCCAAGGACGTCTGGCTGCTGGACGCCATCCCGGTCACCGCAGTGGGCAAGACCTTCAAGCCGGCGCTGCGCCTGGATGCCATTCGTCGCGTGCTCGAGGACGAGACCCGGCACCTGTCCCCGGCGCCACGCATCGAAGTGATCGCCGATGACCGCTTTGGCCAGAAAGCCCGCCTGTTCGTCGGCGGCCTCGGCCTGGACTCGCGCGCTGCACTGGCCGACCGTCTGGGCGGCTATGCGGTGCATGTGGAGCTGCTGGAAAGTTGATGAAACACCCGGCCGACCGCCGGTCGGCCGGGTGTGGCTGCGAATTGCCAGTAATCAAATCTGACTAATACTGATGTCTCAATGTGCGAAGAGGACTACAGGGAGAGTCAGTCGTGCACATCACCAGCCATCACCCGTCCTCCGCTGCGTCATGAAAGCCGCGCAGTGGAACGAGGACATTCGCCAGCTCCAGCATCTGCGCCTGTTCCAGAACGTGGCCGCGGCTCACCTGCAGCAGTTGCTCAAGGATTTCCGCGCCTGCGAACTGGAGCGCGGGGAAATCCTGCTGTCGCCGTTCAACCGCAATCACTTCCTTTATATGGTTCTCTCCGGGCACCTGACGGTGTACCTGGGTTCGCTGGACAACCAGCCGGTGAGTACCCTGCATCCGGGGGACTGCGCCGGCGAGATCAGCTTCATCGACAGCGACCACCCTTCGGCATACGTCGTCGCCAGCGAACCGACCACCGTGCTGCGCCTGCACCGCGAGGCGCTGATCGGCCTGTTCGAGCACTCACCGCAAGTCATGCAGAATCTCCTCACGGTCCTGTGCGAGCGGGTGCGCGAGGGTAACCGGATCATTCTCGACACCGAGCAGAACGCCAACATCGACACCCTCACCGGGCTGTTCAACCGACGTTGGCTGGAGCACATCTACGATCGCGAAAGCACGCGCTGCGCGTTCAATGAACAGCCCATGTGCATGCTCATGCTCGATGTCGACCACTTCAAGAACTACAACGACGAACACGGCCACCTGGCCGGCGACTATGCGCTGTGCCTGGTTGCCCACACCCTGCGCAGCCAGCTGCGGCCCAAGGACAGCATGGCACGCTACGGTGGAGAGGAGTTCGTCATCCTCCTGCCGGAGATCGCCATCGACGAAGCCCGGCGCATTGGCAATCGCCTGCGCCAGAGCCTGGAGCAGATCGCCTCCTTCTATTCGCCGGTGGGCGTGTTGCCCGGCGTTACCGTCTCCCTCGGCCTGGCCGAGATGGACATCCAGGAAAACCTGCCGAGCCTGATCCTGCGCGCCGACGGTGCTCTCTACCAGGCCAAGCAGAAGGGCCGCAACTGCCTCTGCGGCTGACCTCCCGCTGTACTTTCCCGTCTGTTAGATTCCATCCCGGCAAAACTCGAATAACAACAAAGCTGGGAAGCTGACATGCGCAAGCTGCTGATCGTTCTGCTCGTCCTGCTGGCCGTTGGCCTGGGAATCTTCTTCAACCTGCCGGGCTACATGGACCGGAAGATGAATACCGTGGCCAGCCCGCCGCCCTACCCTGCTTCCCCCGAGGCCCAGGCGCTGCACCAGAGCCTGTTCGTCGCCGACCTGCATGACGACGCCCTGCTCTGGGATCGCAACCTGCTGGACCGCCACAACCACGGCCACACCGACCTGCCTCGCCTGATCGAGGGCAATGTCGGCCTGCAGGTGTTCTCCACCGTCACCAAGACCCCACGCGGCCTGAACTACGAGAGCAACAGCGCCGACAGCGACAACATCACCCCGCTGATCATCGCCCAGCGCTGGCCGGCGCGGACCTGGAACAGCCTGCTGGAGCGCGCCCTCTATCAAGGCGAGTTGCTGGACAAGGCCGCCGCCGACAGCCAGGGCAGGCTCACCCTGATCCGCAGCCGCGAGGACCTGACCCGCTACCTCGCCGCCTGGCAGAAAGACCCGAAACAACTCGCCGGCGTGCTGGCCACCGAAGGCCTGCACCCGCTCGAAGGCAAGCTGGAAAACATCGACCGCATGTACGACGCGGGCTTTCGCATCATGGGCCTGACCCACTTCTTCGATAACGAGGTCGGCGGCTCCGCCCATGGCCTGAAGAAGGGTGGCCTGACCGAGTTCGGCCGCCAGGTCATCCCGCGCCTGGAAGACAAGAAGATGCTGATCGACCTGGCCCACGCCTCGCGCCCGCTTATCGACGACGTGCTGGCCATCGCCAGGCGCCCGGTGATCGTTTCCCATACCGGCGTCGCCGGCACCTGCCCCGGCCCGCGCAACCTGACTGACGCCCATCTGCGCGGCATCGCCAATACCGGCGGTGTAATCGGCATCGGTTACTGGGACGGCGCAGTCTGCGAAACGTCGGTGAACGCCATCGTCAAGGCCATGCGCTACGCCGCCGACAAGGTGGGCGTCGAGCACATCGCGCTGGGTTCGGACTTCGACGGTGCAGTGAATGCCCCCTTCGACACCACAGGTCTGGCGCAACTGACCCAGGGCCTGGCGAAGGCCGGTTTCAGCGACCAGGACATCGCTGCGATCATGGGTGGCAACGTGCGCCGCCTGCTGCTGGAGAACCTTCCGTAGCCCAAGTCAATGGGCAGGATGCCCGCGGCACTTCGCCCTGCGGGCATCTTGCATTACACTGGCGGCCGTTCATTCCTTAACCAACACGAGACAGCCGTGCTCAAAGCACTCAAGAAAATCTTCAGCAAGGGCGACGGCGAGCAACCCGTAGCCACGCCAGCGGCCCCCGCTCCCGCCGCAGAAAAGCCCGCCCAGAGCGGTGAGAAACGTCCGCGCAAACCGCGTAGCCCGCGCCCGCCCCGCGAAGCGGCCGATACAGCCGATGCAGCCGAGAAGTCGGCCCGCGGCCCGAAGAGCGACAAACCCCGCGCCGAGCGTTCCGACAAAGGTGAACGCGGCGAGAAACGCGAGCACGCTCCGAAGCAGGAGCATGCCAAGGCCGAAGGCACCGACAAACCCCGCGAGCCGAAACCGCGCCGCGAGCGCAAGCCGCGCCCACCGGTGGTGGACAACTGGAAGCTGGAAGACTTCGTGGTCGAGCCGGCCGAAGGCAAGACGCGTTTCCACGACTTCAACCTCGACCCGCGCCTGATGCATGCCATCCATGACCTGGGCTTCCCCTACTGCACGCCGATCCAGGCGCAGGTACTGGGCTTCACCCTGCGTGGCCAGGACGCCATCGGCCGCGCCCAGACCGGCACCGGCAAGACCGCCGCGTTCCTCATCTCGATCATCACCCAGCTGCTGCAGACCCCGCCGCCGAAAGAGCGCTACATGGGCGAGCCGCGTGCGCTGATCATCGCGCCGACCCGCGAACTGGTGGTGCAGATCGCCAACGACGCCATCGGCCTGGCCAAGTACACCGGCCTGAACGTCATGAGCTTCGTCGGCGGCATGGACTTCGACAAGCAGCTGCGCACCCTGGAATCGCGTTTCTGCGACATCCTGGTCGCCACCCCCGGCCGCCTGCTGGACTTCAACCAGCGCGGCGAGGTGCACCTGGACATGGTCGAGGTGATGGTGCTGGACGAGGCCGACCGCATGCTCGACATGGGCTTCATCCCGCAGGTCCGCCAGATCATCCGCCAGACCCCGTACAAGGGCGAACGCCAGACCCTGCTGTTCTCCGCCACCTTCACCGACGACGTGATGAACCTGGCCAAGCAGTGGACCGTCGACCCGGCCATCGTCGAGATCGAGCCGGAGAACGTCGCCAGCGATACCGTCGAGCAGCACGTCTACGCCGTTGCCGGCAGCGACAAGTACAAGCTGCTGTACAACCTGATCGCGCAGAACGACTGGACCCGCGTGATGGTCTTCGCCAACCGCAAGGACGAGGTGCGCCGCATCGAAGAACGCCTGACCAAAGACGGCATCAGCGCCGCCCAGATGTCTGGCGACGTGCCGCAGCACAAGCGCATCAAGGTCCTGGAAGGTTTCCGAGAAGGCAAGATCCGCGTCCTGGTCGCCACCGACGTTGCCGGCCGCGGCATCCACGTCGACGGCATCAGCCACGTGATCAACTTCACCCTGCCCGAAGATCCGGACGACTACGTACACCGCATCGGCCGTACCGGCCGCGCCGGCAGCACCGGTACTTCGATCAGCTTCGCCGGCGAGGACGATGCCTTCGCCCTGCCGCCGATCGAGGAACTGCTGGGCCGCAAGATCACCTGCGAAATGCCGCCCACCGAGCTGCTCAAGCCGGTACCGCGCAAGCACTGATCGAGTACTGCACCACAAGAAGGCGAAGCCCCTGGGCTTCGCCTTTTTTGTTTCCATCGACGTTACGTCCGGTGACGCCACCTCCTCTCCCCCGCTCACCCCCAAGCCTATCCACGCACCAGAGCCTCGGGTTTTTCCCGCCGGACCCGCTGGGACGACCGTACGGGAATCCGCGCAAACAATGGCACCGCGCCATCTTCAGCCAGGAAATCAGCCCCGCCCCGGCCATTTCTGATCAGTTTTATTTACAGACGTAAAAAAATTCGCACGCTTCTTGCAAAGCACGCGAGAACAATTCCAAGAACTCGTCGGAATCCTCCCATGCCCTTGCGCGCCAAACTTGCTCTGAGTTTCCTCTCGGTCGGCCTGATCCCCGTGCTGGTGATGGCCATCGTGGTCTATCTCCAGGCCAGCCGAGCCCTCGAAGAACAAAGCCTGAACGCCCTGGAGGCGGTCGCCAGCATCAAGCAGCGGCAGCTGATGGACGCGTGGAAGGCCCGTAACGACCAACTCAGCAGCCTCGCCACCAACCTGGGCAGCAACTACGCCGGGCTGGACAGCGAATCCCTGGTGACCACCGCCAACTACGACCGCCCGGTGTTCGAGAACTTCATCAAGACCTTCGGCTACCGCGAGCTGCGGCTGGTCGCTGGCGACGGCAAGGTGGTGTTCAGCCTCGGCCGCGGCGTCGATTACCAGCAGAACATCGGTGATCCGCAGTGGCGCGACACGCCGTTCGGCCTGTTCATCCGCAAGGCACTGGACAGCGGCAAGGCCAGCATCAGCGACCTGGAGCAGGCGCCCAACGACCAGCAGCCAGTGCAATGGCTGGCCGCGCCGATCAAGGACAACGGCAAGCTGCAACTGCTGCTGGTGCTGGAACTGCCGCTGGCGGCAATCAACGAAGTGATGCAGAACCGCCAGGGCCTGGGCGACGACGGCGAGACCTACCTGGTAGGCGGCGACGGCAGCCTGCGCTCGGACTCGGTGCGCTTCGCCGACCACCACGTACGCCGCGACAAGGAAAGCCCCACCGCGCTGCCCGGACAGGCCATCGAGAAAGCCCTGGCCGGTGAACAGGGGCGTCTTACCGAAGCGGGCCTGAGCGACGAGCCGGCACTCAAGTCCTTCGTCCCGCTGAACCTGGACGGCCTGCACTGGGCACTGGTGGCGGAGATGGACCAGGCCCAGGCTTTCGCTCCGGTACGCAAACTGATGTGGCAGATTCTCGTGCTCGGCCTGCTGACGCTGGTGGGCGTGGCAGCCGGCACCTGGCTGGTCAGCCGCAGCGTGATGCGCCCTCTGGGCGGCGAGCCGGCCAGCATGGCGGCCCTCGCCCAGCGCCTGGCCAGCGGCGAACTCAAACTGAGCGACGACGCCAGCGCCAGCAGCGGCCTGATGCAGGCCCTGCGCGAGATGACCGTGGCCTGGCGCCAGGTCGTCGAGCGCCTGCGCCAGGCCAGCGAGGCCGTGGGCGATGCCAGTGGCGACATCCTCGACGCCGCCGGACGCACCAGCAATCACCTCGACCAGCAACAGGAAGCGTTGGAAATGGTGGTCAGCGCCGTCGACCAGATGGCCGCCACCGTGCAGGAGATCGCTGGCAGCGCCAGCCGCAGCGCGGATGGCAGCGCCGCCGCGCGGCAGGCCTTCGTCGCCATGCAGGGCACCCTGCAGCACATGATCGGCCGCCAGGACCAGTTGCTGGTCGGCCTGCGCCAGGCCGACGGCGTGGTACAGACCCTGGCCGGCGAGAGCCAGCAGATCGGCTCGGTGCTGGACGTGATCCGCTCGATCGCCGAACAGACCAACCTGCTCGCGCTCAACGCCGCCATCGAAGCCGCCCGCGCCGGCGAAGCGGGTCGTGGATTCGCCGTGGTCGCCGACGAGGTGCGCAGCCTCGCCCAGCGCACCCGCAGCGCCACCGACGAGATCGTCGCCATCGTCGGCAGCCTGGGCGACTCATCCATCCAGGCGCAGTCGAGCATGAGCGGCGCCAGCGAGCAGGCCCACACCCTGGAACAGGACACCCAGGCCGTGATCGAAGCCCTCGGCGCGCTGGACGACTCGCTGCAGGGCGTGCACGCCATGGCCTTCCAGATCGCCGCCGCTGCCGAACAGCAGGCCGCGACGACCCAGGAAGTGAATCAGCACATGCACCGCCTGAGCGACATGACCGTGGAAAACCGCAAGACCGCTGCGCACACCCGTGATTGCGGCGAGCACCTGCGCCGCGTGGCCGGCAGCCAGGAGGAGTTGGTGGCGCAGTTCAAGCTGTAACGCCCCCTGTAGGAGCGAGCTTGCTCGCGAACCGCGCGGCACCGGAGCCTCCGGCAAAATGCGTTCGCGAGCAAGCTTGCTCCTACACGGCGCTCATCCGACCACTCGCCCTTGCTGATCAAGACAACAGAGTCCAGAATGGAAAAATAAATCCATATCTGGAGTTTCGCCATGTCCGCCGCCACACCTTTCACCCTCAACCAGGCTGACGCCGAACGCCTGCTGGAACAGGTCGACGTGCTCCAGGCGATGCGTGACATGTTCGTCGAACTGGCTGGCGGCAGCGCCGTGCAACCCGCGCAGCAACTGGTGGAGTTCCCCAATGGCGGCGGCGATTTCATCAACTACCTGGGCGTGCTGGCCTCGCAGAAGGTCTATGGCGTGAAGACTTCGCCGTACATCGTGCGCCAGCCCAAGTCGCTGGTCACCGCCTGGAGCCTGCTGATGTCCATGGAAAGCGGCCAGCCGCTGCTGCTGTGCGACGCCGGCAGCCTGACTACGGCGCGCACCGCCGCCACCACCGCCCTGGCGGTACAGGAACTGGCCCGCCCGGACGCCAAGCGCCTGGCCATCGTTGGCAGCGGCCCGGTCGCTCGTGCGCACCTGCGCTATGTAGCAGGCCTGCGCGACTGGCAGAGCATCCGCGTCTATTCGCCGAACCTGAACGCCGGCGTGCTGGCCCAGTTCGGCGCTATCGATTCCCGCGCCGAGCCGGCCACCAGTGTCGAGTCCGCCGTGGCCGATGCCGACGTCGTGCTGCTGTGCACCTCTTCCGGTACCCCGGTGCTCGACCCGGCGATCCTCGGCAAACCGGCGCTGATCACCTCCATCAGCACCAACGTCGCCCGCGCCCATGAAGTGCCGCCGCAATCGCTGGCGCAGATGGATGTCTACTGCGACTACCGCGCCACCACCCCGGCCTCCGCCGGCGAGATGCGCCTGGCCCGCGACGAGCACGGCTGGGACGGCGCCATCCACGGCGACCTGCCGGAACTGGTCAGCGGCCAGGCCGCGAAACCGGACTACCAGCGCCACGCCTTCTTCCGCTCCATCGGCCTGGGCCTGGAAGACGTCGCCCTGGCCAATGCGCTCTACCATCTCCAGACCACCAAAGCCTGAGCCGGGGACGAACATGATCGAAGTCGACTTCCTCATCATCGGCGGCGGCATTGCCGGCGCCTCCACTGGTTACTTCCTCTCCCGCCACGGCAAGGTCGCCGTGCTGGAGCGCGAGTCCCACGCCGGCTACCACTCCACCGGCCGCTCGGCCGCGCTCTACACCGTCGCCTATGGCACGCCGCAGGTACGCGCCCTGACCGCTGCCAGCCGCGCCTTCTTCGACACCCCGCCCGAAGGCTTCGTCGAACACCCGATCCTCACCCCGCGCGGCGAGATGACCGTGGATTTCGAAGGCAACCCGGAAGAGCTCCGGCGCCAGTACGACAGCGCCCTCGCCAGCGTGCCGGAAATGCGCCTGCTGGATGCCGATGAAGCCTGCGCCATCGTGCCGGTGCTGCGCCGCGAGAAAGTCCACGGCGCGATGCTCGACCCCAGCGCCGCCGACATCGACACCGATGGCCTGCTGCAAGGCTATCTCCGCGGCGTCCGCCGCAACGGCGGCAGCGTTCAACTCGATAGCGAAGCCCTGGAAATCAGCCGTATCGACGACGTATGGGAAGTACGCTGCGCACAGCAGACCTACCGCGCGCCGGTGCTGGTCAACGCCGCCGGCAGCTGGTCCGACAAGATTGCCGAACTTGCCGGTGCCACGCCCCTGGGCCTCACGCCCAAGCGCCGCGCTGCTTTCCTGTTCAGCCCGCCCGAGGGTGTGGACAGCCACGCCTGGCCGGTGCTGGTCAGCCTGGACGAATCCTTCTACTTCAAGCCTGACGCCGGCATGCTGCTCGGCTCGCCGGCCAACGCCGACCCGGTGGAACCCCACGACGTGCAGCCCGAAGAGCTGGACATCGCGATGGGCATCTACCAGATCGAGGAACACACCACGCTGAGCATCCGCCGCCCGAGCCACACCTGGGCCGGCCTGCGCTCGTTCTTCGCCGACGGCGACCTGGTGTCCGGCTACGACCCGACCACGCCCGGCCTGTACTGGGTCGCCGGCCAGGGCGGCTATGGCATCCAGACCTCGGCGGCGATGGGTGAAGCCAGCGCCGCGCTGATCCGCCATGAAGCGCTGCCCGAGCACCTGACCCGCCACGGCCTGAGCGCCGAGATGCTGTCCCCGGCGCGCCTGCTGACCAAGTGAGCCGCCAGTCGTGACAGCCTGCGGGCGCTTGCGGCACACTCGCCAGCGCCCGCCCATCGCCCGCCTCTTCGCCCTCGAGAGCCTTGCCCATGACCACCGCTGATCCGCTGGACAACTACAAGGCCATTGCCGACGCCATCGCCGCGCTGTTCTTCCCCCACGCCGAAGTGGTCATTCACGACCTGCGCAACCAGCGCGTGGCCTATCTGGCGAACAACATCTCCAAGCGCGAGATCGGCGACGACTCGGCGCTGGAGGACATGCTCGAAGGCGGCCATGACGAGCGCAACATCGGCCCCTACGAGAAGCTCAACTGGGACGGCCAGAAGATCCGCTCCATCAGCACCGTGCTGCGCGACGCCAAGGGCGAGCCGCTGGCGGTGCTGTGCATCAACCTCAACATCACCCTGTTCGAGACCGCCAAGGCGGCGTTGGACCTGTTCCTGTCCTCGAGCAAGATCGTGCCGCAACCCGATGCGCTGTTCCGCGATGATTGGCAGGAGCGCATCAATACCTTCCTCCATGCCTGGTTGCGGCAGCGCCAGCTGAGCCTGTCCACCCTCAGCCGCGACCACAAGCGCGAGCTGGTCCTGGCGCTGCATGCGGAGGGCGCATTCAAGGGCAAGAGCGCGGCGAACTATGTGGCCAACGTGCTGAACATGGGGCGGGCGACGGTGTACAAGCACCTGAAGGAGTTGAAGGAGGAGGTTTGAGCCGACTTCTTCCCGCGCTTTTGCTCCGGTTCGCGAGCAAGCTCGCTCCTACAGGTAGCCGGAACGTGCAGCGCGCTTTTTGTAGGAGCGAGCTTGCTCGCTGTGAGCTAGTGGAAGTATTGGCACAGGGCTGGAGGAAGCCGGAAGAAACCGGAAGACACCGGAGAGCCCCGGATAATGGGGCCTCCCCGGATATGCCCTGCTGAGTAGTGCCAAAGCTGGCAAGCAGGGCGAACGGATAAAACTAGCGGGGTAATTGGCATACCCCATGGCAACGCGATCAGATCAGCCAGCCGCCCGCCCAGACCGCACGACCCACGATCTGCAACTCAGCCAGGCGATCCTTGGGAACCGTCATGGGCTGATAGTCCTTGTTGTGGCTAATGATCAGCACAGAGCCATCGAACTGGCGCTGCAGGCGCTTCGCGTACAGGTGGTCATCCAGGAGGATGACGTAGACAGCTTCTCCTTCAAGGCTGTCACGACTCAGGTCAATCATGACGGTATCGTCATCATTGATAAGGCCGAGCATCGAGTCGCCGTCATTCCGTAGGCATGCCAGGTTCGCGGGGTTGAGGCCCTTCTTCCGCAGCGAATAGCGCGTAAATGCCAGGTTGGTGAGCACCTTGGCCCGCTCGTTCCAAGCGCCGTGGCCCGCACTGCAACGTGCGTCATAGAGCGGGATGAACGCATAGGCGCCGTCCGCGTCCGGCTCGGGTTGAGCAACCGGCGCGCCCTGCGTCGTAGCTATTCCATTGGGCTGCATGGCGCCCTGCCCGGTGGCGATCCAATCCAATGAGGCGCCATTTCCATAGGCCAGCCTTGCGAGCGAGTCGAAAGCTGGCGCCCCTTCTTCTGCAATCCATCGCTGAAGCGTCGAGAGCGATACGCCAGCCGCTGCAGCTGCCGCTTTACGCGACACATACAGGTCCGCTACCGCCCCGATCCTGGTTCCGAATCCCGTAAACGGGAACGGAACTGGACGATCATCCTGCGCAGTCAGTTCCGATTGTTCGTAAGGCATTGATTTATAAGACTCTATTCCTGTTTTTGGGTATGAAACTTCCGAATGTGGAATCGGAACGTCTCACTTATGGGTTTACCTATTCCCAAATACGGGCTATGTTTGTGCCGTAAGTCACGTTAGACATCCCAAAAATGCCACTCAAGGGTGGCAGTGAGACGTCAGGTATGAACACAGCCGAGATTCCAAACGACATTTCCCAGCGCTGGGAGTGGATCAAGTACCAGCTCCGCGCCAAGGGCTCGTCGCTAGCCATTCTGGCTCGCGAACTAGACCTCACCGGCTCAGCGGTTAAGAACGCCAAGCGGCGCCCGTACCCACACGTCGAGCGCGCTATCGCCCAAAAGCTTGGGCTCCAAACCATGGAAATTTGGCCGGAGCGCTGGGCCTCCAACGATGAGCCTTACCGGCAGCGCCCAAACCGCGCGGAAAGCGCTGGGGCAACGCGCCAAAAGCATAACGCAGGTTGTGCCGAAGGGCACCGTAAAACCGGAACGGAGGCTTGAACATGCGTCACGGAAAAGACGACCGCACGATTGACATTGATTTTGACGTGCCCCAGCCGAAGCTGATTACGGCCTGCGACTTCCGGGTTCAGGTTAGCGAAATCGTCAGCGAGATGTTGGAAAGCGCCAAGGGCTGCGGACACGGCCGCACTGACGTAGCGGCCCAAATGTCCCGCCTTGCTGGTGAAGACATCAGCAAGGCAATGCTTGACGCCTGGTCCTCTCCCGCTCGGGTTGACCACAACCTGCCTTTCTACCGCGCCGCGCTCCTGGAGGAGGTCTGCGGTGGCCACCGCCTTTCTGACCTGATCGTTTCGGTGAGAGGCGGCCGCGTAGCCTGGGGGCGGGACGCACTTCTGGCCGAACTGGGCCGACTCGAAAGCGTCCGCGATGAAGCCGGCCGCCTCGCCCGCGCCTTGCGCCGCCAGATTGGGGGTGCCCAATGACTCGCCTGCTGAGCATCCAGAAGAGCCTGCTTGACGACCTGTGCGCCGCGACTGAGTTCTATAACGCGACTCAGGATCAAGCCAAGGAAGAAACCAAGGAGGCCGCACGCACGTGGCTTGCTAGCTCCGCTCTGAAGCTCGGTGAAGCCCTGCTCGCCCAAGATGCGGCAAGCGAGGCTCCCCATGCATAAGTGGTTTACCGCCAGCGAACTGGCCGGGCTCCCCGGACTGCCGGGCACTGAGCGCGGGGTCCTCAAGTTGGCCAAGCGCGAGGGCTGGGAAGGACAGCGCCGACTTGGGTCGAAGGCCGTGGAGTACAGCTTCGCTGCGCTGCCGAAGGAATCCCAGTCCGCCTTGCTAGTTCGCCTTGTAGCCGATCAGCAGAGCGCACCCTCTCAGCAGGTGGTCCCCGTACAGGCCAATCCAGCGCCCAAGCGTGACGCTATTTCTGCGTCACGCTTAACCGATGATCAGCGCAACGTCATGAGTGCGCGCATCGCCTTCGTGCGTGAAATCGAGCGCATGAGCGGTATGGTCAGCCAGCAGCGGGCCATCGAAACGCTCGTTGCCCTGGCGCGCGATGGACAACTCAGCCCGTACTTGGCCGGCAAGGCGGCGCAAGCAAACGACCGCAAGACAGCAGAACGTACCCTGTCCGAGCGGACCCTCAAGCGTTGGCTTAGCGACTACCGCAACGGTGGCGAGGTGGCGCTTGCTCCCGCACGCCGCAAACCGGACATGGGCGTACCCGACTGGGCGCAGGCTTTCCTGCGTCACTTTCAGCGGCCGACTAAGCCCAGCGTCGAAGCGGCTTATGCCGAATATGCCGCGAAATGCGAAGGCAACCGCCCCAGCATTCACCAGGTCCGCCGCTTCCTCGACAAGCTGTCGCCAGAAGCGCGTGAGCAGGGGCGCCGTAGCCCGCAAGAACTTAAGGCTCTGCAGGGCTTCAAGCGCCGCGACACCAAGAACCTGATGCCGGGCGATGTCTATACCGCCGACGGCCACAAGTTCGACGCCGAGGTCATCAACCCCCGCACCGGCAAGCCGTACCGCCCGGAAACGACCACTGTCCTGGACGTGGCGACTCGGCGCGCCATGGGCATCTCCATCGGCGAAGCCGAGTCCACCGTGGGTGTGCTCGATGCGCTGCGTGATGCCATCCAGCGCGGCGGCATGTTCGCCATCTTCTATGTGGACAACGGGTCGGGCTTTGCCAACGACACAGTGCGCGAGGTGGTCGACCGCTTGGGCGGCACCATGACCCACGCGCTGCCCTACAACAGCCAGGCGCGCGGCCTGGTCGAACGTGCGCACCAGTCCATTTGGGTGACGGCGGCGAAGAAGCTGACCAGCTACATCGGCGCCGATATGGACAAGCACGCGGGGACCGCTGTGCACCGCATCAGTCGCAAGCAACTGCGCGAGTCGGGGGCCACGCGCCTGATTCCGACCTTCGCGGAGTTCATAGCCGGCGTCGAGTACGAACTGGAGCAGTACAACAACCGCCCGCATCGTGGACTGGCCAAGATTCGCGACCCGCAGAGTGGCAAGCCCCGCCACATGAGTCCGAACGAAGCATGGGAAGCCGCCATTGACGGTGGCTGGGAACCGATGATGGCGCCCGCCGAGCTGGTACAGGACCTGCTGCGTCCCCAGGTCGTGCGCCCGACTCGTCGCGGCGAAGTCACCTGGGCCAATCAGCGTTACTTCCTCCAGGACCTAGTGGCCCTGCACCAGGAAGAAGTCCGAGTCGCCTACGACGTGCGTGATGCTTCCCGCGTTTGGGTTCGCACCCTGGAAGGTGTGCTGATCGGCGAGGCCCTGCTCGATGGCAACGCCAGCGACTACATGCCCAAGACCATGCTGGAACAGGCCTACGAGCGCCGCGAGCACGGCCAGATGAAGCGCTCCATCAACAAGTTGGAGACGCTCACCGGCCGCCGTGTCGAGCTGATCGCCACGACCGATGCCCCGAGCCGTGAGCTTGCCCCTGAGCAGCTTGCTGACGCTCGCCAGACCGCCCTGGAGCTGATCTCTGACGAGCCGGCCTTCGTCTTGCCTGACGACGACATGGCCCGCTATCGCCTGTGGAACCGCCTGGCCGCCCGCCGCGATGCCGGCCACGCCTTAACCGCAGCAGAAGCCGCGTGGCTGGAGAGCTACGCCGACAACCCAAACCTTGATTCGATCCGCCGCACCTTCGAGTTCGTCGCGACCACCGCATAACCAGACGGCCGCATGAGAGCGGCCAAGGAGTGAGCAAAATGAGCAACGCCAAAATCGCACCGCTGACCAACGTGGGCCTGCTGTCCAGCGCCATCGACCGCGCACTGCAACGCCCGCTGGGGCTTCCGGGGCTGGTGGCCATGTACGGCGCATCAGGCCTGGGCAAGTCGGTATCCGCCGCAGTCGCCGCCAACCGCCACCGCGCCTACTACGTGGAGTGCCGCGATACCTGGACGAAAAAGGCGTTCCTCCTGGCGATCCTGCGTGAAATGGGGCTCGTTCCCAGTCGAACCCTGAGCGAGATGGTGGACCAGGTGGCCGAGCAGCTGACCCTTTCCGGTCGCCCGCTGCTGATCGACGATGCCCAGTACCTGCTGGACAAGGCCATCGCCAACGTCATCACCGACATATACAACGCCAGTCAGGGAACCATCGTGCTGATCGGTGAAGAGCGCGTGCCATCCAGCCTGGCCAAGCTGGAGCGCCTGCACAACCGCGTCCTGGAGTGGGTTCCCGCTCAGCCCGCCACGCTGGACGACCTACGCACCCTGGCCGAGACAGCCTATCCGGGCCTGGAGATCGAGGACGAGCTGCTCGATGACCTGCGCCGCAAAGTTCGCGGCTGCCTGCGCCGGGCAGCGGTGAACCTCTACCGCATCAATACCGAGGCCCAAGCCCACGGCGTCAACAGCTTCGGCATGGCCCTGTGGGGTAATCGTGGCTGGTTTACCGGCGAAGCCCCGGCAGCGCGGAGGGCTTAAAGATGGCCCGCAAACCCATCCACCTCGCCATGACCGGCGGCAAGCTGCCACGCCAGCACATGTGGGAAGCCCTCCGCTCGCTGTCTCGCGACCCCAAAGGTCTAACCACCTACAACGTGGCACGTCTCTCCAGTCAGGATGACGAAGCCGTGAGCAGCTACCTGCGGGCGCTGAAAAAGGCCGGCATCGTCGAGCACCTGGAGTCCCTGGGGAAGCGCAATGCGCGCTGGAAGCTCACCCGTGACGAAGGCGCCGAAGCGCCCCGTGTGAACAAGAGTGGCCAGCGCGTCCCGTCTTCCGCCGTCGAGAACGTCTGGCGCACCCTGCGCATTCTGGGCTCGCTGAGCGCAACGGAGGCGGCGGAACACGCCAGCGTCAACGGTGTGACCATGACCGAGCTGGCTGCCCGCACCTACCTGCAAGGGCTGACCCTGGCCGGCTACGTCACCCGCACCGATGGTACGCCAGGCAAGCCTGCCCGCTACCACCTGGTCCGCCAGCGATACACCGGCCCGCAGCATCCGGTCTATCAGCGCAGCACCTTCGAACAGGTCTACGACCCGAACCTAGACCAGGTGGTGTGGAGCAAAGACGTACCGGATAGCCCCGAGCTGTCCGGTCTGAGGCTCGAAAAGGCGCGTCTGGAAAAGCTGCTGGCGGACCTGTGCGCGGCTGCCAAGCCAGTTGGCCGGCTGGCTGATCGGATGGTGGCTCAGTTCCACAGCGCCGACAGCGAGCGCGCCGAGGGCATCGAGGTGCTGCGCCTGTTCAACGACCTGGTGCGTGAGGTGCACGCATGAATGCCCGCGTCGATCTGTCCGCCTGGGGTGAGCAGCCCCCGCAATGGGTCTGCCTGCTAGCCGCCGAGGTCGAGCAGACCAACCGCACCCGTGCCGGTGAGCGCATCGGCATGAGCCGCTCTGCCGTCAGCTTGGTGCTCTCCAACCGCTACCCCTCGCCGAGTACTTCCGCTGTCGAGCGCCGCGTTGTGGCCGCACTCGGCGCGATGGAGTGCCCGGCTCAGGGCGAGGTGATCGGCCTGATCGAGTGCCAAAGCTACCGCGAACGCAAGGCACCGACGCACAACCCGCAGGCCATGCAGCAGTGGAAGGCCTGCCAGCACTGCGCCCACAACCCCAACTGCGCCAAAGCCCTGGAGGCGAGCCATGCAACCCAGCACTAAAGCTCCCCTGAAAGTCCTGACTCCACACCTGGCTAACCGCCTGAAGACCTTCAACGACGCCGCACGGGAGTTGCAGCGCCTGGGCATCCGTATGCACGCCATTGACCCCGTGGCCTACCGCCTCGACGTTAGCCCCGAGGACGGCCGCCGCCTTCTTGGCCTGCAGAAGGTCTGCGGCTACCAGCGCCACGCCTCTGCGGGGAGCACCCGTTACAGCGCGCTGTTCCAGGGTGTGGAAGTCACCTGGTCCGAACCGATCAGCTACCGCGACTTCGCCAGCCCCGCCGCCATCGACCTAACCCTGCATTGATCCCAAGGAGCAACCATATGAACGCAACTGCAATCCCCGCCGGCTACCGATACGACGCCCAGCGCCGCCTGGTTCACGAAGACATGATCAAGCCCATCGACCGGGAGCGCGACGAGCTAGTGCTGGAGCTTGTCGACAAGGCCAAAGCCCTGAACAAGGCTTTGGCCGATTTCAAGGTGAGCGCCTTCGGTGATGTTGCCGCCTTCGTGGACCTGTCCGTCGAGCAGTACGGAGTCAAACGTCGCGGCACG
The DNA here is from genome assembly GCF_048068295.1 of Pseudomonas sp. NY15435. Lineage (NCBI taxonomy): Bacteria > Pseudomonadati > Pseudomonadota > Gammaproteobacteria > Pseudomonadales > Pseudomonadaceae > Pseudomonas > Pseudomonas sp. NY15435. The sequence continues at coordinate 213,693 of NZ_JBLUQA010000002.1, forward strand.
AAGGGCAACGTCTCTCTGCTGTCCTTCGACGGGCGCTACAAGATCACCAAGGCGGTGCAGGAATCTATTCGGTTCGATGAGCGACTTGTTGCCGCGCGCGAGCTGATCGACGCATGCCTGCTCGAATGGACCGAGGGCGCTCGCCCCGAGGTGGTCGTGCTCATCAACGACGCTTTCCGGGTAGACACCAAGGGCGAAATTCGCACCGCCCGAGTCTTGGCGCTGCGCCGCCTGGATATCAAGGACGAGCGCTGGAAACAGGCGATGGACGCCATCGGCGATGCCTGCCAAGTAGCCGGCTCCAAGGACTACATCCGGGTCTATGAACGGGTCGGAGATAGCGACCAGTGGAAAGCCCTCTCGCTTGATATCGCGGGGGTTTGAGATGCAGCGCTACCACGACACTCAGACTGACCCGTTACCGCTGCGCTCGCCATACCACGAAGCCGAGCGGCAGCGCCTGGAGCAACTGACCACCGACTTTCTCGCCCAGGGCGGCGAGATTCAGCAGGTCGGCCACCAGATGCGCGACAAGTACACCTTTGTCCTGAACCCCGCCAGGAGCCCGGTCTACGCCCACCTGTTCGAGCAGCCGGCCCCGGCGCCGGAGGCCCCGCCCGTGGAACGTCCGCTAACCGCGCAGGCCAAGCCCGAGCGGGCAACCCCGGCTCCGCTGCTCGATGCACGCACGTTGGCAGCCCGACTCATTGTCCAGGCCGCGCTGGGGGCCGCTCCCGGCCAAGCAGCCAAAGCGGTGGGAATTGGAGAGAAGCACGCCCGCCAGATCATCCGCGATTTCAACATCAAGTTTCACCGCCAGCGCTGAGGGAATCACATGGCCAAAGTCACTATCACCCTGGAAGACACCCCGAGCGGTATGTCGCTCGACATGCGCCGCACCGCGTCAGGTGCCCGCGAGCACCTGGGGGGGACACCCGCGCAGCTCACCTCCATCAAAGTGCTGGAGCTGATCAACTTCGAAATGGCCCTGCAGGCGATCCCGATTCATCGGCAGCAGAGCAGCAACGCCGTCCACTGAGCGAAACCACCCCGGTGAGGCCGGGATGGTCTGCCCAGCGTGGTGGCTGGGTACTGATGAGCAGCCAAGGAAATGATGAATCACTATGAAGAAGCCACGCACTGACAGGGTCCGAAATCAGGACGCCAAGCGCCAGCAGAATCTGCGCGACCGAGAAGCGGCACACAAACATGCGGTGGGCGCGCAAAAGCTCAAGCTTGAAATCTACGCCGGCACTCGCGCAGACATTGACGACATGTGCCGGGTCGGCGGCTTCGAAGAAGAAGACGAGGCCATCACTCTCGGCCTCCGCTACCTGGGCAACATGGCGCGGAATGAGCCTGAGGAATATCGCCGCGCCCTCAACCCGAGGAACCTGGCATGAGTAGTAAAGGCCGCCAATTGATCCAGATCGCCCGCCGCCAGTTGGGCATGGAAGACGACACCTATCGCGCGCTCCTGGAGCGCGTGGCTGGCGTATCGTCATCGACCAAGCTGACCCCTCGCCAGATCGGCCGCGTCCTGGCCGAGCTGGAGCGCCTGGGCTGGACGTCCACCGCGAAGCCAGCAGATCGCCCGGCGCCGGAAGTGTCCGAAGACCGCAAGCCCCTGGTGGCCAAGATCGAGGCCTTCTTGGCAGAGGCCGGGCGCCCCTGGAGCTACGCAGAAGCTATGGGCAAGCGCATCTGCAAGGTGGATCAGATCGAGTGGATGGACTGCAAGCAGCTCGGCAAGCTGGTTGCGGCTCTGGCCTACGACGCGAAGCGCAACGGGCGGCCGGTATGAATCTGGAGCAGGTGCGCGACCAGCTTCCCGCTGTAGTCCTGGAGATCGCTGAGGCGGTGGGAATGTCCTCCGCCCTGCAACTGGTTGAGGAACTGGGCGGCACCTCCTGGGAGTTTGCCAAGGGGGCGAACCGCAACGGCCGCATCCGTGTCGCCGCACTGGCCGATATCGTGGGCGACGAGGCCGCGCAGCGCCTCACCGACCGTCTGCAAGGGAACAACATCTACATCCCGCGCTGCGCCGTAGCCCTCCGGCGCTTGCGCGACTTGGAGATTAACCAGCAGTTCGTCCAGGCGGTACGCGAGGGCGTCACCGCCAATACCGTGGTCGCGGAGCTGGCGCGAACTAACAAGCTCAGCGACCGTCAAATCTGGAACATCCTCAAGCAGCCGCTTCAGGAACCTGGGCCGCAGACGCCCGACCTGTTCCACTAAGCCCCGCACCCTGCGGGGCTTTTCGTTTCCACTGAAACCCTTCACCTGAGGTAGCGGTCACCGCCTTAGCAATATGGCGGCATGAACACGCAGCCTATTTCTCACGCCCCCACCAGCCCGCGCGACTACGCCGCGATGGTGCTTGCCGAGCCGGGCTTGGAACGCCGCCGCAGCCTGATGGAGCGCTGCCCTGAACACTGGCGCGAGCTGGTCGAAGAGCACGTCAAGACGGGCTATTCCCGTATCCAGGCCTACCGCAAGTTCATCAGCGGCCGCCGTCAGTCGATGGCCGAGGGCCCGCAGCCTGCACCACGCCGCGATGACACCAGCTACCGCATCAGCGACTTCAAGAAATCGGCGCCCGAGGTAGGCCAGCGCGAGCTGGCCAAGCTCAAGGCCCTGGTGGGAGGCGGCAATGGGGATTAAGACCCGTGTGCTGGCCGTCGCGCTGAGCGTCGCCACGCCCCTGGTGGGCTACTTCGAAGGCCGCAATCTGCTGGCCTACGCCGATCCGGTGGGCATCCCAACTATCTGCGACGGCTGGACCCGAGGCGTGAAGCTGGGCGACCAGGCCACGCCGGCCCAGTGCGACGCACTGACCCGCAAGGGCCTGGAGGAAGCCGCCCAGGTGTTCGGCGCCTGGGTGCCTCAGGACGTCATCGACCGCCTGCCGGCCAAGACCATCGCCGCCTACCTGTCTTTCATCTACAACGTCGGCCCCGGTGGTCCGGGCGTGAAGGATGGATTCGTCTGGCTCAAGGGCGGCGCCCACTCAACCATGCTGCGCGAGCTGCAGGCGGGCCGGATCGCCCAGGCCTGCGCGCAGCTTTCCAACTGGACCCGCGCTGGCGGTGTGCAACTTCGCGGCCTGGTCCGTCGACGTGCGGCCGAGCGCGAACTGTGCGAGGCCAACCTGTGAACTGGGTTCAACGACTCTCCGGTGTAGTAGCCGTCCTGATCATCTTTGGCCTGGTCGTACTCGGGGCCGAGGCCATGCAGTCCACCGCGCGGGCTCAGGGGTACGCCACAGCACAGGCCGAGGGTAAGGCCGCCCTGGAGCTGCAGCAGCGCAAATACGCCGAGGCGGAAGCCCGCAGAGCCCAGCAGGTAGCGGCTGATGCCAAAGCCAGCGCGAAGCGGGAGGCAGAACAGGCCGCGCGAGCTGACCGGCTTGCCGCCGACCTGGCCGAGCAAAAACGCCAGTACCGCAACACCACCGACCGACTCTCTGGAGAGATAGCCCGTGTCAACGACCTATACCGGGACGCGCTCGACGCGCCGCCTAAGCCTGTGCCTGCTTGCGTGCTTACTCGCGGCTGGGTGCGAATCTACGACGAAGCAACCGGAGCCCGGATGCCAGCCGTGGTTGATCCCGCAGGAGCTGATGCGCCGGCCACCACAGGCGACCCCGCTGAGCAACTCCCCTCAGGCATCGACCAGCGCGCCGTCCTGGCCCACCACGTCCGCTATGCCGAGCAGTGCCAAGGCACCGCCACTCAGCTGGACGCTCTGATCAACGTCTTGGAGGGCCATTGATGGCAACCGAAATGATCGGCTGGGCAATCACGCTGCTGTCCACCTTCGCCGGGATTGTGGTCGGCCTGGTCCGGCTACTGCTGTGGCAGTTCGAGAAACGCCTTTCTGAGAAGTTCGCCGCCCAGGACGAGGCGCGCCGCGAGGCTGGCGAGCACTGGGAGAAGAACTTCGCCAAGGTCCTGGAGCGCCAGGACAAGGACGCGCTTGCGGTTCAGCAGTTGGAGCGAGCCTTCCTCAATTTCAAGGCCGAGCTGCCCATGGAGTACGTCCGCCGCGAAGACTGGGTACGCGGGCAATCAGTGATCGAGGCCAAGCTCGACGGCTTGGCGCTCAAGTTCGAAAACATCCTGCTCAAAGGAGCACGCAATGATTGACCCCGCCAAGGCTCGCCGGGAATCCCTACGCTGGTTCATCCTGCTGACCCTCAACACCTCGCGGCCCGTGGACCCACACGAAACCGTCGTGCTCTCCACCATCCAGGGCATCTACCCGGACGCCACTCCCCTGGAGCTGCGGAGGGAGCTGGACTACCTAGCCGACCGTATGCTGGTCACTTTGGATAAAAAGCCCTCCGGCCACTGGGTATGTGGCCTGACCCACATCGGCGCGGACATCGCCGAGTACACCATCGAGTGCCACCCAGGTATTGCACGCCCCGAGAAGTACTGGGCAAACGGGGGCGCCTGATATGCCGCCCCGCTCGAAGGTCAAACAGCTTCCGCCCTCGGTGAAGGAATGGCTCGACCAGTCGCTGGTGGAGTCCAACTTCTCCGGCTATGAGGCGCTTTCAGCCGAGCTGGAAGCGCGCGGCTTCAGCATCGGCAAGTCTGCCCTGCACGCCTATGGCCAGAACTTCGAAGACCGGCTGGCGGCTCTACGCCAGTCCAGCGAGCAGGCACAGGCCGTCGTCAGGGCCGCCCCTGATGACGAGGGCGCCGTCAACGAAGCGCTCATGCGATTGGTCCAGGACCACCTGTTCAAGCTGCTGATGGCCTCCGAGGGCAAGCTCGACCTGCCCAAGGTCGCCAAGGCGGTGGCCGAACTGGGGCGCGCCTCGGTTGTGCAGGCAAAGTGGAAGGCCGAGTACCGCGACCGCGCCGAAGATGCCGCCGCAAAGGTCGAGAAGATCGCCAAAAAAGGCGGCCTCAGCGCCGACACTGTGGCCGAAATACGTCGAGAAATTCTGGGAGTCGCGAGTTGACCTCGCTACCCCTCATGCCGGTAATGCCGAGCGACCGTTTTGCAGCGGGGGCAGGAGTAATTGCTGCCGATGGCAAGATAGTGAAGGTGCAGTACCGACTTTTCTCCTTGGTCGAAACAATTGCTGCAGACGAAGTGGTGGCTTCCGGGCTCCATGCATTCATACGCCATCCCTCCTGCTGGGAGCCTGACGAGCTGATACTTGCTTCGGTCGTCATTTCGCTCCTGCGCTTTGCGCAAGGCAGCCTCAAGGTCAGAGATGCGTTGCTGCATTTCCATTTGTTGTACCTGAGCTGTCATGAGCTGTTGCTGAAGACTCATCAAGCTTTGGTTCAAATCGAAAACTTTGCTGCGGATCAGCTCGCCGTCTCGAAGCTCCACCAGCGCCCTGGCAATGTCTGTAGCCGTTTGAGTACTGCTGACCGCTGCCGCAAACCATTCCAGCATGTTGCTTCTCCTATACAAGCCACATCGGCCACCAAAACTATAACCGTGAGCCCCCGAACATGAGCAATGTAGTTTCTCCGCTGTTTGAGGCCGAGCCACAAGCTACGGACCTGTCGGTGCCTGCGGTGCTCCTGGGTTACCAGAAGGAGTGGATTGGTATTCGCGCGCCGCTCAAGGTCGGCGAGAAAAGCCGTCGTATCGGCCTGACCTGGGCCGAGGCGGCAGACAACGTCCTGGTCGCGTCCGCCGCAAAGAATGCCGGGGGACAGACGGTCTATTACCTCGGCTACAACCAGGACATGACAGTCGAGTACATCCAGGCCTGCGCGATGTGGGCCCGCGCGTTCGACTACGCCGCCGGGGAGATCGAGGAAGGCATCTGGCCGGATGGCCCGGACAAGAACATCAAGACCTATGCGATCACCTTCCCCAGCGGCAACCGCATCGTCGCCCTTACGAGTCGGCCCTCCAACTTGCGGGGCCGCCAGGGCATTGTGGTTATCGATGAGGCGGCCTTCCACGCCGACCTGGCGCAGTTGCTCAAGGCCGCACTTGCCCTGCTGATTTGGGGCGGCGAGGTACACGTCATCAGCACCCACGACGGCACGGACAACCCTTTCAATGAGCTGATCGAGCAGATCCGCGCTGGCAAACGCAAGGGCGTGCTCTTTCACTGCGACTTCAAGAAGGCTGTAGCCGATGGGCTGTACAACCGCGTATGCCTGCGCAAGGGCATCCCCTACGAAGCCGCCGAGGAACAGGCTTGGGTGGATGACGTGTACGCCTTCTACGGCGACGCCGCTGAGGAAGAGCTGGACTGCATACCCAGCCAGGGTGGCGGCACCTACCTGTCTCTGGCGCTGCTGGAACAGCGCAGCAGGTCCGGCGTTCCGGTGCTGCGCCTGGCGTACAAGCCGGGCTATGTAACCACTGACGAGGCGCTGCGCCTGGCGGACAGTTTCGCGTGGTGCGAGCGAGAGCTTGCGCCGCTTTTGGCACTGCTGCCGCCCAACGCCTGGAGCTTCTACGGCATGGACTTCGCCCGCAGCGGCGACCTGTCCGTGATCGTGCCCTTGCTCCAGGAGCAGGACAGCCGCAAGCGGCCTCCCTTCCTGGTGGAGCTGAGGGGCGTGCCGTTCAAGCAGCAGGAACAGATTCTGTTTTACATCGTGGACCGGCTGCCCAGCTTCATGGCAGGCGCCAACGATGCGCGCGGCAATGGCCAGCAGTTGGCCGAGGCAGCGGCGATCAAGTACGGGCACAACCGTATCAGCCAGGTGATGCTCACCGAGGGCTGGTATCGGGACAACATGCCGGGCCTCAAGGCCGACCTGGAAGATGGGACGCTTTACGACCTGCCAAGCGACCGCGACGTCATCGGCGACTTGCGCGCATTCAAGATGGTCAGGGGCGTGGCTCGAGTTCCTGACACTCGCACGACCGAGAAAGAAGGCGGCAAGCGCCATGGCGACGCGGGCATTGCCATGGCCCTGGCGCGCTTCGCCAGCCGCATGGAAATCGAGCGGTACGCCTATGAGGCCGTGAGGCCCACCAACTCCGATAAATTCGATGATGACCAGCCCTCCGGCTGGGGCATTAGAGGTGTTCTGTAATGGCTGAATCCGCAATCCTCGACGCCAGCGGGCGCCCCTTCGAACAGGTGAACATCCTGCAAGAGGTCGTACACGCAAGCGTCACGGGTGTCTATCAGGCGTGGTCGACCGATACCGTATCCACCTCGCTGGACCCGGCGCGGCTTCGCGCCATCCTCAACGCCGCTGCAACGGGAGACGCCCGCGACTACCTGACCCTTGCCGAGGAAATGGAAGAGAAGGACCCGCACTACGCGGCAGTCCTGGGCACTCGTAAGCGCGCAGTCTCAGGGCTGCCGATCAGCGTGGAAGCGGCCAGCGGAGACCCGCGCGCCGAAGAGCTGGCGGTCGCGGTGCGCGAGCTGGTGGAGCTGCCCGAGTTCGGCGACATGTTGGACGACCTTCTGGACGCCATCGGCAAGGGCTACTCCGTAGTCGAGCCGCTTTGGGAATACAGGGATGGGAAGTTCTGGCCGAAGAGCTACGAGTACCGCGACCCGCGCTGGTTCCAGTTCGACCGGGTGACGGGCAAGCGCCTGCAACTGATCGACTCGACCGGCCAGGGCCTGGAGCTGCCCCCGGATCGCCTTCTGATCCACCGGCCCCGCCTCAAGTCGGGCCTGCCCATTCGCGGCGGGGTCGCGCGCTTGGTGGCCGTGTCGTACATGTGCAAGTCGTTCTCCCTGAAGGACTGGATGCGCTTTGCCGAGTTGTTCGGCATGCCGTTGCGGATCGGGCGTTATGGCCCAGGCGCGAAGCCTGACGACATCGCCGTGTTGCGGCGGGCAGTTGCCCAGCTTGCGGCGGACGCTGCAGCGATTCTCCCGGAAGGGATGAAGATCGATTTCGAGGAGATCGCTAACGCGGCGGGCGGCGCCGATCTGTTCGAGAAGCTGGCCGAGTGGCTGGACAAGCAAATCAGCAAGGCCGTCCTGGGGCAGACCATGACCACGGATGACGGGTCCAGCCAGAGCCAGGCGAACGTCCATAACGAAGTTCGCAAAGACATCCTGCGCGCCGATGCCAAACAACTGGCCGCCACCGTCAATCACCTGGTGCGCATCTTCATCGACCTGAACTATGGGCCGCAGAAGATTTACCCGCGTGTTGTCCTCCAGGTCACGGAGCCGGAAGACCTCAAGACCTTGGCCGACGCGCTGACCCCGTTCATTGACCGAGGCCTGCCGGTCGAGGCCGCCGCGATCCTGGACAGGTTCGGTCTGGCCGCACCCGCCGAAGGCGCTGCCGTGCTCCGCCCATCCGGCGGCATGCAGCCATTGTCGGCCATCAACCAAGAGCACGCTTGCCAGTGTGGTGCCGGCGCAACGCACCGCAAGGCTCTCAACGCCGAGGGGCAGCGCGACCAGTTGGACCAACTGGCCGACAACGACCTGAGCGACTGGGAGCCCTTGGTGCGCCCAGTGCTGGACCCCATCCAGGCGCTGGCCGACAAGGCCGGTAGCTTTGAAGAGTTCCGCGCCGGCCTAAGCGGGCTGCTCGCCGAAATGGACCCGGCCAAGCTGGTCGAGGCGCTTGCGCTGGCCAGCTTTAAGGCCCGCGCGCTGGGCGACGCTGGAGATGCGCTGTGACGCCAGAACAGCCTAAGGTTCCAGTGCCAAAGGAAGCGCTCGACTGGCTTCGCGCCAAGGGCATCAAGCCCAGCTTTGACCACCGGGACGTATTCCAGGAGGAACACGCCACCACCTGGACGGTGGCCAAGGCGATGAAGCTGGACATCCTGGAAGCGATCCGCGCCGCCGTGGACGAGATGGTCGATGGCGGCCAGGACTACAACACCTTCCGGCGCGAGCTGCAGCCGCTCCTGGTCAAGCTTGGGTGGTGGGGCAAGGCTGAAATGGCGGACCCGCTGACCGGGCAGACCCGCGAGGTGCAGTTGGGCAGCCCGCGCCGACTTCGCGTCATCTATGACACGAACCTGCGCACAGCCAACGCAGCGGGGCAATGGGAGCGCATCGAGCGCACCAGGAAGACTCACCCGTACCTGCTCTACCAGCTCGGCCCCAGCCGGCACCACCGAGACCAGCACGTCGCATGGTCAGGCCTCCTGCTGCGCGCAGACGACCCGTTCTGGCAAACCCACTTCCCGCCCAATGGGTGGGGCTGCAAGTGTTGGGTGCGGCAGGTCAGCCGGCGAGAGGCCGAGCGCTTGCAAGCTAGCGGCAAGTACTCGACCGAGGCGCCCAACGGCAAGTTGCAGGAGTACGTGAACCGCCGCACCGGCCAGGTGCTCCAGGTGCCGGAAGGAATCGAGCCCGGCTGGGCGTACAACCCCGGCGCGGTGCCCCGTTTGAAACAGGCGCAGCAGCTTCTGGAGGACAAGGAGAAGGCATCGACCGTGCTGCAAAAAGGCGAAACGCCCTAGAAGGCCCCTGTTTAAGCGAAACGGCTGCGGGGCTAGGCCATGGGCGCGGCAGAAGGCTTGAGAGGCCTTGCGCGCAAATCTAACGGGGCTCTAACGGTAAGCGGGGGGTGAGGATGAAGCGGTAGTCGAAGGAGAAGTGAAGAGAGGGCGCCAGATTGGTGTGCGGGAACACCCCAGTCAGGCGCCGACAAGCAGACGATTCCTGCAAGCCAGCCGAGGCCCTCCCGCTCGACGTCGAGCCGGGCGAGCCTACCAGAAACCAGAAGGCTTAGCAGAGATGTTGAAAGAGGTTCGTTGTGGAAAGTGCGGGCGGTTGCTCGCCAAGGTCGGGCAACTGACCGAGCTGCAGATCAAGTGCTCCCGTTGCGGGACGCTAAACCACCAGAAGGCCGAGAGCCTCCCCAATAGAGCGCCGCCGAGCGCCGGACACGGAGGCCACCATGGCACAACAAAAGAAGGCGCCCGGACGTAACGGGTTCCAGTACAAACCGCGCTTCGGCGTGATCGTCGTTTGCCCCACTGAACAGCAGCAGCAGGAGGCCTACCAGCGCCTCAAGGCGCAGGGCTTCAAGGTCCGGGTGGTGTGCGTATGAGGCTCTCGACACTTCATCAGTGCCCAGACTTCGATAGCTACCGCGCCGCGCGGGTGAAGTCGCTGTTCAACGTGGAGGCCGGCAACCAGGTGGAAGTCCAGGCAGACCTGCCAATCGAGGACATGGCCTGGCAGATCGGCGTCATCGTTGGCCCATCCGGCAGCGGCAAGACCACGCTTGGCCGGGCAATCGGCGACCTCTACGCGCCGGATTGGCCGGCTCGCAAGCCCATCATTGACGCCATTGCGCCCGACGGCTCCTTTGATGCGGTTACCTCGGCGCTGTCTGCGGTAGGCCTGGGCAGCGTGCCGGCCTGGCTCCGCCCCTTCCCGGTGCTGTCCAACGGCGAGCAGTTCCGGGCGAACCTTGCGCGCCTTGTTTGCGAGGCGCCCGAGCTGGCGGTCGTTGATGAGTTCAGCTCGGTGGTCGACAGGCAGATCGCCCGGATCGGCGCGGGCGCCTTCGCCAAAGCCTGGCGCCGGACAGGCGGGCGGGCGGTCCTTCTGTCCTGCCACTACGACATCCTGGATTGGGTCCAGCCGGATTGGGTGTACGACACCGCATCTGGCCAGTTCCACAGGGGGTGGCATCGGCCAAGGCCCCGCTTCGACCTTGAGATTCGGGAGTCTCGCCAGCGCGACTATGCCCTGTTTGAGCCGCATCACTATCTGAAGCTGCCCCCGATGGTTGCCGCGTCTCACTACACGGGCTGGGTCGACGGCGAGCCAGTGGCGCACATAGCCTTCTCGACGCGGCCCGGCTTGATCGAGGCGCGGGCCTGCCGCCTGGTGGTCATGCCGGAATGGCAAGGCGCGGGAGTTGGAATGAGGTTCCTCAATGCGCTGTGCGCTCGCTGGCTGGAAGGCGAGAACCGATATCAGAAGCCGCTGCGCACCTTGTTCCACACCAGCCACCCCGGACTGGCAGCGGCGCTGCGGCGCGACCGGCACTGGACACAGGTCTCTGCCCAGTTGCTGGGCGGCAACAAGGCCAGGTCGAAGGAGTCGATGCTCGAAAGCAACCGGCGGCTGGGCCGGCATGTTGCATCCGGCGCTGGATATGGGGGCCACTTCCGAGCGGTCCAGGGCTTCCGCTACCTGGGAGAGTCCGAATGCAAGTCGTGATCGTTGGACAGAAGTGGCTGGCCCTGCAGGTGCTTCGCCTTTGCGTGGAGAGCGACCAGGACGTTGTTGCTGTCATCTGCCCGCCAGGCGACAGCCTGGCGGCAGAGGCACAGCACCGGGGGCTTCCGGTGATTGAGGAGGCACGCCGGGTAACTGCGGACCACGTCCCTGCCTGCGACGTGGTACTGGCGGCACACGCACACGCCTTCATCACGGCCGGCGCGAGGGGCCGGGCCAGGCTTGGCGCGCTCGGCTATCACCCGTCGCTACTGCCAAGGCACCGGGGGCGAGACGCCATCCGCTGGGCGCTGCACATGAGGGAGCCGGTAACTGGCGGGTCTCTCTACTGGATGGATGACGGCGCCGACACTGGTGCAGTAGTTGCCCAGCGCTGGTGCCATGTGCGGCCGGGGGATAGCGCCGCTGATCTGTGGCGCCGCGAACTGGGGCCAATGGGCGTGAGCCTGTTTGCTGAGACGCTCGCGGCTCTCGCCAGAGGCGAACCCTGCACGGGGGCCGCGCAGGATGAAACCCTGGCGACCTGGGAGCCCGCGTTTGCTCCCCAGCCGCTGGCGACGCACTGCTCATAAATGCAGCATTTTATGGAGGAAAGGCCCACGTCCTGACGATAGGCGCTTCACCATGGTGACTTGGACGGGGAATTCGTCGGCCAGGGTAGGCGCTAGTGGCAAAGTGCCGATAATCTAACGCCCAGGGAGAAACCTAGGGATTAGTTCAGTGACAAACTGGAAAGAGCACTTCTGGAACAAAACGGTCAGAGACACACTGCTGGGCGGCGTCTATTTAGCCATTCTTGCCGCGCTTTGGTCGCTAGCAAAAAAGGGGTGGGACAACTACAGCAGCGCTGCATCTGGGCTCGTTGAATGGTTAGCCACGCCCCTTCCCTTTACTTTTGAGGTGCCGATTTGGGTAATCATGATTGCCTACATTGCGGTCCTCGCTGCATTAGCTGCTCTCTCTGTTCAGTTGGGACGGCGGTCCTTCGTCATTTGGCGGGCTAAATCCGAGTTGCGCCAATCCAGAATCGCTGAGCAGAGGCGGCAAGAATTGGCTCGGGTCACTGAGGAGGTTGCTCGACTGCTTGGGCAAGATGCGCCCAAGGTACCTGCACCTACGGTGAGTCAGTCCGCCCCCGCTCCTGAGGCTAGCCTTGGGGCCGATACCCCCGACGTGAGGCCTTTCACCTACAACATAATTTCGGCGGCGGCATTAAAGTTTCTGCACTCAGTCGATAGGCCAGCAACGGCCGTGGAGATAGCAGACAAGCGAAAATTAAAGGTGGGAACCGTCATAAAAATATTAGAGAAGTTAAGCAATGACGGTTTGGTTGAATGGGATACTGATCGATACGAACGAAGGCTTTATGCACTAACACCTATGGGTGTTAAAGCAGCTTCAAAGATCCACTGAAACCTTTCCGGTAAACCGCCACCTTCATGCCGCCGACTATGGCGGCATGAAGAAGCCCACTCTGCAATCCTCCCTCGCCACCGCGCTCTGTTTTGAGCTGGGCACCGACGTGCCCGAGTGGGTCGAGGTGCTCCCGCCAGGTCCGAACGTGACCGGCCGCGATGGCCGGAAGTGGACCTACGACGCTAATCAGGTCATCGCCGAGACGGTTGCCCACACCCAGGGCGCCGATCTGCCATTCGACTACGAGCACGCTACCGAGCTGAAAGCCCCCAAAGGCGAGAAGGCCGAGGCCTCCGGCTGGGCGCGTGAGTACCGCATAAACGAACGCGGCGCCTTGGAAGCCCGCGTCGAGTGGACCAAAGAAGCCCGCAACGCTATTGAAGCGCGCCAGTACCGCTACATCTCGCCCGTCTTCGCCTACGACGACCGCACCGGCCACATCTACCGCTTCAGCAGCTTTGGCCTGGTCAACAAGCCGAACCTCGTCACCAAGGCCCTCAACTCCGAGCAGGCCCCATCCCTATCCCAACAACCGGAGGAATCCGATATGGCGCTTGCAGCCATCCTGGCGGCCCTTGGCTTGCCGGAAACCGCTACGGAAGAGGAAGCCGTGGCAGCCATCAACAAGCTGCTGGAAGACAAGAAAGTCGCCCTGCAGACCGCCGCGAACAGCGAGACGCGCGTTCCGTCGCTGGACCTCTACGTCCCGCGCCAGGACTACAACAACCTGGAAAAACGCGCCCTCAATGCCGAGCAGAAGCTCGACCAGCAGGCTAAGACCCAACTCGCTACGGCGATCAACGCCGAGATCGAGGACGCCCTCAAGGCCGGCAAGATCACCCCGGCAACCAAGGACTACCACCTGGCGGCCTGCCAGGAGGCGGGCGGCTTGGAGCGCTTCCGCCAGTTCGTGGCCGCCGCGCCTTCCGTAACCGATCCGGTCGCGCCGGACGGCGAGCGCCGGACCGAAAAGACAGCGCTCAACTCGGAAGAGCAGGCGGCCGCCCGCCAGTTCGGCTGGACCGATGAGCAGTACCTCGAAAAAACCAAGGGGATCAAGTAACCATGCCTACTATCATCACGCCGGCCGTACTCGCCCCGCTGTTCAAGGGCTACCGCTCCGAGTTCCAGCGCGCGCTGAGCGAAAACCAAGCCAAAGCCCAATGGAAGAACATCGCCACGCTGGTGCCCAGCGTCAGCGCTTCCAGCCTCTACGCTTGGCTGGGCCAGTTCCCCATGCTGCGCGAGTGGGTAGGCGCTCGCGTCGTCAAGCAGATGGCGGCGGAAGGCTACGAAATCACGAACAAGCTGTTCGAAGGCACCGTCGGCGTTCCGCGTACCGCCATCGAGGACGACCAGGCCGGCATCTATCTGCCCATGTTCGAGGAGATGGGCCGCGCCGCTGCCTATCACCCCGACTCCCTGGTGTTCGAGGCGCTGAAAGCGGGTATGACCTCGGCCTGCTACGACGGCCAGAACTTCTTCGACACCGAACACCCTGTGTATCCCGAGGTCGACGGCACCGGTACTGCGGTGCCCGTCAGCAACCTGGACATTCCCGGCGCTAGTCCGGGGCCGACCTGGTATCTGCTGGACGTCTCGCGCGCGATCAAGCCGATCATCTTCCAGGAGCGTACCAGGCCGGAGCTGACCAGCAAGACCAACCCGAACAGCAGCGACACTGTCTTCGACGAAGACCAGTTCGAGCACGGTATTCGCTACCGTTGCAATGCCGGCTTCGGCTTCTGGCAGATGGCCTATGCCAGTCAGCAACCGCTGACCGGTGAGTTCTACGGCAAGGCACGTGCAGCCATGGGCCAGTTCAAGGCCGATGGCGGTCGCCCGCTGAACATCACGCCTCGACTCCTGGTCGTTCCACCCCAGCTGGAAGCCGCAGCGCGCCGGTTGCTGATCAAGGACGAGAACGGCGGCAACGAATGGGCCGGCACCGCCGAGCTGTTCGTATGCAACGAGCTGGCCTAAGGGGGCGTCGTCATGATCGTGCGCATCAAGGCAGGTCGCCCCGTTTACCGCCGCCTGGGCGTCGTGTTCGGAAAGCAGCCCCAGGACTTCGCCGAGGACCGCTTCACCCAGGACGAGCTGGAGCGACTCCAGGGCGACCCGGTGCTGACCGTCACCCTGGAGGATGGCGAGCTGGCCGGCGAAGCCGGTCAGTCTGGTGGCGATGGAGCACCCCCGGATGGTGGCTCCGCTTCGGCTGAGCCTCCTGCTGCGCCCGTCGCAAAGGCCGTGAAGGCGCCGGCAAAGGCGCCCAAGCCCAATACCGCCGCCAAGCCTGGCGCGGCCAAGAGCAATGGCGCGGCCAAGGCGGCAGGGAAGCCGGCAGGGTCGGCTGCCAAGGACGACCAGCCGGGCGGCGACGGCGCCAACTCTTCCGCAAAGTCTGCGGAAGGTGAAGGCGCCGAGGGTGGCAAGGAGTAAACGCCATGCCCTACGCCACGCGCACGAACATGGTGGAACGCTGGGGCATGGACGCCCTCCTGGTCGTAGCGGATCGCGACCAGGACGGCGTGCTCGATGACGACGTGGTCGACCAGGCGCTGCTGGATGCAAGCGCCGAAATCGACACCTACGTCGGCGCCAAGAACCGCCTGCCGTTGCCCTCGGTTCCTGAAGTTCTTGTGCGGCTCTGCTCCGACATCGCGCTCTATCGACTGTCGGCAGATGGGAACAGCTCAACGGAAGAGAAGCGCAAGCGCTATGAGGACGCGGTAGCCCTGTTGCGCAGGATCGCCTCGGGGGAGGTCTCCCTTGGCCTGCCGACACCGCCTGAGCAGGAAAGCAGCGGCGATGCGTGGTTCGAAGCCCAGCCCGTGCGCTTCAGGGGGCTGCTGTGAGCGGCGCAGCCATCAACGTCAACCTGCTCCAGGACCAGCGCCTGGCCCGGCGATTGGACCGCCTGGCCGAGCTGGACCTGGGGCCCCTTCTGGAGGGCATCGGCGCCGAGGTAGAGAGCCAGACGCGCAGACGCATCCAGGTCGACAAGGCCAGTCCCTCCGGCACTCCGTGGCCGGAGTGGTCTGCGGACTACGCCGAGACCCGGCACAGCGGGCAGAGCCTGCTGCAAGGGGGCGGGCACCTGCTGAACAGCCTGACGTACCAGGTACTTGCTGACAGCGTCCTGGTCGGCAGTCCCCTGGTGTATGCCGCAACCCACCAGTTCGGCGACGAGGATCGAGGCATTCCGCAGCGCGAGTACCTTGGCCTGGAGGGCGAGGACCTGGAAGACGTCGTCGGCCTGATCGAGGACTACCTGGAGGACATCGCAGATGAGTGAGTTAACCGCCGACCAGGTGCTGGCCGGTCTGAAGACCTGGGCAGTTCAAGTTTTCGAGTTGGCCGGCATGAAGGTTGAGACGGCACTTCACGGCGGGCGCTTTACCCCGACCGACCTAGAACGCTACTCGACCAGCACCACGGCCTGCCGGCTCGCCCTGGAGGGGTTGAAGTTCGAAACCAACGGCAAGGGCCAGTTGATAGTCACCGCCCACGCGGTGGTGGTTGCCCTGGCCGGCGACTTGGGCAAGGGCGGCAGCCGCGCCAGCAACGTGTTGAGAGTGACCGCCGCGCTGCAAGCGGCGCTCCCTGGCAGCCGCTGCGGCCTGGCCCTGATGGACAGCATCAACGCGAAGGACATGCGCGCCGCCAACCTCTACCACGCCGAGCTGGACAAGAAAGGCACCGCAGCCTGGGTGCTGACTTGGCCGGTGAAGTTTGAACACCCCCGAGTCCATTAGGAGGACACATGAAGAACGAAAAGAGCCCCGCCTCGGCGGGCGAATCCAAACCGGCCGATGTGAAGGTGAAGATCACCGCCGAGGGCGGCCACCGTCACGCCGGCATCAAGCACCCGAAGGACGCGGTGATCACCGTGACCGAGGGTGATGCACAACTGATCATCGACCGTTTCAAGGTCGGCGAACGAGTGGAGGCGAAGTAAGCCATGGCACAACCTCAAGTATTCAAGGGCGTCGGCGTCCTGTACATCCAGCGCCTGGGCCTGGCCGATGCGATCCTGCGTGACATGGGCGACGTGGAGCAGCTTAAGTTTGCCCACCGCACGACCTCCACCACTTGGAAACAGCACCGCCGCCCCGGCGGTGGGAACCTGGCCAAGCTCGACACTCTGGAGGGGATCGACCTGACCGTGCAGGCGCAGGAGTGGACGCCGGAAAACCAGGCGCTGTTTCTGCAGGGTGGGCTGGAAAACCTGGCTGTCGAGACGGTAACCGGCGAGAGTATCGTCCTGGTTCCGGGCGGCCTGTCGCCGACCGAGTTCCCCGGCCCCACTAACGTGGTACTGACCAAAACCGCCGGCAGCACACCGATTCCTGCTGACGCCGTGGTGGTTTCGGCGGCTGGGGTCCGGGTTCCAGCAGACAGCACGGCCATCACGGAAGCGACTCCGGCCACCATTGCGTACACCAGCACCAAGGGCACCCGCATCCAGCCCATCATCGAGGCCGGTGCGGAGTACAAGCTGGTATTCGATGGCCTCAATGAAGCTGACAGCGGGCGTCCGGTGGTGGTTACCGTCCACCGCTGGAAGGCGCCGCCGGCCGAGGAACTGTCCCTGATCGATGCCGAGAACCCCGGCAAGCTGCTGGCCAAGGGGGAAGTGCTCGCGGACTCCAGCCGCCCAACCGACGAGTCGCCGTTCTACCGCATCGACTGGCTGTAACCCATCCACCTCCCCGGCCCCGCTTGGGGTCGGCTCCTGGAGTAACTGCAAATGAGCATGGCCCTAACGCAGACTGTTCGCCTTGGCGAAGTCATCGTGCAGGTGCGGGAGCTGACGGTGGGAGAAATCCGCCAGATGCTTAAAAGCATGGCCGAGGGCGGCGACGGTGACATGGTGGACTACGCGGTCCTGGAAGAGATCGGGCTCCGCGAACTGCTACTGATGACCGACCTTGAACAAGAGATCATCGAAGGACTAGCGCCGAGTCAGCTGCGCAAGGTCTATGAGGCCTGCCGCGAGATCAATAAGGATTTTTTCGCCCTGCGCGCTCGCGTCGAGGAGACGGGGCGAGTGGTGCTGGCGAAGCTCTCCGGCAGCTCGAGCGAAACGCCAGTGCCCTAATCCGGCACGGCCACACCGGCCTATGGGAATACCCCTGGGGCACCTGGCAGGCGGCACACGCAGAGGCTATAGCGGCCGCCGAGAGAACCAAGGAAGGGCGATAGCCCACAACGAAGAAGCCCCGCGCGATGCGGGGCTTCTGCTTTCCACTGAAGTGTTTCCAGTAAGGCGAAGGCGGCGGCGAGTAGATGCTTCGCCGTAATGATCAGCCTTTAGGCGCTCCGCGCTTCTTGCCTACCCCGGACAGGACCAGCAGCCAGAGTGCAACCGCTGCAACAGCGGTAAAGGCCACGAAGCCCCACGCAGCTTTAGGCGCGACCAGGGCAACCAGGCCAACGATAAGCACCAGGTGATAGAACTTCATGACGGACGTTCGCCTCTCTCTAACCGTCGATGCGCGCCAAGGGCGCACCGAAATGCAGAATTTTCGAGCCGGCTACTCTGCGCTGGTCGATCAGCTGCGGCGCCCGCTCAATCAAATCGCGTCCCTGCGCGACCTGCAATCCAGCCTAGTCGAGAACGACAAGCAACTCAACGCCGTCCGCGACAAGGTACGCGACCTTTCCAACGAGTTGATCAGCGCCGAGCGGCCGACGAAGGCCCAGCAAATGGCCTACCGCGCGGCTACGGCTGACGCCAAATCCCTCGAACAAGCTATTGCCTCCCAGCGCTCACAGTTGGCGCAGTTGTCTGCATCGCTGAAGGCGGCCGGGGTAGACACCAACTACCTGAGCAACGAGCAAAAGCGTCTGGCGGCAGACTTGGCACAGGCCTCGAAGGCCTCCGACCAGCAGGCGCGAATTGCAGGGGCTCGCGCGGCCCTGAACATTCGACCACACCGCGAGATACGCAATGAGGTTGCGCTGCTCCAGCAGCAGTACCAGACGCTGCAGCGTGTTGGCGGTCTGTCCTCTGCTGAACTAGCCCAGGCGCAGGTACGGCTGCGGGAGCGAACCTCCGAGCTGCTGGAAGGTACCAATGGCTGGGCGAAATCCCTCGGCCAGGTCCACCTCCAGGCCGGCGTTGCCCTGGCCAGTGTCGGCGCTCTCGCGTACGGCGGCGGCCAGTTGCTGGCCTTCTATGCCCGCTTTGCCCAGGAAATGGCGGCGGTCGATAGCATCACCAACATGACCAGGCCGGAGTTGCAGGCCATGTCCCGCGACGTCCGCCAGCTCTCGGTTGCCATGGGCAGGGATGCGGCGCAATCGGCGGAAGCGCTCAACGATATCCTTTCGTCTGGCGTCTCAGAGAACAACGGTATTTCTGTTCTCACCCTTTCGACGAAAGCCGCAATCGCGGGCCTCACCGAAACAAAGGCGGCGGCGGCTGGCGGCCTGGCCGTTGTCAACGCTTATGGCGAAAGCATCGAGAATCTGGAACTGCGATACGACCAGATGTTCCTGGCCGTGCGCGACGGCGTGACAACCTTCCCCGAGCTGTCGCAGTACCTGGGCGACGTGCTGCCCAGCGCGAAAGCGGCCGGCGTCGGATTCGATGAAGTTGCGGCGGCAATCGCCCGCATGACCATCGCCGGCATTCGCACTCCGCAGGCCGTGACTGCCCTGAAAGGTGCGATCAACGCTCTGGCCGCGCCAACGCCGGATGCTCAGAAGAAAATGGATGAGCTGGGCATCACCTGGAAGGGCCTCACCGCCACCTTGGAGGACATCGCATCCCGCAAGCTCGGGCTTGATGCAATGCGGCAACTGATCCCTGATGTTGAGGCGCGCACTGCCGTTCTAAGCCTGACCCAATACATCAAAGAGATGCGTGCTGAAGTAACAGCCATGGGCGCGGCTGGGGGCTCCATGGAGGCGGCGTATCAGAAGATGGCCGACACCCCGCAGGCCGACCTGGACCGATTCAACGCGGCGCTCGCGGAGACCAAGCTCCAGCTCGGAGAAGCCGCTACAGCGTTTCTCCCACTCGTTGAAGTTGCAGGAGACGCGCTCAAGGCATTCAACGGCCTGCCAGAACCCATCCGGGTGAGCATCGCGGCAATGGCCGCTATGACGATCACAGCTATCGCTCTGCGTAGCGCTATCGCAACGCTCAGGAGCCCCGTACAGCTATTCCTGGGGCACCTGGCAGCAACTCCAGCCGCCGCCGCCGCCACGGCTGGAGGGCTAGCCCAGGTCGGCACCAGCGCTACCAGCTTGATTCCGACGCTGCGGAACCTCGCATCCGTCGCCAGCGTTGCCAAAGGCGCGTTGGCGTTGGGCGTGTTCTCGTGGACCGGCGGCAAGCTCCTGGAGCTGTACGACCTGTACGAGCAAAACCAGGAGCTGATCCAGAGCCAGCAGGACTACGAGAAGGCGCTCAGCGACACCATCACCAAGACGGTGGAATATGCCGACGTGGTGATCCAGCCGACCCAGGCGCTGGCTCGTATGAACGATGAGCAGCGCAAGGCCTATGCCGAGTCGTTGCGCCTGGCGGAAGAGCACTACCGGAAACAGTCCGAACTGATCAGCCGGCGCGACATGCAGCGGGACGGCCCGACCGCGCCAGTGAGCAACGAGGCATTGGCTTCTGCTCGCCGAGCGCGTGAATACGGCCAGGCCCTGGAGCAGATGAACACCGACCAGGCCGCAGCGGCGGAGGCACTGGAGGCCGCCGAGAAGCGCCACAACGACAACATGGACAAGATCAGGGCGGACAACCTGGGCAAGCTCAAGACTGCCCTTGCTGCCCAGTTGCGCGCCTACGAGACCGCCAACAAGGCTCTGGAGGCCGCGAAGAAGCAACGCGAAGCGGTAGCGAAGGAGTTCGCCGACCTGTCCAAGGACGTGCGCGCCGCGCCTCAAGGGCAATCGTCGCTGTTCGACGTATACGACCTCAAGTCCAGGGCGAATCAATCGCTTCGGGCCGGGCGCAACGATGACGCCCTGCGCCAGGCGCGCGAGGCGGCCAAGGTCCTGCGCGAGCTGAAAGACGCCGGGGAAAACGGCTACGGCCTCGGCGGCCTGGCCGATGAGCTGGGCAACATCGCCAACAAGGCGGCCGGCAACATCGAGGGCGACCAGGCGGCGAAGCTCGCAACGATCAAGGCCGACATGGACGAAATCCTCGCCAAGGCCGAAGCCATGAAGCGGGTGAACATCGAGTTCAGCGGCGATGAGAAAAGCGTCCAGGCCCTGGAGCAGCAGGCGCTGGACCTGGCCGCGCGCCTTAAGCAATACATGACCATCCCGGTCAACTACGTCGGCGCGGACCCGAGCGTCGCCAGCAGCGAGAAGGATGCCGGGGCCATCATCGACAAGGGCGTCAGCCGCGCGGCGGGCGGCTGGATCGATGGCCCCGGCAGCAACACCAGCGACAGCATCCGCCTGAACGCCTCCCGTGGAGAGTTCGTGTTGCAGGCCCGCGCGGCTCGCCAACTGGGCGCGACGGCCCTGGAGCACATGAACCGCTCCGGCACGCTGCCCCCTGGCCGGGCCGACCTTGTGCCCTATATCCCAAGCCTTCCGGCCATGGAGCGAAGCGGAGAGCGCCAGCCGCTCAATCTCGCGATGCCGTGGGGCGGCTCCTACGCCCTGGAAGGCTCGCCGTCCGAGGTCCAGCGATTCGACCAGGACCTGCGCAAGGCCCGCCTCAAGTTCGGAGCGAACTGACATGAGCAACACGCCAACGCCGCTGATCCTGGGCGGCCTGTCGATCATCCAGCACGCGGGCGCCGGTCCGATCCGCCAGAGCTATGAGCCCATTGGAGGCAGCACCGCGCTGCGCCTGAATGGCGGGACCGGGATCAAGATGACCAACTGGGGCAAGACCGCGACCACCGCCAGCGGGGCTGGCAACCTTGACCCCGGTCTGTTCGCCCTCGATGTCAGCCAGCCGCTTGAGCTGCTGTGCGTTGCCCCTCGCGCGATGATTGGCACAGGCCGGCAGTTCGTCCTCCCGCCAGCCGCTCAACGCCGTCCCGATGTGGCGCCCTGGGGATGGGCGTTCGCTGGTGGCCAATGGCTGGACGTGGCTGTCCTCATGAACGGCGACAGCGTCGAGCTGCAGGCGGTCGCCGGAGCTACCGCCTACCGCGTGTTCTGGCTGCCGCGCCTGGTGGTGTTCACTCCTGGTCTGACCTACGAGTTCGACGAGGCCAGTGGGCTCTATGACTGGTCGCTGAGCGCGGAGGAAATCTGATGTTCGGCGCGCCGTTCAACTCGGTCACGTTCAATGGAGCGCTGGTGCTTGGCCAGGCGCCAGGTGAGCCCGTTGTTATCCAGCCGCCCGAGCCACCAGGGCTGGGCGTACCGGCATCCGGCTATGCGTTCCGCTGGTGGGTGTCGGTGCTGATCGGCGGCGCGCAGGTAGCCGGGAACCTGACCGGCCGTATGCAGATTGACCGTGAGGAAGGCGCGGCAGGCGTTGCCACCTTCTCGCTGTACTACCCGCCAGGGGCATCGGTTCCGACCGACCTGGGCGGTGATGCTGTGATGGTCGACTTCATCAGCGAGACAGGCGGCACCACGACCACCGCCCGCCGATATACCGGCGTGGCCGTTGAGCCACGCTGGGATGCGGTCAACCGGGTGATGGAAATCACCTGCAGCGACAAGCTGCAGCAGCGCATCGAGCAGATGCAGATTGCCGAGATTGACGGCCTGGTGGGAGGCGCCTGGTCGCCCGACGTCTTCGAGGCTGCGGAGGGTCGCAGCCGCTTCGACTACACCACCGAGCGGCTGAGCACGGTGCCAGCAGCGCTGGACGTCAGCGCCGATGGCGTGATCCGAGTGACCTCCTGGTACTCCCAGGCCCCGGCGTTCGTCTTCGCCGAGGGCAGCACGCTTTACCAGACCGTGAGCGTCGAGCTGGCCCAGGCACAGAGCGCCACCAACCGCGTGGAATTGAACGTCGACTATCGATACAGCCGGCTGTGGGAGCGCCACGACCACTATTCATGGGAGCACCCCGGTACGGGCGGGCTTGGTGGCGTGGGCGGCTTCTGTCACTGGCGGCCGCAGTCCACCGACCTGCCAGACGTCGACATGATCGAGCAGGCAACCTCCAGCGCCGGGATGAAGCTGCTGGCCGATGCGGAGTACAACAGGCTCCCGCCGTCCAATGGCGACCCTTGCGGCACTGGCCAGGGCTGGACCAACAGATTCCCCAACCTGGTGCTGGGCGCGACCTGGACAGGCGGGCGCCGCTGGGCGCAGCCGGTCACTGAGCGCTATTCGATCCTCATGGGTACTCAAGTCGGTCTTGAGGGCGCCAGCGAGGTCCAGGTACTCAACCGCCAAAGCGCCGCGTTTGAGATCGAGGACGGCCGCAGCGAGTCCTGGGAGAGCGACGAGTTCGATGCCGGCGAGCCGGGAGCCACCGACCTGGTGAACGACGAACGCCGCGAGGCTGCCTTCCTCTGCACGTTGCAGCGCGCGGCAGTCTCGGTCATTGGCGCGCATCGCGGCACCACCGTTAGCTGGCAAGTGCCGACTCCCATGGGCGTCGGTTGCGACCTGGTGCATACGCTTGAACTGCGCGACCAGGTGAAGGTGCGCGGCAAGTGCCGCCGCATCGTCGATGAGTACGACTTCGACGCGGGCACCGCCATCACCACCCTGGCCATCGCCGTGATGAGGGGCGGCGGTGTTTCCGATCCTCTCACGCCCCCCGCCAAGCCGGCTGTCGACGTCACCCAGGCTGATTTCGTCCACGACCCGCTAGCCAGCCAGTTGGGCCTGCGCAACGAAAGCCCGATCTACGACGACGCCCTGGACGGGTTCGCGGGGAACTACGACGACCGCGACGACGACATCAACCCGAACCTGGAAGAGTTCCCGCGCCGCATGACGATTACCGCGCCGGAGATCGACTCTGCCCTGCGCGATGAGCGCGAGGTTCCCGTCTCCGTCATCTATCGCGTCGGCATACCCGACGATTTGCTGGAGCTTTGATACATGGCATCCAACACCACGCGCAGCGCCTCGATTGTTGCAGACCTGCGCGCCCTCACTGGCGGCAGCGCCGCGCAGAGCAAGCAGCTGAAAACTCTGGAGCCACGGGGGGCGCTTGCAGCACAGCGCGGTCGTGCGGACTACCAGGAGCCCGCCGCAGCAACGCCGGGGGGAGGCATCGCCAGCCCCCTGACCGAAACCAGCCGCACGACCTGGGACACCCAGTACCTGTACAGCTCCGATGGCGTCTACGTCATGGAGCTGAAACCCATCAAGAGCGTCACCTTCGAGGACGCCAACAACGCCGAGGCGCAATTCCGCTATCTGGAGCCCGCCGATGATTGAGCAACTGACCAAGGTCAGCGCCTGGGGCTGCCCGTGGCACGGCAGGATCACGGGCAACACCTTGCGACTGCCGAATGGCAAGACCCGCGAGGGGTACGATGCCGGCGCGGTTCCAGGCTGGTCCTGGCGCTTGAAAGTGCCAAATGTTGCGCCTATCGAACGCTCCCCTGAAGAGGTGGCGCAGGACGCCATACGCGGGTGGACGTGGCGAAACGAGGTAATTGTCTTTCCTGGCGGCGATCAGGTGTTGCTGCATGGCGCCCAGCGTGCCAGGCCGTGCCATTGGTTGTACGCAGTAGCGCCCGGCAACCTCTGGAGGGTTCAGGCCCCGGCATTCGCGATCAACGGCGGCACCTTGGTTCAGCCTTTGACGCTCACACGCTTTGGTGAGCTGCGCCTTCGCAAATCCACCGACTCCTGGGAGCCCCAGACCGTCCTGGTGCCGGTCGAGCTGGTCGGTATCAGCCCGGCAGACACCTGGATCGAGGAGGCAAACGTGCTCTGGGACGTCGACGCCAACGGTGGCCGGGGGCTGTTCATCGCTGGCAGTAGTGAGCTGCCGGCCGCAGGGAATGGTGCTCTGATACTTCGCATCAGTGGCTCCGGGCAGCCAGGTGATGAGTTCGTCGCCCGCCTCGAAGTGCTTCATGCGCCGGACGATGGGGGTTACAGCGCTTCAAGTAGCTGGGGCCCTGTACGCAAGCGGTGGTCGGCGCAAACCACTATCAGCGAGCGCTGGGAGCCCAGCTCCGCAAGCTGCCCCAAGGACTTCGTGCGGTCCATCGACGCCTACAACATTGCCCTGCTACCAGTGACGGAAGGATTGCCCGTCAACGAGTTCGGGTATTGGGAAGGCACACGCTCTTGCAGCATCCGTTACCCGGTCGCGTTCTGGTTCAAGCCTGACGGCGAGATCGGAGTGGTCGAGCTGCAGGCCGAGTACACACTGAACGAGCAGAACTCGCACACTGGCAGTGCCACCGCAGTGACGCCCGCGCAGACGCGGCAGCACTACAAGCCCAACTCCAGCAACACCGAGTGTAACTTCGAGTCGACCTCTTCGACCGGGGGGCTCTATGACTGGCAGACGCTGATAAGCAACACCTACGACGAGCACTACGACATCTCCCTCCTGCTCGACGGCGAAATCTTCGACAGCGCCTCGATCCACTACCACGTCGAGCGGAAGAATGAGGGCGCCGGCCGCGCCAGCGATCTCTCGCTCGTTCCGTATGAGGGGCGCTCGACGTACCGCCTGGAGCTGAACGGCGAGACCTGGGACACCAGCGTCTCCGATGCCACCGGCCAGTTGCTCGGCTTCCAGCCCTTTGGCAGCCGGATCGCACCGCACATGCTGTTTGAGCTGCCGTTCGACCCGAATGACCGCGCCAACAACACCAGGGCGATGCGGAGCCTGGTCGTCGGCAGCTTCGATGGCACGCGCGGCCTCAGTGCGCGGCCGTGGGTCTACGGC
This sequence comes from Pseudomonas sp. NY15435, assembly GCF_048068295.1. NCBI lineage: Bacteria > Pseudomonadati > Pseudomonadota > Gammaproteobacteria > Pseudomonadales > Pseudomonadaceae > Pseudomonas > Pseudomonas sp. NY15435. The sequence goes on from NZ_JBLUQA010000002.1 coordinate 239,060, forward strand.
AATCACCTGATCTGCCTGCTCACCACGGGGGCGGGGAACGGCAATCAGCAGCTCTACGGCCCCAGCGCTCAGCCCTCAGGGGTCGACTCGCGCACCTTCCTCGTCTCAGGCGGCTCGCCGCGCTACGGCAGCTGGAACCCGGTCACGGGTGAGGTGGCGGTAGGTGAGCAGTTGCCCGTCAACTTCGCGTAGGTAATCCCATGCAGAGATTCGTTAACGACTACTTCATCCAGCTGACCGGGCCGCTGGCCCCAGCTGGAGGCACGCTGCCCATCGCGGCCGCCGATGCGGCCCGCCTTCCCATGGCGGCGGAAGACTTCTACCTGCTCACCCTGGTGGACTCCCTCGACATTCGGGAGCGCACACGGGTGGAGGTCGTCAAGGCATCGGCGGCGCCTGGCGGCGCTATCGCCCTGGTGCGACAGCAGGAGAGCACCCAGGCCGGGGCGTTCGTCGCCGGGGACTGGGTGCTGTGTGGCCCCACGGCGGGAACCATCGCCGGCCTAGTGGCAAAGGCTTCCCAGGTCGACGCGCTGGCCTCCCAGGTGCAGGACCTGCAGCAGCGCGTTTCGGCTTTGGAGGATGGAGGGCCGTCTGAGGACGTGCTCGCCGATCAGGGCGGCAATCGCTTAACCGATGAACAAGGAAACTATCTGAAAGGGGTATGACCATGGCAAACGTACAACACATCGTCACTGGCGCCGGGGCGCCCGCTGCCGCGCCTCCCAGCATCGGCGCTCACTACGTCGACACCACGAACAAGAAGACCTATGTCTCCACGGGGACCGCTGCTGCGGCAGATTGGGGGCAGCCTCTACAAACCGGGGTCTTGCCCATCGTTACCGGCACCAGCGCGCCCGCAGCGGCGCCCCCGATAGTTGGAGCGCACTACGTCGACACGGCGGCCAAACGTACATACGTAGCAGTGGGCACCGCCTCGGCCTCCGACTGGCTCCCGATTGTGACCGGCGCCAGCGGGCTAGTAACTGGCGCTGGGGCACCTACCAGCGCCCCGCCCAGCGTAGGGGCACAGTACGTCGATACGACGAACAAAAAGACCTACCTGTCCACCGGCACCGCCTCGGCCGCTGACTGGGGTGAGGCAATCTTCAAGGGCACGCCAGCTGGAGGCGGCGGCGGGAGCAACGGCATTGAATACGCCGTGACCGTCAATGACGACGACTTCATGGTGGGCGGCCAAAGCGCCCTCAATTGGCCTTTGGGGCGTCGGGTGGTCGTCTTCCGCATGTCGGGAAGCTACACCACTTACACAATCAATCTGCGCGGCATGGCAGCCGAGGACAACGTCCACGAACTGCTGCTAGTGGTGATAGGTGGCTCCAGCGCGAAGACCTTGAAGATCGTGCCGGGGGTGGATTACGCGGTGAACACCCACGAGGTCTACCTGGTGCCGGAGTCGGCGGGCGCGCCGACGGAGAATGGTGACAACTCCGTCACCTTCACCATTCCGAGTGGAGCGAACGTGTTTCGGATAGTGCGGTACTACGACGCCACGGTGATCGCCGCGCAGATGCAGCCAGCGGCTTAGAAAACTGGCCCATCCTAGGCTGAGTCGCGATGCACCAAGCGGCGTGCCAAATGTCCCGCAAGAACATGGGGCGCCACCAACTGGCGCCCTATGCCAAGAGTCCCGCGAGGCAGTGCCAAAACCGTCGCGCGCTTACACTCGCGAACCTCACTTTGGCTTTGGCTTTGGCTTTTAAAAACCTTCCAGAGAAACGTCCGCACACGCCGAATGCCCCGTTCAGGAGGCCTCGTTGAAGCGGAGTTTCAGGGGTTGAGCGACATGGATGTCGCGAGAGCGGCGATGGGCCAGGGATGGCCCTTCGCCGCGTGCCCCTGAAACTTCGATTCAACGAGGGTATTTTTCGCCCCAAGCAAAAAACCGGATGTCCGGGGGCAAGCCCTTTGGTTACTTTCTGGCGTTTGAGAAAGTGACTCGCCCGAGGGGGCGAAACAAGAAGTAACCGAACACGCCAAAGCGGCGCAAAAATGCCCAAGCCAACCAGCGCATAGCCAGCATGGGTATCGCAAGCTCGCGAAACGCCGCCCGACCCATCCTACGAATGCACTCATCGACAGGGACGGCAGAGTGCAGTTCGCGAGCAAGGACTAGGCGTCCCCCTCGGTCCTACGAAAAGCAAAGGCCGCTCGAAGGCGGCCTTTGTTGCAACGCGACGGAAACATCAGTCCCCGTAGATATCGCTCTTGAAGTACTTGCCTTCGATTTCCTTGTACTTGCCATTGGCGCGCAGCGCGTCGATGGCGGCATTGAGCTGGCCGACCAGCTCGGTATTGCCCTTGCGCACCGCGATGCCGGCGCCCTCGCCGAAGTATTTCGGGTCCTTGAATTCCGGCCCGATAAAGGCAAAGCCCTTGCCACGCGGAGTTTCCAAGAAGCCGATCTCCAGCGGGATGGAGTCGGCGAAAGTGCCGTCCAGGCGGCCCGCCAGCAGGTCCAGGTAGATCTCGTCCTGGCTGGTGTAGCGCACCACGTTGGCGCCGGCCTTGCCCAGCACTTCAGTGGCAAAGCGGTCCGCGGTGGAGCCGCGCTGCACGCCGATGTTCTTGCCCTTGAGCTGGCTGAACTGCTCGTCCAGCTGCGAGCCTTCCTTCATCACCAGGCGGCCCGGAGTGAAGTAGTACTTGTGGGTGAAGTCCACCGAGTGCTTGCGCTCTTCGGTGATGGTGATGGAAGACAGCGCGGCGTCGATCTTGCGCACCTTCAGCGAGGGGATCAGGCCGTCGTATTCCTGCTCGACCCATTGGCACTTGCGCTTCATCTCTGCGCACAGCGCGTTGCCGATGTCGTAGTCGAAGCCGGCGATGCCGCCTTCCGGGGTCTTGTAGGCGAAAGGCGGGTAGGCTGCCTCGATGCCGATGCGCAGGGGCTTGTCGTCGGCGTGGGAGAAGGTGGCGAAGGCAGCCAGCATCAGGCCGCCCAGCAGGGCTTTGCGATTCATCGATGAACTCCGTTGTGTGGTCGCCGGGGCGAGCGCCGGCCGATACGTCGTGGCAGTGAGTACGGCATTTCTTGGTTCGTCCAGGGGCGCGACGCAGTAGGTCGCAGCGGCATTGCCTTGCCCTCACCCAGGCGAACGGCTTCTTGTTCTGGTCCATCCACGCGCGGGCGCGCGTAAACTTAAAATCCAATCTGGACTAAAAAGTACACAACGTCAATCGCCCTGCGACCGCGCGGCGCACTCCCCTTTGCGACGCCTGCGCTACTCCTTCGGAGGAATGTTGCGCACCGGGCTGGCGCCTTAGTCTGGATGCGTTCCGACGCGATCCGAGGAGGACTCGAAACGATTCTTTCGCATGATTTACCGTAGCTTCCACGGTTTTACCTTTGGCAGATGCCCGAAGCCCCCGCGATACGCTCATGTCGCAGGGGCTTTTTTGTGCCTGTTTCCAGGGAAGAACGCAGGGGCTTGTAGGAGCGAGCTTGCTCGCGAACCGCCTGACTCCGAAGTCGGGGGTTGTTCGCGAGCAAGCTCGCTCCTACGAAAAGCGAGCATCCGCGACGTTTCATGGAGCGAAGGGGTTCGCTGTGCACGCACCGAAGTGGAGGATAACGCTGCGCGTTATTCGCCCTACGGGTTTAGTCAGGGACGCAAGGCACGCGGCGGGCATGATGCCCGCCAAGGGAGGTCTGTTTCAGCCGCCACTGAGGTTCATGAAGCGCAGAACCTGAACATCGCCGACGCTGAATTCGTGGCGCGCCGGCTTGCGCTGCAGGGCGCCGCGAAGCGCGTCGAGGATGGGTTCATCGTGCAGCGGATGGCGACGCAGCAGGCCGCGCAGGTCCAGGGAATTCTCGTGGCCCAGGCACAGCAGCAGGCGACCTTCGGCGGTCAGGCGCAGGCGATTGCAGGTGGCGCAGAAGTTGTGCGAATGCGGCGAGATGAAGCCGATGCGTGTGCCCGGATGCTGTGCCAGGCGTGCGTAGCGCGCCGGGCCACCGCTGTGCTCGGCGCTGTCCAGCAACTCGTGGTGCTCGGCGATCAGTCCGCGGACTTCATCGCTGGAGCAGAAGCTCTCCTCGCGCTCACGGCCCACCTGGCCCAGAGGCATTTCCTCGATGAAGCTGATATCCAGCCCGTGGGCGATGGCGTAATCCACCAGCGCCGGCACTTCGTCGGCATTGCGGCCCTTCATCACCACGCAATTCAGCTTGATGTGCTCGAAACCGGCTTGCTGGGCGGCGTCGATGCCACGCAGCACCTGATCCAGGCGCCCGGTACGAGTGATGGCGGCGAAGCGTTGCGCATCCAGGGTGTCGAGGCTGATGTTCAGGCGGGTCAGGCCAGCGGCCTTTAGATCGCCAGCCAATCGGGTGAGCTGCGAACCGTTGCTGGTCATGCACAACTCGCGCAACTCCGGCAGCGCAGCAAGACGTTCGCAGAGGTGGACAATGCCGGGGCGCACCAGCGGTTCGCCACCGGTGAGGCGCAGCTTCTTCACGCCGCGCTCGACGAACAGGCGTGCTACCCGCTCGATCTCTTCCAGGGTGAGCACCTGCTGGCGCGGCAGGAAGCGCATGTTCTCCGACATGCAGTAGACGCAGCGAAAGTCGCAGCGGTCGGTTACGGACAGGCGCAGGTAGTCGATCCTGCGGCCCTGGCCGTCGATCCATTCGGACATCTGACATTGCTCCATGGCAGATCAGAGTTGGGCGATCCCTCTCCCCCGCCCTCTGACTAGGCGTCCCCCCATGAAGGGAGAGGGAGCTATCCGTGCCGGCTGACACCAATATTTCATCCTGCACCGGACGGTCCCCTCTCCCTTCGGAGCGGGGCGCGTAGCCAGGGTTAGGGAGAGGGGTTCGGCTCTACTGCACCAGCGGCGACTCCGCTCCGTCGAAGACGAAGCCGTCGATCCGCGATTCACCGGCCAGCACGCTGATGTACTGGCTGACCGCACGCTGCAGCACCTGGGCACGCAGGTAGCCGGCGATGCGCGGACGCGCCTCGGCGAAGCTCAGCGGCTCACCGCCTTCACGCTCGATCAGCTCGACCACGTGCAGGCCGTAGCGGCTTTCCAGCGGATGGCCGAGCAGGCCGGGGTGTTGTTGCAGCAGGCGTTTCTCAAACTCGGGAACGGTCTGTCCCGGTTCGATCCAGCCCAGGTCACCGCCGTCGTCCTTGGACGGGCAATCGGAGAAGCGCATGGCTTTTTCGGCAAAGCGTTCGGGGTGCTCGCGCAGTTCGGCGAGCAGTTCCCCGGCCTGTTCGCGGGCCTTGGCGCGGCCTTCCAGATCGTCCGGCGCGCAGCCCAGCAGCACATGACGCAGACGCATGCGCCAGGGCGAGGTCAGGCGGGTCGGGTTGGCTTCGTACCATTGCCGGCAGCTGGCTTCGTCGGCTTCGGGGACACCGACTTCACGGTCGATCAAGGCGCGGATGTTCGCCTCTTCGGCGGCCTCGCCCTCCTCTGCCTCGCCAGTTACGCCCAGCGCTTGGGCGCGTTGCAGCAGCAGTTGCCGCACCACCAGCGCACGGCAGGCGGAGTACAGCGCCTCGGCGTGGCTGGAAGCGGGATGGTATTGCAGCTCGCGGGCCAGTTCGTCTTCGTCGATGACAATGCCGTTGACGGCGATTTTCGGCAGGTCGACGTGTTCGACCTTGGCTTCATAGTGGGAGCAACTCATTTTCGATCACCTCTGGTAACCCTCTTCCCCCTCCCTGAAGGCAGAGGGGGAAGAGCTTCAGGGAGGGCGAATAACGCGCCAGCGTTATCCGCCGCCGCTTCACGCTGCGCGACGCTTGGTGCGGACCACCTGGTAGCGGCGGCCGAAGTACCACACCGGAGCGCTGACGATGTGTACCAGGCGGGTGAAGGGGAACAGCACGAACAGGGTCAGGCCAAGGGTCACGTGCAGCTTGTAGACCAGCGAGACCGGCGCGATCGCTTCGGCGGCGGCCAGCGGCTGGAAGGTGACGATGGACTGCGCCCAGTTGGCGAGCATGACCATCACCGAACCATCCGGGTGATGGGTGGAGGCGACGATGGTGGACAGGCCGAGGATCAGCTGGACGTAGAGCACCAGCAGGATCATCAGGTCCGACGCGTTGCCGGTGGCGCGTACGCGCTCGTTGGTCAGGCGGCGCAGGATCAGGCCGGTCAGGCCGATGAAGCAGAGGATGCCGAAGAAGCCGCCGGAAACCATTGCCAGCAGTTGCTTCTGCTCGGTGCTGATCAGGTGCTCATAGACCGAGTGCGGGGTCAGCAGACCGACGAAGTGGCCGGCGAGGATGAACAGCACCCCCACATGGAACAGGTTGCTGTAAACGCGCATGCCCTTCTTGCTCAGCATCTGGCTGGAGCCGGCTTTCCAGGTGTATTGCGAGAGGTCGAAGCGCGCCCAGCTGCCGATCAGGCAGATGGCGAGCGCGACGTAGGGGTAGATCCCGAACGCTAGAAGATCGAGGGACATGTTCAGACTCCTTCTCTGGCCGCCCGGTACTGCATCTGCGGCACCGGCTGGGCGACCCACTGCATGGGTTGTTCGGCGGCGGAGGAAATCCGCCGGGCGCTGGTGGACGGGCAACCGGCGGCGGGCTCGGTAAAGCTCACCGGGGTTTCCTCCCAGGCCTTGTCGATGGCTTCCAGGCTGTCGTCGCGCACCTCCTGCTCGCGGTCGCGCTTGAGCGCGCCGAGGTCGGGTTGCTCGCCGGACAGCTCCAGCAGGCTGTTGAAGACCGCCGCATAGGCGCTGCCACGCTCTTCCAGGCGCAGGGCGATCAGCGCGAGGATGTGGGCGACTTCGGCTAGGCCGGCGCGGGCCGACTCGGCGTCCTGCAGGGCGAGGAACTCCAGGTACAGCGGCAGGTAGTCCGGCAGCTCGTTGACGTCGATGACCAGGCCCGCCTGGGTGTAGCGGTCCATCAGGTCGACCATCGCCTGGCCACGGTCACGGCTTTCGCCGTGCACGTGTTCGAACAGCAGCAGCGAGACCGAGCGACCGCGCTCGAACAGCCCGTCGTAGCGGGCCTGCACGTCGAGGATGTCGCCCTTGCAGAGCTCGTTGAGCAGCGCGGCGAGGCCGTCGCGCTGCTTTTCCGGCAGGTCGCAGGTGCGGATCAGGGCATGCAGCGCCAGGCTTTCCTCGCGCAGCTCGAGGCGCGGGTAATCCAGCATCAGCGCGCTGAGCTTCAGTAATTGGCTATGCGTATCCATGGCCATCACTCCTGTATCTGCACGGTCTGGATGACGTTGCGCTTGTCCACGGCCTTGCCGCCGAACAGGTTGACGCCAGAATTGCTGCCAGAGCTGCTGGAGCAACCGTTGCCGAAGCTGAAACCACAACCCGAACGCTCGGCGAAGGCATCCGACAGCGCCTCTTCACGGTGCGCAGTGGGGATGACGAAGCGGTCTTCGTAGTTGGCGATCGCCAGGTAGCGGTACATCTCTTCCACCTGGTTCACGGTCAGGCCGACCTTCTTAAGCACGTCCAGGTCCTGCTTGCCTTCCACGTGCTCGGAGCGTTTGTAGGCACGCATGGCCAGCAGGCGCTTGAGGGCCAGCAGCACCGGGGCGGTGTCGCCGGCAGTCAGCAGGTTGGCCAGATACTGCACGGGGATGCGCAGGGATTCGACATCCGGGATCACCCCGTCGCTACCGATATGGCCTTCGGCGGCGGCGTTCTGGATCGGCGACAGCGGCGGCACGTACCAGACCATCGGCAGCGTGCGGTATTCCGGGTGCAGCGGCAGCGCCAGCTTCCAGTCCATGGCCAGCTTGTAGACCGGCGACTTCTGCGCGGACTCGATGACGCTGTCCGGTACACCGTCCTTGCGCGCCTGCTCGATCACTTTCGGGTCGAACGGATCGAGGAAGATCTCCAGCTGCTTCTGGTACAGGTCGCGCTCGCTCTCGCAGGTGGCTACTTCGTGGATGCGGTCGGCGTCATACAGCAGTACACCGAGGTAGCGGATGCGGCCCACGCAGGTTTCCGAGCAGACGGTCGGCTGGCCGGCCTCGATGCGCGGGTAGCAGAAGATGCACTTCTCGGATTTGCCGCTCTTCCAGTTGAAGTAGATCTTCTTGTACGGGCAACCGCTGATGCACATGCGCCAGCCGCGGCACTTGTCCTGGTCGATGAGGACGATGCCGTCCTCTTCGCGCTTGTAGATCGCACCACTCGGGCACGAAGCCACGCACGCCGGGTTCAGGCAGTGCTCGCACAGGCGCGGCAGGTACATCATGAAGGTGTTTTCGTACTCGCCGTAGATGTCCGCCTGGACCTGATCGAAGTTCTTGTCCTTGCGACGCTTGGCGAATTCGGTGCCGAGGATTTCCTCCCAGTTGGGGCCCCACTCGATCTTCTGCATGCGCTGGCCGGAGACCAGCGAGCGTGGGCGGGCGACCGGCTGGTGCTGGGCCTTGGGCGCGGTGTGCAGGTGCTGGTAGTCGAAGTCGAAGGGCTCGTAGTAGTCATCGATTTCCGGCAGGTCCGGGTTGGCGAAGATGTTCGCCAGCACGCGGAACTTGCCGCCGATGCGCGGGACGATGGAGCCATCGGCGTTACGCTTCCAGCCGCCCTTCCACTTCTCCTGGTTCTCCCACTCTTTCGGGTAACCGATGCCGGGCTTGGTTTCGACGTTGTTGAACCAGGCGTACTCGACGCCTTCGCGGCTGGTCCAGACGTTCTTGCAGGTGATGGAGCAGGTGTGGCAACCGATGCATTTGTCGAGGTTCAGCACCATGCCGACTTGCGAACGAATTTTCATGGCAGTAATCCTCAAATGTCCTGGGGCAGCGGTTGCGGCAGGGAGTCACCGCCCAGTCCGCCCTGCTCCGGCTCGTCGAGCCAGTCGACCTTGTTCATCTTGCGCACCACGACGAATTCGTCGCGGTTGCAGCCAACGGTGCCGTAGTAGTTGAAGCCCCACGCCTGCTGGGCGTAGCCGCCGATCATGTGGGTGGGTTTGAGGACCACGCGGGTCACCGAGTTGTGGTGGCCGCCGCGGGTGCCGGTGGTCTCGCTGCCCGGCAGGTTCACGATGCGCTCCTGGGCGTGGTACATCATCACCATGCCGTCCTTCACGCGCTGGCTGACCACTGCGCGGCAGGTCGCGGCGCCGTTGGCGTTGAAGACTTCGACCCAGTCGTTGTCCTCGATGCCGGCGCGCTTCGCGTCGTGCTCGCTCATCCAGATGATCGGGCCACCGCGCGACAGGGTGAGCATCAGCAGGTTGTCGCTGTAGGTGGAGTGGATGCCCCACTTCTGGTGCGGGGTGATCCAGTTAAGAGTGATCTCGGTGTGACCGTTGGGCTTCTTGTTGAACAGCTTGTCGGTGCTGCGGGTGTTGACCGGCGGCCGGTAGCTGACGAAGCCTTCGCCGAATGCCTGCATCCAGGGGTGATCCTGGTAGAACTGCTGGCGACCGGTGAGGGTGCGCCACGGGATCATCTCGTGGACGTTGGTGTAGCCGGCGTTGTAGCTCACGTGCTCGTCTTCCAGACCTGACCAGGTCGGGCTGGAGATGATCTTGCGCGGCTGCGCCTGGACGTCGCGGAAGCGGATCTTCTCTTCTTCCTTGGGCAGCGCCAGGTGAGTGTGGTCACGGCCGGTGAACTTCGACAGTGCTTCCCAGGCCTTTACCGCCACCTGGCCGTTGGTTTCCGGCGCCAGGGCAAGGATCACCTCGGCGGCATCGATGGCGCTCTCGATGCGCGGACGGCCTTGGCTGATGCCGGTCTCGGTGACCTTGTGGTTCAGCTCGCCGAGCAGCTTGATCTCCTTGTCGGTGTTCCAGCCGATGCCCTTGCCGCCATTGCCAAGCTTGTCCAGCAGCGGGCCGAGGGAGGTGAACTTCTTGTAGGTGTTCGGGTAGTCACGCTCGACCACATGCAGGGTCGGCATGGTCCGGCCGGGAACCGGTTCGCACTCGCCCTTCTTCCAATCGCTGCCGCCGAACGGCTGCGCGAGTTCGTTGGCGGTGTCGTGCAGCAGCGGCACGGTAACCAGGTCCTTCTCCACACCCAGGTGGCCGACGGAAACCTCGGAGAACTTCTTGGCGATGGCCTTGTAGATTTCCCAGTCGCTTTTCGCTTCCCACGCCGGATCGGTGGCGGCGGACAGCGGGTGGATGAAGGGGTGCATGTCGGAGGTGTTGAGGTCGTCCTTCTCGTACCAGGTCGCGGTCGGCAGGACGATGTCCGAGTACATGCAGGTGGAGGACATGCGGAAGTCCAGGGTGGTGACCAGGTCCAGCTTGCCTTCGGCGCCTTCGTCGACCCAGTCGACTTCGCCCGGGCACGGCCCGCCGGCCTTGCCGAGGTCGTCGTTCATCACGCCGTTCTTCGCGCCCAGCAGGTACTTGAGCATGTACTCGTGGCCCTTGCCCGAAGAGCCGAGCAGGTTGGAGCGCCAGATGAACATGTTGCGCGGGAAGTTCTGCGGATCGTCCGGCTGCTCGCTGGCCACGCGCAGGTTGCCGGCCTTGAGCTCGCGCACCACGTAGTCCTGCACCGGGATGCCAGCGCGCTCGGCGTCGGCGGCGATGTGCAGCGGGTTGCGGTTGAGCTGCGGGGCGGACGGCAGCCAGCCCATGCGCTCGGCGCGGATGTTGTAGTCCAGCGCGTGCTCGGGGAACTGCCTGGTATCGGCCAGCGGGGAAAGAACCTCGTGCATCGAGATCTTCTCGTGGCGCCATTGCGAGCTGTGCAGGTAGAAGAAGCTGGTGCCGTTCATCTGCCGCGGCGGACGGCTCCAGTCGGTGCCGAACGCCAGCGGGACCCAGCCGGTCTGCGGGCGGAGTTTTTCCTGGCCGACGTAGTGCGCCCAGCCACCGCCGCTCTGGCCGATGCAGCCGCACATCATCAGCATGTTGATGACCGCGCGGTAGTTCATGTCCATGTGGTACCAGTGGTTCATCGCCGCGCCGATGATGACCATGGCCTTGCCGTGGGTCTTGTCGGCGCTGTCGGCGAACTCACGGGCCACCTGGATGGCGCGTGCCGCCGGCACACCGGTGATGCGCGCCTGCCAGGCCGGGGTGTAGGGCACATCGGCATCGGTATAGGAGGCGGCGACGTTGCGGCCACCCAGGCCACGGTCGACGCTGTAGTTGGCCATCTGCAGGTCGTACACGGTGGCGACGCGCAGGGTCTGGCCGTCGGCGCCGGTGAATTCGCGGAAGGGTACGCGGCGCACCAGCACCTCGTCGTTGTCCACGCCCTTGAAGTGCGGGTGTTCCTGGCCGGCGAAGTACGGGAAGCCGACGTCGCAGGCCTTTTCCGGACCGTCGATCAGGGTCAGCGCCAGGCGGGTTTCACGCTTCTCGCCGCCTTCGGTTTCCTCGATGTTCCACTTGCCCGACTCACCCCAGCGGTAGCCGATGGCGCCGGTGGGCGAGACCAGCTCGCCGGAGATTTCGTCCAGGCCAATGGTCTTCCACTCGGGGTTGTTGTCCTGCCCAAGGTTGTTCGCCAGGTCAGCGGCGCGCAGGTAGCGGGTCGGCTTGAGCACGCCTTCGGTGTGCGGTTCGAGCAGCACCAGCATCGGCATGTCGGTGTACTGGCGGCAGTAGTCGACGAAGTAGGCGCTGGGCTTCTCGAGGTGGAATTCCTTGAGGATGACGTGACCAAAAGCCATGCCCAATGCGGCGTCGGTGCCCTGCTTGGGGTTGAGCCAGAGGTCGGTGAGCTTGGCCACTTCGGAGTAGTCCGGGGTGACGGCCACGGTCTTGGTGCCCTTGTAGCGGACTTCGGTGAAGAAGTGCGCATCGGGGGTACGGGTCTGCGGGACGTTGGAGCCCCAGGCGATGATGTAGCTGGAGTTGTACCAGTCGGCCGACTCCGGCACGTCGGTCTGCTCGCCCCAGATTTGCGGGGACGCAGGCGGCAGGTCGCAGTACCAGTCGTAGAAGCTCAGACATACGCCGCCGATCAGCGACAGGTAACGGGCGCCAGCGGCGTAGCTGACCATGGACATGGCCGGGATCGGCGAGAAGCCGATGACGCGGTCCGGGCCGTAGGTCTTGGCGGTGTAGACGTTGGCGGCGGCGATGATCTCGGTGACTTCGTTCCAGCTCGAACGAATGAAGCCACCCAGGCCGCGCTCGCTCTTGTAGCTTTTCGCCTTGGCGGAGTCTTCGACGATGCTGGCCCAGGCATCCACCGGGTCGTTGTGGGTGGCGCGGGCCTCACGCCAGAGCTTGAGCAGCGGCTTGCGCACCTTGGGGTATTTCAGGCGGTTGGCGCTGTACATGTACCAGGAGTAGCTGGCGCCACGAGGGCAGCCGCGCGGTTCGTGGTTGGGCAGGTCCGGGCGGGTGCGCGGGTAGTCGGTCTGCTGGGTTTCCCAGGTGATCAGGCCGTTCTTCACGTAGATCTTCCAGGAGCACGAGCCGGTGCAGTTCACCCCGTGGGTAGAGCGAACGATCTTGTCGTGCTGCCAGCGCTGCCGGTAGCTGTTTTCCCAGGCACGGCTTTCGTTGGTGACCTCGCCGTGACCATCGGCGAATTCACCCTGCTTCTTCTTGAAGAACTGCAGGCGGTCGAGCAGGTAACTCATCGGTATCTCCTCACCCGGTCTGCGCCGGGCGTTCAAACGCTAATCAAGCTCGCGAAACGGTTCGTGGCGCGGCCGGCGGGGCCGACCGCGCAGGGAAATCAGCAGGGGCTTTCCGCGCCCTTGCGCGCGTACCACCACCAGGTGGCGACGATGCAGCTCAGGTAGTAGGCGACGAACAGGTACAGGGCGCCCTCGGCACTGCCGGTCATGGCCAGCGAAGTGCCGAACGCTTTGGGAATGAAGAAGCCGCCGAAGGCGCCGATGGCGGCAGAGAAGCCGATTACCGCGGCGGATTCCATGCTCGCGCCCTTGGCGGCCTGGGCCTCGCTGAAGCCGCCTTTCTTCAGGCGTGCGGCCCACTCGTTGCGGAAGATCACCGGGATCATGCGGAAGGTGCTGCCGTTGCCGATGCCGGCAAAGAAGAACAGCGCGATGAACGAACCGAGGAAGCCGAAGAAGCTGCCAGCGCCGTTCGCGCCCGGCAGGAAGCTGATCACCGCGAACACGCCGGCGATCATTGCCGCGTAGTTCCACAGGGTGATGCGCGCGCCGCCGAACTTGTCCGCCAGCCAACCGCCCAGCGGCCGGCTCAGAGCGCCCACCAGCGGGCCGAGGAAGGCGTACTGTAGCGGGTTGATATCCGGGAACTGGGTCTTGCTGAGCATGGCGAAGCCGGCGGAGAAGCCGATGAACGAGCCGAAGGTGGCCACGTACAGCCAGCACATCAGCCAGTTGTGCTTGCGCTTGAAGATCACCGATTGCTCGCGGAACGAGGCCTTGGCGTCGGCGATGTCGTTCATGCCGAACCAGGCGGCCACGGAGACCACGGCAATGAACGGCACCCAGATCCAGCCAGCGTTCTGCAGCCACAGGCGGGTGCCGTCGGAGAGTGTCTCCGGCTCACCGCCGAAGGCACCGAACAGGCCACCGGCCACGGCCAGCGGCACGGCGAACTGCATCACCGAGACGCCCAGGTTGCCCAGGCCGGCGTTCAGGCCCAGGGCGGTGCCCTGCTGGTTCTTCGGGTAGAAGAAGCTGATGTTGGACATGCTCGAGGCGAAGTTGCCGCCGCCGAAGCCGCACAGCAGCGCGATGGTCGCGAACACCCAGTAAGGGGTGGTCGGGTCCTGCACGGCGAAGCCCAGCCACAGGCAGGGGATCAGCATCGAGGCAGTGGACAGCGCCGTCCAGCGACGGCCACCGAAGATCGGCACCATGAAGGAGTAGAAGATTCGCAGCGTGGCGCCGGAGATCGACGGCAGCGCGGCGAGCAGGAACAGCTGGTCGTTGCTGAAGCTGAAACCGGCGGCGTTCAGGCGCACGGTGACGGTGCTCCAGATCATCCACACGGCGAAGGCCAGCAGCAGCGCCGGGATGGAAATCCACAGGTTGCGTGCGGCGATGCGCTTGCCGGTCCGGGCCCAGAACTCCGGGTCCTCCGGGCGCCAGTCGACCAGCAGGGGTCCTTTGGCGGCTTTGAATTGGGAATTGGCGATCATGCCCATGACGGCATTACCTCAGGAATGACTGGAAGGAATGGGAGAGGCGTCGACGTCGGCCGCGCGGGCCTGGCCGTCGAGACGCTGTTGCTGCTTGATCGCGTAGTGCATCCAGACCATGCAGATCACGGTCAGGCCGAACAGCAACATGAAGCAGGAGGAGCGCACGCCGATGCGGTCGGCGGCGAAGCCGAACAGGATCGGCAGGCAGAAGCCGCCGAGGCCGCCGATGACCCCGACCATGCCGCCGACGGTACCCATGTTCTGCGGGTAGTAGTCGTGGATGATGCGGTACACGCTGGCCTTGCCGAAGCCCTGGGCGATGCCGACGACGAACACCAGGAAGGTGAACAGCCAGACGTTCAGGCCGATGCCGAGGCTGACGTCACCCTTGATGCCGTGGATGGTCATGGTGGTCGGCGGATAGGACAGGAAGAACAGGCAGACCAGGCAGATCCAGAACACGCCCCAGTTCACCGAACGGGCGCCGTAGTGATCGCTGAACCAGCCGCCCAGGGCACGAATCAGGCCCGACGGCAGGGTGAACAGCATGGTGATGAAGGACGCAGTGCGCAGGTCCAGGCCGTACTCGGCGATGTAGTACTTGGGCAGCCACAGGGCCAGGGCGACGAAGCCACCGAAGACGAAGAAGTAGTACAGGCCGAAGCGCCACACGCGCAGTTCGCCCAGCGGCGCCAGCTGCTTGGCCAGGGTCGGCCGCGGACGGCTCGGGTCGGCGTCGCCGCCCTTGGTGTGGGCCGGGTCGGTCCAGGTGCAGAACCAGAACAGCAGCGCGGTGACCAGCATGGCCACCGAGTAGATCTGCGGGACCATGCGCCAGCCGAAGGCGACCACGATCATCGGCGCCACCAGGTTGGTGATCGCCGCACCGGCGTTGCCGGCACCGAAGATGCCCATGGCGGTGCCCTGGCGTTCCTTCTCGAACCACGAGGAGGTGTAGGCGATGCCCACCGCGAAGGAGCCGCCGGCCAGGCCGACGAACAGCCCGAGCACCAGGTAGTGCCAGTAGAGCGTGGCGAAGGCCAGGCCGTAGATCGGGATGGCCACCAGCAGCATGTGGATGAAGAACACGATGCGCCCGCCGAAGCGGTCGGTGATCAACCCCAGCGGCAAGCGCACCAGCGAACCGGTAAGGATCGGCAGCGCCACCATCAGGCCGAACTGGGCTTCGCTCAGCCCCAGCTCCTCCTTGATGCGGATACCGATGATCGAAAACATCGTCCAGACCGCGAAGTTCACGGCGAACGCCAGTGTGCTCATGCCGAGCACGGAGTACTGTTTCTGACGATGGGACAGCATGGCTAAGCTCACTTCCTGACAGCCTTTGCCCGCACGTTAGGTAAGGACTAGTCGCCTTCTCTTGATCGTCATCAATGAGCGAAACGGCGATTCATGAGCAGATGCGCGCCGCTACTCCTTAGTGGGTATCACCAAAATGAATGCTTAACCTATTGTTTTAAAAGGCATTTATCATGAGCATCAGCTCTCGATCCGAGACCACCGCCAGCGACCGATTCTTTGTAGGTAGCCCTCCCGCCGGACGCACCTCCCTGCGCAAATCCATCGTCGTGCGCTTCGGCTGCTACCTCACCCTGCTGGTGTCGCTGGCCCTGGCCGGCATGTTCAGCGCCCTGCTGTTCGCCGACTATTCGCACCAGGATGCGGCGGTGATCAACCAGGCCGGCTCGCTGCGCATGCTCACCTACCGCCTGGCGCTGGATCCGTCGCCGATCAACCGCCAGGCACTGCAAGCGACCCTGGCCGCACGCCTGGACAACGACGAGATCACCCGCCTGCTGCGCCGTGCCGATGCCGACGCGCCGATCCGTCAGCAGCACAAGCAGCTGCGCGAGGAGTTGCAGAAACTCGACCTTTCCCAAGCCCCGGCGCTGGCCACGCTGGACACCTTTGTCGGGCACATCGACGGCTTCGTCGGCACCCTGCAGCGCAATGCCGAATACCGCTCGCAGATGCTCAGCACGGTGCAGGGCCTGTGCCTGTTCCTCAGCCTGCTGGTGGTGTTCATCAGCCTCTACGACCTGAGCTATCACGTGGTCGGCCCGCTGCGCGAACTGACCACCACCGCGCGCCGGCTGGGTCAAGGAGACCTCGACGCGCGAGTCAGCAGCAGCGGCGAGGACGAGCTGAGCCAGCTCGGCGAGCGCTTCAACCAGATGGCCGAGGAGCTGCAAACCAGCTACCGCGAACTGGAAGCACGGGTGGAAGAGAAGACCCGCGCCCTCTCCAACAGCCACCAGCGCCTGGAACTGCTCTACGACAGTGCCCGCCGGCTGGGCCAGGACCCCTACGACGAGCGCTCCCTGCAACCATTACTGAACCAGCTGGAGCGCGTGCTGCAGGCCGGCAAGGTAACGCTGTGCCTGAACAAGGACGGCGTCGAGCGCGCCTATTCCTCGCTGACCACCGACGGCATCACCGGCAGCTTCTGCCTGCAGGGCAACTGCGGCGATTGCCGTGCCCAGGCCGACCACTGCAACAATCCGATCCGTGGTATCAACCCACTGCTGATGCAGCCGCTGTCCATCGGCGAGCACCGCTTTGGCGAGCTGTTCATCGAGACCCCCGACGGCCATCTGGAGGACTGGCAGCAGCAGTTCGTCGAGGGCTTCTGCGACAACATCGCGCGCACCTTCGCCCTGTCCCTGCAGCAGGAACAGGAGAATCGCCTGGCGCTGTTCGCCGAACGCAGCACCATCGCCCGCGAGCTGCACGACTCGCTCGCGCAGTCGCTGTCCTACCTGAAGATCCAGGTCAGCCGCCTGGCCACCCTGCTCAAGCGCGACGTGCCGGCCGAGAAGATCGACGAGACCCTCGACGAACTGCGCGAGGGCCTCAACAGCGCCTACCGCCAACTGCGCGAATTGCTCACCACCTTCCGCCTGAGCCTGGAGCAATCGAGCCTGGAAGCGGCCCTGGTGAAGACCGTGGAAGAGTTCGGCGAACGCGGTGGCCTTGCCGTTGAGCTGGACAATCACCTGGCGCACATCCCGCTCAACCCCAACGAGGAAATCCACATCCTGCAGATCGTCCGCGAAGCGCTGTCCAACGTGGTGCGCCACGCTCAGGCGCAGCACGCGAAAGTCACTCTGTTCGAGGATGCCGAAGACCAGGTGTGCGTCACCGTGGACGATGACGGCGTGGGCTTTGACCCAGCGCAGAGCCGCAATGGGCACTATGGGCTTAGCATCATGCGGGAGCGCAGCCAGACCCTGGAGGCGAACTTCCACATTGCCCCGCTCGAGCCCAAAGGCACGCGGGTCAGCGTGCGCTTCACCCACAAACCCCTGTCGCAGTATCCGGAGACCCACCCATGACGGCCGCCCCCACCGATGACCGCGCGCGCATCCTGCTCGTCGACGACCACCCGATGATGCGCAAGGGCGTGGTCCAACTGCTGGAATTCGAGGACGACCTGGAAGTGGTGGGCGAAGCCGGCAGTGGCGAGGAAGCGCTGCGCATGGCCGCGGAGCTGGAACCGGACATGATCCTGCTCGACCTCAACATGAAGGGCATGACCGGCCTCGACACCCTGCGCGCCATGCGCGAGAACGGCGAGGACGCGCGCATCGTGGTGTTCACCGTCTCCGATGACCGCAACGACGTGATCAACGTGCTGCGGGCCGGCGCCGACGGCTACCTGCTCAAGGACATGGAGCCCGAGCGCCTGCTGGAGCACATCCGACAGGCCGCCACCGGCCAGCTCACCATCAGCCCGCAGCTGACCCAGGTACTGGCCCAGGCCCTGCGCGGCGATGACCGCCCCAAGGGCATCGAGGAGCTCACCGACCGCGAACGGCAGATTCTCCGCCAGCTCGCCCACGGCTACAGCAACAAGATGATCGCGCGCAAACTCGACATCACCGAAGGCACCGTGAAGGTCCACGTGAAGCGCGTACTGCACAAGCTGGGCATGCGCTCGCGCGTGGAAGCGGCGGTGTGGGCGGTGGAGAACCACCTGGTCTGATCGCCCGCCCCGACCGCGACCGTACCTGTAGGAGCGAGCTTGCTCGCGAACCAGCCCCGCAACGGAGTCTCTTCGCGGGCAAGGTCTGGGCGTCCCCCTCGGTCCTACAGGGAAGCCTCTACCTCACTGGTAGTAGTCCGCTCGCCGACTTGATTCAGATCATGTCGCGCCAGCCCACAGCGGCAGGACACTGCGGAACTCACCCAGGAGGTCCCCATGCCGCCCTCGCCGCACCTGCCCCTCGTGTATTCCTGCTCCGGCTGCTCCAATCTTGCACAACTGGCCAACGACCTCGCCCTGCGCCTGGACCGTGACGGACTGGCGGAGATGTCCTGCATCGCGGGAGTCGGCGGTGATGTGCCGGCACTGGTGAAGAAAGCCTGCTCCGGCCGACGGATCATTGCCCTCGACGGCTGCCACCTGCACTGCGTGCAGAACTGCCTGGCGCGCCACGGAGTGAAGGCCAGGCATGAGATCACCCTGACCGAATATGGCCTAAAGAAACGCTACGGCCAGGACGCGCCGGTGCAGGATTTCGAGATGCTCTACGAGGAACTGCAGTTCCTCGTGCGCACCCCGGCCTGAAACTCAGGCGTTTTCCTGCACCACCCGGCTGGCGCGGCGCATGGCGCTCCACAGCCAGGCCGGCAGGCTGTCCGGGTCGAGACTGTCGATCAGGTTCTTCACGGCCAGCCCGAGTTCGGTATCACCCTCGATCACCAGGCGCCGGCGGAAGAACAGCGTGTCAGGGTCCTCCTGTCGCCCCGCCAATAGCAGGAAGTCGCGCCAGCCTCCGCGGATGGTCACGCTCGGCAAGCAGGCGTCGGCGAAGCGCAGGCCGTTGCGATCGTGGGTGAAGCTCCAGGCCAATCCGAGGTCGCTTACCTCCAGGCGCAGCCAGTGGCCGTCGAGTATGTCGAAAGCACCTTCGGCCAGCGCATCGGCGAACAGCCGGTTGGCGGCACGCTGCAGCACCGCGCGCTGCAATCCAGAGGGGACGCGCGCGGCCAGCGGCAGGAGTCGATCGGCGGCGCGCAGGGCGCCGGTTTCCAGAGTCAGCACAGGTTCGCCTCATCACTGCGCAGCATGCCCGGTCGGCCATGCCAGTATCCGTTGCAACCCTCCACCGCCAACGGCGGCGTGGCGCCATTGCGCACGCGGTCGAAGGCCTGCACGACGTCCACCATGCCTTCCGCACGCGGGCTCAGGCGCAACCAATCGGCGCCGCAATCACGCAGCGAGGCGTAGTCCGCCAACAGGTTGCTGGCCTCGCCGGACATCGTCTGGATGCCGTTGAGAGTGAACAGCGGGAAACCCTCCTGGCTGAGCATCGACATGCCCT
The DNA here is from genome assembly GCF_048068295.1 of Pseudomonas sp. NY15435. Lineage (NCBI taxonomy): Bacteria > Pseudomonadati > Pseudomonadota > Gammaproteobacteria > Pseudomonadales > Pseudomonadaceae > Pseudomonas > Pseudomonas sp. NY15435. Next base: position 258,451 of record NZ_JBLUQA010000002.1, read on the forward strand.
CCGGGTAGTTCAGGCAGCAGAACTGGCAGTCGTCCTTGGGTCGGTTCTCCGCCCGCGCGGTGAAGCAGCGCGCCGAGTAGGCCAGCGGTAGATGGCCGTAGGCGAACACCTCGGTTTCCACCTCGCTGATGCCCAGCTCGCGAGCCTGCTCGATCACCGCGTGGATCTGCTCGCCGGAGCACTCCACCGGCGGCACCCAGCGGCGCAGGCCGGCTGCGTGCAGTTCCGCCAGCGTGTGGCCGTTGTAGATGTTCAGCGCCGGACCGCCGACGAACTCGACGCCAAGGTTGCTGAGAATCTGCACCGCGCCCATGTCGTTGGCCTCGACCTGCAGCTCGCCGTTGGCGCACAGGCGACGCAGCGCGGACAGCTCCGAAGCCGCCTCGATCAGCGCCAGCCCCGCGATGAAAATTTGCGCCCCGCTCTGCTGCTGAAGTTCGCGCCCAAGGCCGAGCCAATCGTCCAACGACAGCGCGCGGCGTTTGGAGCAGACGGTCTCACCGAGAGTGATGGCGTCCAGCGGCTGCTCCGCCATCTGCGCGTAGAAATCCAGGAGTGTCCGGCGGTCCCAGTAGAACAGCACGGGGCCCAGGCTGAGTTGCATCACGATGTCCTCACTGCCAGGAGCGATGGTAGGCGCCCAGAGTCGTCTGGTGGCCTTCGGAAAGCTTGTCCAGGGCGTCCTGCCATTGCGTCAGCGCGCGGTAGTTCGCCGGTGCGCGCTGCCACGCATCCAGCGCCTGGCGCCAGACGCGGGTGACCTGTTCGACATAGGCCGGGCTGCGTTGCCGACCCTCGATCTTCACCGCCGCGACGCCGATTTCCGCCAGCTGCGGGATCAGGTCGATGGTGTTCAGGCTGGTGGGTTCTTCCAGGGCATGGAAGCGCTCGCCGTTGACCACGAAGCGGCCCTTGCACAGGGTCGGGTAGCCCGCCGGCTCGTCGGGCGCGTAACGGTCGATCAGCACGTCATTGAGGCGTGAGGTCAGGCCTTCGGGCTCCTCACTCCAGCGCACCGCCTTGGCCGGCGAGCAGACGCCGCAGAGGTTGGGCGACTCGCCGGTGACATAGGAGGACAGGTGACAGCGTCCCTCGGCCATGATGCACAGGCTGCCGAAGGCGAAGACTTCGATGGGCACCGGGCTGTTCGCCGCCACCTGGCGCACCTGCGCCAGCGACAGCACGCGCGGCAGCACGGCGCGGCGGATGCCGTAGCGCTCGTGGTAGAACGCCAGCGCCGCCACATTGGTGGCCGAACCCTGTACCGAGAGGTGCAGCGACAGGTTCGGGTGGCGCTTGGCGGCGTAGCCGAGCACCGCGCAATCGGCGGCAATCAGCGCGTCCACGCCCAGATCGGCGGCGTGGTCCACAGCACGTTGCCAGCGTGCCCAGCCGGCCGCGCCGGGATAAGTATTGACCGCCACGTACATCTGCTTGCCGGCGCTGTGGATAAGTTCCACGCCCTGGCGCAATTGACGGTCATCGAGGTTGAGGCCGGCGAAGTGCCGGGCATTGGTGTCGTCGCGAAAGCCGACGTAGATAGCGTCGGCGCCTTCGCGTAAGGCAGATTTCAAGGCGGGCAGACTTCCCGCCGGGCAGACCAGTTGCATGCTTCCCCCGGGCAGTGCGGAGGCCGCCGGCCCCCGCCGGCAGCCGGAAACGGCGTCAGGCGCCGAGTTCGCTGAAAGACAAGAAGGGCAGCGGCTCGCCGGTGTGCAAGGTGCGCCCGGCCTCCACCACTGCCAGGCCATCGGCCCAGCTCGCCGCGCGCAGCATGGCCGAGCCCTGCTGCGGGTGCAGACAGATGCGCGCCACGCCGGTGTTGTCCAGTTCCAGGCGCGCGCGCAGGTACTGGCGCCGCGAGTTGGCCGTGGGCCAGTCGAAGCCAGCCGGCAGCGTCACCGGCAAGGTATCGGCCGTACTGCGCCCCTGGGCACGCCAGAGGAACGGCCGCGCCACCACCAGTGCAGTCACCAGCGCGGCAGCCGGATTGCCCGGCAGGCCGATCCACGGCTTGCCGGCGATGCTGCCGAACGCCAGCGGCTTGCCCGGTTGCATCTTCAGCTTCCACAGGTGCAGTTCGCCCAGTTCGCGGATCGCCTGCTTGAGGTAGTCGCGGTCGCCGACCGACACCCCGCCGCTGGTGATCAGCACATCCCATTCGGACGCGGCGAGGCTCAGCGCATCGCGGCTGGCCGCCAGGGTATCGGCGAGCACGCCGTAGTCGTGTACCTCGACACCCCAGCCGCGCAGCAGCGCGCTGATGCTGAAGCGGTTGGCGTTGTAGATCTGCCCGGGAGCGAGCGGCTCACCGGGTTCGCGCAACTCGTCACCGCTGCTCAGCAGGCAGACGCGCAACGGGCGATAGACACTGACGCGATCCAGCCCGACGCTGGCCAGCAGGCCGAGGTCCTGGGCACGCAGTTTCTTCCCGGCGCTCAGCAAGGCATCGCCTTGGCGGAGCTCTTCACCGCGGCGGCGCACGTGGCTACCGTGCTCGACCACGGGCACCTGCAGCCAGTCGCCATCGACCTCGCAGTCTTCCTGGGCGATCACGCTGTCCGCTCCCGGCGGCAGTGGCGCGCCGGTGAAGATGCGCATGGCCTGGCCGGGTTGCAGTTCAACCTGGGCGGCATCGCCGGCGGCGATGTAGCCGACGATCTTCAGCCGCGCGCCCGATAGGCCCATGTCGGCGCTGCGCAAGGCGTAGCCGTCCATGGCGCTGTTGTCCCACAGCGGCAGGTCGATGGGCGAGTGAATGTCCTCGGCGAGGATGCGGCCCAGGGCGTTTTCCAGGTCGACGCGCACGGTCGGCGGCGCCACGGGGACGAAGTCCATCAGCGCGGCAATGGCTTCGTCCACCGGGCGCAGGCCGGAGCCGGAACAGCCGCAGGCGCTCATGAACGTGTCCCACAGGCCAGCAGCGGGCGCTCGGGCAGGCGCTTGAGATGGGGGACGAAATTGCACGGCCTGGTGCGGCTGTCCAGTTGCTGCACGAGGATCTTTTCCCAGGCCGTCAGGCAGGCGCCGGTGGAGCCGGGCAGGCAGCAGATCAGGGTGCCGTTGGTGATACCGGCGATGGCACGGGACTGGATGGTGGAGGTGCCGATTTCCTCGCGGGAAATCTGCCGGAACAGCTCGCCGAAACCATCCACGGTGCGCTCCAGTAAAGGCGCGACGGCCTGCGGGGTGTTATCGCGGGCAGTGAAGCCGGTGCCGCCGGTGATCAGGCCGACCTGGACCTTGGGGTCGGCGATCCAGGCCGAGACCACGGCGCGGATCTGGTAGATGTCATCGATGACCAGTTGGCGCTCGGCAAGGGCGTGGCCGGCGCGTTGCAGCGAGGTCACCAGGGCCTGGCCGGAGGTGTCATTGTGCAGGCTGCGGGTATCGCTGACGGTGAGGACAGCGATCTCCAGCGGCTGGAAGTCCGGGGTGCTGAGATGGCTCATGAGGGGCTCTCCGATTCGGAGCAAAAAGGGCTGGCGCCAGCCTGCGCCCCTTCCCTGTTACCGCCCATTCCTCGGAGTAGGTACTGCCCCGGCGCGTGCGGGGCAGTAGTCCGCCGCGCGAATGATTGGGAGCGAGCCTCACTCGATAGTCCCGCGCTCGGATCAGCCCTCACCCTAACCCTCTCCCAAAGGGAGAGGGGACCGTTCAGTTCAGGATGAAACCACAGCGTCCGCCGGCGCAATCTGCCCCCTCTCCCACAGGGAGAGGGCTGGGGTGAGGGGGAATGCACGCACACGGATTTCCCGCTGAAAGACTGTCGCTCCTACGAAAGCCTTGGCGCCATCGCCAACCGGCTCAGCTCTTCCAGCGCTCGGCGGCAGCCTGGTCGCTGCAGCGGCCTTCGACCCAGCGCGGGCCGTCGCTGGTGTCTTCCTTCTTCCAGAAGGGCGCGCGGGTCTTCAGGTAATCCATGACGAAGTTGCAGGCATCGAACGCCGCCTGGCGGTGGGCGCTGGCGGCGCCGACGAAGACGATGGGCTCGCCCGGTTCCAGGCGGCCGATGCGGTGCAGGATTTCCAGGCGCAACAGCGGCCAGCGCTGGTTGGCTTCCACCTCGATCTTTTCCAGCGCCTTCTCGGTCATGCCGGCGTAGTGCTCGAGGAACATGCCGCCGACTTCGCGGCCGTCGTTGAAGTCGCGCACGTAGCCGACAAAGCCGACCACCGCGCCGACGCCGACGTTGGCGGCGTGCATCGCGTTGAGTTCGGCGCCCGGGTCGAACGCCGCCGGCTGGACGCGGATCGCCATGGCTTCAGCCTCCGGTAACGGTGGGGAAGAACGCCACCTCGTCGCCATCGGCGAGGGGCTCGTCCAGGGAGCACAGTTCCTGGTTACGCGCGCACATCAGGTTCTGCTCGCCAAGCACGTCCCAGGCACCACCGCGCTCCAGCAGCAGCCGGCGCAGGTCGTCGAGGCTGGCCAGGGATGAGCTCCAGTTCAGTTGCTCGCCATCCAGCCCGAGGGCTTCACGGTAGCGGGCGAAGTACTGCACGCGGATCATGGGGTGTCTCCTGCGGAACTATCTGTCGCCAAGTAATGGCCGCTCTTGCCGCCGAGCTTCTCCAGCACGCGTACGCTGTCGATGGTCATGCCGCGGTCCACCGCCTTGCACATGTCGTAGATGGTCAGCGCGGCGACGCTGGCGGCGGTCAGCGCTTCCATCTCCACACCGGTCTGCCCGGCCAGCTTGCAGCGGGCGACGATGTGCACGGTGTCTTCACCCTCGGCGGCCAGCTCGACCTTCACGCTGGTGAGCAGCAACGGGTGGCACAACGGGATCAGTTCATGGGTTTTCTTCGCCGCCTGGATACCGGCGATGCGCGCCACGGCGAATACGTCGCCCTTGGGATGGCCGCCGTCCTGGATCAGTTGCAGGGTGGACGGGAGCATGCGCACCCGGGCTTCGGCCACCGCCTCGCGGGACGTCACGGCTTTTTCGGTGACATCGACCATGTTGGCGCGGCCCTGGGAATCGAGATGGGTCAGCACGGGTGGGAACTCTCCGGAGAATCAGGGGAACAGTTTAACCCCGACACGCGGGGCTGGCAGACCGGCGAGCGGCGCGTTGGGGGGAGGATTGTATACAAGAAGAGGTAGAAGCGGGATGGCTGGGAGCCCGGACGGGTTCGCGAGCAAGCTCGCTCCTACGAAAAGCCAGCCAGCACCTCGGACGCAGAACCTGTAGGAACGACATGCTCTTGCAGGAGCGAGCTTGCTCGCGAACAAAGCACATTCGGCTGACAACTCGGCTGCAGGCTCTGCCCAACACTCCCCTCCACCGCCTGCGGGGGAGGGTTAGGGACGGGGAACGGAATCGGCCCCAACACCGGGTATGGCCGAACCCCGCCGCCCTCTCCCCTGCCCTCTCCCTGAAGGGAGAGGGGGTTGTCTGGAGCGAGAGGGGAAATCGGCGGAAGCCGATTGCCCCAGTTCGGTTACATATGCGCTTCAGCGAACTCCGCCAGCACCGAGCGCGGCACCCCTTGCAGGGTCACGTGCACGCCGTGCGGGAAGTCCTTGAAGCGTTCGGTCAGGTAGGTCAGGCCGGAGCTGGTGGCCGACAGGTAGGGGGTGTCGATCTGCGCCAGGTTGCCCAGGCAGATCACCTTCGAACCGTTGCCCGCGCGGGTGATGATGGTCTTCATCTGGTGCGGGGTGAGGTTCTGGCACTCGTCGATCAGGATCAGGCTCTGCTGGAAACTGCGACCGCGGATGTAGTTCAGCGACTTGAACTGCAGCGGCACCTTGCTGAGGATGTAGTCGACGCTGCCATGGGTGCACTCATCATCCGAATGCAGCGCTTCGAGGTTGTCGGTGATCGCGCCGAGCCAGGGCTCCATCTTCTCGGCCTCGGTGCCGGGCAGGAAGCCGATATCCTCGTCCAGGCCCTGCACGCTGCGCGTCGCGATGATGCGCTTGTAGCGCTTGGTGACCATGGTCTGCTCGATGGCGGCGGCCAGCGCCAGGATGGTCTTGCCCGAACCGGCGGCACCGGACAGGTTGACCAGGTGGATGTCCGGGTCCAGCAGCGCGTACAGCGCCAGCGACTGGTACACATCGCGCGGACGCAGGCCCCAGGCCTCCTGGTGCAGCAGCGGTTCCTGGTGCAGGTCGAGAATGGTCAGCTCGTCCTGGTCGATGCCCTTGATCCAGCCGACGAAGCCTTGCTCATCGACGATGAATTCGTTGATGTGCACGGCTGGCAGGTTGTCGGTGAGTTGCACGCGGTGCCAGGTGCGCCCGCGGTCCTGGCGAGTCTCCACCTTGCTGACGCGATCCCAGAACGACCCGCTGAGCGAGTGGTAGCCACGCGACAGCAGGTTGATGTCATCGACCAGTTGGTCGGTGTGGTAATCCTCCGCGAATACCCCACAGGCACGCGCCTTCAGGCGCATGTTGATGTCTTTTGTCACCAGCACCACACGCTTGCTGCTATGGCGACTCTTCAGCTCCACCAGCTGGTTGATGATCTTGTTGTCGTTGAGGTGTTCGGGCAGCCAGGTGATCGGCTCCGCGCGCTTGCTCATGAGGATCGACAGACTGCCGCAGGGGCCGCTCTTGCCGCGCTGGATGGGCACGCCATCCTCTACTTGCTCCGGCGAGGCCTCGCCCAGCACCGAATCGATCAGACGGATCGCCTGACGGCATTCCGCGGCCACGGTATGTTTTCCGGTCTTGAGCTTGTCCAGTTCCTCCAGCACCGTCATCGGGATCGCGACGTGGTGCTCCTGGAAGTTCAGCAGGGCGTTGGGATCGTGGATCAGGACGTTGGTGTCGAGGACGTACAGGGTGGGCTGGGTGGGGCGGGAGCGTCCGTGGTCATCCATACGCGGGTCACCTCTTGTGGGGGCGTTCGACGGAATGCCGTAACAGCGCTCCGCCGTGCGGTGAGCCACCGGCTCTCGAGATGTGGGCTCGAGAGCACTGCAAGAAGGGGACGGGCCGGGCCGGGGCCGCCACCTGTCTGCAGGGTTCGGCGGTCTACGTCTCCAGAAATACAGGAAAAAACATGACGATAAAAAGTCTTTTTCCTTCCTAAGAAGGTTTTTTTCGTCGTACGACGAAATACCTTGGCGGGCGCTTCGGACAGCGCTAGTTTTAGGGGTCCCACCTACCGCTGCAGCATCTCCTTTTTTCCGCGGATCAGCCCCTCAGCCCACCGAAGAAGGCCTGTGCGTTGCGCTCCAGCGTCGCCAGGTGATAACCGCCTTCCTGCACGATGACCTGCGGTAATCCCAGGGCTGCCACCTCGCGCCCGAGCCGGGCGAAGCCTTCGGTCGTCACCGCCACCTTGGACTGCGGGTCCTCCTTATAGATGTCGAAACCCAGGGACAACACCAGCGCCTGTGCGCCGAACTCACGCACAGCCCGCAGCGCCTTGCCGACCTGGACGAAAAAGTCCTGCTCGCTGGCGCCATGGGCCATCGGAAGGTTGAGATTGAACCCTTCGCCGCTGCCTTCGCCGCGCTCGTCGTCGAAGCCGGCAACCACGGGGTAGAAGTTGGTCGGATCGCCGTGTACCGAGACATAGAGAACATCGTCGCGGCCGTAGAAGATTTCCTGGATGCCCTGGCCGTGGTGCATATCGGTATCAAGGATGGCGACCTTGCCGAAACGCGCGCGTAGCTCGGAGGCGGCGATAGCGGCGTTGTTCAGGTAGCAGAAGCCGCCGGCGCCCTCCTCCCGCGCATGGTGTCCCGGAGGGCGGCACAGGGCATAGGCCGCCGGGGCGCCATCACGCACCGTCCGAGCTGCCGCCACCGCGCTCTGCGCCGACCAGTAGGCCGCGCGCCAGGTGTGCTCGCCCACCGGGCAACTGCCGTCGGCGAGGTAACGCGCCGCCTGGGCGAGTATTCCACGCAGCGGATTACCCTCGCGGATGAACACGTTGGACATCACCTCGTCGCCCCAGTCCTCCGGCACCTCGTGCCAGCGCTCGTAGGCGTGTTCGAGAAACTCCAGGTACGCCGCGCTGTGTGCGCCCAACAGCGGCTCGCGACCAGAATCCTGCGGTGCGGCGAGCGGAAAGCCCAGCGCGCGCACGGCGGCCAGCAGGTGCTCGGCGCGCTGCGGCACCTCCTGTGGGGTGCGCATCTGGCCGCGGGAGAAATAGCTGCGCGGGATGTGAAGCAACTGGTCGGGATGGAAGAAGGTCTGCATCGGTGTCTCCTTCAGTCGATCCGGCCGGCACGGGCCAGCACGGCGTTGAGCAGTACGTCGGCGCCCTGGGTCGCCTGTTCGGGAATCACGTCCTCGGCCTCGTTGTGGCTCAGGCCGCCGACGCAGGGGATGAACACCATGGCGGTCGGGCACATACGCGCCAGGTGGATGGCGTCGTGACCGGCGCCGCTGACGATATCCTGGTGCGAGTAGCCCAGCGCCCGCACGGCCTCGCGCACATGCCCCACGCAGTCGGCGTCGAAGGGTGTGGCCGGGCTGATCCAGTGCAGGCCGATCTCCAGCGCCAGTCCGCGGCGCACGGCGATGGCGTGAAGCAACGCGCGAACCTCCTGCTCCATGGCGGCGATCACGTCGTCACGGTGGTGGCGCAGGTCGATGGTGAAGTCCAGCAGACCGGCAATGGTGTTGCGCGAGGACTTGGCAATTTCCAGCTGGCCGACGGTCACCAGCCCGTGGGGCGCAAAGCGCTGGGCCAACGCCTCGAGCGCCTGGATCATCTCGGCAGCGCCGAACAGAGCATCCTGGCGCAGCGGCATCGGCGTGGTGCCGGCGTGGGCGGCCTGGCCGCTGACGCGAACGTCCAGCCAGCGAATCGACTGGCCGCCGGTGACCACGCCGACGTCGACGCCATTGTCCTCGAGGATCGGCCCCTGCTCGATGTGCGCCTCAAAATAAGAATCCAGGCGCCGGCCCAGCGGCAGGTCGCCCTGCCAGCCAAGCTTCTGCAGCGCTTCGCCGACGCTCACGTCCTCGGCATCCCGAGAGGCCAGCGCGGCATCCAGCGACATGGCGCCGGTAAAGGTGGCCGAGCCGAGCATGGCCGGGGTAAAGCGCGCGCCTTCTTCGTTGGTCCAGACCGCGACTTCCAGCGGACGGCGACTACGAATACCGCGGTCGTTCAGGCTGCGCAGCACCTCAAGTCCGGCCAGCACACCGTAGACGCCGTCGAAGCGACCGCCCTCGGGCTGGGTATCAAGGTGGCTGCCCATCACCACCGGCTCGAGGCTGTCGTCTTCACCCGTGCGGCGGGCGAACAGGTTGCCCACTGGGTCGCGGCGCAGGCTCAGGCCGGCATCGCGGCACCAGCCTTCGAACAGCTCACGGCCGTCCCGATCCTCTTCGCTCAGCGCCAGCCGCCGCGAGCCGCCACGCGCGGTGGCGCCGACCTTGGCCATGTCCATCAGGCTTGCCCACAGGCGGGCTCCATCGATCTTCAGCATTGCAGTCTCCTGGAAATCACGCCGCGGCAGACGCTGTGCGCACGCGCAAACGACGGTCGAGACCGACGATGCACAACAGCGAAAGGCCGGCCAGCAGCGAATAGAAGAGCGCCAGCGGCAGCCACTGGCCCTCGAAACGGTGCGCCAGCCAAGTGCCGATCAGCGGAGTCAGGCCGCCGGCGATGGCGCCGCAGACCTGGTAGGCGATGGAAATTGCCGAGTAGCGCACCCGGGTGTCGAACACCTCGCTGACGTAGCCGGCAATCACTGAATAGAAGCTGGACATGCAGACCACGGCCGTGGCGATGCCGAGCACAATGGCTAGCGTGTGGCCCTGGCTGACCAGCACGAACATCGGGTAGGGAGATGCCACCGCCAGCAGCGCCGCCAGCTTGAGGAAGCGCGCCGAGCCGATGGACTCGGCCAGGCGTGCTGCCAATGGCTGCACGCAGAACTGGATGAGTGCCACGTAGAACAGGCAATCGAGGATCAGCTTGCGGTCGATGGCCAGGTTCTGGGTGGTGTAGGAGATCATGAAGGTATTGGTGAAATAGACCCCGGCGATGCCGATGGTGTTGGCGCCGATGCACAACAGCAACGGCCGCCAGGCCGTACGCACGACTTCCAGCGCCGGCAGCTTGTGCTGTCGGGCCTGCTCCTTCACCCGCGCGAATTCCGGGGACTCGTTGACGCCCAGACGAATCGCCAGGCCGACCACCAGCATCAGCGCGCTGGCGAGGAACGGCAGACGCCAGCCCCAGTCGAGGAACGCTGCGTTGTCCATGCTGGTCACCGCCTTGAACGCCAGCAACGAAAGGATCAGCCCGGCAGGGCTGCCCAGTTGCGCGAACGAGGCGAAGAAGGTGCGTCGGCCACTGGGCGCGTGTTCGCCGGCCATCAGCACCGCGCCGCCCCACTCGCCGCCAACGGCGATGCCCTGGACAATGCGCAGCAGCACCAGCAACGCCGGGGCGAGCAGGCCGATCTGTCCATAGGTCGGCAACAGGCCGATGCAGACGGTGGCGACGCCCATCATCACCAGGGTGACCAGGAGTGCCTTCTTGCGGCCGATGCGGTCGCCCAGATGGCCGAAAATCAGGCCGCCCAGCGGTCGGGCGAAGAAGCCCACGGCAAAGGTCCCGAAGGCCGCCATGGTGCTGAGGAACTGGCTGTCGGAGGGAAAGAACAGCGTGCCGAACACCAGGGCGGCGGCGGTGGCGTAGATATAGAAGTCGTACCACTCGATCATGGTACCGATGAAAGCGGCCGTGGCGGCGCGGACCGGCTGCGGTGCGGGCTGGGACATCTCAGGCTCCCGGATCTTGTCGATTGTTTTGGGCAGCGTATGCAAGGTCTCGGCGCTCTCCGGCGCCTGAGGACGTTATCGCCCCCGGCCGGATAATCAGTCAATTTTCTAATCGTTATTCAAAGAATAATTACAGCTTATAATCGAGGAATTCCCCCGCTGGAGCCCTGCGATGGAGCTTGGCCGCTTTCTCAATGACCGCCTGGACTGGAACCTGCTGCGCACCTGGCTGGTGATCGGCCAGGAACGCAGCATCAGCCGCGCCGCCGCACGCCTGCACCTGACGCAGCCGGCGGTCAGCCAGGCCTTGCGCCGGCTGGAGGAACAACTGGGAGCAGACCTGGTGCAGCGGCGTGGACCACGCTTCGAGATCACCGCCTTGGGCGAGGAAATCCTGCGCATCGCCGGCGACGTCAACGGTAATGTCTCGCGCCTGGCCGCCGCCCTGGAGCAACCTGCCGACCAGGTGGTCGGCAAGGTTCGTCTGCTCAGCATCAGCCGCATCCAGTCGGATTTCTACGACGACTTCCTCACCGACTTCCACCGCGCGCACCCCGGCGTGGAACTGGATGTAGAGGTCATGCGCAGCGCCGACGTGCTCAGCTCCCTGCAACAGAAGACCGCCACCCTTGGCCTGGCCTTGTGCCGACAGCCCTCGCCACGCCTGGAGCAGCGCGCCTTCCTGCGCCAGCGCTATGTGTTCCTCTGCGGCCGCCACCACAGGCTCTATGGCCGTCGCGAGCTGCGCCTGGCCGACCTTCAGGGCGAGGACTACGTCACCTTCACCAGCGACCAGATCGGCGAAGTGCTCTCGCCGCTGACCATCTTCCGTGACCAACAAGGCTTCACCGGCAAGCTGGTGGCCTCCTCCCCCAGTCTTGAGGAAGTCCGCCGCCTGGTCTGCTGTGGCTTCGGCATCGGCTGCCTGCCGCGCCACATAGTCGCTGACGACGTGGCCCAGGGGCGCCTGTGGGCGCTGCCGCCCGAGGAAGGCGTGGCCGATGTGGATATCCATCTGCTGTGGAACCGCGAACAGAAACACACGCAGGCCGAGCGCTGTTTCCTCGGCGAGTTGCTCAAGCGCATGGAACAGGTCCCGGTGGAGCAGCGACTCCTATCGTCCCCATAGGTGGAGCCGGCGGCCGCGAATCCCTACAATCGCTGCTCGCTTGTAGGAGACCGCACGATGCTGATGGTGATTTCCCCCGCCAAGACCCTGGACTACGACACCGCGCCGGTGACGCAGCGCTACACCCTGCCCGAGCACCTGGACGACGCCCAGGAGCTCATCGGCATCCTGCGGGAACTGACCCCGGCGCAGATCGCCGAACTGATGCACCTGTCGGACAAGCTGGCCGGCCTGAACGCCGCGCGCTTCGGCAGCTGGCACCCACAGTTCACCCAGGCCAACGCCAAGCAGGCACTGCTGGCCTTCAAGGGTGACGTCTATACCGGGATGCAGGCCGAGGACTTCAGCGAGGGCGACTTCGATTTCGCTCAGCGCCACCTGCGCATGCTCTCCGGCCTCTACGGCGTGCTGCGCCCACTGGACCTGATGCAACCCTATCGCCTGGAAATGGGCACCAAGCTGGCCAACGCCCGCGGCAAGGACCTTTATGCCTTCTGGGGCGAACGCATCAGCGGCTGGCTGAACGAATCCCTGGCCGAGCAGGGCGACGACGTGCTGCTGAACCTGGCCTCCAACGAGTACTTCGGCGCTGTAAAGCGCAAGGCCCTGAACGCACGGGTGATCGACACCGAGTTCAAGGACCTGAAGAACGGCCAGTACAAGATCATCAGCTTCTACGCCAAGAAGGCCCGCGGGATGATGGCGCGCTACGTGATCAAGGAACGCCTGACCAACCCCGAAGGCCTGAAGGACTTCAACTACGCGGGCTACGCCTACAGTTCCGAGCACTCCAAGCCCGATCAGCTGGTGTTCCTGCGCGACCACAGCGAAGACTGATCTTCCCCCCCTGCTGCACCAAACGGGAGCCTTTCCAGTCGTGAAAGGCTCCCGTTTTCGTTTCGCCCCCCTCCTTCCTTCGCAGCCGCCTGCTTTATGCAGGAGCGAGCTGGCTCGCGAATCTCCTTCGATCGATGAAGCGAATGCGGTTCGCGAGCCAGCTCGCTCCTACAAGAAAGGCGCGGTGGGGGCGGTTGATGCCAACTGGCCTGTAAGCCATCGGCCATGGAACTGACCGATCATGGGTGGCGGTTCTGTACGTTTAATGCCCAAAACACCCCCTGAAGACCACACACCTGAAATGGTCAAATTGACCGTTCGTCTGCTTCAGGATTAATCGTGAGAAATTTTTTCGACCGTCCGAACCGGTCGGAAGGATGGAAATCGTCCTGATTCGCTCCCTGCGTTGTAATCCATTGGCCATTAACAGCCTTTGGCCATGACATGCATTTCACGATTGCACTTTGCAAGAGATGAAGCTGAACGGCAGCTGAACGAATGTCTTAACGACGATACACGGTCGTTTTTAACGAAAAATTCAATGGAACTTTCCCAGGCATTGCACTTTGCACTGACGAACACGACATGCGTTTTGCCATTAGCGCAGCATCAAGTGATGTCAATTGGATATTTCAAATGATTTCAGAGACGGGATGGGCGGAAGGAACTAACCGCATTTGAGATAAATCCTATTTGCGCAACATCCATCGATGACGACGCAAAAGTGCCCCGATGGAAATTGGAGTTTTAGTTCCAAGGTTATTTCGATCAGCTCTTTCCGATTCCGACCTTGGACCATAACTCAATGAAATAAATGAACTTTTCAGATGACGAGGCAATCATCTAACCAAACTGGAGCACGCCAGGCAGAGACTGCACCAACTTTGCAATCTGCCTGAAACATAACAGGGCAAACATCCAAAGTTTGCGCCAAGACTGTGCTCGAAAGTTTAGCACTCGATTCCCATGCCTGCCTGAAAGGAAGTACGGAAGAAACTTTTAATGGTTCTTCCGGGGGTTCTTGCACCCTTTGAAAATCGCCCTACCGGGCAACTTTAAACAGTTCGACCATTGAAGAGGTGAATGCGATGCGTATCAGCATCTTTGGTCTTGGGTATGTTGGCGCAGTATGTGCCGGCTGCCTGTCCGCGCGAGGCCATGAAGTCGTTGGGGTGGATGTTTCCACCACCAAGATCGATCTGATCAACAACGGGAAGTCGCCCATCGTCGAGCCGGGTCTGGAGCCACTGCTGCAACAGGGCATCCGCACCGGTCGCCTGTCGGGCACCACCGACTTCAAGAAGGCCGTACTGGACACCGACGTGTCGTTCATCTGCGTCGGCACCCCGAGCAAGAAGAACGGCGACCTGGACCTGGGCTACATCGAGTCCGTGTGCCGTGAGATCGGCTACGCCATCCGCGAGAAGAAAGAGCGCCACACCGTGGTCGTGCGCAGCACCGTGCTGCCGGGCACCGTGAACAACGTGGTGATTCCGATCATCGAGGACTGCTCGGGCAAGAAGGCCGGCGACGACTTCGGCGTGGGCACCAACCCGGAGTTCCTGCGCGAGTCCACCGCGATCAAGGACTACGACTTCCCGCCGATGACCGTCATCGGTGAGCTGGACGCCCAGACCGGCGACCTGCTGGAAGAAATCTACCGCGAGCTGGACGCGCCGATCATCCGCAAGACCATCGAGGTCGCCGAGATGATCAAGTACACCTGCAACGTCTGGCACGCCGCCAAGGTCACCTTCGCCAACGAAATCGGCAACATCGCCAAGGCCGTCGGCGTCGATGGCCGCGAGGTGATGGACGTGATCTGCCAGGATCGCAAGCTGAACCTCTCGCGCTACTACATGAAGCCCGGCTTCGCCTTCGGCGGTTCTTGCCTGCCCAAGGACGTACGCGCCCTCACCTACCGCGCCAGCCAGCTGGACATCGAACACCCGATGCTCGGCTCGATCATGCGCAGCAACCAGCACCAGGTGCAGAAGGCCTTCGACATCATCGCCGCCCACGGCAGCCGCAAGGTCGGCCTGCTCGGCCTGTCATTCAAGTCCGGCACCGACGACCTGCGCGAAAGCCCGCTGGTGGAACTGGCCGAGATGCTCATCGGCAAGGGCTACGAGCTGCAGATCTTCGACCGCAACGTCGAGTACGCCCGCGTCCATGGCGCGAACAAGGAGTACATCGAATCGAAGATCCCGCACGTCTCCTCGCTGCTGGTCTCGGACCTGGACGCCGTCGTGAAGTCCTCGGACGTACTGGTGCTGGGCAACGGTGACGAGCTGTTCGTCGATGTCGTGAAGCAGGCGCCCGAAGGCACGAAGGTCGTCGACCTGATCGGCTTCATGCCCAGCGTCACGGACGACCGCGCCGAAGGCATCTGCTGGTAAGCGCCACCTGCTCTTCGTAGGAGCGAGCTTGCTCGCGAATGAACTTTCCGACGGCACAAGTGTGCCAGGCGGGTTCGCGAGCAAGCTCGCTCCTACAAGAGCCACCCGCCCACCAAGCGACAGACGGATTTCGACGATGGAAACCTACAAACGAGTGATCGGTGAAGCCACGGGCTGGCTGGTCTTCCTCAGCCTGCTGATGCTGCTGGCGTTATTGGTGCCGCCAACCGTATTCGACGCCGAATCCAAGGACTTCCTGTTGCTGATCGGCGCAGTCGGTATCTGGCGCTATTCCATGGGCGGCCTGCACTTCCTGCGCGGCATGCTGTTCCTCTACGTGGTCTACCCGCACTACCGCCGCAAGATGCGCAAGCTCGGCGACGCGGCCGCCCCGTCCCATGTGTACCTGATGGTCACCAGTTTCCGTATCGACGCGCTGACCACCTCCATGGTCTATCGCTCGGTCATCGAAGAAGCCATCGGCTGCGGCTACCCCACCACCGTGGTGTGCTCCATCGTCGAGATGTCCGACGAGGTACTGATCAAGCAGCAGTGGCAGAAGCTCAACCCGCCGGAGCATGTCGAACTCGACTTCGTGCGCATCCCTGGCACCGGCAAGCGCGACGGCCTGGCCCACGGTTTCCGCGCCATCTCCCGCCACCTGCCCGACGAAGATGCAGTGGTCGCAGTGATCGATGGCGACACCGTGCTCGAACCCGGCGTGGTGAGAAAGACCGTGCCCTGGTTCAAGCTCTTCCCCAACGTCGGCGGCCTGACCACCAACGAATTCTGCGAAGTGCAGGGCAGCTACGTGATGAGCGAGTGGCACAAGCTGCGCTTCGCCCAGCGCCACATCAACATGTGCTCCATGGCCCTGTCCAAGCGCGTGCTGACCATGACCGGGCGCATGTCGGTGTTCCGCGCCGCCGTGGTCACCGACCCGGACTTCATCACCGACGTGGAAAGCGACCACCTGGACCACTGGCGCCTGGGCCGTTTCCAGTTCCTCACCGGTGACGACAAGTCCAGCTGGTACAGCCTGATGCGCCTGGGCTACGACACCTTCTACGTGCCGGACGCGGCGATCAACACGGTCGAGCACCCGCCGGAGAAGAGCTTCATCAAGGCCAGCCGCAAGCTGATGTTCCGCTGGTACGGCAACAACCTGCGGCAGAACTCCCGCGCCCTGGCCCTGGGCCCGCAACGCCTGGGCTGGTTCACCAGCGTGGTGCTGTTCGACCAGCGCCTGTCGATGTGGACCTGCCTGCTCGGCCTGGTCGCCGCGATCATCGCCAGCATCAAGTACAGCATCGCGTTCCTGCTCATCTACCTGCTGTGGATCGGCATCACCCGCTTCGTGCTGACCCTGCTGCTTTCGCTGTCGGGCCACCACATCGGGCCGGCCTATCCCGCGATTCTCTATTACAACCAGATCGTCGGTGCCCTGGTGAAGATCTACGTGTTCTTCCGCCTCGACCAGCAGTCGTGGACCCGCCAGAACACCAAGCTCGACCGCGGCCTGGCCAGCTTCCAGCAGTGGTTCAACACCTGGTCCTCGCGCGCCATGACCTTTTCCGCGGCCAGCGTTTTCGTCGCCGTACTGCTGACCATCGTCTGACTCTTTTTGGCAAAGCCCTCCCCAATTAGCTACGAACAGGACTCGACCTCATGAATACCGCCGTCAACGTCAATGTCGTGCATGAATCCGAAGCCCAGCGCCAGCACGCACGGGTCAAGCTGCCCGCCCGTATCCGCTACATCGGATCCCACCGCGAGGGCGTCGACGCCCGCCTGCTGGACCTGTCCGCCGGTGGCTTCGCGTTCACTTCCGCGAACAACACGCCGGTGCAGGTCGGCGACCTGCACAAGGGCAAGCTGCTGTTCCAGATCGACAGCATCAGCTTCTCCCTGGAAGTGGAATTCCAGGTGCGCTCCTACGACCGCGAAACCAGCCGCGTCGGTTGCGAATTCCAGCACCTGAAGCCGCGCGAGATCGCCGCCCTGCGCTACCTGATCACCTCCTACCTGGCCGGTGAAGTGGTGAGCGTGGGCGACATGCTCAACACCCTGCAGCGCGAGAACTTCACCAAGGCCCGCAAGCACGGCGCAGGCTCCGGCGGCATGGGCTTCTTCGGCCGCTTCCGCGCGGTCACCGTGAGCACCGCGATCTTCGTGGTCGGTGTCGGCGCCTTCGCGGTGATCCTCAACCAGATCTACAACCTGTACTTCGTCACCCATGCCGACTCGGGCGTGGTCAGCGTGGCCAACCAGCAGATCACCATGCCCCGCGAAGGCACCGTGGAAAGCCTGGTGGAGCCCGGCGCCGAAGTTGCCAAGGGCGCGCCGATCGCCTCCTTCTCCGCCAACCTGCTGGACCTGCTCAAGGGCAACCTGACCGAAGAGCAGCTCAACCCGAGCAACATCGAGAAGCTCTTCGGCCACCAGATGAAGGGCACCCTGACCAGCCCGTGCGATTGCCGCGTGGTCGAGCAGCGCGTCGCCAACGGCCAGTTCGCCAACAAGGGCGACGTGATCTTCACCCTGACCCCGCGCGACAGCCTGGCCACCGTCGAAGCCCGTTTCCCCTACCGCAACGCCGCCGAGCTTTCGCCCGGCACCCACGTGAACTTCCAGGTCGCCGGCGACAGCGAAGTCCGCGGCGGCCGCATCCTGCGCACCGCGCCGGTGGACGGCGACCTGTCCTCGGAAATCCGCGTGCAGATTACCCCCGACCAGCCGCTCGACAGCCAGATGGCTGGCCGCCCGACTGAAGTCAGCATCGGCGGCCTGCCGGGCCGCACCCTGCTGAACAAGGCGATGGCCCTGGCCACCGCCCGCTAAGAGGACGCCTGCCATGAATCGACCTGTCTCACGACTTGCCCCGAACCTAGCCTTGGCGCTGGCCATCGCCGCAGCCGCCGGTTGCGCCGGCCTGCCCGACCAGCGGCTGGCCCAGGAAGCCCTGGAGCGCGGCGACATCGCCACCGCCCAGGCCAACTTCCAGGCCCTGGCCACCATGGGCTACGCCGACGCACAGGTAGGACTGGCCGACATGCAGGCCGCCACCGGCGACCCCGACGAACAGGCCCGCGCCGAGAAGCTCTATCGCGAAGCGGCCGAGAGCTCGCCGCGTGCCCGCGCCCGCCTGGGCAAATGGCTGGCGGCCAAGCCCGGCGGCACCGACGCCGAGCACCGCGAAGCCGAGCAACTGCTGAGCCGCGCCTTCAACGAAGGCGAGGACAGCGCGCTGGTGCCGCTGATCGTCCTCTACCTGCAGTACCCGCAGGCCTGGCCGAACGTGAACCCACAGCAGCGCATCGACCAGTGGCGCGCCCAGGGCCTGCCGCAAGCCGACCTGGCGCAGATCATCCTGTACCGCACCCAGGGCACCTACGACCAGCACCTGGGCGAAGTCGAGCAGGTCTGCCAGCGCTGGCTGAACCGCATGGACGTGTGCTGGATGGAACTGGCCACCGTGTACCAGAAGCAGGGCAACGCGGATAAGCAGAAGGCCCACATCGAAGCGCTCAAGGCAGGCTGGAAGGCCGGGCGCGTGCCGTCCGAGCGTGTCGAATCGGTGGCCGGCGTGCTGGCCGATCCGAACATCGGCACCGCCGACCCGCAGGCCGCGCAGGCGCTGCTCACAGAGATCGCGCCGACCTACCCGGCCGCCTGGGTCAGCCTGGCCAAGCTGCAGTACGACAACCCCGACCTGGGCGACCTCGACCAGATGCTCGACTACCTGAAGAAAGCCCAGGACGCCGCCCAGCCGCGCGCCGAACTGCTGCTGGGCCGCCTCTACTACGACGGCAAGTGGGCCCCGCAGGAACCGCAGAAGGCTGAACAGCACCTGCTCAAGGCCGCCGCCACCGAGCCCCAGGCGCACTACTACCTGGGCCAGATCTACCGCCGCGGCTTCCTCGGCCAGGTCTACCCGCAGAAGGCCGTGGATCACCTGCTGATCGCCGCGCGCGCCGGCCAGGCCAGCGCCGACATGGCCCTCGCCCAGCTCTATTCGCAGGGTCGCGGCATCCGCCCGAACCTGGTCAACGCCTACGTCTTCGGCGAGCTCGCCCAGCGCCAGCAGGTCCCCACCGCAAGCGACCTGATGGCACAGATCGAACCGCAGATCCAGCCGGCCGACCGCAGTGCGGCCCAGCAGTTGCTCAAGCGTGAAGAACAGGCTCGCGGCGCCAACTGGCAAGCCACCGTCAGCCTTCTGCAGAACAACCAGGAACAAGAAAATCTATGAAGCGCACCGACCCGATGACCACCCCGCTGTTTGCTCTCGTTGATGGAGTTCAGCCGCGTGCTCTGGCTACCGCTATTCGCCGCGCCCGCCTGTTCCCCGCCATGCTCGGCGTCGGCCTGAGCCTCGCCGGCACTCTGTTCGGCAGCCTCGCCCACGCGGCGGAAGAGCCACCGAAGAACTTCGGCATCGACATCAAGGTGACCGCCGAATCCGAGGACGATCGCGACCTGGGCACCGCCCACGGCGGCGACCTCAACGGCCTCGGCCTGGATGTGCGGCCCTGGGCCTTCGGCCAGTGGGGCAACTGGAGCGCCTATGTGATGGGCCAGGCGGTTGCCGCCACTGACACCATTCAGACCGACACCCTGCAGAACGACGACGTCAACAACGACAGCAGCGGTAGCAGCGACAACAAGCGCGAGCCCGACGACGCCTACCTCGCCCTGCGCGAATTCTGGGTGGACTACGCCGGCCTCACCCAGTACCCCGGCGAGCACCTGCGCTTCGGTCGCCAGCGCCTGCGCGAAGACAGCGGCATGTGGCAGGACACCAACATCGAGGCCCTCAACTGGACCTTCGACACCACCCTGCTGCGTGCCCATGTCGGCGCCGCCCAGCGCTTCTCCGACTACCGTACCGACATCACCGACCTGGCGCCGGACGACAAGGACCGCACCCACGTCTTCGGCGACATCTCCACGCAGTGGATGCCCCAGCACTGGGTCGGCCTGCGCGTCCACCACGCCGACGACAGCGGCAGCCTGCCGGACCCGGGTGAAACCGTCGACTCGCTGGACAAGCGCTCCACCGGCGACCTCACCTGGGTTGGCATCGAGGCCAACGGCGACGGCTACAACTGGCGCTCGCAGATGCCCATCAACTACTGGGCCAGCGCCACCTGGCTCACCGGTAACCGCGACCGCCTGACCACCGTCCCGGTGAACGGCGAGCGTGTCGCCGCCGGCAAGCAGAGCGGCGATGTGGATGCCTACGGCGCTGACCTGGGCCTGCGCTGGAACATCGACGAGCAGTGGCGCGTCGGTGGCGCCTACGCCCGTGGCAGCGGCGGCGGCAAGAACGGCGAAGACCAGTTCGAACAGACGGGCCTTGAGAGCAACCGCTCCAACTTCACCGGCACCCGCGCCCGCGCGCACCGCTTCGGCGAAGCCTTCCGCGGTGAGCTGTCGAACCTTGAGGCCGCCACGCTGTTCGGTTCCTGGCAGCTGCGCGACGACTATGACGCCAGCGTCATCTACAACAAGTTCCGCCGCGTGGACAGCGACTCGGACATCGGCAACAGCGGCATCACCGCACCGCTGGTCAATGACTCCAAGGACATCGGCCAGGAAGTCGATCTGGTCGTCACCAAGTACTTCAAGCAGGGCCTGCTGCCGGCTTCCATGAGCCAGGCGATCGACGAGCCGTCGGCGCTGATCCGCTTCCGCGGCGGCGTCTTCAAGCCCGGCGATGCCTACGGCAGCCACGTCGACTCGACCATGCACCACGCCTTCGTCGACGTGATCTGGCACTTCTGAGGATTGTAGCGATGACTATCCGAGCACCCTTCCCCGCTCCAACACCCTCACCCCAGCCCTCTCCCAGGGGGAGAGGGGGCGCTCTGGCGTTGGGTTGCGTGCCGTGCCAGCCGATCGCTCCGAACAGCTCCCTCTCCTTCCGGGAGAGGGTTGGGGTGAGGGGGCCGCAAGGCCAGCGCAAGTCCAGCGCCGTGCAGTGGTCCACCCTGCTGCTGGGCAGCGTACTGCTGGCCACCACTCCAGCCTGGGCGGCGCAGCCCGCGGCCAAGGCCGAAGCCAGCAGCGCGCATGCGAAGAAGACCGACGCCGCGAAAGCCGAAGCCGGCAAGACCACCACAGACGAAAAGGCCCCGGCAGAACAACCGGGCAGCGAGCCGGGCAAGACCCAGACGCTGAAGGAGTCCGGCAACTACACCGTCACCGCCGCTCCCAGCGAGCCGCTGCACCTGGAACCGCCCAAGCTGCCCGACCTCACCGGCTACACCGCCGAGGCGGTAGAGAAGAAGATCGAGCGCAACAAGCGTGGCCAGGCCCACGTCGAACGCATGGTCCAGCAGCAACCGCTGAAGGAATTCACCGGCGGCAAGAACCGCCTGGCCGAGTGGGTGAAGCGCCAGCGGCAGATGCCCCAGGCGATCTTCATCGACGGCGGCTACGTCAACCTCGCAGAGCTGGTCGGCAAGCTGCCCAAGACCGCGCTGGAACAGGTCGAGCCGGGTGTCTATATCGCCCGCCTGCCCATCGTCGTCAGCCAGGGCGCGACCCTGGAGATCGACGGCAAGGTCAAGGAACTGCGCCTGTCCCAGGACCGCGGCTCGTTCCTGGTCAACGACGGCAAGCTGTTCGTGCGGGACACCAAGGTCACTGCCTGGAACGAAGCGAAGAAAGAGCCGGCCTGGTACAAGACGCCCAACGAATTCCGCCCCTTCCTGATCTCCTGGGGCGGCGCCGAGGCCTACCTGGTGAACAGCCACTTCACCAGCTTCGGCTACAACGCTTCCAAGGCCTACGGCATCTCCATCTCGCAGTACAGCCCGGGCATGGACAAGACCATGAAGCGCCCGCGCCCCCTGGGCTGGGTGCTTAATTCGACCTTCGAGGACGCCTGGTACGGCTTCTACTGCTACGAGGCGGACGACCTGGTGGTGCGCGGCAACACCTACAAGAACAACATCGTCTACGGCATCGACCCGCATGACCGCTCGCACCGCCTGATCATCGCCGAGAACACCGTCTACGGGACGAAGAAGAAGCACGGCATCATCGTCTCCCGTGAGGTGAATGACAGCTGGATCATCCACAACAAGACCTACGACAACCACCTCTCCGGGATCGTCCTCGACCGTAATTCCGAGCGCAATCTGGTGGCCTACAACGAGGTGTACCGCAACCACTCCGACGGCATCACGCTCTACGAGTCGGGCGACAACCTCATCTACGGCAACCAGGTGCTGGCCAATCTGCGCCACGGCATCCGCATCCGTAACAGCGTGAACATCCGCCTGTACGAGAACCTCGCGGCCGGCAACAAGCTGATCGGCGTCTACGGCCACATCAAGGACCTGTCCGACACCGACCGCAACATCGACCTCGACCCCTTCGATACCAAGGTCTCGCTGATCGTGGTGGGCGGCAAGCTGGCCGGCAATGGCTCGGGCCCGCTGTCGGTGGATTCGCCGCTGTCGCTGGAGCTCTACAAGGTGGCCATGCTCGGCCCGACCAAATCCTCCGGCATCTCCTTCAACGGCGTGCTCGGCGAGAAGCAGGACCAGATCCTGGACCTGCTGGTGCGCCAGCAACGCGCGGTGCTGATCGACCCCGTCGAAAGCCAGGCCGAACTGCAAAATTGAGGACCCGACACATGAAACGACTGACCATCAACCTGCTGCGCCTGTCGGGCCTCTCTGCCGCCCTGCTGCTCGCCCACCAGGCCAACGCCGCCGACGCACCGAGCTACTCCGCGCAGCCGGCCGCCGGGCTGTGCCCCACCGCTTCCAATGAAGCGGCATACAACACCAAGTACCTGGGCTTCTTCACCCACCTGGTACCGGCCCAGGAAGACTGGCTGTTCCGTACCACCTACGACCTGCGCACCGACTTCGGCACCAGCGCCGAAGGCTGGCGCGAGCTCAAGCAGCTGCGCGATGAACTCAAGCGCAAGGGCATCGACCTGGTGGTCGTCTACCAGCCCACCCGTGGCCTGGTGAACCGCGAGAAGCTCAACCCGCAGGAGAAGGCCAGCTTCAACTACGACCTGGCCAAGCAGAACTACCAGGCGACCATCGCCCAGTTCCGCAAGGCGGGCATCTATACCCCGGACTTCTCACCGCTGTTCGACGAGAAGGAAGAGCACCCGTTCTACTTCAAGGGTGACCACCACTGGACTCCGTACGGCGCCATGCGCAGCGCGAAAATCGTGGCCGAGACGCTGAAGGAAATCCCCGCCTACAACGACATTCCCAAGAAGGAATTCGAAAGCAAGCGCGTGGGCCTGCTGTCCAAGCTCGGCACTTTCCACAAGGCCGCCGCGCAGCTGTGCGGCAGCAGCTACGCACCGCAGTACGTCGACCGCTTCGAGACCGAACCGGTGGGCGACTCCGGCGGCGGCGATCTGTTCGGTGAAGGCGGCGATGCCCAGGTCGCGCTGGTGGGTACCTCCAACAGTGGCCCGGCGTACAACTTCGCCGGTTTCCTGGAGCAGTACGGCAAGGTCGACATCCTCAACAACGCCGTGTCCGGCGGCGGCTTCGATAGCTCCCTGCTGGCCTACATGACCAGCAAGGAATTCCACGACAAGCCGCCGAAGATCCTCATCTGGGAATTCGCCACCCACTACGACATGGCGCAGAAGAGCTTCTACCGCCAGGCCATGCCGCTGGTGGACAACGGCTGCGCCGACGGCAAGCCGGCTATCAGCCGCAAGGTCAAGCTGCACGCGGGCAGCAACGAGGTGCTGCTCAACAGCGGCGCCCTGCCGATCCGCTCGGGCAGCTACACCGCCGACGTCACTTACTCCGACCCCGGCGTGCACGAACTCAAGAACACCATCTGGTACATGAACGGTCGTCGCGAGCAGCTGAAGATTGAGCAGTCCAAGGCCGTGGATACCGGCGGACGCTACGTCTTCGAACTGCGCAACGACGAAGACTGGTCGAACCAGCAGTTCCTCTCCCTGGAGATCGAGGCGCCGGAAGACATGCCGGCGGGTCTGGAAGTCGAGGCCAAGCTCTGTCAGACGCCCAAAGCCAAGTCGGCCGACGTGGCCGCCAACTGAAGCGAGGGACAAGCACCATGCCCAGCCTCCACAAGATCAAGACGCCCGTTGTCGCCCGCATCGGCCTGACCATCGCCGTGCTCGGCGCCCTGTTCGGTGGCGAGAGCGCCACCTACGCCGCTGACCTGATGCCACCGCCAGGTTACTTCTCCGCCGTCGGCGACAAGGGCAGCAAGAAGGATTCGGACAGCTGCCCCACCGCGCCGACGCCGTACACCGGCAGCCTGCAGTTCACCAGCAAGTACAAGGGGTCGGACTCGGCGCGCTCAACCCTGAACGCGGATGCGGAGAAAGAGTTCCGCAGCCAGATCAAGGACATCACCGACATGGAGCGCGGCGCCACCAAGCTCATCACCCAGTACATGCGCAGCGGCAACAAGGGTGACCTGGACTGCGCGATGAACTGGCTGGATTCATGGGCAAAAGCCGGCGCCCTGGAGAGCAGCGACTACAACCACACCGGCAAGTCCATGCGCAAATGGGCGCTGGGCAGCCTGTCGTCCTCCTACATGCGCCTGAAGTTCTCCAGCAGCCGCCCGCTGGCCGCCTACTCCGAGCAGTCGAAGGAGATCGAGAACTGGTTCAGTACCCTGGGCAGCCAGGTAGTGCGCGACTGGAGCGATCTGCCGCTGAAGAAGATCAACAACCACTCCTACTGGGCCGCCTGGTCGGTGATGTCCACCGCCGTGGTGACCAACCGCCGCGACCTGTTCGACTGGTCGGTGCAGGAGTTCAAGGTCGCCGCCAACCAGGTGGACAACGACGGCTACCTGCCCAACGAACTCAAGCGCCGCCAGCGCGCGCTGTCGTACCACAACTACTCGCTGCCGCCGCTGACCATGATCGCCGCCTTCGCCCAGGTGAACGGCGTCGACCTGCGCCAGGAAAACAACGGCGCCCTGCAGCGCCTGGCCAACCGCGTGATGCAAGGCGTGGACGACCAGGACGCATTCGACGAGAAGACCGGCAACGACCAGGACATGGGTGACCTGAAGGAGAACAGCAAGTTCGCCTGGCTGGAACCCTACTGCGCGCTCTATAGCTGCGCGCCCAAGACCCAGGACTGGAAGAAGAAGATGGAGCCGTTCAACAGCTTCCGCCTGGGGGGTGAAGTGACCAAGGTTTTCAACCGTCAGGGGGCGGGGAGCTGAGGCCGAAAGGCAAGAGCCCCTCTCCCCCACCCTCTCCCTGAAGGGAGAGGGAGCTTTGCGAGTGTTCGGGAAGCACTGAGTCAACGACGTAGACCTAGGGCCTGGCAAGAAACCACGGCGGATAACGCTCCGCGTCATCCGGCCGGGACCTGTAGGAGCGAGCTTGCTCGCGAACAGTGTCTGCGGGAGCTCCGGCGCCGGGCGAATCGCGAGCAAGCTCGCTCCTACGAAGAGCTACCCATCCCGCACACGCGGGACACGGCAACACACCCGACCCACGCAATAAAGACGCGGGCGGGCGCAACAGATTAAGCACCACCAGGGGAGGAATTGGCGGGTTGATCCGGCCTTTCCTTGGGCGCCCAACGCGGCGCCGGAAGAAGGGCTGGAGCGGCCTTTGATTTGAAGCTCCAGAGAGAGACGCGGAATGGTCTTTTCTTCCAACGTGTTCCTGTTCCTGTTCCTGCCGGTCTTCCTCGGCCTGTACTACCTGAGTGGGAACCGCTACCGGAACCTCCTGCTGCTGGTCGCCAGCTACATCTTCTACGCCTGGTGGCGGGTGGACTTCCTCCTGCTGTTCGCCGGCGTCACGCTGTTCAACTACTGGATCGGCCTGCGCATCGGCGCCGCCGGCGTGCGTACCAAACCTGCGCAGCGCTGGCTGCTGCTCGGCGTGGTGGTCGACCTCTGCGTGCTGGGCTACTTCAAGTACGCCAACTTCGGTGTGGACAGCCTCAACGAGATCATCACCTCGTTCGGCATGCAGCCCTTCGTGCTGACCCACATCCTGCTGCCCATCGGCATCAGCTTCTACACCTTCGAATCGATCAGCTACATCATCGACGTGTACCGCGGCGATACCCCGGCCACGCACAACCTGATCGACTTCGCGGCGTTCGTGGCGATCTTCCCGCACCTGATCGCCGGCCCCGTGCTGCGCTTCAAGGACCTGGTCGACCAGTTCAACCACCGCACCCACACCGTCGACAAGTTCGCCGAAGGCTGCACCCGCTTCATGCAGGGCTTCGTCAAGAAGGTGTTCATCGCCGACACCCTGGCAGCGGTCGCCGACCATTGCTTCGCCCTGCAGGACCCGACTACGGGCGACGCCTGGCTCGGCGCGCTGGCCTACACCGCGCAGCTGTACTTCGACTTCTCCGGCTACAGCGACATGGCCATCGGCCTGGGCCTGATGATGGGCTTCCGCTTCATGGAGAACTTCAACCAGCCCTACATCAGCCAGTCCATCACCGAGTTCTGGCGGCGCTGGCACATCAGCCTCTCCACCTGGCTGCGCGACTACCTGTACATCAGCCTGGGCGGCAACCGCGGCACCACCTTCCAGACCTACCGCAACCTGATCCTCACCATGCTGCTGGGCGGCCTGTGGCATGGCGCCAACGTCACCTACATCATCTGGGGCGCCTGGCACGGCGTGTGGCTGGCCATCGAGCGCGCCCTGGGCGTGAACGCCGCTCCGCGCGTGCTCAATCCGCTGAAGTGGGTGTTCACCTTCCTGCTGGTGATCGTCGGCTGGGTGATCTTCCGCGCCGAGAACCTGCACGTGGCCTGGCGCATGTACGAAGCCATGTTCAGCTTCAGCGACTGGAAGCTCTCCGAGCTCAACCGCGCCAGCCTCACCGGCCTGCAGGTCGGCACCCTGGTGATCGCCTACCTCGTGCTTGCCTTCTTCGGCCTGCGCCAGTTCTACAACCAGCCGATGCAGAGCAAGGCACCCAAGGCCGCCGCCAAGACCGAACAGGTCGACGCTGACGGCCCGGCAAGCGCCCAGCCGCGCACCCCGGCCATGGCCCAGCAGGACCCGGCGGCAATCGCCTATTCGCCCAGCGGCGCCGCCGTCTACCAGCCGCACTGGATGACCCAGCTGCCGATGCTGGCCACCCGCGTTGCCCTGCTTCTGCTGTTCGCCGCCTCGGTGCTCAAGCTCTCCGCGCAGAGCTACTCGCCGTTCCTCTACTTCCAGTTCTGAGCGAGGCCGGATCATGCAATCGACCACTCAACCCAAGATCAGCAAACCCCTCCAGTACGCCTACATCGCCGCCTTCGGCGGGATGCTGCTGGGCCTTGCCGGCTGGTCGCTGAAGGCCTTCCCCAGCTTCTCCGCCGCCGAAGGCACCACCGTGCTCAACGGCAAGCTGGCCCACGCCTTCGAAGGCCACTACGACGACGAATTCCCCATCAAGCGCCTGGGCACCAACCTCTGGGCCGCACTGGACTACACCGTCTTCGACGAAGGCCGCCCGGGCGTGGTGATCGGCAAGGACGGTTGGCTGTTCACCGATGAAGAGTTCAAGCCAGCCCCCACCCAGCAGCAGCTCGACGACAACTGGGCGCTGGTGCGCGGCGTGCAGCAGGAACTGGAGCGGCGTGGCGTGAAGCTGGTCCTGGCGATCATCCCGGCCAAGACCCGCCTCTACCCCGAATACGTCGGCAAGGAACAACCGGCGGCCCTGCACGCCTCGCTCTACACCGACTTCCTGCAGCGCGCCCGCCAGGCCGGCATGGCCGCGCCCGAGCTGCTGGAGACGATGGAAAAAGCCAAGGACAACGGCCAGGTCTTCCTGCGCACCGATACCCACTGGACCCCGCTGGGCGCCGAAGCCGTGGCCCAGCGACTGGGCGAAAGCATCCGCGCGGGCGTTGGCTCCGGCCTGCCGACCCAGAGCTTCGTCACCGAGGTCGGCAAGAGCGGCGCACACAAGGGCGACCTGCTGACCTTCCTGCCCCTGGACCCGCTGTTCACCAACCTGCTGCCTGAAGAAGACCAACTGCAGCAGCGCCAGACCCATCCGGCCGAGGACGCCACCGGCTCCGCTGGCTCCACCGACGGCAGCGGCGGCGACCTCTTCGGCGACAGCGCCCAGCCGCAGGTCGCCCTGGTCGGCACCAGCTACAGCGCCAATGCGCGCTGGAACTTCGCCGGCGCCCTCAAGCAGGCGCTCTCGGCGGATGTCATCAACTACGCCAAGGAGGGCAAGGGCCCCCTGGAACCGATGCTCGAACTCCTGCAGGACGAAGGCTTCAAGCAGAAGCCGGCGCAACTGCTGGTCTGGGAATTCCCCGAACGCTACCTGCCCATGCACAGCGACCTCAGCCAGTTCAACCAGGACTGGCTGGCGCAACTGCGTGCGGACGGTAACCGCGACGAACGCCTGGCCTCCAACCAGGCCGCTCACTGACCCGAAAACCCACGGCGCACCGAGCGCTGGAACAGGGCACCTCCCGTGCCCACACGAGAGATAGACGGAGGTACACCCCATGAACCGACTGAGCATTAACCGACTGAGCATTCGCACCCTGAAGTCCTCTGCCCTGGCCCTTGCCCTGGGCGCGGCGTCCTTCGGTGCCTTCGCCGGTGGTGAAGGCGCGCTCTACGGCCCACAGGCTCCCAAGGGCTCCACCTTCGTACGGGCCTACAACGCCGGCAGCGGCGAACTGTCCGTCAGCGTCGGCAACGCCACCCTCAACGACATTTCCCCGCTGGGTTCCAGCGACTTCAAGTTCCTCCCGCCGGGCAACTACACCGCCAAGGTCGGTAGCCAGAGCCTGCCGGTCAAGCTCGACCCGGACGCCTACTACACCCTCGTCAGCCAACCCGGCGGCCAACCGCGCCTGGTGCCCGAGCCGCCGTTCAAGAACAAGCAGAAGGCCCTCGTCCGCGTACAGAACCTCAGCGGCAAGGCCCTCACCCTGAAGACTGCCGACGGCAAGACGGATGTCGTCGCCAACGTCGCCCCACAAAGCCACGGTGACCGCGAGATCAACCCGGTGAAGGTCAACCTCGCCCTGTTCGACGGCGCCAAGAAAGTCAGCGACCTCAAGCCCGTCACCCTCGAGCGCGGCGAAGTGGTCTGCCTGTACGTCACCGGTGACGCCGGCAAGCTGAACCCGGTATGGGTCAAGCGTCCGGTCAAGGCGGACTGAGGCCTTGAAGCGGATGGTGAGCAGCGTGCCGTTGGAGAGTTCCGCCCCTCTCCCCCGCCCTCTCCCTGAAGGGAGAGGGAGCCATCCGTGCGAACGAAAAGTTCAGTACTACCCGGCTAGCGGGGAAGCCCCGCTTCGCTCCGAACAGTCCCCTCTCCCTTCAGGGAGAGGGCTAGGGAGAGGGCGCTGTGCAACCGCTCCCAAGCCAAACAACAAGACCGGCCCCACGCCGGCAGAAGAACCAGTGCGCCGCAGCGACGGCATGCACAGGAGAGGTCACCCAAACCGCACGCTGGCCCGCATGACGTGGGCCGGCCGACAGAACGCAAACGCTTTAGGAGAAACCCGATGATCCCAGTAATCCTTTCCGGTGGTAGCGGCTCGCGACTCTGGCCTCTTTCGCGCAAACAGTATCCCAAGCAGTTCCTGGCCCTGACCGGCGACCACACCCTGTTCCAGCAGACCCTGGAACGCCTGGTGTTCGAAGGCATGGAGCCGCCGGTGGTGGTGAGCAACCAGGAACACCGTTTCATCGTCCAGGAGCAACTCGAAGCGCTGGACCTGAAGACCCAGTCAATCCTCCTCGAGCCCTTCGGCCGCAACACCGCTCCAGCGGTCGCCATCGCCGCCATGAAGCTGCTCGCCGAAGGCCGTGACGAGCTGCTGCTGATCCTCCCCGCCGACCACGTGATCGACGATCAGCGCGCCTTCCAGCGCGCCCTGGCACTGGCCACCAACGCCGCCGAAAAAGGCGAGATGGTGCTATTCGGCGTGCCAGCCAATCGCCCGGAAACCGGCTACGGCTACATCAAGTCCGGCGACGAGCGCGGCCTGCCGGATGGCGTGATCCGCGTCGAACGCTTCATCGAGAAACCCGACGAGGCGCGTGCCCAGCAGTTCGTCGATGAGGGCGGCTACTTCTGGAACAGCGGCATGTTCCTGTTCCGCGCCAGCCGCTTCCTCGAAGAGCTGAAGAAACACGACGCCGACATCTACGACACCTGCCTGCTCGCCCTGGAGCGCAGCCAGCACGACGGCGACCTGATCAGCATCGACGCCGCCACCTTCGAGTGCTGCCCGGACAACTCCATCGACTACGCCGTGATGGAAAAGACCCGCCGCGCCTGCGTGGTGCCGCTGTCCGCCGGCTGGAACGACGTCGGCAGCTGGTCGTCGATCTGGGAAGTGCACGACAAGGACGGCGACGGCAACGTCACCATGGGCGACGTGATGGTCCACGACAGCCACAATTGCCTGGTGCACGGCAACGGCAAGCTGGTCTCGGTGATCGGCCTGGAAGATATCGTGGTCGTCGAAACCAAGGACGCCATGATGATCGCCCACAAGGACCGCGTGCAGGACGTCAAGAAGGTGGTCAACCAGCTCGACGCCGCCGGCCGCAGCGAGACCCAGAACCACTGCCAGGTCTACCGTCCGTGGGGCTCCTACGACTCGGTGGACATGGGCGGCCGCTTCCAGGTCAAGCACATCTCGGTCAAGCCGGGCGCGCGCCTGTCGCTGCAGATGCACCACCACCGCGCCGAGCACTGGATCGTCGTTTCCGGCACCGCCCAGGTGACCTGTGACGACAAGACCTTCCTGCTCACCGAGAACCAGTCCACCTACATCCCGATCGCCTCGGTCCACCGCCTGGCCAACCCGGGCAAGATCCCGCTGGAAATCATCGAAGTGCAATCGGGCAGCTACCTCGGCGAAGACGACATCGAGCGTCTGGAAGACGTCTACGGCCGTACTACCGAGAACGTGGAGCTACGCGCCGTGGTGCGCTGATTCCACGCGAGAACCCGGCGCTTCCCCCCATCAGCGCCAATGCCCCCGCACCTCCGGTGCGGGGGCTTTTTTATGCCCGCGCGCCGGGCTGCCTGAACGGCAACTGAACAACTGTGCGATAGGGAAAAAGCCGCCCGCCGATTGTTGATCGGGGTCATTCCTTTCACCGAGGATGACGCCTTGAATACCCGACACATTCTGTAACACCCGCCTGCTCAGGGCGCCCCTCCCCAGCGCGAGAACATCATGCAGTCCAGCATCACCGAGGTACCCACTCCTGCGGCGGCACGAGAGCGGCCGCTCTTTGCCTGGGGCCAGATCCTGGCCTATCGCATCCAGCTCTACGGTTTGAACGGCAAGGGTTCACTGCTGATCGGCGGGCTGCTGGTACTGCTGTGGCTGGCCAGTGGCATCTACAAGGTCCAGCCCGATGAGCAGGGCGTGGTGCTGCGCCTCGGCCAATGGGTGCGCAGCAGCGCGCCAGGGCTGCATTACCGGTTGCCGTGGCCAGTGGAAACGCTGCTGCTGCCCAGGGTCACGCAGATCAACCAGCTGCAACTGAGCAACCAGTACGACAACAAACCCAGCTACGAAAGCGATATCCGCGACAAGCAGATGCTCACCGGCGATGAAAACATCATCGAGGCGGAATGCACGGTGTTCTGGCGAATCAAGGATGCCGGCAAGTTCCTGTTCCAGATCAAGGACCCGCAGGCAGCGCTGCAGGTCGCCGCGGAAAGCGCCCTGCGCGACGTTCTGGCACGCACGCCGATCCAGGCAGCGATGTCCCATGGGCGCCAGCAAGTCGCCGAGCAGACCAGCGAACTGCTGCAGAAGTGGCTGGACGAGGAGCAGGCCGGCATCCAGATCACCCAGGTACAACTGCAGCGAGTCGACCCTCCGGCGGCGGTGATCGATGCCTTCAACGACGTGCAACGCGCCCGCGCCGACCAGGAGCGCGCCCGCAACGAAGCGCAAGCCTACGCCAACGACATCATTCCCAAAGCCCGCGGTGACGCCGACCGCACCGTCCAGGAAGCCAACGCCTACAAGACCCAGACACTGGCGCTGGCCAAGGGCGAAGCCAGCCGCTTCGATGCGCTGTACCAGAGCTACGCCCAGGCCCGCGAGGTCACAGCCTGGCGCCTGTACATGGAAAGCATGGATGCCCTGTTGAAGAAGGCGGGCAAGGTGATCGTCGATGGCTCCGGCAAATCCGCCACCGGCGTACTGCCCTACCTGCCCTTGCAGGACACACCTGCGCGGGAGGTGCACTGATGCGCGCGCGTTGGCCGGTTATCGGCACCTGTGGGCTGATCGCGGCACTCTGGCTGTCCAGCTCGTCCTTCTACACCTTGTCGGAAGGCCAGAAAGCCCTGGTGATCCGCATGGGCGCACCGTTGGCAGACATCGATCAGACGCCGGGGCCAAAGTTCAAACTGCCCTTCATCGACAGCCTGCAGTACTACGACGCTCGCCTGCAGATGCTCGCCTCGCCTCCCGAGGAAGTAATCCTCGGCGACGAAAAGCGCCTGGAGGTGGAAACCTACACCCGCTACCGGATCGCCGACCCGCTGCGCTTCTACCAGGCGGTACGCGACGAGACACAGGCGCGCGAACAACTGGCGCAATTGGTCAGCACCTCGCTGCGCCGCGAACTGGGTCGGGTGAAAATCCAGCAATTGCTTTCCGATGACCGCAGCCAGGCCCTCGAGCGGGTACGCGCGGAAGTGGCACAACGGGCGATCCCACTGGGTATCGAAGTGGAGGAAGTGCGCCTGCACCGTGGCGACCTGCCCATCGAAACCGGCCAGGCCATCTTTGCCAGGATGAAGTCAGCGCGCCAGCAGGAAGCCAAGCAACTGCGCGCCCAGGGAGAGGAATGGGCCCAGCAGATCCAGGCGGCCGCGGACAGCGAGCGCACCGTGATCCTCTCCCAGGCGCAGAGCCAGAGCGCGGTGACACGTGGCGAGGCGGACGCCGAGGCCAACCGTATCCTCTCCGCGGCCTATGCCAGGGACCCGCAGTTCTACGCCTACTACCGCGCGCTGCAAAGCTACTCGCAATCGCTGGCGGGCGCCGCCCCCACGCTGCTGCTGTCGCCCGACTCCGCCATGCTGCGGGCGTTGAAGAATGGTCCGCCCACCAAGGCTGCCCCATGAAACCGGCGCTGCTGGACGTCCGGCGCACCTTCGCACTGCTCGGGCCGGGCCTGGTGGTGATGCTGGCGGATACCGACGCCGGCAGCATCATTACCGCCGCCCAGAGCGGCGCGCAGTGGGGCTATCGGCTGCTGCTCCTGCAGGCATTGATCGTGCCGCTGCTGTTCGTGGCGCAGGAACTGACGGTGCGCCTCGCCCTCTGCACCGGCAAAGGCTACGGCGAACTGGTGCTGCAGCGCTTCGGGCACGGCCTGGCAACACTGGCCATGCTCACCCTGGCGATCAGTTGCCTTGGCGCACTGGTCACCCAGCTGAGCGGACTGGCCGGCGTGGGCGAGTTATTCGGCGTGCCGGTCTGGCTGGTGGTGCTGGTGGTGTGCGGCGGCCTGTTCGGCATGGTCTGCACCAACAGCTACCGCTCCGTGGAGCGGCTGGCCATCGGCCTGGGCCTGTTCGAACTGGCATTCCTTGCCGTGGCCTGGCGGGCCCATCCGGACTACCGACAGATTGCCGCGCAACTTGCCCACGTGCCGTTCGCCAACCGCGACTACCTGTACCTCCTCGCCGCCAACCTGGGAACCAGCATCATGCCCTGGACGATCTTCTATCAGCAGTCCGCCCTGGTCGACAAAGGCCTGGACACCTCGCACCTGCGCGCAGCCCGTGTCGATACGCTGAGCGGCGCGATCCTCTGCCAGATCATCACGGCCGCCGTGCTCATCGCCGCAGCCGCCGCCTTCTCCGGGCACGACAGTGGCATCACCCTGGAAAGCATTCCGCAGATCGCCGAGGCCTTCACCCAGGTCCTCGGCGAGCGCAGCGGCAAGCTGCTGTTCGCCCTGGCGCTGAGTGGCGGAGCCCTGGTCGCCACCATCGTGATCTGCCTGTCGGCCGCCTGGGCCTTCGGCGAGCTGCTCGGCAAACGCCACTCGCTGGCCCGCAAACCCTCGGAGGCGCCCTGGTTCTATGCGGCCTTCGGCGCAGTGCTCGCGGCTGGCGGGCTGCTGGTCGCATCGGGCATCGATCTGTTGCGCCTGTCCATCGCCACCGGGGTGATCAATGCGCTGTTGCTGCCCATCGTCCTGGGCCTGCTGTTCGTTCTGGCGCGCCGTGAACTGCCCGAGCCATACCGGCTCAAAGGCGGTTATGCCGCCTGCGTCGGTCTGGTATTTCTGCTCACTGCCAGCATCGGCCTGTATGCCGGCTGCATGGGAGCGCTGGGGTGATGGAGATGGAGCACTTCAATCAGTCACTGGGGATGCTGCTGCAGGTCGTCCTGCTCGACCTGCTGCTCAGTGGCGACAATGCCCTGGTGATCGCCCTGGTCTGCAACACCCTGCCAGTGGAACTGCGCAAGCGCGCGATCTTCCTGGCGACCGGGCTCGCCATCGGCCTGCGGCTGGTCCTCACGGCGCTGACCAGCCTGCTGCTATATATCCCGTTGCTGAAGATCATCGGTGCCGGCGTCCTGCTGCTGATAGCCCTGCGCCTGTTGCTCGGCGAAGACGACAACCACCCACCTGTGCAGTCCAGCGCTACCCGCCTGGGTGCGGCAGTTCTGACAGTGGTGAGTGCCGACGTGGCGATGAGCCTGGACAATGTAATGGGCCTCGCCGGCGCCACCGAGGGGGCGATCCTGCCCCTGTTGCTGGGCCTGCTACTGAGCATTCCGCTGCTGATGTACGGCAGCCTGTTCCTCGCCCGAACCCTGGAGCGCAATCCCTGGCTGGTTCCCCTCGGCAGCGTGGTACTGGCCTGGATCGGCGGACGGCTCGCCTGTAGCGACCCGCTGGTGGCGGACTGGATCGAACAACAGGCGCCCGCGCTGCTGGTGGCCGTGCCGCTGTGCTGCGCAGCCTTCATCCTGCTTGAAAGCCGAATCATCCGTAGTCGGCGCAAGGTGCTGGCACCACCGACCACAACCGCGCCGTCGCGGGTGGAAAGCGTCCTGGAGCGTTTCGGCGAAGCCCTGCTGCAGAGCGCCGAACCCGCCCAGCCGGCGCTTGCCGTAGCACCTATCAGCGATAGCGCACCGCCTGCGGAAGTGGTTGCCGCCGCTGTCGAGGCTCCTCTCCCGTCAGCGGGCAGCACCGAGTCCACCCTGGCCATGAAAATCCTCATGTGGGTCGCCCTCGCCATCTGCCTGTGCACCCTGCTCTGGCTGGCTGCTCACCTGCTCAACAACGGGCTGCTGCCACCACCTCGCTCGCCGGTTTGAGTACGTGCAGCAATCCCGCGCAGACAGCAACGAGCAGGCAGCCAGGCATAGCGAGCCCCGCCCCACACCTGCCGTTTTTTTGTAGGAGCGAGCTTGCTCGCGAACCGCACCCAGGCAGGTTCGCGAGCAAGCTCGCTCCCACAGGGAACACCCCCGCCACATCAACCCGCGCCACGCCGCGGCCTGCTAAGGTAATGCTCGATACCCTGCGCGGAGCGCTCCATGCTGTACGGCATCCTGCTGATCGTCACCTGGATCATCCTGCTGATCCGCTACCCCTCCCGCGCTCTTCCGATCTCCGGCGCCGGCCTGGTCGGGCTGGCCTGTGTGATCGCCATTGCCATCTGGCAGGACAACAGTGACGCCCGCCAGCTCCAGCACCTGGAACTGCGCATCGCCTATCAGCCCGACCAATGCCAACCCGGCCGCCCGCTCGCCGTCAGCCTGAAGAACGGCGCCAACCGCCCGCTGCTGGAGCTGCGCTGGAAGGTTGCCGCCTACCGCCCCGGCGACACCACCGACCTTGCCGAAAACCTCTACGAAGCCCCACGCTACCGAGGTCCTGGCGCCCTGCTCGCCGGCGACAGCTGGAGCGACTGCCTGCCGCTGCCGCCCCTGCGCCCCGGCTACCGCGCCAGCACTCTGGAATTCCGCGCCGAGCGCGTGAACGGCCGCTTCGGCAACTGATTCACCTGCCCCGCACAATCCGGTACGGTAGTCCCGCCCACAGCCCAAGGACTGCCCCACCATGCCCCAACCCGTCGCCCTCATCACCGGTTGCTCCAGTGGCATCGGCCGCGCCCTCGCTGATGCCTTCCAGACCGCCGGTTACCAGGTCTGGGCCACCGCCCGCCGCGATGAAGACGTCGCCGCCCTAGGCCAGGCGGGTTTCCGGGGCGTGCTGCTGGATGTCAACGACGAACCTGCCGTCGAGCGCCTCGCCGAGCTGCTGCAGCGCGAAGCCGGTGGCCTCGATGTGCTGATCAACAACGCCGGCTACGGCGCCATGGGCCCGTTGCTCGATGGCGGCAGCCAGGCGATCCGCCGGCAGTTCGAAACCAACGTGTTCGCCGTGGTCGGCATCACCCGCGCGCTGTTCCCGGCGCTGCGCACACGGCGCGGGCTGGTGGTGAACATCGGCAGCGTGTCCGGTGTGCTGGTCACACCCTTCGCCGGCGCCTACTGCGCTTCCAAGGCCGCGGTGCATGCGTTGAACGATGCGCTGCGCCTGGAGCTGGCGCCCTTCGGTATCGAGGTGATGGAAGTCCAACCCGGCGCCATCGCCTCCAACTTCGGCGCCAACGCCAGCCGCGAAATGGCCGCGGTGGTCAGCGAGGACTCCGCCTGGTGGCCGCTGCGTCAACTCATCCAGGCGCGCGCCGCCGCGTCCCAGGACAAACCCACACCCGCCAGCGACTTCGCCCGCGAGCTGCTGGCCGCCGCGCAGAAATCCCCGCGTCCGCGCCTGGTGCGCATCGGCAATGGCAGCCGTGCCCTGCCGCTGCTCTCGCGCTGGCTGCCCACTGGCCTGCTGGACAAGGTGCTGAAGAAGCGCTTTGGCCTCGACGGACAACTCTGATGAGTTATCGCGTTCGCTACCTCGCCCTCGCCGGCATCCTCGCCGCTTTCTTCCTCAACGTGGTGGCCCGTGGACTGCTGCGGGTCGGCGGTGTGCCGGCGACCTTGCTGGTAGCAGCCGTGATCGCCGCCGCCATGGCCTTCTGGTTCGCTCGCCGGCACAAGCGCCTGGCGGAAGCCGGCGAGCGTTGGCGGCTGACCGCGCTGTACGGCGGCGGCCTGGCAATCCTCTACGCGATCCTGGTCGGGATGGCGGCGTGGAAGAACACGCCGAGCCCGGCGGCCCTGCTGATCTACGCGCTCAACTATCTGTGCTATCCGCTATGCGTCTGGTGGTTCTTCCGCCCCGGCGTGCTCGTGCGCTTTCTCCCCGCCGACAGCCGCTGAGCGGCCTTCACGCTTTCTTCACCTGCTTTTCATCCGGGCACAACCGGCCTCCCTCTAAGGTGACGCGGACCTTAGAGGAGTCCCCATGTCCCTGCCCCAGATTCTCCGTGGCGCCATCGCCGCCGCCCTGCTGAGCGCTGCACTGCAGAGCATCAGCCCGCTCGCCCTGGCCGCTGGCGAGACACCGGCCGACTGGGCCAAGCCTGTGGACAAGTCGTTCAACCTCTACCAGATGTCGCCAACCCTCTACCGCAGCGCGCTGCCCGACAGCGCCGACCTGCCCGAGCTGCAGCGCCTGCAGGTGAAGACCGTGGTGAGCTTCATCAAGGACGACGACCGCGAGTGGATCGGCCAGCACGATATCGAGGCCGTGAGCTTCCCGACCCACGCCGACCGCGTCGACGACGCCGATGTGCTGAAAGTCCTGCGCATTCTGCAGGGCGCCGAGCAGAACGGCCCGGTGCTGATGCACTGCAAGCACGGGCGTGACCGTACCGGCCTGTTCGCCGCCATGTACCGCACGGTGATCCAGGGCTGGAGCAAGGAAGATGCGCTCAAGGAGATGACCCAGGGCGGTTATGGCACCGAAGACGACATGACCGACGCCATCGCGTACGTGCAGAAGGCCGACATCGGCCAACTGCAGCAAGCCCTGGCCAGCGGCGAATGCAGCACCTCGGCCTTGGCCGGCTGCCAGCTCAAGGGCTGGCTGGCGGACACCTTCGGCGACGAGCGCCCGCTGCACCCGACACACTGATCGGCGCGTCTGTCACACCGAAGGGGCGAGAGTGCGCTAACGTGGGCGCACTCCCACCGTTGCACAGGCACGCCATGACTTCTTCCCGCTTCAGCGCCGTCACCCACACCCGCTACATCGACCACGCCGGCCTGGATGCCTTCTGCGCCGATTACGACGGCTTCCTGCTCGATCTCTGGGGCGTGCTGATCGATGGCGTCGACGTCTTCCCCGGCGCCCTGGACTGGCTCGCGCGCCGCGCGGCCGAGGGCAAGCCGGTGTGGTTCCTGAGCAACGCCTCGCGCAGCGTCCCGGAAATGGCCGACACCCTGGTGCGCCTGGGCGTCGCCCGCGAGCTGTTCGCCGGCATTACCACCTCTGGCCAGTTGGCCATTGACGCCTTCACCCACGAGCGCGAGTTCCAGCGCGGTGGCATCTACACCGTCGGCGTAGGCGATGCGCTGACCACCTGGCCGGCGGATATTCGCGAGCGCTTCTGCGACGACATTCACGCCGCTTCGCTGATCCTGGGCGTCGGCAGCTTCCCGCAGGACGAGCTGGAAGAGCGCTTCGCCCCGCTACGCGGCGCCACCGACAAACCCTTCCTCTGCGCCAACCCGGACCGCGTGGTGGTCTCCGGCGGCCAGACGGTATTCGGCGCTGGCCGCCTGGCCGAAGCCTTCGCCGAGGAGGGTGGGAAGGTTCACTGGTACGGCAAGCCCGACCCTTCCGCGTTCCGCGTCGCCCAGCGCCAGTTGGAAGCGCGCGGCGCAAAGCACATCCTCTTCGTCGGCGACTCCCTGGTGACCGACGTTCCCGGTGCACTGGCGGCGCGCATCGACACCCTGTGGCTGGCGGCTACCGGGATCCACCGCCAGGCGCTGGGCGTGCCATTCAATGGCGAACTGGACGCGGAGAAAACCAACGCACTGCTCGATGGCTACCCAGTTCGTCCGCACTTTGCCGCACCAGGGCTGGTCTGAGTTCAGGACACCCACCTGAACCGGACCGCCCATGAACGAGCTGATCGACCTGCTGCAATGGCCAGCCATGCTGGTCACCGTCCTCGCCGCCTGGCTGGTCGGCTCCCGCGAGCGCAAGCGGCGCAAGGTCGGCTTCTGGGTATTCCTCGCCAGCAACGCGCTGTGGATCGCCTGGGGTATTCCGGCCAAGGCGTATGCGCTGGTGCTGCTGCAACTGTGCCTGGCGGCAATGAACATCCGCGGCAGCTACAAGAACCGCAAACGCGAGCACGCCGAAGGCTGAACCTCTTTTGTAGGAGCGAGCTTGCTCGCGAACCACAAGGCACTGGAGCTGGGCTATTCGCGAGCAAGCTCGCTCCTACGAAGAGCCCCCGGGGCTGGGCCCTACACAGCCAGGTTGCGTCTTGTGGTGTACATGGAAATGAAAACGGGAGCCAAGGCTCCCGTTTTCATTCACCCGATCAACTTACTGCGCAGGCGCAGCGGCTGCATCGGAATGCTCCGCGTTGCGGCTCTGCGGGTTGACGATCACGGTGGCCGTGATGCCAGCGGCCAGCAGCACGCCGTCCGGCACGTCGTCGATATGGATGCGCACCGGCACGCGCTGGGCCAGGCGCACCCAGTTGAAGGTCGGGTTGACGTCGGCCACCAGCTCGCGGCTTTCGGGGTTGTCGCGGTCGTAGATGGCGCGGGCGATGCTCTCGACATGGCCCTTAAGGCGCTCGCCACTCATCAGTTGCAGCTCGGCGGGGTCGCCGACGCGGATGTGCGGCAGCTTGGTCTCTTCGAAGTAGCCGTAGATCCAGTAGGAGTTCTCGTCGACCACCGCCATCTTCGCCTCACCGACACGGGCATAGTCGCCACGGTGCACGTTGAGGTTGGTCACGTAGCCGTCCACCGAGGCGCGCACCTGGGTGCGCTCCAGGTTCAGCTTGGCGGCGTCCAGCGCGGCCAGGGCCTGCTGGTAGTCGGCCTCGGAGGCGGCGGCGGTATTGCTGGCGTCGTCCAGGCTCTCGCGGGAAACCACTTCCTCATCCATGGCGCGGCGGCGCTTGGCGTTGAGCTGGCGCATCTGCAGGGTGGCCTTGCGCGAGGCAACCAGCGCTTCAGCCTGCTTCACGGCGATCTGGTAGTGGTCGGGGTCGATCTGCATCAGCAGGTCGCCTTTCTTCACTTGCTGGTTGTCGCGCACCGGCACGTCCACCACCACGCCGGAGACGTCGGCGGCGACGTTGATGATGTCGGCGCGCACCCGGCCGTCGCGGGTCCAGGGCGTATCCATGTAGTTCACCCAGAGGGCGCGGCCGATCAACGCGGCGACCGCCAGGATGATCAGGGTCGCCAGCAGGCTGATGATGGATTTGAGAGTCATGGGTGCACGCTCGTTACTTATAGATAGTGAGGGACAGCCCGCCAAACAGGCAGGCGAACAGGCACACGCGGAACAGCGCCGGGTGCCAGGTGTAGCGGTAGAGGCCGACGGAGGCGAGGATGCGGTCGATGCCCCAGCAAAGCAGCGCGGCAACCAGGAACATCAGGGTCAGGGTCGGCATGTAGACCCCGTGGAACGCGATCTCGCGGGGCAGGTCAGGCAACATGGGTCGATCTTCCAGAAGAGGTTTCGCCATCGCGCAGCGGCGACTGCGGGTCGAGCAGGCTGCTGCGGATAAAGTGCAGGTAGCTGAGCACGCGGCGCAGCGGCGAGCTTTCGAAGTCCGGCGCGCGCGGCTCGTCGGTGGTCTTCACGCAGTCGATGGCCAGCTCCACGGCGGCCAGGGCACGCTCGCGGTTGGCCTCGCAGGGTTTGACGAACAGGCGGATCAGCGCGCGGCCCATGCTGCGGATCGACTGCCGCCAGGGCGTGGATTCGGCGTAGCAGGGCTCGGCCGGCAGGTTCTCCTGCTCGACGCGCAATTCGATGATCGAGTGACCGATCTCCAGCACCACGAAGGTCCAGCGCAGCAGGCGGCGTTGCATCTGCGGGCTGCGCGCGGCGACACCGTACGCCTGGTTGAGCAGGTCGCGGGTACCGCTCTCGAAGGAGGAGACCAGGCCGTCGAGCTTGCCGCTGATGGCTTCCACCACGCGCAGGCGCAGGTCCTTCTCCAGGCGGCGCCACAGCCAGGCGCTGGTCGGCGGCATGATCACCGCGGCGACCACCGCGGCCAGGCTCTGCGACAGCACCAGGGCGATGTACTCGTTGAGCATGCGGCCCGGATCGTAGACGGTAAGGTTCGCCGGGATCGCGCCGAAGCTGAAGAACACCAGCAGGCCCAGGCCGTAGCCGGCGTACTTGGGCTTGATCGAGAAGAACGCGCCCACCGCGAATACCGGCGCCAGGGCGAAGGCCAGCAGGGCAAAGCCGTCCAGGTGCGGGAACACGAAGAAGGTTTCGGAGAAGCCGAGGATCGCCGCGAAGAAAGTGCCCACGGCCATCTGCATGGCCATCTTCGCCGGGTCCGGCGCGGCCGATACCAGGGCGGCGACGGCGGCGGCGTTGAGCACGAAGGTGCTGCCGCTGGGCCAGGCGGTCTCGATCCAGAAGAGGCCGAAGACCAGCACCATCAGCGCGGTGCGCCCGCCGGCTACGAGCGAGGCGACCAGGTTGGCCTTGGGCGAGAAGCCGTGCTTCCAGTTCTCCCGCTCGTGCTTGTGCGCGGCCAGGGAAGCGTGGGTCAGGGCGTAGTTGTAGAGGTCATCGGCCAGCCGGTAGAGCAGCTCGCCGGCGGTGTTGTAGTCCAGCAATGCGGCGGGTTCGTCCTGCTCCGCGAGCAGTTGCGCGCGGCCGGAACGGATGCGTTGCATCATCCGCGTGCGGTGGCTTTCCAGTTGCGCGGCAAGGCGCTCGGCGTCGCGGTCGGTGACCGACTGGCCGCGCCACGGCGCGAGCACCTGGGTCAGCT
Organism: Pseudomonas sp. NY15435; assembly: GCF_048068295.1. Lineage (NCBI taxonomy): Bacteria > Pseudomonadati > Pseudomonadota > Gammaproteobacteria > Pseudomonadales > Pseudomonadaceae > Pseudomonas > Pseudomonas sp. NY15435. The sequence continues at coordinate 300,450 of NZ_JBLUQA010000002.1, forward strand.
CATCCAGGCACGGCTGCAGGGCGCGCAGCACGGCTTCCGCTTCCTGCGCACGCAGGCGCGAGAGCAACTGGTGCAGCGCGTGGTAGCGGGTAGTGAGGACCATGAACTCGTTGTTCAGGCGCGACAGACGGCCCGAACGCAGGCGCATGTGCGGGTCTTCGAAACGGGTGACGCTGCGCAGTGCTTCCAGACCCACGGCCTGGGAGGCGAAGGCCACGTTGGACGCTTCGAACTTGCTGCGATCACCACCCCCCAGGTTGTCCAGGACGAAGCCGGCAAAGGCGCCGAAGCGCTGGTACAGCGCGCTGCGCATGGCCGTGCTGGAGGTCTGCGGGAACAGCGTGGCACTGACCACCATGGAACAGAGGATGCCCAGGCTGATTTCCAACACCCGCCAGATGGCCGACATGAAGGCGGCTTCCGGGTGCAGGGTGGCGGGCAGGCCGATCAGCGTGGCGGTGTAGCCGGCCAGTACGCAGGCGTAGGAGCGGAAGTCTCGGTAGCGCGCAGCGCCGACGGTGCACAGGCCGATCCAGAGCGCCGAAACCAGCAGGAACAGCTCGCGCTGCTGGGCGAAGATCGCGATCAGCGCGACCATCACGGAGAGCCCGACGAGGCTGCCGAGAATCCGATAGAAGCTCTTGGCGAACACCTGGCCGCTCTGCGGCTGCATGACGATGAACACGGTGATGGTCGCCGTGCTCGGTTGCGGCAGCTCCAGACGCATCGCCAGCCACAGGGTCAGCAGCGCGGCGAGCAGCACCTTGGCGATGTAGACCCAGGTGACGCCGTCGCTGCGCCCCCACTCCAGCAGCGCGCGACGCAGGGCGTCCAGCGGCGCCGGGTGGGCGCTGAAGTCGTTCGCCGCCATATCAGCGCCCGGCGCCCTGTGCCGCGCGCACGTCGACGGTTTCCGGGACCATCTTGTGTTCTTTCGGGCCTTCCTGCTTGTCCATCAGGCCGCCGCCCAGGGCGACGACGAGGCCGGCATGGGTAGCCAGGCGCGCGGCGCGCACCTGCTGTTCCACCAACTGCTGCTGGAACAAGCGGGTCTGCGCATTGAGCACATTGAGGTAGTCGGTCAGGCCGCCACGGTATGCCTTGGTGGCGATGTCGTAGGTGCGCTGGGCCGACGCCACGGACTTCTCGGCGAAGCCCTGCTGCAGTTCCATGGAATGCATGCGGATCAGGTGATCGGAAATGCCCTTGAGCGCATTGATCAGCGTCTGGTTGTACTGCGCCACGGCGGCGTCGTAGCCGGCGGATTCCTGGCTCAGTTGCGAGCGACGGCGACCACCGTCGAAGATCGGCAGGGAGATGGCCGGGCCGACGCCGTAGGTAAATTTCTCGGCGTTGAGGAATTCCAGCATGCCGCCGCCGACGGCGCTGTAGCCGATGCTCGCGACCAGGTCGACGTTGGGGTAGAACTCAGCGCGGGCCACGTCCACGCCCTTGGCCTGGGCGGCGACCTTCCAGCGGCTGGCAACCACGTCCGGGCGGTGGCCGAGCAGCTCCATCGGCAGCTTGCTGGGCAAGCCGGGGCCTCCAGCGAGCTTCAGGCTCGGGCGCTGGATCGAGGCGCCGGCGCCAGGGCCTTTGCCAGCGAGAGCGGCGATCTGGTTGCGGGTCAGCTGGATTTCCTCGTCCACCGCTTCGATCTTGCGCTCGGTTTCCGGCAGCGGGACTTCCGCCTGGCTGACTTCGAAATGCGTGCCGATGCCACCATCGAGGCGGCGCTGGGCCAGGGCGAGAATGCCCTGCTGTTGCGCCAGCATGGCCTTGCCGATGTCCAGCTCGGCGTATTGCAGCGACAGCTGGATATAGGCGCGGACGATGTTGCTCTCCAGCTCCAGCTGGGCAACGCGCGCCTCGGCGGCGGTCATCTTGGCGATGTCGACGTAGCGCTCGGTGTTGCTGCGCTCACGCCCCCAGAGGTCGAGCGAATAGTTCAGGCCCAGGGCGGCGTTGTTGTTCCAGGTGGTGGTGTCGGCCAGGTCGCCCGGGCCGTAGAAATAGTCGGTCGGCCAACGGTGGCGGGTCAGCGAGGCATCGCCGCTGATCTGCGGCGACTCGGCGGACTCGGCGACGCCGGCCATGGCCATGGCCATGCGCACCCGCGCCTCGGCCTGTGCCAGAGTCGGGCTGCCGTCCAGCGCGGTCTGCACCCAGGTATTCAACTGCGGATCACCATAGGCGCGCCACCACTGCTCGGCGGGCCAGCCAGCTTCCTGGTTGGCGTGCGCGATGGCGGCGTCGGTGGCCAGCTCGGTGTCGCCCAGGCGCTGTTCCTGCGGGGCGATGCCATTGGTGCTGATACATCCGGCGATTGTTGAAAAAATGACAAAGGAGCCGACGAACGTCAGTCCTTTCACGAGGTGACGCGACACGGTGGAGGTCCTGGAAGTGGTCTAGCTTTTCAGCGTGGGGCTTTTAAGCGTGGAGAGCCGGCAAAGCCAGTTGCGGCGATTGAATTCTAGGGACGGGAAAGGGAACGGATAAGCCGGCTGTTTTGTGATTGTTTATTACCGATAATGAAACAATGTGTGTCGTCATCCATGTGACAATAGGCCGCCCCCGCTCTGCTCCGCGCATTGCCACCCATCAAGGACATGCCGCCGGCGACGACCTATCCCTTCATTGGCGTCGCCACCCGGGACAGATGCCCCACTGACGAGGCCCCAATGGACACACTGCAGACCATGCGTGCGTTCGCCAGCGTCGCGGAAACCGGCAGTTTCACCGCCGCCGCGCAGCAGCTGAACACCACCACCGCCTACGTATCCCGCGCAGTCGCCAATCTGGAGTCGCACCTGCGGACCCGACTGCTCAACCGCACCACCCGGCGTATCGCCCTCACCGAGGCCGGCCAACGCTACCTGCTGCGCTGTGAGCAGATCCTCGCCTACGTCGAGGAAGCCGAAGCCGAGGCCAGCGACGCCCACGCCCGACCCGCCGGCCGCCTGCGCGTGCATTCGATGACCGGCATCGGCCAGCACTACGTGATCCGCGCCATCGCCAACTATCGCCAGCAGCACCCGGACGTGACCTTCGAACTGACCATGGCCAACCGCGTGCCGGATCTGCTCGACGAAGGTTTCGACGTGGCCATCGTGGTCGCCTCGGAACTGCCCGACTCGGGCCTGGTGTCCCAGCGCATCGGCGAGACCTACAGCATCCTCTGCGCCTCGCCGGACTACCTGGCCCGGCGCGGCACGCCGAAGACGCCTACCGAGTTGATGGAGCATGACTGCCTGCGCCTGATCAGCCCGGTGCTGCCGCTGGACAAGTGGCTGTTCGACGGCCCCAACGGCCAGGAAATGATCACCCTTGGCCCCTCGCCCTTCCAGGTGAACGTCGGCGACGCCATGACCGAGGCCATCGGCTCGGGCATGGGCATCAGCGCCCTGCCCGTCTACTCGGCCATCGACGGCCTGCGCGACGGCTCGCTGGTGCGCGTACTGCCGCATTACAAGCTGCAGATTCTCAACGTCTACGCGCTGTACCCGTCGCGCCAATACCTGGACGCGAAGATCAAGACCTGGGTAGCGTATCTGCGAGAAAATCTCCCAGGTGTGCTCCAGGCCGATGGCGCCGGGCTCGCCGATGTGGGACCCTGACCACCCTTTTCGTCGTGTTTCGCGGGCAAGCTCACTGTGTAACTCCCTACCCCGGTGTTCAGTGAGCTTGCCCGCGAACCCACCCTCGTTCCCGCACCCCGCCGCCTCTGTAGGAGCGAGCTTGCTCGCGAACAGACTCCCCGGCAGCCTCGGCGCCAAGCGCTTCGCGAGCAAGCTCGCTCCTACAATGACGGGCCTTGTTCGATAATCGCCCGGCGCACACGCAAGCCTTGCGCCGCTCTAGCCCGGCAATGGTAGGGTTAAGCCCCCTCAGCCTCCCCGCCGCCCGAGAGCCATGAAAAAGAACGTCTTCGTCTTCAGCCGCCTTGCCGCGGAACACCTCGACCGCCTGCGCAGCCAGTTCAACGTCACCGTGCTCGACCCCAAGCAAGGCGACGTCGACGCGCAACTGGCCGCTGCCCTGCCGACCACCCACGGCATGATTGGTGTCGGTCGCCCGCTGGGTGAGAAGCAACTGGCCCAGGCCACGCAGCTGGAAGTCATCTCCAGCGTCTCGGTGGGCTACGACAACTACGATCTGAACTACCTGAACCAGCGCAGTATCCCGCTGACCAACACGCCGGACGTGCTGACCGAAACCACCGCCGACCTCGGCTTCGCGCTGATCATGGCGGCCGCGCGGCGCACCGCCGAGCTGGACGCCTGGACCAAGGCCGGCCAGTGGAAGCGCACCGTGGACGCCCAGCACTTCGGCGTCGACGTGCACGGCAAAAAGCTCGGCATCCTCGGCCTCGGTCGCATCGGCGCGGCCATCGCCCGTCGCGGCCGCTTTGGTTTCAATATGGACGTGCTCTACCACGGCAATAGCCGCAAGCCCGAGCTGGAGCAGGAACTGGGCGCGCGTTTCTGCGGCTTCGAGGAGTTGCTGGGCGAGGCGGATTTCGTCTGCGTGGTGGTGCCGCTGTCGGAGAAGACCCGCAAGCTGATCGGCAAGCGCGAGCTGGAACTGATGAAGCCCAGCGGCATCCTGGTGAACATCGCCCGTGGCCAGGTGATCGACGAAGCCGCGCTGGTGGAAGCGCTGCAGGAGAGGCGCATCCTCGCCGCCGGCCTGGACGTCTACGAGAACGAACCGCTGGCGGAGTCGCCACTGTTCTCGCTGCCCAATGCCGTGACGCTGCCGCACATCGGCTCGGCCACCCACGAAACCCGCCAGGCCATGGCCGAGTGCGCGCTGGACAATTTCGAAGCCGCCCTGCGTGGCGAGCGCCCGAAGAATCTGGTCAATCCGCAGGCCTGGAAGGCCTGATGCGCCCCACGAAGCTGATGGCCCAGCGCTGAAAGCCAGGGTATCCATGTAGGAGCGAGCTTGCTCGCGAACCAACCCCGCCGCGAGGCTGTTCGCGAGCAAGCTCGCTCCTGCAGGGTCACGCCCGTGCTGGCTGCAACACCGGCTTGGGCTTGCGGAACACCAGCACGTTGCCGGCCATCACCAGCCCCAGCCCGGCCAGCGCCGGCAGGCTCCACTGGTAGCCTTCGGCGAAGGCCGACACATTCAGCGCCACCACCGGGAACAGCACGGTGCAATACGCCGCCCGCTCCGGCCCCATGCGCCCGACCAGCGTGAGGTAGGCGGTGAAGCCGATCACCGAGCCAGGAATCGCCAGGTACAGCAGCGACCAGACGTACTGCGGGCTGGCGTCGAAGGTCAGCGGCACGCCCTGTACCAGACAGATCACCAGCAGGACCAGCGAGCCATAGAGCATGCCCCAGGCATTGGTCGACAGAGGCCGCAGCCCGGCCTTCTGCTGCAGGCTCGACAGCAGATTGCCCGCCGAGAAGCACAGCGTGCCAAGCAGCGCCAACCCCAGTCCGTAGAAGGTCTCGCGCGTCGCCTGGTGCCCGGACAGCTCGGGCCAGAACAACAGCGCCAGCCCCGCCAGGCCGAACGCGCCGCCGCCCAGCACATTGGGCGCGATGCGCTGGCCGAAGAATATCCGCGCGTTCAACGCATTCCACAGGGTGGCGGTGGAGAACACCACGGCGACCAGCCCGCTGGGGATCCACTGGCTCGCGGTGTAGAAGCACAGGAAGTTCACGCAGAACAGGCACAACCCCTGGGCCAGGCAGATCGCCTGCCCGCGCCGGCCCAGCGGTTGCAGCCGCCGCGACACCAGCAGCAGGGCAAACAGCACCAGCGCCGCCAGGCTGAACCGGTAGGCAATGGACAACGGAATGGCGACCACGCCGACCTGCAGCTTGATGGCGATCCAGGTGGTGCCCCAGATGAGCACGGTGAGCAGGTAGAGCGAAAGGTTCATGGCGGTCTCCGAAAATCCTACCCAAACAGTCTCCCGCCCTGCCCCGGCACCGGCTTGCAGATTCTTGCGCTTATTGCGACAACCGGGCTGGCAAGGCGCGCCCGCGCGGGTAGAGTGAAGACAACAGAGGAATCTCCATGTCAGCCATTTCGCAGCTCGAAGTCTTCCAGTCGATGAACGCCTCGCCCAACGCCCGCCTGGAGCGCTGTGCGGAGCTGGGCGACGGGCTGTCCGCAGCGATCTGGAGCAACAGCCATGACGCCCGCGACTACCACGCCCCCAGCCATCACACGCTGTCCTGCTACCTGAACGACGGCACCGGCACCTTCCGCCGCGGCGCGCCGGGAACCAAGGGTGCGCCGGACAAGCTCTGTGTGATGCCGGCCGGCGCGGAATCGGCCTGGATCGTCAACGGCGACATCCGCCTGGCGCACCTGTACATCGGCCAGGAACAGTTCGCCCTCGGCTGCATCCGCCTGCTCGATCGCGAGCCGCGCGAACTTCAACTGCACGAACGCACCTTTCTAGACGACCCGCAGCAGGCCGCGCGCTTCCGCCAGTTGGTGAAGCTCGACTGGCACGAGCCGGGCGAACGCATTCGCACCAGCACGTTGGCCCATGACCTGATCGATCATCTGCTGTTGAACCAGGTGGGCTTGCGGGAAGGGCTGAAACTCAAAGGCGGCTTGGCGCCGACCATGCGCAAGCGTGTGGCGGACTACATCGAGCAGCGCCTGGATCAGCCGTTGTCGCTGGGCGAGTTGGCGATGCAGACCGCGCTGTCGGAATACCACTTCGCGCGGATGTTCCGCGAAAGCTTCGGCATGCCGCCACACCAATATGTCCTGGCTCGCCGCGTGGCATTGGCGCAGCGGCTGCTGCGCGATACGCGCCAGCCGCTGAGCCAGGTCGCCCTGGCTTGCGGCTTCTCCAGCGCCAGCCATTTCGCCAACCGCTTCCGCTCAGTGGTGGGCGGGACGCCGGGGGAGTATCGGCAGGCGTTCGAGGAGTAGCGCGCTGAAAAGTGCGTCCGAAACGAGGTCCGATCCTTCGGAAAAAACCGACCTGTAGGAGCGAGCTTGCTCGCGAACCGCCTGGCACCGTGCCCTGCAGGTTCGCGAGCAAGCTCGCTCCTACAGAGTCCTGAAGCGTCAGCCCAGTACGGCCAGCACGCCGCCGATCACCGGCATCGCCGCGGCTGCCGGCAACGCCCAGCGCGGCCGCCAGGCCAGCAGCAGGACCAGCACAGCCCCGGCAATCATCAGCAGACACGCCCAGTAGACGATCCCCAGTTCAACGCCGATGACGTGGATCGAATACGCCAGCGCCAACGCACCATCCACCACCGCGACGATACGCAGCAGCCGCACACGGGACTGCGACGGCGCACTGCCGAACAGATCGCGATGATGGCGGGAAAGAGAAAGGCACGCCGCCGCCAGTGCCAGCAGGTTGAGACCGAATACCAGCAGCATCAGGCGTACTCCTCGCTACGGGCACGACGTGGGCGGACACGCTCGGCACGCTCGCGCCCCAGTCGCCAACCGAGCAAGGCACAGAGCACGCCAATCAGCAGCAGGCCGAAATCGATACCGACCATCATCCAGTCGCCGTTGGCGACATGCGTCGTCACCCGGCCCGGCTCGGGGCCGAACAGGCTCAGCATCGGCAGCAGCAGCGCCAGCGCCGCCAGCGCGGCAAACTGCTCACGAGCCATGGCACGGCTGCCACGACGCAGCAGCGCGTGCGCCAGCGCCAACAGCCAGATCACCACGAAGGCGGTGGCTTCCCAGCGGGTGCGCTGGAGGAGATCGGCCGGCAGCAGGCGCGAAGCCGCGAGCAAGCCAAGGGATGCGATCGGCAAACCGCCACAGACCGCGCCATTGAGCGTCCGCACCAGCGCCAAGCCTCGGTGGCCGCGGGTTTCGCGCTTGCTCACCCATACCTGCAGGCCACCGAAAACCATCACGCAACCCACCAGGCCAAGGACGAAATACATGACCCGCACCAGATCGTTGCCGAACTGCGCCATGTGCAGGCCGGTCAGCCAGGCGTAGGTCTTGTAGCCCGGCTTGTAGGGCTGCTGCACGTGCAGCAGCGCGCCGGTGCCGGAGTCGAAGGACACGGTGCGCTGGTCGTTGACCATGCCCTTGTCCACGGCCTTGCGGATCTGCACCATCGCTGCGGCGTCGTTGGGATGTTCGATGTTGATCCAGCCGACCTGGCTGTCGTCGCCCCACGCCTGGCGGGCCTTGATAATCATGTTGTCGATGGACTTGGGCGGCTTCGCCGGCTTGCCCAATTCCTCGCGGTCGAAGGCGCCCTGCACGTCATGGAAGAAATGCTCCATGTCGTTCTTGTAGGCCACCTTGATGCCAGCGGTCATATAGAAGGTGATGAAGATCGCCAGGCCCGTGTAGGCCATCAGCAGATGGAACGGCAGGCCAATCACGCCCAGCACGTTGTGCGCATCCAGCCAGGCACGCTGCTTGGCCGCCTTGGGGCGCAGGGTGAAGAAGTCCTTGAAGATGCGTCGGTGGACAATCACCCCGCTGACCAGCGCCACCAGCATGAACACGCCGGCGACGCCAACCACGTAGAGGCCGATCATCCCGCCGTGCAGTTCGTAGTGCAGTTCGAGGAAGAAGTTGCCGCCGACGGTCTTGGACAGCACCTCGCCGCTCTGCGCGTCCACCAGGAAGGACTGGAACTCGCTGAAGTCCGCCGGCTCCCAGCCGGCGGTCCAGTACGGCATGCGCTCGCTGGGCGGGTGCATCCAGTAGCCGTGGGCCTTGGGCGCGCGTTCGACGATCAGCTCGCGCACCTGATCGGCGCCGACGTTCACCGCTTCGAGCTTGTGCAGCTGCGGCGTCATCCAGCGGGTGAGTTCCTTGTCGAACACCGCAACCGTGCCGGAGAACAGCACGACAAAGAGAATCCAGCTGACCAGCAACCCACTCCAGGTGTGCAGCCCGGACATCGACTGACGCAGGCTCATGGGCGCACCCCGTAGGCTGTCGGCAGGAAAGCCGCCAGGCCCAGCGCGATACTCAGCGCCGCTGGCGCCCAGACCGCGCGCCAGGGGCTTTTCGCGCCAAATGCGTAGAGGATCGCGGCGACCCAGACGATGAAGCAGGCTAGGCTCGCGAGGGAGACACGGTCCGAGCGCGACATCGGCAGGTACACGCTGAAGAAGGCCGTGGCGGAATAGGCCAGTGCATAACCGACGACCACGGCGCTGAAGATGCGCGCGGCGACGGCGCCGAATCGGGTTCCGCTCATACGTCGGCTCTCGGATGGGTCAGGCGCTGGGAGACGCACATCGGACGGGATCCTGCGAGGCGGCCCAGGCAACTCCCGGGCACGCGATTGAAAAGCGGAATTATATGATATTGGTTCTCAATTAAAAGAACCTGACAGCGCTGTTTGTGAGTATCTGTGTCGAAAATTCGCTGAACGGTGCCGGTCGCAACCAGGCCCAGGGTGCGCAGCAGGCTGTTCATCGTCCCGTCGGCCGCTGCCAGGAGCGGCGAGGCAGCGGCTGTTCGCGGGGGCTGAACAGGTTCGGCCCCACGAGGGAATCTCCCCGTCCACGCGAGGTGTCCGTCCAAGACGCCCTCGTCCAACTGTTCAATTCCCCGCAGCCGTTTCGCTCGGCGCGGGGCCGGTCGTCGTTATCGGCGACTCGACGCCTGCACCATGGCCCGCTCCAGCCCCTCGAAGACGCGGGGCGACAGGCACTGGGCGACGTTGAAGCGCAGGTAGCCGGTGGCGCTCTGGCTCAGGCTGAAGACGTTGCCCGGCGCCAGCACCAGGTTGTCCGCCAGGGCGGCGCGGGACACCTCGGCGGCATCCAGCCCGCCCGGCAGGCAGGCCCAGACAAATACTCCACCGCGCGGCTCCAGCCAGGGCTGGATGTCCAGCGCACGCAGGCGCTGCAGCGTCTCGCCCATGGCATCTGCCAGGCGCCCGCGCAGGCTGTCCAGGTGCCGCCGGTAGCTGCCCTTGCGCAGCAGTTCGTAGAGCATCTCGGCGCTGAAGGGACTGTTGCCGAAGCTGGTGGCCAGCTTCAGGTCCACCAGGCGCTCGCACCACTCCGGCTTGGTGGCGATATAGCCGCAGCGCACCGAGGCCGACAGCGTCTTGGAGAAACTGCCGACCTGGATCACCCGCTCCAATCCGTCGAAGGCCGACAGGCGCGGCGCACTCTCGTGCTCGAAGTCTCCGAAGATGTCGTCTTCGATGATCAGCAGGTCATGGGCCTCGGCCAGCTTCAGCAGGCGGTGGGCGACCAGCGGCGAGAGCACCGCGCCGGTGGGGTTGTGGAAGGCCGAATTGGTGATGTACAGGCGGGGGCGGTGCTGTTCCAGCAGGCTCGCCATGGCGGCGACGTCCGGCCCGGTCGGCGTGTATGGCACGCCCACCACCTGCACGCGGTGCGCGCGCAGCAGCGCCTGGAAATTGAAATAACCCGGATCGTCCACCAGCACGCAATCGCCCGGCTCCAGCAGGAAGCGGCAGACCAGATCGATGGCCTGGGTGCCATTGTCCGTGAGCACCATCTGTTGCGGGCCGACCGGCACACCGTAGTCCGCCAGCCGCCGCGCAAGCTGCTCACGCAAGCCGGAATGGCCGTAGGGCCGCCCGTACTCCAGCAGGCTCGATTGCGGCGCACGGGCGATCTGCCGTAGCGCGCGGCGAAGCTCCTCTTCCGGTAGCCAGGACGGCGGCAGCCAGCCGCAACCGGGCTTGAGCGAGGTGTCCGCAGCCTCCAGGGACTGTCGGGATATCCACAGCGGGTCGATGCTGCGGTCCAACGCCGGACTCACATCCGCCAGGGACAGCGGCGGCGCGTGGCCGCTGACATAGAAGCCGGATCCGCGCCGGGCGGCGATCACGCCGTCGGCGGCCAGGCGGTCGTAGGCTTCCACGACGGTGGTCTTGGATACCTCCAACTGCTCGGCCAACTGGCGAATCGACGGCAGCCGTTCCCCCGGCACCAGGGCTCGCGCAGCCAGACGCTCGCGCACGTGGTGCATCACCGAATCGACCCGCGTGCTCTTTGGTCTGCCCATACCGTCCTCGACGACCCGGGAATAATGTGTACCGGGATAATTTACAGACAGTTTGCGCAAATTGTACCCTTCTGTCACTGGCCGCCCGGCAGCTCCGCGCGCATCCTCCAAGCTCGCTCTCCTGCCGGATGCCCACCATGAACAGCACCCACACCCTCGCCACGAACAGCAACCTCGGCGGCTGGCTCAGTGGCTTCCTCGGCGTACTCATCTTCAGCGGCTCACTACCAGCGACGCGGGTAGCGGTGGCCGACTTCGACCCGACCTTCCTCACCCTCGCCCGCGCCAGTATTGCCGGCCTGCTGGCGGCGACGATCCTCCTCGTACTTCGGCAGAAGCTACCCGCGCGCAAGGACCTGATCCCCCTGCTGGTAGTCGCCGGCGGCGTGGTGGTGGGTTTCCCACTGCTCACCGCGCTGGCGCTCAAGCACGTCAACTCGGCCCACGCCATAGTCTTCGTCGGCCTGCTGCCCCTGGCCACCGCGCTGTTCGGCGTGATCCGCGCCGGCGAACAGCCGCGCCCGGCGTTCTGGATCTGCTCGTTGCTGGGCAGCGCCGTGGTGGCCGGCTTCGCCCTGTCGCAGAGCGGCGCAGGCAACTTCACTGGCGACCTGTTGATGCTGGCGGCCGTGGCGGTCTGCGGCCTGGGCTACGCCGAAGGTGGACGCATCGCCCGCCACCTGGGCAGTTGGCAGGTGATCTGCTGGGTACTGGTGCTGTCCCTGCCGCTGATGCTGCCGCTGGCCTGGTACACCCAGCCGGAGACCTTCACCGGTGCCAGCTGGCCGGCCTGGCTGAGTCTGGGCTACGTGTCGCTGTTCAGCATGCTGATCGGCTTCTTCTTCTGGTACCACGGTCTGGCCACCGGTGGCATCGCCGCGGTGGGCCAGTTGCAGCTGCTGCAGCCGTTCTTCGGCCTGGCCCTGGCCGGCCTGCTGCTGCACGAGCAGATCAGCCCGCTGATGGCCGGCGCCACCGTCGCCGTGGTGCTGTGCGTAGCGGGGGCGAAACGCTTCGCCCGCTGACCGCCGGTTTCCTTCCGCGTCACGCCCGAGAATAATCGCGGTATCATCGGGCGTTTGCGTACTCGGCTGGACTGCCGGAAGGAAACTCGGATGAAGCCACCCGCCGAATCTCCACAGCTCGACGTGGAGCGCGACGAACTCGCGCCCCGTCCACGGCTGACCCTGGGTAGCCACGTACACAGCGGCTTCGACCTGCGCAGCGGGCGCATGCAGAACATCTCCCGGCACCGTGCCGCACTGGCCTTTCTGTACGGCGACATGCCGGTTTCAGGCAGCGTCACCCCGCGCTCGGGCCGTGAGATCCGGGTGTTCCGCGATGACCAGATCGTCCGCGTCAGCCGCGAGCTGGAACTCGAACACGCCTGGCGCGCCGACCTGCGCGACCTCGGTTTCAAGCCGGCAATGCGCCGCAGTGATGCGCTGGAGGACAGCGCCGGGGAAATGTTCGAACTGCCCGACGATTCCGCCTGGCAGCAATTCATGCGCGAAGGCCTGCCGCAGCTGCGCGAACAGGGCTGGGAAATCGATATCCGCCCCGAATTCGTCTTCGACCTCACGCCGGTGGAGAACTGGTACGCCGAGATCGAGGAAACCGACGACCGTCAGTGGTTCGACCTGGAACTGGGCATCGAAGTGGAAGGCCGGCGAATCAGCCTGCTGCCCGCGCTGATCGAACTGATCCGACGGATGCCGGCCCTGCTCGACCCGGTCGCCCTCGCCCGCCATGCCGACGATGAACAACTGGTGTTGCGCCTGGATGCCGGGCGCAATCCGATTCATACCTGGCAGACCGCATCCGACCGCCCGCTGCGCGTCTCGCTGCCGTTCGGCAAGCTGAAGCCGATGCTGGGCACACTGTCGGAGTTCTACATCAGTGAACAGCCGCCGGTGCGCCGTCTGCGCATGGGCGCGCCGGATGCCGCGCGCCTCACCGAGCTGGAAGAACTGCCGCTGACCTGGCAGGGAGGCGAGCAACTGCGCGAGATTGCCCACCGCCTGCGCGACTACCGCGCCCAGCCGGCGCAGATTCCCGCCGGCCTCAACGCCGAGTTGCGCGGCTACCAGCACGAAGGTCTGAGCTGGATGCAGACCCTGCGCGAAGTCGACGCCAGCGGCATCCTCGCCGACGACATGGGCCTGGGCAAGACGCTGCAGTCCCTCGCCCACGTGCTGCTGGAAAAGCAGGCCGGCCGCCTGACCAGCCCGGCGCTGGTGATCATGCCCACCAGCCTGATCCCCAACTGGCTGGACGAGGCCGAGCGCTTCACCCCCGACCTGCGCGTGCTCGCCCTGCACGGCGCCGGGCGGCGCAAGGCGTTTGCGAAGATCGCCGAGCATGACCTGATTCTCACCACCTATGCCCTGCTGCCGCGCGACGCCGAGAAGCTCGCGCAGCACGAGTATCACCTGCTGATCCTCGACGAAGCACAGAACATCAAGAACGCCACCACCAAGGCCGCCCAGGCCGCGCGGCACCTGCGTGCGCGCCATCGGCTGTGCCTGACCGGCACGCCGCTGGAGAATCACCTGGGCGAGCTATGGTCGCTGTTCCACTTCCTGCTACCCGGTTGGCTGGGCGATGCCCGGCAGTTCGCTGTGGACTACCGCACGCCCATCGAGCGCCACGGCGACCAGGGCCGCCTGGCACACCTGGCCGCGCGCATCCGCCCGTTCCTGCTGCGTCGCACCAAGGAACAGGTGGCCTCGGAGCTACCGCCCAAGAGCGAGTTCATCCAGCACATCGAACTGTCCGAGGCGCAGCGCGACCTTTACGAAACCGTGCGCCTGGCGCTGGATCGCAAGGTGCGCGACGAGATCGCCCGCCGTGGCTTGGCGCGTAGCCGCATCATCATCCTCGAGGCGCTGCTCAAGCTGCGCCAGGTCTGCTGCGACATACGCCTGGTGAACAAGGAAGCGCCTCCGCCCACCGGCAAATCCGCACGCGCGGTGACCTCGGGCAAGCTCGTCTACCTGCTCGACATGCTCGAAGAGCTGCTCGCCGAAGGTCGCCGTGTGCTGGTGTTCTCGCAGTTCACCTCGATGCTCGCGCTCATCGGCGAGGCGCTGGCCGAACGCAACCTGGAATACGCACTGCTCACCGGCGACACCCGCGACCGCCGCGCACCGGTGAAGGATTTCCAGGAAGGCCGCGTGCCGCTGTTCCTGATCAGCCTGAAGGCCGGCGGCGTCGGCCTGAACCTGACGGCCGCCGACACCGTGATCCACTACGACCCGTGGTGGAACCCGGCCGCCGAAAACCAGGCCAGCGACCGCGCCTACCGCATCGGCCAGGACAAGCCGGTGTTCGTCTACAAGCTGATCGCGCGTGGCACCGTGGAAGAGAAGATCCAGTTGCTGCAGCGCGACAAGGCCGCGCTGGCAGCCGGTATCCTCGAAGGCTCGGGTACTGATTGGCAGCTGGATGACGCCGATATAGACGCCCTGTTCGCGCCGTTACCCAAGGCCGTCTGATCTCCACCAGAGCGGTTCGCGAGCAAGCTCGCTCCTACAGGCGAGACTGATCTGCTTTTTTGTAGGAGCGAGCTTGCTCGCGAACCGCATCCAATCAGCGCATACCCCAGCCGTGACTGACCAGCACCGACTGCCCAGTAAGCGCGGCCGAAGGGAAGCTGGCAAGGAACAGGACCGTCTGTGCGACGTCCTCCACGGTGGTGAACTCGCCATCCACGGTGCCTCCGAGCATGACCTGCTTCACTACCGCTTCCTCGCTGATGCCCAACTCCTTCGCTTGTTCGGGAATCTGCTTTTCCACCAGCGGCGTACGCACGAAACCCGGACACACGACGTGGGCGCGCACACCGTGCGGCCCGCCCTCCTTCGCCAGCGTACGGGCAAGCCCGAGCAGGCCATGCTTGGCGGTGACATAGGCAGACTTGAGCGGGGAAGCCTCGTGGGAATGCACCGAGCCCATGTAGATCACCACGCCGCCGCGCTTCGCCGGGTACATATGACGCAGCGCCGCGCGGGTGGTGAGGAAGGCACCGTCGAGGTGGATGGCGAGCATCTTCTTCCAGTCGGCAAAGGCGAAATCCTGGATCGGATTGACGATCTGGATGCCCGCGTTGGAGACCAGGATATCGATGCCGCCAAAGGTGGCGACTACGCGGTCGATGCCGGCGTCCACCGCCTGCTCGTCGGTGACATCCATCGCCACCGCCAGGGCCTTTCCACCGGCGTCTTCGATCTCCTCCACTACACGCTGGGCGGCGTCCTGCTGCAGGTCGGCAATGGCCACTGCCGCGCCCGCCTTCGCCAGGGTCAGGGCGATCTGCTTGCCGATACCGCTGGCCGCGCCGGTGACCACCGCGACCTTGCCGTTCAATGCGTCCATCAGAGAGCTCCCGGAGAAGTTGAAACTCTCACTCTAGACGGCTCAGTCGTGGGTCAGCTCGATACTGCCATCGCGTTGCTGCTGATAGATCGTGTAAGGCAGCACCAGCGTATCGGTGGCAGCGGAAAGAACACCATCGAACAGCGGCCAGTAAAGCCCCTGGGGAGCGTCGGGAAGCGGTGGCGAAAGCCCTGCGGTACGCTGATTGCTGCCGCCCGGATCACCATGCAAGGCGCAGAAGTTGTAAGCGACACCACTGTAGATGCGGGGGATCTCGGTGCAGTAGGTCCTGCCCAGTTTCAGATCGCTCACGCTCTCGTGCTTTTCACTGTCCAGCGTCCGAACCGACCCGCACCCGGTAACCCCGGCAGTGACTATCAGCACTGCGAACAGACGACTCAGCATCGTTCATCTCCCGTGAAGTTCGGATTCCGCTCAGTTCCGGCGTAGCTCGATACTGCCGTCCCGGCTCTGCCGATAGAGGGTATAGGGCAAGGCCAAGGTATCGACGACACCGGAGAACGCCATATCCAGCACCGGCAGGATCGGTGGGCCGAAGGTGTGGTTGGCCGGCGTGGCGGGCGGTGTATAGCCGGTGTTGGCCGGGGGCTCGCCGTACAACTGGCAGGCGTCCCAGACCACGCCGCCGTATACCCGCGGGATGGCCCCGCAGTAGCTGCCCTTCAGATTCAGGTCACTGGCATTCGCCACATCGTCACTGCGCAGCGTGTGGTAAGACCCACAACCGCTGAGCAACGCGGCGCCGAGCAGCAGCCCGGTCAGGTGCATATTCATGTCGAAACTCCCTCTCAACGATCCGCGCTACCAGCCCTTGAGCTGGTCCCAGCGCCAGTTGCGGTACTGGTAGATCAGTGTACCCAGCAATCCATAGGCCGCCGCCATGGCGAAAAGGATAAGAATACGGTCGGCCACGGCCGAAAGCGGCAGGTTCATCTGGTTCATCTCCACCACCGCGCGGATCGCCCAGGTCGAGGGGATCGCGTCGGCCAGCAGCTGCACCCACTGCGGCATGGCCTGCGGCGGCCAGGTGAAGCCGGCCATGTAGAACAGCGGCAGGGTGATGAAAGTCATGGTCAGGTACACCGCCTCCTCGGAGGGCAGCACCTCGGCGATGAATTCACTCATGGCGATGACTGCCATCAGGAAAGGCAGCACCAGCCCCATCAACATGAAGAACGAGGCCGTCTGCCGGTAACCCATCATCCACGGCCAGATCACGTAGAAGAGCATCGACAGCACCGTCCAGATCAGCAGCTGCGCGGCATAGCGGCCGAATCGCGTGGAGGTCGGCTGGCGCAGCGAGCGCGGGGTGCCGCCGCGCAGGTTGAGGTTCACCCGTGTGCATGACAGCAGCAGGCTATGTTGCAGGATCAGCGTCACCAGCCCCGGCAGGACGATAGCGGCGAAGCTGGTGCCGGGGTTGAACAGGTCGGTGATCTGGCCGACGGCGGGCTGCAGCAGGACGCTCGCCTGCACCTCGGAGAAGCCGCCGCGCATCAGCCGCTCGCGGTTGTAGCGCAACGTCAGCTCGTTGTAGGTGGCGTTGATGTCCTGCTGGATCTGCCCGTTGGCCATGCGATTGGTGGCGTCGCCGAAGATCGGTACGGTGACCGACTCGCCGCGCAGCACACGCTTCTCGAAGTCCACCGGAATCACCACGATGCCGAACAGCTCGCGCCAGGCGAGATCATGCTGGGCTTCGGGTAGTTGGTCGTAGGCGCGCGTGGCGATCTTCGGTGCGGCGTCCAGCTGGCGCACCAGCTCGCGAGACACTTCGCTGTGGTCCATGTCGATCACCGCCACCGGCAGGTCATCCATGGTGCGGTGGGCGTAGGGCAAGGTGGTGAGCGCCACGGACAGCACCATCATCAACCACAAGGGCTTGCCGAGCATGTTGTTCAGCGACTGGCGGAAGACATTCCAGAAGTTTTCCATGGCCGCTCCTTACGCCGGGCTCAGGTCGAGGCGCCGGCGCAGGCGCATCTTGGCAATCATGTAGGCGATCAGCGGGTAGAGCAGCAGCTTGCAGCAGGTGTACAGGCCGGATTCGGCGGGCGCCCTGCGCAGGAACTGGTCGAACAGGCCATGCAAGGTATGGGTCAGCGGCTCGGCCTCGGAGATGATCCGCGCGATCTGCGGCATCGCCAGCTCCGGCAACAGCACGCCGGAATAGGTCTGCGCCACACCGATCAGCAGGCCGATCAGCGAGTAGGCGCTGAAGCGGTTGGCGGTGAAGATGAACAGCATCAGCCCCACACTCTGCGCCGCTGCCACGTAACAGACAGTGATCGCCAGCATCCACCAGGGATTGCCGTTGATCCGCGCACCATTGAGTTCGACCAGCAGGAACAACTCGACCATCAGCAACGTGCTGAACAGCAGCGTGTATGGCGCCATCTTGCCCAGCAGGCGCGCGCCCAGCGCCTTGGCGCGAAGGATGTGCGGCGAGGAGGCACGCAGCTCCGGCGCCTCCCGCGCCAGGACGTGCACCGTGGCGACGATCACGAACAATTGCAGCAGGTGCACGATGGCGGCGAACTGCTGGAAGTAGATGTAGTTGCCGCTGGCATTGAACAGGCTCTCGTAGGACACGCTGATGCTGGCCAACGCAGGCATGCTTCGGTCCATGCCAGTCGCCAGGCGCGGGCGCAGCTCGGCGTTGACCGAACTCATCAGGCCGCTGAAATCCTGGGTCGAGTAGAAGCCGGCGGAGTAGAACAGCGAGTTGTAGTACAGCTCAGCGACAGGCTGGCGACCGGCCAGGGCGTCCGCTTCAAAATCACGGGGGATGTAGAGCAGCGCGTAGTCATCAGCCATGCGCAGGCGGCGCAGGCCTTCCTGCAAGCCGCCGCCGAGCACTTCGACCTTGGCGTGCGAACCCGCGTCCAGCTCACGGACGATGCGCCGCGACAGGCTGCTGTGGTCCGCATCGACCACCGCCACCGGCATGTCCAACAGCGTGCCCGCCTGGTACACGCCGCTGATCACCACGAACAGCAGCAGCGGCCAGAGCCAGCCGAGCCAGTGGATGGTCCAACTGCGCAGGGCGACCCGCGTTTCGCTGCCGAAGGCCTGGGCGAAACGCCGCAGGTTGCTCCTTACTGCTTCCACTGCCACAGCGCGCTCATGCCGGGGCGAAGGCCGGGCACCGGTTGATCCGGGTACAGCCGCACCTCGAAGGTCTTCAGGTCGAAGTCGCCGGTGGCGCGGGTCGCGCGCTTGGTGGCGAAATCTCCGAGCGGTGCGATATAGCTGACCTTGGACTTCACCTCAGCTCCCTTCAACGCCGGAACCTGGATCAGTACTTCGTCACCCTTTTTGATATCGGCAAGGATGTCTTCCCGCAGGTTGAAGACGAAATAGCTGTCGGAAAGCCGCACCAGCGTCAGCAGTGGACTGTAGGCATTGACGAGTTCGCCCTGCTCCGCCGGGATCGGCCCGACCTCACCATCCACCGGCGCAACCACGTTGAGGTCGTCGGTCTGCGCCTGCAGTTCGAGAATCTGCGCGTCAGCCCGGCGTACCGCAGCCTCCAGCGCGCGACGGCGTTCCTCGCGGTCGCCCTGGGTCCCTTCATCGAGATTGGCCTGGGCCTCGGCCACGCGATTGCGCGCGACGTCGCGCCCACGGCGGGACAGGTCCAGCTGCGCCTGGGAAACGAAGCCGCGGCCGGCCAGTTCCTCATTGCGCTGGTACTCCAGCTCGGCGTTGCGCAACTCGGCCTGGGCCTGGGACAGGCTGGCCTGCAGGGCACGCAGGGTTTCCTCGCGGGTGCCGTGGAGGGACTCGTCGAGGTTGGCCTGCACCTGATTGCGCGCGGCGCGCAGGGAATCCAGCTGAGCCTGCAGCTCCGGGCTGCTGAGACTGATCAGCAGTTGGCCCTGCTTCACATCATCACCGCGTCGCACGTGCAGCACTTCGACCCGACCCTTGGCCTTGGACGCGACAATGACGTTGGTGGCGTCCGCCTCACCCTGCAGCAGCAGCGGCTGGGTGTGCAGGCGCAGGTAAAGGGTAATGGCGATGATCACCAGGATCAGCAGGGGTGCAAACAGCTTCCATCCCTTCATGAAGTCGTCTTCTCAGGCAGCGGATGCACCGATGGTAGTGCATCCACCGCCTGGGTGGCGGCCCTGGATCAAGCTGCCGGGCGATCAGCGCTCGTCATCGCTGATCAGGTCACGCTCGCCGCCACGCTGGGGCGAACTCGGCGAGGGGAAGCGCGAGGAGGCATAGCGCACCACCAGGATGGCCAGCGCCAGCAGCAGGAGTGCCACCGAGACGAGGATGATGCCGTCGTCGGGCACATGGTTGTGCTGGATATCAGCGATCATCAGGCGGGTCAGCGCGGTCATCGCCACGTAGATCAGGAAGCGCACCGGCATGTGGTTGGTCTTGAAGTAGATGCCGACCATGGCGCCCAGTTCGAGATAGATGAACAGCAGCAGAATGTCATCGATGCTGGCGTGCCCCTTGCCAACCATCTCGCCGAAAGCCACCGCCGCCGACCAGAACACGGTGCCGCCGATGGCGAACAGCGCCAGATAGTGGAAGCCCTCCACCAGCAGGTTGCCCAGGGACTCGGCACAGCCGTGCATCCGCTCGCTCAGGCGCTCGGCCCAGTTCTGTTTCATTCGTCGGTTCTCCGCAATACAAGGCTTTGTTGGCGTGAAGCCTGCAAGTGCTACGCCATTGATCTTGCGCAGTCATGGCACAGATCGACTGCGCGAATATGACTGCGAACTTTTTCGGCCCGCCCTGAGTCCATCCAGAGGCACGCCACAAAACAGGCAGGAACGAGTGATGGAAAGTCCCTTTCAGAAGCTGACCGACGCATTCCAGGACCAATACCGCGTCAATTTCAGCCTTGAACGGCCCGACGGCAGCATTGTCCTGACCCTCTCCACCGAGGCAGGCGTGGCCGCGCGCCGCCTCATCCGCAACACCCAGCTGCAGGACCCGGAACAGCTGCAGCGCTTCATCCAGAGCATCCGCTTCGGCATCGCCATCGAACAAGGCGGCACGGCGCCGCAGCTGCTGGCTGCCATGACACGCGGCGAGAACGGCCTGCCGATCGCGTCCTGACGCATCACCCTGCAATAATTCCTTCCTTCAGAGCCATCTGACTGACGATTCCTTGCGCCAGTCACGTGGCTTCGCTGCGCGCGCCAACAGGGCGCGCGCACTGCTTTGGGCCGCCACCAATAGTGGCCCAATAGAGGCACCGCCCTCCCTGACGTCTACGCTGCTGGCAAGGATTCGCACAGCAGCAGTAGCATTGCGCAATCACTTTACTGTATAAATAAACAGTTATCTGGAATTCCCCCAATCAAAGAGAAGGCACAGAGGTGATGAATGGCCGTCGAAGTGGTGTACCGCAGCAGCCGCGATCCGGAGCGTCTGTTCATGGATAAGGCAGAAGCCGACCGGCACGACAAGATGCTGGAGCTGGCGGAGAACCTCGCCAGTGTCCTGCACAAGGCAGTGCCTTCGCTGAGCGAGGAGCAGGTCGAGGAGATCGGTATCTATATGGCCCGTCACCGTGACACCTTTGCCCGCGCCTTCAAGAACCAGCCCGATGCACTGGGCGAGCTTCACGAAGCCAGCGAGTAACCGCTTCAAAACCGGCCAGCGGCGATGCCCGAGTCCGCCTCCCCCATCGCCCTGCCCACCTCGCCTGGTCTCCCGACTGACGGCGGATGACAGCGATGGCCAGTGGCTTGTCCGGGCACTCACGCTGATGCCAGAATGCGCTAAGAAAATTCCTATAAAATTCTTAACGCACCGTGCACCGGGAACTGTCGGCGCGCCGGCCTAGCCGGTGCGTGAACGTCCTCCGCGTGGTCGTGATCAGGACGACCGACGATGCACGATGCGCCCGCTGCCGAACTCATCCGCTGCACCGCCCTGAGCAAGAGTTTCCGGCAGTACCCGAGGCCCAGCGATCGTCTTCTGGATGACCTCAGTCATTTCTGGCCGCGCTGGCTCGGCGGCCGCCCACGCAACAGCGCCAATGAATTCCATGCCCTACGCGGCATCGACCTGACCCTGCACGCAGGTGAGGCCGTTGCGATCATCGGGCGCAATGGTTCGGGCAAATCGACCCTGCTGCAAATCATCGCAGGTACGCTCAGCCCCGGCAGCGGCAGTGTTCAGGTGTGCGGCAGGGTCTGCGCCATGCTCGAACTGGGCGTCGGCTTCAATCCCGAATTCACCGGCATCGAGAACATTCGCCTCTACGCCGCGGTGCTGGGCATGAGCAGCAAGGAGATCGAAGAGCGGCTGCCCTCGATCGTCGATTTCGCCGAAATTGGTGAGTTCGTCGAGCAACCGGTGAAGACGTACTCCAGCGGTATGTACGTCCGCCTGGCCTTCGCCGTGCTGGCCCATTCAGATCCGGAGTTGCTCATCGTCGACGAAGCGCTGTCGGTGGGCGACGCAGCTTTCCAGGCGAAATGCATGAACTGGTTCCGCGGTTTCCAGGAAGCCGGCGGTAGCCTGCTGCTGGTCAGCCACGACGTGGGCACCATCCGCGCCATCTGCAACCGTGCCATCTACCTGGAAACCGGGCGCATCAAGGCGGAAGGCCCCTGCGGCGAGGTTACCGATCTCTACTTGCATGACATCCACCAGACTCAGAACCAGGTGCTGGCGCGACCTGTGACGCACTCCGAGGGAGAGTCGCTGGCCGGGCAAATCACTGACGCGGCCTTCCTCGCCCGTTGCGAGGACTTCCAGCAGCGCTGGGTCAACAAGCGCCAGGGCACCGGAGACAGCCGTGTACGCCTGGTGGAGTTGCTCAATGCAGCCGGCGAGCCGACCGAACTGTTTGACTTCGATGCCCCGGCGATCATCCGCATCCATGTCCAATGCCTGCGGAGCGCCGAGGTTTCAGTCAATTACAAGGTGCGCGACCGCCATCTGGTCTCGGTGATCGGCGCTGACTTCCTGATCACCGAGCAGCCGCTGCTGGCCATGCAGCCCGGCGAGATCCACTGCATCGAATACCGCACCCGCCTGCCGCTCATGCACGGCGACTACAGCCTGCGCCTGTCAATCACGGAGCCCGTCGACAGGCACATGCAGGCGATCTTCCACGACATTATCGAGGTGGCTCTGCCCTTCAAGGTGCTGCCAGCCGAGCGTGGCTGGATTTACACCCAGAGCTACCTGCCCAACCAGGTGAACGTCCGCCAATGGCAGGACCAATTCCAACTCGAGAACGAGAACGCCTGACGCCATGCATGAACTCGAACAACGCTTCCCCGAAGTCCGTTTCTACAATCCGCAATTGACCGAAGTGCAGGACAACGTCGAGATCGGCCCACAAAGCCGGGTGGGCTCGATGACATTGATCCACAACGGCGCGCGGATCGGCGCCGGTGTCACTATCGGTTCGCATTGCAACATCTGCGATTGCCGTATCGGCGAGCGTGTATCGATCCAGACCGCTTGTCACATCACCCGTGGCGTCGTCATCGAGGACGATGTCTTCATCGGCCCGCACGTGGTTACCCTCAACGACAAGCTCAAGGGCGGCCCGATGGTTTATCCACGCATCTGCCGTGGCGCGCGGATCGGCGGCGGCAGCGTCATCCTGCCGGGCGTGACGGTCGGCGAGAACGCCGTGGTGGGCGCCGGCAGCGTCGTCACCAAGGACGTTCCGGCGGGGGCCACCGTGATTGGCAACCCGGCGCGCAGCCGCGCTGGTGTGACCGTCGAACGAGACTGACACGACCATGGAAGGATTCATCCTCAACCTGGCGCCCACCGGCATGCTGCCTACGCGGGCAATGAGTCCACACGTGCCGCTGAGCGTGGATGAGATAGTCGCCGACGCATGCCGCTGCGTTGCCCTGGGCGCGAACATGCTGCACCTGCATGCGCGGGACGAGCAGAGCCGCCCGACCTACCACCGGGAAATTTACGCGCGCATCATCGGCGGCATCCGCGAGGTACATCCTGACGTGGTCATCTGCGTGTCCCTCAGTGGCCGGGATTTCGGTGAATTCGAACAACGCGCGGACCCACTGGGACTCACCGGCGACCTGCGCCCGGACATGGCCAGCCTCACGCTGTCGTCGCTGAACTTCAGCCGCAGCGCCAGCGTCAACAGCCCCGAGATGATCCAGCGCCTGGCCGAGCGCATGGCGGAAGCAGGCATCCGTCCTGAGCTGGAAGTGTTCGACGCCGGCATGCTCAATTACGCGCATTACCTGCTCGATCGCGGACTGATCCAGCCACCGCTGTACTTCAACTTCATCCTCGGCAACGTGGCCGGCGCCCAGGCCCGGCCCGGAGCCCTGGCGCTGCTGCTCAGCGAATTGCCGCAAGGCGCGCTCTGGTGCGGTGGCGGCGTGGGTGCCTGCCAGTTGGCGATGAATACCCAGGGCCTGTTGTACGGCAATGGCGCCCGTACTGGCCTGGAAGACTACCTGTGGCTCGACCCGCAACGCCGCCAGCTCGCCAACAACGCGCAGATGGTCCAGCGTCTGGTCGACCTCGCCGCTCACTTCGATCAGCGTCCTGCCAGCGCCAAGTCGGTACGCCACGCCCTGGGGCTACGCCATGTCTGAAGCACCCTTCAAACCCCTGCGGATTCTCATCACCAACAACACGCTGGGGAGCCGTGCCGGTTCCGAACTCTACGTCCGCGACCTGGCGCTGGCGCTCATGCGTCGCGGCCATTTGCCGGTAGCTTACAGCTCGCAGCTCGGCGAGGTCGCCGAAGAGCTGCGCCGCGCCACCGTTCCGGTCATCGACGACCTAAATTCGCTGAACAGCCCGCCCGATGTCATCCACGGCCAGCATCACCTGGATGCCGTCACCGCGATGCTGCATTTTCCCCAGGTACCGGCGCTGTACATCTGCCACGGCTGGCTGCCCTGGGAGGAAATCCCCCCGGTGTTGCCGGCGATCGGTCGTTACCTGGCAGTGGACGACCTGTGCCTGGAGCGCTTGCTGACTACACCGGGGATTGCGCCGGAGCGTTGCGAGGTGCTGTACAACTTCGTCGATCTGCAGCGCTTCAAGCAACGATCCGCGCTGCCTGAACGCCCGCGTTCTGCGCTGATCTTCAGCAATTACGCCGCAGGCCAGCCAAGCCTCGAAGCCATTCGTAGCGCGTGCCAACGCGCGGGTATCGAAAAGATCGATGTAATCGGCGCCGGAATGGGCAACGCGGCCATTGAGCCCGCAACGCTTCTGGGCAACTACGACCTGGTGTTCGCCAAGGCACGAGCCGCCATCGAAGCCATGGCGAGCGGCTGCGCCGTCATTGTCGCCGACCAGGTCGGCCTGGCGGGGATGGTCGACAGCAATAACCTGGCCGAGCTGCGTCGCCTGAATTTCGGCGTGCGCAGCATGCAACGTCTGCCGCTGGACGAAGACACCCTGCTGGCGCAGATCAACCGTTACGACAGCCAGGACGCGCGCCGCGTCAGCGACTGGATCCGTCAGGACGCCGACATGGAGCACGTGGTGGATCGCTGGTTGCAGATCTACACCCAGCTCATCGACGAGTCGGCGAACCACAACTCCGCCCCCGCACCGCAGGCCCAACTGCGAGCCGGCGCCGCCTACCTGCGCTGGCTGGCGCCGACCATCAAGAGACAGCACCAGACCGCACACGAGGCCGCGCAGGCCAGGCAGCAACTCGCCCATGCCGAAGAGCGGATTCGCCAGCTCAGCGAACAACTTGCAGGGCATCACACCCAGTGGGACAGGCTGGAACGGCACAGCCTGCATCTGCAGGCGCAACTGGATGAAAGAGAGCAATACAATCAGCAATTGCAGGCACGGGTAGCTGAGCACGAGCAGCACAACCAGCAGACGCAAAGCCAGCTGGCCGAGCAGGACCTGCACAACCAGGAACTGCTGGCCTTGGCGACCGGCCGAGAGCAGCACCTGCGCAAGATCGAAGCAGACCTGGCCGAAGTCATTGGCTCGCGTACCTGGCGCGCCCTTGCTCCGTACCGACGCCTCAGGCGCTGGTTGCGCAAGGGATGAGCGCCACTCTGTACGAGCCACTGCGCGTCGCAGTCGTCGGCCTCGGAAAAATGGGCCGCCTGCATTGCTCGGCCTGGCAGCGCATTCCCGATGTCCGACTCACCACGCTGGTGGAGTGCGACGCCAGGCAGGCCGCCTGGGCGACAACGCTGGGTCTGCCCTGCCTTGATAGCGCCCAGGCGCTGGTGGGCAAAGTAGATGTAGCGGTAATCGCCACCCCCAGCGACCGCCACGTCGACAGTGCCCTGCCGCTGCTCGAGGCCGGCATTCATTGCTTGGTGGAAAAGCCCCTAGCGCTGACTTTCTCCGAGTGCCGACAGCTGGTCGAAGCCGGCCGGCGCTGCGGCGCCCTTCTGGCCGTCGGCCACAGCGAACGCTTCAACCCCGCGCTGCACCTCGCACGCAGCGCGCTGTCCGGCCATGTGCCCTGCGTCGAGGTGATACGCGCGGCCCCGGCTGCGCAAGGCTCGCAACGCAGTGACAGCGATGTGGTGCAGGACCTGATGATCCATGACATCGACTGGTTGCTGGATACCCTGGGAACCCCCGACGATGATGTTCGCGTCCTCGAATGGCGCCGGCAGGAAGGCCAACTGTCCCACGTCCGCTGTCAGCTGACCTTTGCCGACGGCCGCCGGGTGAACCTCACCGCCTGCCGCGAAAGCACCAACCGCCAACGCCATGTTCGGCTCTACGAGGGAGACGTGGCAAACCGCGTGATCGACCTGGACGTACGCTATGCCAGCCACGAACCGGACGCCCTCACCCGCCAGGCGCAGGCATTCCTGATGGCGCTGCGTGGCGAACCCTCCCCCATCGCACTGGGCAACCAGGCCCTGCAAGCGGTGCTGCTAGGCGAGCGTATCCGCAATGGCTGCCGTGTGGGCGAAGCCGTACTGTGAATCTTTCCCGGAGCGACTCATGACGATTGCGGTTCCCTTCATCGACCTGGTGGCCGACTGGCAGCCACTCAGGGAAGAGGTCCTGGCACGAGTGGCCCGCCTCTTCGAGCATGGGCAGTTCATCATGGGACCTGAGGTGGTGGAGCTGCAGCGCAGACTTGAGTCTGACGTCGGCGTTGCCCATGCCCTCACCTGCAGCTCCGGGACCATGGCCCTGCAGCTGGCGCTGATGGCCCTGGACATCGGCCCTGGCGACGAAGTGATAGTGCCGGCGTTCACCTTTGCCGCCCCCATCGAGGCCGTTCTGCTGCAGGGCGCCACGCCCGTGCTGGCCGATATCCAGGCGGACACGCTGAACCTCGACGTGGAGTCCTGCGCCAGGCTGATCGGCCCCCGTACCCGCGCCATTATCGCCGTCTCGCTGTTCGGCCAGCCGGCAGACTTCGATGCGCTGAATTCCCTGGCGCGCCAGCACGGCCTGCGAGTCATCGAGGACGCCGCGCAGAGCTACGGCGCAACGCTCCACGGTCATCGCAGCGGCAGCCTGGCAGACATCGGCTGCACCAGTTTCTTTCCCACCAAACCTTTCGGCGGCGCCGGAGAAGGTGGCGCCCTGTTCACCCAAGACGAGCAACTCGCCCAGCGTATTCGCGAAGCCCGGGACCACGGCCAGTCAGCCAAATACCTGCACAGCTCGGTGGGAACCAATGGCCGCCTGGACGCGCTGTCCTGCTGTGCGCTGCTGGTCGCTCTCCAGCGTCTACCGGAGCAACTGGCCCTGCGACAAGCAGTGGCCTGTCGCTACGACCAGGGCCTGGCTGCAGCCGGCGGCCACCTGCGACGCCAGGTGATGCTGGCCGGTGCGAGCTCGGTCTACGCGCAGTACGGCATCCTGGTCGATGGACGCGAACGCCTCGCCGAGCACCTGCGCGCAGCAGGCGTCCAGGTGGCCGTGCACTATCCGATCCCCGCCCATCAGCAACCCGCCTTCGCCGAGCGCTGCCGCTTCGAAGCCCTGCCCAACGCGGAGCAGGCTTCCCGGCAGGTGCTCTGCCTGCCCCTATACCCCACGCTGGGAGAAACAGCACAACAACATGTCATCGACGTACTGCTCAAGGGACTGCCCGCGTGAGCGCTATAACCCAGGTACCACGGCCAATGCCGATCATCGTGGGTGTACCGCGTTCGGGCACGACCTTGCTGCGCTTCATTCTCGACGCCCACCCGCAACTGGCCATTCCCCCGGAAACCGGCTTCCTGATGAATGGGCCACTGTTGCATGAGGCAGCGACTCCCGCAGAGCTCGCCCGAAGACTGACCCAGTTACCGGAATCAGCACCTGCCTGGGCGGACTTTGCCCTGGACGCAGAGCACTTCGTCGAAACCGCAGCCCGTCTTCCGAAATCCTCGGGGCTGCCGCAGGTGCTACGGCTGTTCTACCAGCTTTATGCCGCGCGCCTGGGAAAACCAAGATTCGGTGACAAGACGCCCGCTTACCTGCAGCACATGCGAACAATCGCCGGACAGCTGCCCGAAGCCCGCTTCATTCATATTCTGCGCGACGGCCGGGACGTCGCCCTGTCCTGGAGCCAGACTTGGTTTGCCCCCGAGCGTGAGCCGGAACGGCTGGTGCAACGCTGGGCTGGCATGATCGCCGAAGCCCGCCAACAGGCACACGGTCTTCCTTATCTGGAGTTGCGCTACGACCAGTTGCTGAAAGATCCACAGACACAGGTCAGACGCATCTGCGAGTTCATCGAGCTGGACTTTCATCCGGCCATGCTCAACTACCACCTGGGAACAGCCAAGCGCCTGGAGGAGCACCAGGCTCGCTTCCAGAACGACGGACAGTTACTCGTCAGCAAGGAGCAGCGCTTGCGGCAGCAGTGGCGTACGACCCTGCCACCGGACGTCGGGCGGATCAACGTCTGGCGCGCACAACTCAGCCTCGCACAACAGGCCGCCTGCAAGAGCGCTGGCGGCGAGCTGCTGGCAGAGTTCGACTGACCAGCGGCGACAGGCCGCCTACCCGTACAGGATTCGCTCAGCCAGCTTGTCGGCCACTCGCGCCGGTGACAGGTGATCGGCCTGGGCATGGGCGTAGACCTCGGTCAGGCGCTCGGCGATGCGCGACAGGTGCGCGGTGATAGTCGGCAAGGACTCGCCCTGGTGTTGCAAGGCGACGTAGATCAGCCCGCCGGAGTTGATCACGTAGTCCGGCGCATAAAGGATCCCCCTCCCCTCCAGCTCATCGGCGACGTCCGGATGGGCCAGCTGATTGTTGGCAGCGCCGGCGACGGCGGCACAGCGCAGGTGCCCGACCACGTGTGACGTCAGCACGCCGCCCAGCCCGCAGGGCGCAAGGATGTCGCACGGCGTGGTGAGCAGCGCTTCATTGGGTACCGGACGGGCGCCCAATTGCTCGACGGCGAGCTGGACCTTGCCGGCATCGATATCGCTGACCAGCAATTCCGCGCCGGCGGCGGACAGGTGTTCGGCCAGCGCGTAGCCCACATTGCCCAGCCCCTGGATCGCTACGCGCAGGCTGTCCAGATCATCGCTGCCCAGGCGCGCCTGGGCGCTTGCGCGGATGCCGGCAAACACCCCCAATGCGGTATGCGGGGAGGGATCGCCTCCACTGGTGGTGCTGGTGACATGCCGGGTGAACTGGGCGATGCAGTCCATGTCGGCACTGGAGGTGCCGCTGTCCACTGCCGTGATATAGGCGCCGCCGAGGGAATCGATCATGCGGCCGAAGGCTTCGAAGAGTTCGCCACGGTTGTTGACGTGGGGCGCGCGCAGGATGACGGCCTTGCCGCCGCCCTGCCTCAGGCCCGCCAGCGCCGCCTTGTAGCTCATGCCCTGAGCCAGGCGCGCGGCGTCGCGCAGCGCGGCATCATCACTGGGATAGGGCAGGTAACGGCAGCCACCCAGCGCCGGCCCAAGCCGGGAGTTGTGGATGGCGATGATGGCCTTGAGTCCCGTGGCAGGGTCCTGGGCGAGATGCAGCGACTCGAGCCGGGTGGCTTCCATCATGTCGAACATGGCGGCGCTCCCTTGCTGGGAATGGACAGCGGTCCGAAGGCGGACGCTTTCAGTATAGGCAGTGCCTGTCACATCACCTTCACGGGCGACGACCGCGCCACTGGACGAGTGCCCAGCGCTCCGGTTACAACCGCAGGGTCAGCCGGAGAACGCCATGGACCCGCGTCAAGCCTGCCTTGCCTGTCTTGCCCAGGAGCCGCCCGCTCTGTTCGAAGCGGCCCTGTGGATCGCCACCGAGCACGAACCGCACCTGTCACCGGAACAGGCGCTGCGGTTGTTCGACTCGCTTGCGCACCAGGTCGCGGTAGCGCTGCCCCAGGGCACCGGCGATACGGAGCGCGCGCAATATCTGCTGCGCCGGCTGAGCGAGCTGGGTTTCGCCGAAGACGACGAGTACCCGCTGCACCCTCGTGCGGCCCTGCTCCCCCAGGTGTTGCAGCGCCGCCATGGCCAGCCGTTGTCGCTGGCGCTGATTGCCCTGGAGATGGCGCGGCGCAACGGCATCACCCTGGTCGGAGTGAATTTCCCAGGGCGCTTCCTGTTGCGCGTCCCCGGCGCCGATCACCTGCTCGACCCCGCCACCGGCCGCCGCCTCTATACCCGCGACTGCCGCGATCTACTGGCACGCCAGATGGGCGCCCACGCCGAGCTATCCGCCGAACACCTGCGCACGGCCAGCGCCGTCGACATGCTGCAGCGCCTGTCGCGCAATCTGCGGCAGTTGCATCTGGCCGCCGGTGAACCGCTGGCGGCGCTCAGGGACGCCCAGCGCGTGCTGGAACTGGGGCCGCCCAGCGCCAGCGATCACCTGGCCCGTGCCGACCTCTACCACGTGCTGGATTGCCCGCAGGCGGAGCGCTACGACCTGGAGCGCGCCATGCTGCTCAGTGACGATGCCGCCGAGCAGATGCGCCTGGCCCAGCGCCTGGCCGACATCAGCGTGCCGCCCAAGGCGCTGCACTGACGCCTCAGACCTTCAGCAGACCAAGCTCCTTCGCCCGCGCCACCGCCTGGGTGCGCCGCTCCACGCCGAGCTTGCCGTTGATCCGGCGCGCATGGGTCTTCACGGTGTGCAGGGATATGTACAGGCGCTCACCGATTTCCAGGTTCGAGCAGCCGCGGGCGATCAACTCCAGCACCGAGAGTTCGCGCAGGCTCAGCAGGTTGTGCGGGGCCATTTCGCCAGCGTGGGGGCGCAGGCCGAACAAACCAGGTTGGCGGCGCTGGGTATCGCGCAGGCTGGAGAGCAGCCCGAAGCGCTGCGCCAGCGAGACCCCTTCGTCCAACGCGCTGCGCGCCTCATCGAGGCTACCGGCGATGAAGTGCGCTTCCGCCAACGCCAGCCAGACGTCGCAGGCCAGGGTGTTGCGGCCCTGGCGCAGCAGGTCCGGCAGCATCCGTAGCAGACGCTGCAGGGCGGCCTCCACGTCGCCATCGTAGAGCTCTGCCAGGGCCAAGTGATGTTCGACCCGCAGGATCTGGTCCGGTGCCGCCGCTGGCGGGCTGAGGCGGTCCATGCGGTAGCGCGAGGCGACCCGCTGGAGGATTTCCCGCGCAGGCCCCGCCCGGTTCTGGCGCAGATGCAGTGCGCCACTGGCAAGCAGCAACGGGCCGCGATAGATCGGCTCCGGCACATGCTGCAACTGCATCAGCCGCTCCACCTCCAGCAGGCGGCTGAAGGCGCCATCGGTATCGCCGTCCAGCGCATCCAGCCAGGCCATGCCGGTAAAGCCGTAGATCGAACTGGGATCGTGGCTGCGGCGGGTTTCGTTGAGCCCGGCGATGAACAGCTCGCGCGCCTCATCGTCACGCCCCTGGCGCAGGCACAGCCAGCCCCGGCGCAGGGCGACGCGGCCAGCCATGGCGTTACAGGTGATGCGCATCTCGTCGAGGTATTCCTGCACCCGCGCCAGCAGCGCATCCGCGCGCTGCAGTTCGCCGCGCTGCTCCAGCCATTGGGCGCGGTCCAGCTCCAGCAGCGCTTCGAAGGTGGTGCTGCCTTGCAGACGCGCGCGGCGCAAGGCTTCGCGATTGATCAATCGAGCCTCGGTCAGCCGTCCTTCGGCCTGGGCCTGCTGGGTCAGCGCCGACAGGCAGATCAGCGTTTGCGCCCAGGCTTCTTCGGGCAGGTACTGAAGCGCCTCGCGCAATTGTTCGCGAGCGCCCGGCAGGCCGCGCCCGTGGGTGAGCATGCCGTGGAGTCCCTGCCATTGGGCGATCAGCGCGCGCTGGCGGTGCTCGCCAGGCATCGGCAGGAAGCGATCGAAACCGGCCAGCAGCGCTTCCACGTCGTCCAGGCGACCAACGAAGAGCAAGGTCCAGGCATTGAGGATGAGCAGGCGCGGCGTGCTGCACAGCAGTTCTTCGGGAAGCGATTCGCGCAGTTGCAGGACCCGCTCGACGTTACGGCCGTGCAGCAGTTGCTCCTCGGTCAGGCGTTGCAGCAGGCTGGCGGAAACGTCCGGCTGCTCGGCGTACAGGGAGTGCTCGAACGCCGAGTGGATTTCTCCGCACTGGGTGAACCACTGGCAGGCGCGCCGGTGCAAGGTCGCCGCCGGCCAGCGCGACAGGCTCGCCAGCGCTGACGCGAGCATGGGCGCCACCTGGAACCAGTGTTGGGTGTTGTCCACCGGCTCGATCAACACGCCCCACGCCTGCAGGCCGTCCAGGCCGAGGCCGGGCTCATCGAACAGGTAGTCGCACAGTTCGCGGTTGAAGCGGGCGATCTGCGCCAGGCCACAGAGCGTTTCCGCCAGCTCCGCCGGCAGGCTCGCCAGGACTTCCCGTTGCAGATAATCCTGCAGCAGGCCATTACCGGTCTCGGCCATCTGGGTCGCGCAGGGCGCGATGGAATCGTTGCCCAGGCTGAGCAGGCGCAGGCGCACGCCGGCGAACCAGCCCAGGGTTGCGTCCTGCAGCCCATGGCGTTGGGTCTGGGGCCATTCCAGGCCGGCAGTCTGCAGGTAGGCGTCCAGCTCGCCCTGGTTCAGGGCCAGGGTGCCGGCACCCAGTTCCAGCAGCTCGCCTTCAAGCAGCAAGCGGGTGAGGTTGCAGGCCGGGCGACGGCGGCTGGCCAGCCACCAGCCGATCTGCGGCGAGGCCACGGCGAGCAGGCGGTCGAAGCAGTCGTCGAGGGCGGAATCGGGTGCCCGGGGGTAGTCGTCGAGCATCAGCCAGACCGGGTCGCCGGCGCTCTCCAGCCAGGCCGCCAGGGCCGCCTCACCGGACCAGGGCA
This sequence comes from Pseudomonas sp. NY15435, assembly GCF_048068295.1. Lineage (NCBI taxonomy): Bacteria > Pseudomonadati > Pseudomonadota > Gammaproteobacteria > Pseudomonadales > Pseudomonadaceae > Pseudomonas > Pseudomonas sp. NY15435. The sequence goes on from NZ_JBLUQA010000002.1 coordinate 333,012, forward strand.
CACCCAGCGCTTCGCCCAGACGCTCACAGAACTGCTCGGGCGCAAGCTGCCGGCCCCCCAGCCCCAGCCAGACCACGCGGGTGCCAGCCGGCGCCAGGCGCGCGCATTCGCTCATCAGCACCGTCTTGCCGCAACCGGGCGGCGCCACCAGCAGGCGCAGGCGGCACTCGGTGGCGCTCAGGCTGGCATGCAGCCGTTCGCGTGGCAGGTGCTGGCGGGGTAGGCGAGGCAGCGCCGCACCGTGCTGTGCAAGACTGTGCTGGGCGATCGTCGACATGGGCTTCTTCCGGCCATTTGCAGGCCAGACTATGCCCGTGAGCGGAGCGGGCAAAGGACCATCAGCCAGATTCATGGGACGGTATAGCGCGGGCCGCGCTCAGGCCTTTGATAGCGATTGCGCTCCCGTGCCGGCGGTGCAAAAAAAGAAACCCGGCATCCACGAGGAATGCCGGGGCCAAGGAGTGAAGCGTTGTTTCAGCGAACGCCGGTGTTACGCAGCGCTGCCGGGGTGAAGTCGGCCATGCTGGCCTTCTGGCCGAACTGGTAGCCGCGCTTCTCCTCGTTGTTCAGACCGAAGGTCACGTAGCGGCCGGCGAGGATGTCGTACAGCGACTCGGCGGCATAGCCGGTGGCGAGCTCGGTATAGAAGGTCATCTCGTGGCCCTCGCCGACGCGCCACAGTTGGCCGCGACCGTCGTACAACTCGGACACCGCGATCTGCCAGCTGTCCTCGTCGAGGTAGAAGTGGCGCTGACCGTAGATGTTGCGCTCGCCGGACTTCAGGGTGCCCACCACTTCCCATACGCGGTGCAGTTCGTAACGGGTCAGGTCCTGGTTGATGTGGCCCGGCTTGACGATGTCGTCGTACTTGAGCGCCGGCGAGTTCAGGCGATAGCTGTTGTACGGAATGTACATCTCGCGCTTGCCCACCAGTTTCCAGTCGTAACGGTCCGGGGCGCCGGAGAACATGTCGTAGTTGTCCGAGGTACGCAGGCCATCCGAGGCGGTGCCCGGACCGTCGTACGCAACCTGCGGGGCACGGCGCACACGGCGCTGGCCAGCGTTGTAGATCCACGCCAGGCGCGGTTCCTTCACCTGGTCCAGGGTCTCGTGCACCAGCAGGACGTTACCGGCCAGGCGCGCCGGCGCCGTTACCTGCTGCTTGAAGTAGGTGAGGATGTTGCCGGTCTTGCTGACATCCTGGTCACCCATGTTCTGCGGCACCGCGATCGATTCCTCGAAGCGGATCGGCGTGTAGCTGCCGTTGGTCTGCGGCACCACCTGTACTACCGAGCGGGAGATGTTGCCGCCGTGGTAACGGGTCAGGTGGTTCCACAGCGCCTGCACGCCGTTCTTGGGCAGCGGGAAGGCGTAGTAGCGGCTCTTCTCGAAGTTCTCCAGGCCATTGCCATCGTTGATCGGCTGGACGAACTCGGCGCTGCGCTTGATGGCGGCATAGATGTCATCGGGCAGCGCGAAGGTGCGGTGGGTCTTGTACACCGGGATCTTGTAGGTGTCCGGGTAGCGCTTGAACATCGCCAGCTGGCCGGCGGAGAGCTTGCCCTTGTACTGATCGGCGTTCTGCGCGGTGATGGTGAACAGCGGCTTCTCGTCGGCGAACGGGTCGGAGAGGAAGCCCTTGGCGTCCAGCTTGCCGGCGGTGCGGGAGATGCCGCCGGTCCAGGCCGGGATGCTGCCATCGGCGTTGCCTTCCTTCTGCGAGCCCATCGGCGTCAGGCTGGTGCCCAGCTTGGCCACTTCGTCGGCGGACACCGCCGCCATCACGCCGCAGGACAGCAGGCTCAGGGCCAGCGCGCCGCATTGGAGGATTCTTGTCGTTCTCATGTCGATTCCTTGAGCAGGCAGGTCAGAAGTTCACGCCGAAGCTGAGCGAAACGAAGTCCCGGTCGACGATGGTGTTGTAGTCGCCGCCAAAGAAGTTCGTGTAGTTCAGGCTCGCGGTGTAGGTGTTCTGGTAGTCCGCGTCGATACCGAGGCTGGCAGCCTTGCTGCCCTCGTTGAAGACCGGGCCGTAGCCGTGCACGTCGTGGGACCAGGCGAGGTTCGGCTTGAGGTTCACCCCGGCGAAGACGTTGTTGTAGTCCCAGATGGCGCGGGCGCGATAACCCCAGGACGACGAGGTGTAGAAGCCGCCGCTGCCGTACTCGTTCCGCGCGGTGGCGTTCTCCGGTACGCCGTAGACCGAGTCACGACCGTAGCGCTCGCCGACTTCATCGGTCATGCCGCCAACGTAGGTCATGCCGACTTCGCCCACCAGAGTGAGGCGGTCCGCGCCCATGGTCTGGTCGAAGAAGTGGGTGAAGGTGGTCTGTGCCTGGGTCACTTCCTTGCGCACGTAGCCGTGGCTGATGCGGTTGGCCTGAGCCAGCGCGCCGGCCGCACCACCACTGGTGAAGCCGCCGACCACGGTAGTGGCGAGCAACGGCGTCATGTCGGTGGTATTGAGCTGCAGCGGCATGTTCGGCCGGTAGCTGATCTCGCCGTTCCACGCAGTACCGGTGGGCAGGGTGGTGGAGAAGCTCAGACCGTACAGGCGGATGTCTTCCGGGTACTCCAGGAAGTAGTTGCCACGCCCCAGCAGCAGCGGCTGGGCCAGCGCGGCGCCACCGGGCACGGAGAGCGCGCGCAGGACATTGCCGATGTCAGCGGTGCCGGCGTTCTTCATGCTCACGATCGGCGTACGGCTGTGGTAGTTCATGGCGTAGGCGCCGTATTCCACGTCATCGCCCAGCCAGCGCAGGGCCAGGCCCCACTGACCGGAGTCACGTGCGTCACGGTCGGCACCACGCGGCACCATCAGGCCCTCGGGGGTGACGGTGACGCCCAGGGAATTGAGCAGTGCCTTGGTCGCCGGCGCATTCAGCGAATTGACCGTAGCCGGGTCGAGGATGTTGTAGTTGGTGTTGCAACCGTCGGCAGCGACGTCGGTGGTAGAGAAGAACGTGCCGCAGTTGTCCAGCACCGTCTGGTCCCACTCCAGCTGGTAGAAGCCTTCCACGGACAGCGCGTCGGTCAGGCTCTGCGACATGTACAGCATGTTCACCGGGATCAGGCCTTCCTTGATTTCCGAACCGGGACGGCGGAAGGCAGAGACATCAATGGGGTTGATGGTGTTGATGCTGTTGCCGATGAAGGTGCTTTCACCCCAGCTCACCACCTGCTTGCCCAGGCGCACGGTGCCCGGCATGTCGGCGATGGCGTAGTTGTAGTAGCCGAAGGCATCGAGCAGCTGCGCACCGGAAGACTTGGCGCCTTCCTTGCGGCCGTCGTCCGAAAGATCCTTGAAGGCAACGCCCTCGTCCTTCAGGCGGAAGTCATACCAGTACTTGCCCCGGGTGAACACGCCGAAGTCCCCGTACTTCAGCTCCAGGTCGTGGATGCCCTTGAAGATCTTCGAGAAGGTATGGCCCTTGCGGAAGTTCTGCCGGCCATCGTCGTTGGTCTGGGTCATGCCGTGGCCGCCGTTGGCGGCACCGATCAGATCCTCTTTCGGACTCTGGGTACTCCAGCTGGCCCCCACGGACAGACTGGAATCGAACTGTCCTTCGATTTCCCCGATATTGAAGTTGATTGCCTGAGCCTGGGTGGCGCATCCCAGGGCGACAGCAGTGGCGAGAAGTTGCGGTTGGAAGAATCCGCGCCTTGTTTTTGTTGTCATGCGGCTCTCCTGACGGTGTCTAGGTGGCCTTACCCTACTGAGCGACCTGACAGGGAGTAAGCGCTCCAAGGTGGTATTTGGCGTGTCGCCCGAAAGAGTGAATCCCCCCTCTGGGACAGGCTCTGGCGGGCGATATTGGTGCAGGCGATGACGGATCATCGAGACGATGGATAGTGCCTTGCACCCGGCAGGTGCTTTGCCACTACCCGAGAAGCGCCGTCTGGGGCATTCTTAGCCCCCTATGCATGCCATCGACCAACGCCCGACCGACAGCCACCTCACCGAGCAGACCCGCGAGGTGGTGCTGCGCTACCACCAGTGCTGGAAGCATCGCGACCTCGAAGCGGTGCTCGCGCTGTATCACCCGCAGGTGCAGTACAACGACTTCTTCCAGAACCGCACCCTGGGCTACACCGACCTGCGCGACTACGTGCAGGGCACCATGCCCAGCCGCCCGGAAGAATTCCTCGACCACATCGACCGCATCCGCGTGGACGGCGACACCGCCTTCATCCAGTACCGCATCGCGGTGACCCTGAGCGGGCGTCTGGCGACCTTCCATTCCAGCGAAGCGATCACCGTGCGTGATGGCCTGATCTGGCGCATCAACGAATACGCCTCGGTGGTACGCGAAGGCGGCGAAAGCCGTCCGCAGGCCATCGACCCGCGTCCGGCCACCAGCCGTCTGGGTCTCTCGCCGCGCCAGCTCAGCCAGTTGGCCAGCGACCTGGAGGACTACTTCAGCAAGAGCCAGCCGTACCTGGCGCCGGACCTCGACCTGACCCAGGTGGCCACCGCCACCGGCTACACACGCAACCAGATTTCCTACCTGCTCAACCAGGTGATGGGCCTGAGCTTCTATCAGTACGTCAACCAAACGCGCCTGACCCACCTGCTCAGCCAACTGCGCCCGCCGCTGCCCTCGCGCATCGACGAGCTGGCCTTCTCCGCCGGCTTCAACTCGCTCTCGGCCTTCTATCGCTGCTTCCGCCAGCAGACCGGCCAGTCCCCCCGCGAGTACCTCAAGCGCCTGCGCGAGGAACAGGCAGAGGCCTGATGCGCCCCTGCCGGCGGGTACGCGAGCAATCCTCGCGTACCCGCGCGCACGACAGAACCCCGCGCCAAATCTAGGCTTGCCGACATTCCCCCTTCTTCCTTTTGGAGTCGTCTATGTCGGCATGGCGTCATATCAGTCTGTGGATGAACCAGCTGGACGATGATCTCGTTCCGCGGCCGTCCCTGCAGGGCACCCTGGACGTCGATGTGGCCATCGCCGGCGCCGGTTACACCGGCCTGTGGACCGCCTACTACCTGAAGCTGCGCGCACCGCAGCTGAAGATCGCCATCGTCGAGGCCGAAACCGCCGGCTTCGGCGCCTCGGGCCGCAACGGCGGCTGGCTGATGGGCAACATGCTCGGCGAAGACCGCCTGCTCGCCGGCCTGTCGCCCGAGCAGCGCCGCGCATCCTATGACCTGCTGCACGACATCCCCGATGAAGTGGCCCGCGTCCTCGACCGCGAAGGTATCGACTGCGACTACCGCAAGGCCGGTGTGCTCTATACCGCCGCGCGCTATCCGGAGCAGGAAACCCGCCTGCGCGAGTACCTCGCCCACCTGCACGCCGAAGGCCTGACCGAAGACGACTACCGCTGGCTGAGCAAGAGCGAGCTGGCCGAGCAACTGCGCATTCCCAGCGCGCTGGGCGCCATCCACACCCCGCACTGCGCCACCATCGACCCGGCCAAGCTGGTCCGTGGCCTGGCTCGCGCCGTGGAACGCCAGGGCACGCAGATTTTCGAGAAGAGCCGCGTCACCCATTGGGCACCCGGCCTGCTGCGCACCGACCAGGGCGAACTGAAAGCCCAATGGGTGGTGCCAGCCATCGAAGGCTATGCCGCCGACCTGCCGCCGCTGGGCAACTACCAGTTGCCGGTGCAGAGCCTGCTGGTGGCCACCGAGCCACTGCCTGAATCGGTCTGGGCGGAGATCGGCCTCGACAAGGGCCAGGCCTTCAGCGAATTCAGCCGCCAGGTCACCTACGGCCAGCGTACCCCGGACAACCGCCTGGCCTTCGGCGCTCGCGGCGGCTACCGCTTCGGCGGCAAGCTGCGCAACGACTTCAGCCTGACCAACGATGAAGTGGAGCTGCGCCGCTACCTGTTCAGCGAGCTGTTCCCGCAACTCAAGGACGTGCGCATTACCCATACCTGGGGCGGCAACCTGGGCATGTCGCGGCGCTTCCACCCGCACATGCTGATCGACCGCCGCAACGGCATAGCGCTCGCCGGCGGCTACGGCGGCGAAGGTGTCGGCGCCACCAACCTGGGCGGCCGCACCCTTGCCGACCTGATCCTCGGCCAGGACAGCGCCCTCACCCGCCAGCCCTGGGTCATCAACGACCGCAGCGTGCAGGACGGCCTGCGTGGCTGGGAGCCCGAACCCTGCCGCTGGATCGGCTACAACGCCATCATCCGCAGCTTCGTGCACGAGGACGATGTGCTGGCCAACCCCCACAGCGCACCCTGGCGCCGCCGGCTGGCCGAGAAGGTCGCCGCCAGCATGGAAAACCTGATGACCTGGAAGGTCGGCTGAAGCGCCGCCCCTCCGATAAAGAACCCCACTGGAGCCCCGTATGAAACTGACCCACTTGAAAGACACCCTGCACGCGCAACTCGGTGAAGCCAACCCGGTGGCCGTGCCCCTGGGCGAGCCGATCTCGGAAACCCGAGTGGAATCCATCGAACGCCCAGACGGCGTGGAAACCGGCATCTGGGAATGCACCCCCGGTCGCTGGCGCCGCCAGATCGTCGAGCAGGAGTTCTGCCACTTCATCTCCGGCCGCGGCACCTTCACCCCGGACGGCGGCGAGCCGATCGCCTTCCAGGCCGGCGACGCCTTCCTGCTGCCGCAGAACAGCCTGGGCATCTGGGACATCCAGGAAACCGTACGCAAGACCTATGTGATCATCGAGCGCGACTGACCTGCTCTTCGTAGGAGCGAGCTTGCTCGCGAAGCCGATTCACCGACAGCGCCAGCGCTGGGCGGGTTCGCGAGCAAGCTCGCTCCTACAATCTGGGTGTCACCTTGATCAGAACTTCCCGTGCCGCCCTTCCCCGTCGGCGAAGCGTTTAGCCCCGTCCAAAGTCCATCGCGCGTGGGTCATCCAGAAACCACCCGCAAGACCTATGTGATCATCGAGCGCGATTGATCGGGCTGTTGGGGGGATGTGAGGGTCCAGCGCGCTGGCGTCTCCCTCTCCCTAACCCTGGAGCTCAGCCGATATCTGTAGGAGCGAGCTTGCTCGCGAATGGATTCACCGGTAGCGCCGGCGCTGGGGGGGAGTTCGCGAGCAAGCTCGCTCCTACAATCAGGGCGTCACCTTGATCAGAACTTCCCGTGCCGCCCTTCCCCGTCAGCGAAGCGTTTAGCCCCGCCCAAAGTCCATCGCGCGTGGGTCATCCAGAAACCACCCGCAAGACCTATGTGATCATCGAGCGCGATTGATCGGGCTGTTGGGGGGGGATGGGAGGGGCCAGCCCGCTGGCGTCTCCCTCTCCCTAACCCTGGAGCTCAGCCGATTTCTGTAGGAGCGAGCTTGCTCGCGAATGGATTCACCGGCAGCGCCAGCGCTGGGCGAGTTCGCGAGCAAGCTCGCTCCTACAGCCACAACGTCACTTCGATCAGAACTTCCCGTGCCGCCCTTCCCCGTCGGCGAAGCGTTTAGCTCCGTCCACCGTCTCGCCGCTTTCGATCACCGCCATCCCGCCCTGGAATTCGTTGGCCAGCGCCACGTCGAACGAGAGCTCCCATTGCGCGAACACGCTCGCCCGATCCGCCAGCATGCAGCGCTGCGGGAAGTCGGCGATCTCCCGCGCCAGTTCCTCCGCCGCTTCCAGCGCCGTCCCGCTCGCCACCACGCGATTGGCCAGCCCCATGGCGAACGCTTCCTGCGCCCCCACCGGGCGGCCGGTGAGGATCAGGTCCAGCGCCCGGCCCTGGCCGACAATGCGCGGCAAGCGCACGGTGCCGCCGTCGATCAGCGGCACGCCGAAGCGTCGGCAGAACACCCCGCACACGGCGTCCTCGGCCATTACCCGCAAGTCCGCCAGCAACGCCAGCTCCAGTCCGCCGGCCACGGCGTAGCCTTCGATGGCGGCAATCAGCGGCTTGGACAGTTGCATGCGGCTCGGCCCCATGGGCGCATCACCTTCGGTTTCCAGGCGGTTGCGCCGCTCGCCGTCCTCGGCCACGGCGGCGAGGTCCGCGCCTGCGCAGAAGGTCCCGCCGGCGCCGGTCAGCACGGCGACGCGGGCCTGCTCGTCCAGCTCGAACTCGCGCAGGGCATCGGCCAGCGCCTGGGCGGTAGGCCGGTCCACGGCGTTACGCACCGCAGGGCGGGCGATGACCAGGGTGGTCACCGGGCCGTTCTTCTGGATTATCACGCTCATGGCGAACTCCTCGGGCCGGGAAGCAGAAAAGCAAAGGGCCGGCTTTGAGCCGGCCCTTTCACCTTACTGCGTTCGCCGCCGTGGAACAGCCCCGCTGGCCGTTCCGCCGGTCAGGCTGGCCGGATCAACCGGCGTATTTCTGCAGGTTGGCCATCATCTCGCGCAATGCTTCGACGTTGTCCTTGGGATGCGCGGCGTTCTCGAAGTCGCAGATCTGCGCGAAGTTGGCCGCCACGTCCTCGACGCTGAAGCCCTCGCGCGGGTCGAAGCCCACTCCCAGGCTGCGCTCCCAGCGCACCTTGCCGATCCAGCCGCCGCCCACTTCGAACAGGCCGGAAGTTTCCTGGCAGGCCTCGCTGCCCAGGTACACCACCAGCGGGCTGACCAGCTCGGGCTTGAGCGCTTCGAACACTTGCGGCGGGATCAGGCCTTCGGTCATGCGGGTACCGCCGGTGGGGGCGATGGCGTTGACGAAGATGTTGTTCTTGCGACCTTCGATGGCGAGGTTGCGGGTCAGGCCGTAGAGGCCCAGCTTGGCCATGCCGTAGTTGCTCTGGCCGAAGTTGCCGTAGATGCCGGAGGTGGACGAGGTGAAGATCACCCGGCCGTAGCCCTGCTCGCGCATGAATGGCCAGGCCGCGCGGGTCACCTTGTAGGCGCCCTCGACGTGGACCTTGTAGACCAGGTCCCAGTCGGCGTCTTCCATCTTGTGGAAGGTCTTGTCGCGCAGGATGCCGGCGTTGTTCACCACCACGTCGATGCGGCCGAATTCCTCGACGGCCTGGCGGACGATCTTCTCGCCGTCGGTCACCGAATCGTGGTTGGCAATCGCAGTGCCGCCCGCTTCGCGGATTTCCGCGACCACACGGTCGGCAGCCGAGGCATTGGCGCCCTCACCGTGAGTACTACCACCCAGGTCGTTCACCACCACCTTGGCGCCGTGCTTGGCGAACAGCAGGGCGTGGGCACGGCCGATGCCGCCACCGGCTCCGGTAACGATCACGACTTTTCCGTCGAAACGCAGGGCATCACTCATGATTGGGGCTCCAGGCAGAATGGTTTTTTTCGAGTGTCCGGCAGTCACGATCCGGTCACAACCAAGACGACCAAGGCTGAATGGTGCTCGATAAGGCCAGGGGATGATCCGTCAGCGCATCGGCATGTTCAGGTCATCGCGCGGGCCGAGCTTGAACAGCCACCAGTCGTACTCGCTCCAGAACAGCAGCAGGCCGAAAGCCGGCAACAGTGCCAGCGCGCCGAGGGCGGCGGGCACCCAGTTCTGCGTGATCCAGGCGTAGTAGCCGCCGGCCGCGCAGGCTCCGACCAGCACCAGGAGCACGGGAATGGCGACGAAGGCGAAATCCCGACGCAGGTGCAGCAGTGCCCGGTACAGCAGCGAACCCTGCGGCTGGCGGACAGGAATGACGGATTTGAGTGGCATGGCAGCGACCTCCGGCTGGACAAAAACCGGGGAAGCTACCGCTGCCACTCAGGGCCGATCTATCAGTCAGTTCCTAATCTGCAGGTGGATCGGTCCTTAACTACGGTGCCCGTTCCTGTCGGAACGCCAGATAATGCTGTAGCACCTGCTCCGGCGTCTCGACCTGCGGGTAGTGGCCGATACCGGGCAGTTCGACGGTGTCCGGCTGCGGGATCAGTTCGCGGTAACGCGCCACCATGTGCGCGCCGGAGATTGGATCTTCCGGGCCGTCGATCAGGCGCAGCGGCACCGACGTGCGTTGCATCGCGCCGACCCAACGTTTGCGGTGCTGGCGACGGTCCAGGATGTAGTGGATCAGCCGGTGCATGACGCGCGGCCCGTCGTTATGGCGGATCAGCTCCCAGAAGGCATCCAGCTCCGCTTCGGACGGTTGAGTCTGCGGGCCGAACACCTTGGCGAAGTTCTGCGCCAGGCGCTTGCGGTCGAACAGCCGGCCGAACAGCGAACCGAAGGGGCTGAGCAGCAGTTTCTGCGACAACACCGCGCGGTGGGTCTCCGGAAACAGCCCGCCATTGAGGAAGACGAGCGACGCCAGGGCGAAACCGCCTTCCTCGTGCCGCGCCAGCAGCTCCTGGCCGACACTGTTGCCGTAGTCATGCACCAGCAGGTGAACTGGCTCATGCACGCCCAGGTGCTCCAGCAACGCCTGTTGCAGGTCGGCCTGTTCGAGGATGCGGTAGTCGTGCCCCTTGGGTTTGGCCGAATCGCCGAAGCCGAGCATGTCGCAGGCGATCAACCGATACCGCTCGGCCAGCGGTTGCCAAAGGTAATGCCAGTCCCAGGAGGCGGTAGGGAAACCGTGGACCAGCAGCAGTGGAGCGCCGCTGCCGGCGCTCCAGTAACGTATTGCCCTGTCTTGCCGATCATTGGCACGGAAGGTGAAGTCGCGGCCCTGCGCGCGCCAGTCGCGCAGGGCGATGCCGGCCAGCGCCATCAGTCGCGGTAGCCGGGGTTCTGCAGGTCCAGCTTGCGCAGCAGTGCCGGCCACGCCAGCGCGCCGCCCATGCCCTGCTTGCTCTTGGTCACGGCGGCGGCCATGGCGCGGGCGCCATCGAGAATCTGCTGCGGGATCATGATCAGTTCGGCGCCGCCGCCCTGGGCCAGCACCTGGATCTCGCAGGCGCGCTGCAGGGTGAACATCATCAGGAAGGTGTCGGCGATGGTCGCCGAGCAGGTCAGCAGGCCGTGGTTGGGCAGGATCATGAAGTTGGCTTCGCCCAGGTCCGCCTGCAGGCGTGCCTTCTCGTCATGGTTCAGCGCCACGCCCTCGTAGCCGTGGTAGGCCAGGCTGGAAAGGACGAACAACGATTGCTGGGAAATCGGCAGCAGGCCCTGCTGCTGCGCGGAGACAGCGATACCGGCGGCAGTGTGGGTGTGCAGGACGCAGGCGACGTCGTGGCGGACATCGTGGATGGCGCTGTGGATGGTGTAGCCGGCCGGGTTGATGTCGTACGGGCTGTCCATCAGCTTCTTGCCCGAGGCGTCCACCTTCACCAGGCTCGACGCGGTGATCTCGTGGAACATCATGCCGTAGGGGTTGATCAGGAAGTCCTCAGTTCCGGGGACCTTGGCGGAGATGTGGGTGAAGATCAGATCGTCCCAGCCCTGCAGGGCGATCAGCCGGTAGCAGGCGGCGAGGTCGACGCGGGTCTGCCATTCGGCGGCGGAGACCTGATCCTTGACGTTCACGGTGGGCAGCGGATGAGCGGCGTGCATGGTCGGTAGCCTCTTCGTTGTTGTTAGATGGCGCAGTCTAGTCAGCGCGGCGGGATATCGACTGTCACGGAACTGACAGTTTCCTCTGGCAGTGTCTGGCGAATGTTCCCCTATAAGCACGGGCCGACAACTTGCCTTGCGCAAGCGGTTTCCCAACCTATAGTGGGCAAAGTCGGTTCCAACGGCGCAGTAAGACACGGCGCCCCGGCGACTCCCTCCAAAAGCGCTATCCAGACAGTGCGGCAGCCAGCTCGCACGTCAGGGCTGGCGGAAGCGTGCGCGAATTTCATCCCTGCCCCGGCGCCCCTTTCGGCGTCGCCGACTCATTTGGCAACATTTCGCAATATCTTTCGCAATGCGTTCGAGAAGTACCCGGGAGTCGGGAGGAGACTCCAGTTCGGCAAACGAGGCAGCCGACGTGAAACGAACCGCCATCATGCAGCCCTATTTCTTTCCATACCTGGGCTACTTCAGCCTGATCAAGCACACCGACCTGTTCGTCCTGTTCGACACCGTGCAGTACATCCACCACGGCTGGATCGAACGCAATCGCATCCTCAAGCAGCAGGACGGCTGGTCATATATCCGCGTGCCGCGGATCAAGCACCACCGAGAGACGCTGATCAAGGACGTGCTCCTGGACAACCGCCAGGATTGGCGCCGCACCCTGTTCTCGCAACTGGACGTGTACCGCAAGGTCGCGCCCTATTACCGCGACGTACGGGAGATGATCGCCGCCTCGCTGGATCACCCCTTCGAGGACATCGTCTCGCTGAACAAGTGCACCCTGGAAGCGACCTGTTCCTACCTCGGCTTCCCGCGGCAGATGCCGGTGCTCTCGCGCATGGAACTGCCGATGGAGCGGCCGACCGCGCCGGACGAATGGGCGCTGAACATCTGCAAGGCGCTGGGCAATGTGGAGGAGTACTGGAACCCGCCGGGCGGGCAGAGCTTCTTCGACCGCAGCAAGTACGACGCCGCCGGGCTGACCCTGCGCTTCCAGGAGCCGAAGATCACGCCCTATGAACAGAAGCGCCCGACCTTCGAGGCGGGCCTGTCGATCATCGACGTGATGATGTTCAACTCTCCCGCCGACACCTCGCGCATGCTCGATGCCTACCAGCTGAGCTGAGCCTTCCTATAGGCACCAGGCCAGGACCGGCGCCATCAGCAGGTTGAACAGCCCGGTCAGCACCATCAACAGCCCCGCCGCCGAACCTTCTTCCCCGCCGAACTCATAAGCCCGACTGGTGCCCGCCCCGTGGGCGCCAACGCCCAGCAGCGCGCCACGGGCCAGGGCGGAGCGCAGGTGCAGCAGTTTCATCAGTACACCGCCGATCAGCGCACCAAATACCCCGGTGATCATCACGAAAGCGGCGGTCAACGCAGGAACGCCACCCAGGTCGTGGGACATCTCCATGGCGAACGGCGTGGTGATTGAGCGCGGGATCAGCGACAGGGTCACCTGGCCGTCCAGCGCCAGCGCATGGGCCAGCGCCCAGGAACTGCCGATGGCCATGGTGGTACCGGCCAGCATGCCGGTCAGCAGGGCCGGCCAGTGGCGGGCGAGCAAGGCGCGCTGCTGCCAGATCGGAATGGCGAAGGCCACTGTGGCCGGGCCGAGCAGCGCCACCAGCCAGCTGGTGTCACGGGCGTAGTCGGCGTAGCGCGCCTGCATCGGGATCGCCAGGGCAAACAGCAGCACCGGGACGAAGACGATGGGCGAGAGCCAGTACTGCTGGAAGCGGCGGTAGAGGGTACGGCTGAGCAGGTATCCGCCGAGGGTGACGGCCAACCAGAACAGGGCTTGCTTATCGAGGCTCATGGCGCGAACTCCTGTTGCACATCCATTCCACCGCCAGTGCGGTGGAGAGCATCACCATCACGGTGCTGGCGGTGATCACCAGCAGAATCTTCCAGCCGTCGCTGCGCAGCAGCGGGCCATAATCCAGCAGGCTCATCAACGCGGGGATGAAGAACAACAGCATCTCCGCCAGCAGCAGGCCGGCACCGCCCTGCAGCAGAGCCGGGCGGATCGCGCCGCAGGCGAACAGCACCAGCAGCAGCGCCAGACCGATCACCCCGCCCGGCAGCGGCAGGCCGGTGAGCGTGGCGATCCAGCCGCCGACCCACCAGAAGGCGGCGAGGACGGCGAGTTCGAAAATCAGGCGGGCGGCGCGGCGGAACATGGCGGCGATCTCGATGCGTTGAGCGGGTGGAGAAATCGGTTGGGAATGGCGCAAAGCCTACGCCCGCGCCTATCATCCCCAAAGCGAATAGATCGAATCGGAGCCATTCCAGAATGGAATTCAAGCAGCTGCGCACCTTCGCCGAAGTCGTGCGCCACGGTAGTTTCACCCAGGCGGCGGTGCACCTTAACGCCAGCCAGTCGGCGGTGAGCAAGCAGATTGCCCAGCTCGAACAGAGCCTGCGCGTACAACTGCTGGAGCGCAGCGGCCCGCACATTCGCCTGACCGCCGCCGGCGAAGTAGTACTGCGCCGCGCCGAAGACATGCTGCGCCTGCGCCGCGAACTGCACACCGAGCTGGATGACCTTACCCAGTTGCACCGCGGCGAACTGCGTCTGGGCCTGCCGCTGTTGGGCGCCGACGCGCTGTTCGCCGGGCGCTTCGCCGAATACCGGCGACGCTACCCGAACATCGACGTGCACCTGATCGAGGGCGGCAGCAAGACCATGGAAGAGATGGTCCACAGCGGCGAACTGGAGCTGGGCGGCGGCCTCACACCGGACGATCCCGGCTTCGACTGGCAGCCCTTCTGCAACGAGCCGCTGGACGTCCTGCTACCCTCCGCCCACCCGTTGGCCGGGCGGGAAAGCCTGGCGCTGAAGGAGCTGTCCGATACGCCTTTCCTGCTCTACCAGCAGAGTTTCACGCTCAACGACCGCTTGCTGCGCGCCTGCCGCGAGGCTGGTTTCGAGCCGAAGGAAGGCGGCCGCAGCGGTCAGGCAGATTTTCTCGGCGCACTGGTCGCCGCCGGGCAAGGCGTGGTACTGCTGCCGCGCGTGGTGGCAAAGGATCTGGAGCGGCCAGGGTTGGTGCGCGTGCTGCTGAGCCAACCGGACCTGCACTGGGATATCAGCTTCATCTGGCGGCGTGATGCGTATCTGTCGAACGCGGCCAAGGCGTGGCTAGGATTGATGCTGGAGATGCCGTTGCATCCGGCAGGCACGGCGTGATGCGGGTTCGCGAGCAAGCTCGCTCCTACAAGAGAGCGCTCAGGTGCCAACCTGTAGGAGCGAGCTTGCTCGCGAACCTGATCAGAGCAGCTCGGGAAACTCGCCGACCAGCTTCGGCCACGCCCGCTGCGCATCGGCATCATCGGCCAGCAGCCCGAACCCGGCAAACTCGAACGCCGGCGAAACGGTACAACCCACCAGCACGTAATCGCCCAGGCAGCGCGCCGCCTGCCAGGCATGGGCCGGCACAGCGCGTTGCGGCAGACTGCCCTCGCCCACCGGGCCAAGGGTTTCAATGCGCACGGCGGACTCCGGAGCGTCGGCGGTCAGCAACTCCAGTGGCGAACCTTCGTGGAAGTGCCAGAGCTCGTCAGCATCCACACGGTGCCAGCGGCTGACAGTGCCGGCAGGCAGGAGAAAGAGAATGGCCGACGATTGTGGCCGGCCATCGGCGCCCTTCAGAGCGGATTCGAACACGCGCCGGTAGAAACCGCCCTCGGGGTGCGGGGCGAGCTGCAGCGTATCGACCAGGTAGCGGGCGCGGGGATGCATCAGGCCTTCAGCGCGCTGATGAACTCAGCCAGCCACGGTTCGGAGTCGGTTTCCTGGTCCACCGTCTCGCTGCCATCCAGGCGCAGCATCGGCACCACTTCCGTTACCCCCAGTTCAGCGAACAGCTCGCGCACCTGCTCGCCTCCGCCGCAGTAGGTATCGCCATAGCTGGAATCGCCCAGCGCCAGCACGCCGCCAGGGCGACCGCGCCAGTCGGCGGGCAGGCGATCGCGGATGGCGTGGAACAGCGGCTGGAAACTGTCGGGCAGATCGCCCATGCCGGTGGTGGAGGTCACCACCAGGAAGGCTTCGGGAGCGAATTCGACCATCGCATCCAGAGTGGCGCGGGGGTCGAACCAGGCTTCAAAGCCAGCGGCTTCGAGCAGGCGCTTGGCGTGACGCGCGACTTCTTCGGCGGTGCCGTAGACCGATCCGGACAGGATGGCGACTTTCATGTTCACTCCCACAAGGCAAGACAAGGCCGCCCATTATGCCCCATCCGTGCCGCACCGCGCCGGGGCTGGTATAGTTTTGCCCTACCCGGCCGCTCGGATATTGTCTCGCGCGGCCTTTCCAAGGATTTTCGCGAGGCGCGCATGGGCCAGACCCCAGCCCCCATCCTGATCACCGGCGCCAGCCAGCGCATCGGCCTGCATTGCGCGAAACGCCTGCTGCAGGACGGCCAGCCGGTCATCGCGACCTATCGCCAGGAAAAACCCGGCATTGCCGAACTGCGCGAGCTGGGCGCCACCTGCCTGCACGCCGAGTTGGCCGATGAAGCCGGCATCCTTGCCTTCATCGACGAGCTGAAATCCCACACCCAAAGCCTGCGCGCGATCCTCCACAACGCCTCCGCGTGGATTGGCGACACGCCCGGCGAGGAAGCCCAGGCCTTTGAATCGCTGTTCCGCCTGCACATGCTCGCGCCCTACCTGATCAACCTGCGTTGCGCGCCATTGCTCGAACGCGACGCCAGCGAGCGAGGCGCCCCGGCGGATATCATCCACCTCTCCGACGACGTCGCCCGCAAGGGCAGCGCCAACCGCATCGCCTACTGCGCCAGCAAAGCCGGCCTGGACAACCTCACGCTGTCCTTCGCCGCGAGCCTCGCACCGCGCATCAAGGTCAACGGCATCGCGCCGGCACTGATCATGTTCAACGACGGCGACGACGACGCCTACCGCGCCCGCACCCTGGCGAAATCCGCCATGGGCATCGAGCCGGGCCCGGACGTGATCTACCAGAGCGTGCGCTACCTGCTCGACAGCCCCTACGTGACCGGCACCACCCTGACCGTCAACGGCGGCCGGCACCTCAAATGACCCGCCCGGCGCGGGCACGAGGAACTCCCACCATGATCGAAGACATATCTCACCACTACCGTGAGATTCTCAAAGGGCTCGGCGAAGACCCGACCCGCGAAGGTCTGCTGGACACCCCCAAGCGCGCGGCCAAGGCCATGCAGTACCTCTGCCACGGCTACGGGCAGACGCTGGAGGAAATCGTCAACGGCGCGCTGTTCGCCTCGGACAATGACGAGATGGTCATCGTCAAGGACATCGAGCTCTACTCGCTGTGCGAACACCACCTGCTGCCCTTCATCGGCAAGGCCCATGTGGCGTACATTCCCACCGGCAAGGTGCTGGGCCTGTCGAAGGTCGCGCGCATCGTCGACATGTTCGCGCGTCGCCTGCAGATCCAGGAGAGCCTGACCCGCCAGATCGCCGAGGCGGTCCAGCAGGTCACCAGCGCCGCCGGCGTGGCGGTGGTGATCGAAGCGCAGCACATGTGCATGATGATGCGCGGGGTGGAGAAGCAGAACTCGGTGATGAACACTTCGGTGATGCTCGGCGCGTTCCGCGCGTCCACCAATACCCGCCAGGAATTCCTGCAACTGATCGGACGGAGCAAGTGAAATGACGCAACTGGAGCCGGGCATGGCGCGAATCCGGGTCAAGGATCTGCGCGTGCGCACCTACATCGGCATCAAGGAGGAGGAAATCCTCAACAAGCAGGATGTGCTGATCAACCTCACCATCCTCTACCCCGCCGGTGACGCGGTGCAGGTCAACGACATCGACCACGCGCTGAACTACCGCACCATCACCAAGGCGATCATCGCCCACGTGGAAGAGAACCGCTTCGCCCTGCTCGAACGCCTGACCCAGGAGCTGCTCGACCTAGTCATGGCCAACCCGGCCGTGCACTACGCCGAAGTGGAAGTGGACAAGCCCCACGCCCTGCGCTTCGCCGAGTCGGTGTCCATCGCCCTCGCTGCCCAGCGCTGAGCGTCCGGCGCCAGCAGTACGCCCGTGCCAGTCGGCCAACGGGCGTTGCTGGCAGATCGCCCGCCTCTTAGAATCTCGCCAGCCCCGCCATGCGCCTCCGATGCGCCCTTGTTGAGAGACCTGCCATGACCGAGCCGATGAACCTGACCGACGAGCAGCGCACCGAACTGGAAGCCGCCGCGTTCCGCACCCTGGTGCAGCACCTGCGTACCCGCAAGGACGTGCAGAACATCGATCTGATGAATCTTGCCGGGTTCTGCCGCAACTGCCTGTCCAAGTGGTACAAGGCAGCGGCGGACGACATGGGCCTGCCTGTCAGCCCGGATCAGGCCCGCGAAGAGATCTACGGCATGCCTTACGCCGAATGGAAGGCCAAGTACCAGACGGAAGCGACCCCTGCCCAGCAGACGGCCTTCGATAACGCGAAGAAACACTAAGAGTTTGCCTTGATGACCCTGACCGATTTCCGCTCGCGCCTGCGCAGCGAGCAGCACCTGTTCACCGATACCCTGGCGTACATCGCCGAGCACTACAGCTACACCCCCAGTGCCTTCACCAACGGCAGCGTGGAAAACCCCGCCGGGCAGAACGAAGGTTCCTGCAAGACCCTGGGCTTCGCCATTCTCGAAGGCCTGAGCGAAGAAGAATCGCTGCTGGCGTTCGGCGAGCACTACCGCGCGGTGCGCGAGCACCCCGAGGGCACCGACCACGCCAACATCCGCGCCCTGCAGAACACCGGGCTGGCCGGCGTCAACTTCGAGCGCCAGCCGCTGTCGCGCCGCGGCTGAGGTTTTAGCTCGATGAAAAAGCCCCGCTAATGCGGGGCTTTTTTATTTCGCGCGTCACGGTCTGCACCTGTAGGAGCGAGCTTGCTCGCGAACCTGCCAGGTAGGCGTTGTGCGGTTCGCGAGCAAGCTCGCTCCTACGAGAAGCCAGGCCTAAGCCCCAGTACGTAGGGCGAATAACGGTTTGCGCGCTATCCGCCCTGCAACGATCCCTTTTCCCGCGATGCGGACAGAAAAAGGCCCCGCATAGCGGGGCCTTTTTTATTTCGCGCGCCACGGTCTGCACCTGTAGGAGCGAGCTTGCTCGCGAACCTGCCAGGTAGGCGTTGTGCGGTTCGCGAGCAAGCTCGCTCCTACGAGAAGCCAGGCCTAAGCCCCAGCACGTAGGGCGAATAAGGGGTTGCGCGCTATCCGCCGTGCAACGATCCCTTTTCCCGCGATACGGGCAGAAAAAGGCCCCGCATAGCGGGGCCTTTTTTATTTCGCGCGTCACGGTCTGCACCTGTAGGAGCGAGCTTGCTCGCGAACCTGCCAGGTAGGCGTTGTGCGGTTCGCGAGCAAGCTCGCTCCTACGAAGAGCCAGGCCGAAACCCCGATACGTGGGGCGGATAACGTTTGCGCGCTATCCGCCCTGCAACGATCCCTTTTCCCGCGATACGGACAGAAAAAGGCCCCGCATAGCGGGGCCCCTTCCTGCACGCCGGCTCTTCGGGCCGTTACAGGGAATCCAGATAACGTTCCACATCCAGCGCGGCCATGCAGCCGGCGCCGGCGGAGGTGATCGCCTGGCGGTAGACGTGATCCGCCACGTCGCCGGCAGCAAATACACCGGGAATGCTGGTCGCTGTGGCGTTGCCGTCACGGCCGCCGTTCACCACCAGGTAGCCGTCCTTCAGCTCGAGCTGGCCTTCGAACAGCGAGGTGTTGGGCGTGTGGCCAATGGCAACGAACAGGCCGTCGACCGCAAGCTCCGAAGCTTCTCCATCGTTGTGGCGCAGGCGCACGCCGGTAACGCCCATGTCGTCGCCCAGCACTTCTTCCACCTGGGCGTTCAGGCGCAGCTCGATCTTGCCTTCGGCGATACGCGCACGCAGTTTGTCCTGCAGGATCTTCTCGGCGCGGAAGCTCTCGCGGCGATGCACCAGGGTCACCTTGCTGGCGATGTTGGCCAGGTACAGCGCTTCTTCCACGGCGGTGTTGCCGCCGCCGACCACCGCTACTTCGCGGTTGCGATAGAAAAAGCCGTCGCAGGTGGCGCAGGCGGATACGCCCTTGCCCATGAAGCTTTCTTCCGAGGGAAGGCCCAGGTATCGCGCACTGGCACCGGTGGCGATGATCAGTGCATCGGCGCTGTACGTGCCGCTGTCGCCCTTGAGCACGAAGGGTTTGCCAGCCAGGTCGACACCGTGGATGTGGTCAAAGACGATTTCGGTCTCGAAGCGCTCGGCGTGTTCCTGCATCCGCTGCATCAGCGCGGGGCCGGTCAGGCCGTGGGGATCGCCTGGCCAGTTGTCGACCTCGGTGGTGGTGGTCAGTTGGCCGCCGGCCTGCATTCCGGTGATCAGCAGCGGCTTGAGGTTGGCGCGGGCAGCATAGACCGCGGCGCTGTAGCCCGCAGGCCCGGAACCCAGAATGATGACGCGCGCGTGACGATCAGACATGACAGCCTCCAGTGCTCGGATGAGGAGCGGGGGTGCAAAAGAAAAGGGAGCTGCCAAAGCACCAGGGGGAAGGTTGGGAGGGCGGCAGCTCCACGTAAAAGTTTCTTGCGCGGACCGCATGGCCCGGAGACCGTGGGCAATGCGGTGTGACCTGAGTCACGCTTTGCATTGTCCCGAAGAACTCCGGGAAACCCTTGAGATAAGTCAGGGATTTCCGCAGTCGCCCTCGGCTCCTTGAGATAAGTCAGGGAGTGTCGGATCGACCCTCGAACTCGTTCGATACCACATGGCGCGCAGCTTATCGCCGCCGCCAGGTCCTGCTGAAATGCCCAATCTCAATGCCCCTCATAGGCTGTCCCTATGCGACGGGCGCCCATTGCCTGGATGGCTAGACTCAAGCAAACCAAAGGTCACCAGTACCACCATGAACCTTCGCGCCCGCCTGCTATGGCTGTGCCTGCCCCTGTTCACTGCGAGCCTCGCAGGGGTCTGGCTGCTGTCGGACATGATCCTGCTCGACCGCTTCGATCGCGGGGACCGCCAGCGCCTGGCCGACGAGGTGCGCATCGTCCACAACCGCATCGCCTACGAGAAACAGCGCAACCTCGATATCGTCCACAGCTACGCCTGGTGGGACTCCAGCTACCAGTTCATGCGCCTGCCGCAGGCGCGCTTCGTCGAGGACAACCTCGACCAGGACCTGCTCGGCATCCTCGGCTTCGACTATGTGCTCTACGTCGACCGCGACGGCCACATACTCGCCCAGCAATGGAAGCTCGACGAACTGCCCCAGCGCTTCCCCGGCCAGCAAGTGCCGGACGCCAATCAGCTGCGCCGCAGCATCCTGGAAACGGCGCTGCGGCTGGGCGCGCTGGACATGGACGACGACCCGCGCCACAGCCTCGACCAGTTGCTGCAGGTGGAGGGTGTTCCGCAACTGCTGCTCAGCTACCCGATCAGCAATACCTCCGGCACCGCCAAGCCCGCCGGCGCGGTGATCGCCGGCGTGCTGCTGGACAACGCGCGCATGTCCAACCTGCAGACCCAGATGGGCGCGACCCTGCGCCTGGTGCAGGACCAGGTGCTGGAGAAGGACTGGCGTACCCTGAACATCCCCACCGGGCGCGGCGCCACCCTGCTCAGCCCGCGGCGCCTGCTGGACGAGAACAGCCAGCAGATGTCGCTGCTCTATCTCGACTCCCGTGGCAAACCGCAACTGCGCCTGGAACTCACCAGCCCCCGGCCGCTGTACCAGCAAGGCCGACAGGCCGTGCGCCTGTTCCTCTACCTGACCCTGGCCCTGCTTGGCGGCGCCACCCTGCTCGCCTACATCGCCCTGGAGTTCCGCATCATCCGCCGGGTCACCACCATGAACCGCGAAGTCGCGGTCATCGGCCAGGACGACACCCCCTCGCGGCTGAGCCCGCAAGGGGCGGATGAACTGGGCCAGCTGGCCACCGAGATGAACCGCACCCTCGACCGCCTGGAACAAAGCGAGGCGCGGGACCGGGCGATCCTCGACGCGATCCGCGACGGCTACTTCGAGATGGACACCCGGGGCGTCATCCGCACCCTCAACCCCGCGCTATGCCGCATGCTCGGCTACGACGCCGAGCAGCTGGACGGCCAGCACTTCAGCATCCTGCTGCAGGAGGATGACCTGCGCCGCGCACAGGGCCTCTACCAGCAGGCCCGCGACGATGAGCAGGAAACCACCTTCTCCGCCCCCTTCAAGCGCCGCGACGGCCGGCTGGTGAGCTGCGAGACGCGGCTCTCGGCGATCCGCGACGCCCACGGCGAGTTCCTCGGGTTCCGCGGGATCCTGCGCGACATCAGTGACCAGGTGGCCTACCAGAAACAACTGATCGACCTGGCGTACCGCGATACCCTCACCGAACTGGGCAACCGCAAGGCCTTCAATGAGCAATTGCAGCACGCGGTCGTGCACAGCAACCGGGTGGCCCTGCTGTACATCGACCTGGACCGCTTCAAGCAGGTCAACGACCGCTTCGGCCATGCCATCGGCGATGCATTGCTCAGCACGGTGGGCGAGCGCATGCGCGGCAGCCTGCGCCAACCGGACCAGGCCTTCCGCCTGGGCGGCGACGAGTTTGCCGTGTTGCTGGAGAACGCCGAGCCGGAACAGGCCGAAGCCCTCGGCACACGCCTGCTGAGCGTATTGGGCGGCGCCTACCATCTGGGCGGCCAGGTGATCGATTTCGTCACCCCCAGCATCGGCATTGCCTTCTACCCGCAGGATGCCGGCGACGCCGATGCCCTCACCCGCGCCGCCGACATTGCCATGTACCAGGCCAAGCAGGACCGCAACCGCTGCAATCGCTATACGCCCGCCTGAGAGCGGCAGGGAGAACACATACCCGGCAAAACAGACGGCTCGCCGGTCGTTCGCCGGGTCTGCTAAGGTCGCCAACGGTTCACACCTGGAGATGCCAATGTCCACCCTGAGCGGCCCGCAATACCTCAGCGAAGGCCTGAAACTGATGATGCGCCCCGGCCTGCGGCTGTTCGTCCTGCTGCCCCTGAGCATCAACATCCTGCTGTTCGTCGGCCTGATCGGCTTTGCCATCAACCAGTTCAGCCACTGGGTCGACTGGCTGATGCCGACCCTGCCGGACTGGCTGAGTTTCCTGCAGTTCATCCTCTGGCCGCTGTTCGTGGCGCTGGTGCTGCTGATCGTGTTCTTCACCTTCACCATGATCGCCAACATCATCGCCGCGCCCTTCAACGGCTTCCTGGCGGAGAAGGTCGAGGTGGTGGTGCGCGGCACCGACGACTTCCCCGAGTTCAGCTGGGGCGAATTGATGGCCATGGTGCCGCGCACCATCGGCCGCGAGCTGCGCAAGCTTGGCTACTTCCTGCCGCGTGCCATCGCGCTGTTCATTCTCAGCCTGATCCCCGGCCTGAATCTGATCGCCGCACCGCTCTGGCTGATTTTCGGCGTGTGGATGATGGCCGTGCAGTACATCGACTACCCGGCGGACAACCACAAGCTGGGCTGGAACGAGATGCTCGCCTGGCTGCGCAGCAAGCGCTGGGCGTGCATGGGTTTTGGCGGCATCACCTACCTGGCGCTGCTGATCCCGGTGGTCAACCTGGTCGCCATGCCCGCCGCCGTGGCCGGCGCGGTGCTGTTCTGGGTGCGTGAAGGCGGCGAGAAGGCGCTGGTGAAGTAACCGGTTCCCGCTCCTCGGCGGCTGTCACCTATCGATCATCGCATTGTCATCGGCGCGCCACCGCGCGCCGGGACACTGCGAGCATGACCACGACTCCCCTGCGCATCGCGCTGATCAGCGAAACCTTTCCGCCGGAAATCAACGGCGTCGCCAACACCCTTGGCCGGCTGGCCTCGGGGCTGTTGCGCCTCGGACACCAGATCCAGGTCGTGCGCCCGCGCCAGCAGGGCGATGAAGGCCGTCACAGCGACGGCGAACTCGTGCTCACCCGCGGCTGGCCGCTGCCAGGCTATCCCGGCCTGCAATGGGGCCAGTCGTGCCTGCACAAGCTGCTGCGCCACTGGAATCGCTTCCCCCCGGATGTACTCTACATCGCCACCGAAGGTCCGCTCGGCCTCGCCGCCCTGCGCGCCGCGCGGCGTCTGCGGATTCCGGTGATCAGCGGCTTCCATACCAATTTCCAGCAGTACAGCGCGCACTACGGCTTCGGCCCGCTGATGCGCCTGGTCACGCTGTACCTGCGCTGGTTCCACAACCGCACCCAGCAGACCCTGGTGCCAAGCGCCAGCCAGTCCATGGAGTTGCAGCGACGCGGCTTCGAACGCCTGGCGCAGCTGTCGCGCGGCGTCGACAGCCAATTGTTCAACCCTGTCCGGCGCGATGAAGCGCTGCGCCGCGAATGGGGCCTGGGCGAGCGCGATATCGCCGTGCTGCACGTCGGCCGGCTGGCCGCGGAGAAGAACCTCTCGCTGCTGGGCAGCAGCTTCCGCGCCCTGTGTGCAGCGCATCCGCAACTCAAGCTGCGGCTGGTGATAGTCGGCGACGGCCCGCAGCGCGCGCACTTGCAGAAGGACCTGCCCGAAGCGGTGTTCTGCGGCCTGCAACGTGGCGAGGAACTGGCCCGGCGTTACGCCAGCGGCGACCTGTTCCTCTTCCCAAGCCTGTCGGAAACCTTCGGCAACGTGGTGCTGGAAGCGCTGGCCTCAGGGCTGGCGGTGGTTGCCTTCGACCAGGCGGCCGCCGGCCAGCACATCCGCCACGGGCACAATGGCGTGCTGGGCGTGCCGGGAGAAGAACAGAGCTTCTTCGAGGCCGCGAGCTGGCTGCTGGGAGACCCGGAGCGGTTGCGCCGGGTGCGTCTCAACGCGCGTCACCACGCCATCCATCAGGCGTGGGACACGGTGGTCGAGCGTTTCGAAGGATATCTGCAGGAAGCCTGCCGCGCAGGCCTGCCGGGGAAGAATCCCGGCAGCCTGGGCCATCCTGAAGCTCACAAGTAGCGGTCAGGCGAAGGGCTTGGGCTCGGCAGCGAAGGACAGACTCATGGCACCAGCGCCGAGGTTGATTCCGCCGGTGGGGCTGAGCATTGCCAGGTGCACCTGCACGCCCTTGGCCTGGCAGGCCGCTTCCAGCGCGGCGAAACCGGGCAGGTCACGCAGGGCGGTGGGATCGCCGGCATAGCTCAGGCACATCTGCGGCGCCAGCAACTCGCCCGCCTCGACCCGCGCGCGGGCAAAGTTGAGCAGACGCTCAGCGGATTTTTCGTAGTTCGGCGACACCGAAACCGGCTTGTCCTCGCCCTGCACCAGGCTCAGAACCGGCTTCATGTCCAGCATCGAACCCAGGCCGAGGAAGGCACCGCGCAGACGATCGCCGATGCTGCTGCGGTCGCCCTTCTGGAATCCACGGCGGCGGATGTGCCCCAGGTCGCTGGCGACCAGGAAGGTGTTCATCTGCTGGCTGAGCTGTTCAAGGCGGGTGCGCACAGCGTTGGGGTGCTGGTCTTCGCCGAGCAGGCGCACGCCTTCGGCGGCCAGCACGGCGAGGCCGGCGAACACCGTCTGGCTGTCGATCACCCGCAGCGCGAACGGCCCGGCAATACCGGCGGCGGCGCGGCGCTCCTTGTAGCTCTGCAGCAGGCTGAAGGAAGCCTGGGTGGCGTGCTCGAAGATCGGACTGCGCTGGCTGGTCACAGTCAGACAGATCACGTAGTCGAAATCGGTGACCAGCTGCTCCAGAAACCAGTCGTGGGTCTGCGCCGGCGTCAGCGGTTCGCTGCCATCCTCGGGGCCGACCTTGGGCAGGTCCTGGGAATAGAACTTGAGGGTAGTGTCGGGGTCGCGGTCATCGACGATGCGACGCTCACCCACACGGATACCGATGGGCAGCACGCGAATATTGTTGGCAGCAAGGAATTCGGGGGGAAGGTCGCAGGTTGCATCGACTACCAAGCCGATCCGCATGACTTACTCCTATGGCCGTCTCCCGGCCTATTGTTGTGTGAACGCGTTCATACTCTGCCCGTTTCGGACTGGGAAGTCAGCATGCGGAAAGGTGGGTCTCGGAAAAGATTTGTAAACGCCTAGGACGGCGCTTTCAGACCATTCAGACAATCAATGATTCGCCATAACCGGCGCAAACCTTGTAGGAGCGAGCTTGCTCGCGAACGGGTTCCGCCGCGGACTCGGTTCGCGAGCAAGAACCGGACGTCGCCCTCGATCCTACGAAAAGCAAAAGCCCCTGGCACCTTCGATGCCAGGGGCTTTTTCACATCAGGTCGCGAATCAGGCCAGCGACATCAGCGCATCACGGCTGAAGGGCTTGATGTCCGCCAGGCGGCCGTCACGCACTTTCACCGCCCAGTCCGGGTCGACCAGCAGGGCGCGGCCGACGGCCACCAGGTCGAACTCTTCCTTGTTCAGGCGCTCCAGCAGTCCATCGATGCCGGACGGCTGGGCGACTTCCTCGGTGTTGCCGAAGAAGGCCAGGAACTCGCTGCCATCCAGGCCGACGTTACCGACAGTGATGGTCGGCTTGCCGGTGAGCTGGCGGGTCCAGCCCGCCAGGTTGAGGTCGGAGCCTTCGAATTCCGGAATCCAGAAGCGGCGGGTGGAGCAGTGGAAGATGTCCACGCCGGCATCCGACAGCGGCTTGAGGAAGGCTTCCAGCTCTTCGGCGGTCTGCACCAGGCGGGCGCTGTAGTCCTGCTGCTTCCACTGGGAGAAGCGGAAGATGATCGGGTAGTCCGGGCCGACCGCGGCGCGCACGGCCTGGATCAGCTCGATGGCGAAGCGCGAACGGTTGGCCAGGCTGCCACCGTATTCGTCGGTGCGTTTGTTGCTGCCGTCCCAGAAGAACTGGTCGATCAGGTAGCCGTGGGCGCCGTGGATTTCCACGCCATCCATGCCGATGGCCTTGGCGTCGACGGCGGCCTGGGCGAAGGCGGCGATGACTTCCTGGATGTCTTCCTTGGTCATCTCATGGACCAGCACGGTGCCGTCCTTGACCTTGCCGCTGGGGCCGTAGCCCGGAACGCTGGCGTCCGGCTCGGTACCCAGGCGGCGCACGGCGCCGACGTGCCACAGCTGCGGGACGATCTTGCCGCCTTCGGCGTGCACGGCGTCGACCACCTGCTTCCAGCCGGCCAGGGCATCTTCACCATGGAAGCGCGGCACGTTCGGGTAGCCATTGGCGGCCTTGTGGTTGACCGTGGTGCCTTCGGTGACGATCAGGCCGACACCGGCGGCGGCGCGGCGGCGGTAGTACTCGACCACCTGGGCGTGGGGTACGCCGCCCGGGGTGAAGTTGCGGGTCATCGGCGCCATCACGATACGCGTGGGCAGTTCCAGGCCGCCCAGGCGGAAGGGTGAGAACAGGGTGTTTACGGATGCAGTCATTGCAGTCTCCATGACGACCAGGCGACCGGTCGTCTCACTTTTTATGAAGGGCTGAAAAGGGTTGGGATGACTCAGGCAGATCAGGCCTGAAGCAAATGCTCCAGACGTTCGATAAAGCGTTCCACGGGCTTGAGCGAGGCGCTGACCTTCATCCGCGCCAACACGCCCTGCCAGGCATTGCCGATAAATTCGGCCAGGGATTCGGCGTCTTCCGCTGCCGGCAGTTCACCCGCACGCTGGGCGTCGGCCAGGCAGTCGCGCAGGGTATCGATGGACTGCTGGAGGATACCGTCGACCCGTTCGGCGATGGCTGGCGACAGCTCGGCCATCTCGAAGCTCAGGCTGCCGATGAAGCAGTGGTATTCGAGCTTCTCCTGGCGGGCGAAGTGCGCCAGGAGCTCGCGGTAATAGGTAAGGATACGTGCGCGCGGGCCCAGTGCCGGGTTGCTCAGCGCCTCGGCGTAGCGCGCCAGACGCGGTGCGTACAGATGCTCCAGGGCCTGCAGGGCGAAATCTTCCTTGCTCTCGAAGTAGTGATAGAAGGAGCCCTTGGGAATGCCGGCGGCCTGGACGATGTCCTGCACGCCGGTGCCGTGGTAGCCGCTGCGGGTCATCGCCAGGGAGCCCTTGGCGAGGATCAGGTCGCGTTTGTCGAGTCGGATACTGTTCATGGGCGCAAGAATATGACCGGTCGTCTCGCTTTTTCCAGCACCATTGATCGCAGTGATTTTCCCTCAGAAACGGATCAGCGAATCGTCGGGTTTTCCAGCAGCTCCGCGACGCCCTCCTGCAGCAACTCACGCAGGCGCTCCACCACCGCTTCCGGCTCGGCCTCGCTGCGATGCAGGCACAGCCCCAACGGCGCCATGGTCGGCAGCCCGGCGCGCTGGGCATCCAGCCGTTGAACGCTGGCCGGCAAACCGATAGGCGTGCGCAGGCCGACACCCAGCCCTGCGCCAACCGCCGCCCAGATGCCGGACAGCCCGGCACTGGTGAACGCTACACGCCAGGCAATGCCGGCCCGATCCAGCGCCGCGGTAGCCGCGCTGCGCAGCAGGCACGGCGCCTCCAGCATCACCAGCGGCAAGGGGGCCGCGCCGGGGGGCGGGAGTGCTTCCGGCGCACCGATCCAGCATTGCGCCACCGCCCCGACGCGCTCCATGTGCGGCGTACGCTCGCCGGTTTCCCAGGCCAGCGCCAGATCCAGCTCACCATTGCGCACGCCTTCAATGAGCTGTTGATTGCGCGCCGTGCGCACCTCGATACGGACTTTCGGATGGGCGCGGGCAAAACGCGCCAGCACCGCGGGCAACAGGGTTTCACCAAAGTCTTCCTGCAAACCCAGGCGCACCCGACCTTCCAGGGAACCGCCGCGCAAGGCGCCGGCTGCTTCGTCGTTCAACTCCAGCAGGCGGCGAGCGTAGGCCAGCAGGGTCTCACCCGCCTCGGTCAGCGCCATGCCGCGTCCTTCGCGGCGCAGCACCGGCGTGCCGGCCTGTTCTTCCAGCTTCTTCAACTGCGCGCTGACGGCAGAAGTCGAACGCCCCAGGCGATCCGCGGCGCGGGCGAAGCTGCCCAGCTCGATGCCGGTGACGAAGGTGCGCAGCACGTCCAGGTCGAAGTTGACGCGGGCCATGGCAACCATCCTGAATAATCGAACTATCTGTCAAATATTTCCCGATTTTCAGAATTAACTTGCCGGGCTAGCCTGAACTCGTCAATCACTCACCGAGGAACGGCGCCATGCCTACCGTCCGCATATCCCTGCTCAAGGGCAAGCAAGCCGAGTACCTGCGCGAGCTCGCCGACACCGTCTACGACGCCATGCACGAGGCCTTCAACGTGCCGGAGGGCGACCAGTTCGTGATGATCCACCAGCACGAGGCAGAAGAATTCGTCTTCAACCGCCACTACCTGGGCGGGCCGCGCAGCGACGACTTCGTGCTGATCGCCATCACCATCGGCCGCCCGCGCGACGCCCAGACCAAGCAGGCGTTCTACCGCCGCTTGAACGCGCAATTGGGTGAACGCCTGGGCATCGCCAGCGAGGATGTCATGGTGCAGATCACCACCAGCGAGGCCGATGACTGGTCCTTCGGCGGCGGGCGCATGGGCGTGCTGACGCGGCCCGATGCGCTCAGTGCCAACTGACGCGCTGCTCCAGCGGAAAGCGCAGGCGCGGGTTGTAGACGCCGTTGTCGGCAGCCCGCCCTACCGCCAGCAGCATGATCGGCACGGCACGGCGGGGAATCTCCAGCACCTTGCGCAACTGCACTTCGTCGAAGCCCTCAAGGGGACAGGTGGCGTAGCCGTGGCTCTGCAACGCGAGCATCAGGTTCTGCGCCGCCAGCGCGGTGGACTTCACCGCCCACAGACGCATCTCGGCATGACTGTTGGGCTGGCGCATCAGCGCACGGCGCAGTCCGACCACGCTGTAGAGGACGCGCTTGAACAGACCACGCAGGCCGAAGACGCCCTGGTTGTACTGGAAGGGCGCGGTGCGCTCGTAGAAGTGCCGGACCTTCTCCGGCACCTGGGGCTCGGGCCATTGATCGAGGATGGCCGCACAGGACTCGCGCCAGGTATCCGGGCGCGCCAGCACAGCGATCAGCACCGGCGCGGTGCGCGCCGCGTTCTGCCCCAGGCACACCGGCACCAATCGGCGCCGCAGCTCGGCATCGCGAATCACCTGGAAGCTCCACGGCTGCAGATTGCAGGCATTGGGGGCAAGCACCGCCTGTTCCAGGCTGTCGCGCAGAACGCTGTCAGGCACTGGCTCATCGAGAAAACGGCGTATCGCGCGGCGCTGTTCGATCAGCGCGCGCAGGGCATCGGGTGTGGCCGGCAGACAGGCGGACTCGGCGGCGAAACGGCTCATGGCGGGCTCCGGAAACAAGTCACCCGATTAAGCCGCCGCTCCCCGCGCGGAACAAGACAGAGGGGAGAAATGCCGGCGGGATTGGCGTATGCGCCCTCTCCCGCCGGGGAGGATCAGGCGCCCAGCGCCTTCTCGATTGCATGGATCAGCGCCGGATCATCCGGCGTAGTGCGCGGGCTGAAGCGGGCCAGCACGCGGCCATCCGGGCCGAGGAGGAATTTCTCGAAGTTCCAGGTGATGTCGCCTGGAAACTCGGCGCCCTCGCCCGCCAGCAGGCGGTACAGCGGATGGCGCTCGGAGCCGTTGACCTCGAGCTTGCCCGACATGGGGAAGCTGACCCCATAGTTCAGCGAGCAGAACGACTGGATCTCGGATTCGCTGCCCGGCTCCTGCCCGGCGAACTGGTTGCACGGCAGGCCCAGTACCACGAACCCTTGGTCCTTGTATTGCTGGTAGAGGTTTTCCAGAGCGGCGTACTGCGGAGTCAGGCCGCACTTCGAGGCGACGTTGACCACCAGCACGACCTTGCCCTTGAGCGGGGCCAGCGGCAGATCCTGGCCGTCTAGACCATGCAGCGTCAGATCGTGAAAAGCGCTCATTGCTTGCTCCTTGAAGAAGTAGGCACGAAGTGCCCGCGCAGGGAGCGGACAACCTGTCCGTCGTGCTGCGCAATCCCAGTCGATGCGGGAAAAATGCCCTGGCCTTGTTGCAGTAGATCAGGTCGCATGAGAAAGGCGCCCGAAGGCGCCTTTCCCGATTGAGCGTAGCAGCTCAATGATGGCTTCACCCGGTCGCTGACCGACCGGGCGACAGCGATCAGTGGTGGTGACCACCTTCGCCATGGACGTGGCCATGGGCGACTTCTTCAGCCGAAGCGTCGCGGATGTCGACCACTTTCACCTTGAAGTTCAGGCGCTGGCCGGCCAGCGGGTGGTTGCCGTCGACGATCACGTCATCACCTTCGATGTCGCGGATGGTGACGATCTGCATGCCGCCGTCCGGAGCGGAAGCGTGGAACTGCATGCCGACTTCCAGCTCGTCCACGCCTTCGAACATTTCACGGGTCAGGGTAGCGACCAGCTCGGCGCTGTATTCGCCGTAGGCATCGGCCGGCTCGACGGTCACGTCCAGCTCGTCACCGACCTGCTTGCCTTCCAGGGCCTTTTCCAGGCCGCCGATGATGTTGTGGGCACCGTGCAGGTAGACCAGCGGAGCGCCGCCAGCGGAGCTGTCGATGACCTCACCCGCGTCGTTGGTCAGGGTATAGTCGATGGAAACCGCCTTGTTGGCCGCGATCTGCATGGTTCGAAACCTATCTGATATAGAAGTTGAGCGCGTAAGTTTACGCGGCGACGCCCCCGAATGCGACCCGAAGACGGACGGACGGGATGACGCGGCCCCGCCGCGCCTGCTTGACTTTCATCAGGACGAAGACGGCCACTGGGTGGCAGTCTTGTCCTGCGGCCACACCCAGCACCTGCGCCACCAGCCGCCCTGGCAGTCGCGGCCCTGGGTGCTGGACCCGCAGCAGCGCATGGCGCAGATTGGCCGCTGGTTCCCCTGCGGCTGGTGCGCCAGGCAATCCGACAGCAACAAGGAGTAGGCATGCCGGCTCGCAATATCCTGGTGATCAACTGCGGCAGTTCGTCGATCAAGTTCGCTCTGGTTCGAGAAGGGCGCGAAGACTTTATTCTCCACGGCCTGGCCGAGCGCCTCGGCTCCAATGGCGCCAGCCTGCGCTGGCAGGGCGAGACCGACGAGCAGCCACAAACCCTGGAGCTCCCCGGCGGTGACCACAAGGCCGCCCTCGCCCGCCTGCTGCCACTGGTGGCCCAGGCTGCGCAGGGCGAGCTGCACGCCATCGGTCACCGCGTGGTGCACGGCGGCGAGCGCTTCACCCAGGCCTCGCGCCTGACCGACGAAGTGCTCAGTGCCATCCGCGAGACCTCCCCGCTGGCGCCGCTGCACAACCCGGCGAACCTGGTGGGCATCGACGCCGCCATGGCGCTCTACCCGAACCTGCCGCACATCGCGGTGTTCGACACCGCCTTCCACCAGAGCCTGCCCGAGCGCGCCTACCGCTACGCCATCCCCGAGCCGCTGTACCGCGAGCAGCACGTGCGCCGCTACGGCTTCCACGGCACCAGCCACCGCTACGTCAGCCACAAGGCGGCGGAGATGAGCGGGCTGGCAGTGGGCGACAGCTACTGGCTGTCCGCGCACCTGGGCAACGGCAGCTCCACCTGCGCCATCGCCAACGGCCAGAGCCGCGACACCAGCATGGGCCTGACCCCGCTGGAAGGCCTGATGATGGGCACCCGCTCGGGCGACGTCGACCCGAACCTGCACAGCCACCTGGCGCGCACCCTGGGCTGGAGCCTGGAGAAGATCGACCACATGCTCAACCACGACAGCGGCCTGCTCGGCCTGTCGGGGCTGTCCAATGATATGCGTACCCTGGAGCACGCCCGCGAGCAGGGCCACGCCAATGCCGCGCTGGCCATCGAAGTATTCTGTTACCGATTGGCCAAGTCGCTGGCCTCGCTGACCTGTGCGCTGCCGCGCCTGGACGGCATCATCTTCACCGGTGGCATCGGCGAGAACTCCGCGCTGGTGCGCAACCTCACGGTCAAGCACCTGCACGTGCTCAACCTCGAACTCGACGGCGAAGCCAACGCCCGCTGCGTGCGCGGCGTCGGCGGGCCGATCCACCTGCCGGGCCACCCTCGCGTGCTGGTGATCCCGACCAACGAGGAGAAGCAGATCGCACTCGACACCCTGGCAGTGCTCGACTGAAGATTCATCGGTTGCGCCCCACAAGGGCACAAACCACTCCCGTACGGCTTAAGGAGCCCGGATGCACACCTTCTTCCTCGCACCGACCGGTTTCGGTGTCGGCCTGACGTCCACCAGCCTGGGCCTGATCCGCGCCCTGCAACGCGCCGGCCTGAAAGTCGGCTTCTTCAAGCCTATCGCCCAGCCCCACGCCGGGGATGATGGCCCGGAACGCTCCAGCGAACTGGTCGCACGCACCCACGGCCTCAACGCGCCCACTCCGCTGTCGCTGACCAAGGTCGAGCGCATGCTGGGCGACGGCCTGCTCGACGAACTGCTTGAAGACATCGTCGGCATGTACAACAGCGTCGCCGTGGACAAGGACGTGATGATCGTCGAGGGCATGGTGCCGACCAAGCACGCCAGCTATGCCGCGCGTATCAACGCGCACCTGGCGCGCAGCGTGGACGCCGAAGTGATCCTCGTCTCCGCGCCGGACAACGAGACGGTGGGCGAGCTGTCCGACCGCATCGAGATTCTTGCCCAACTGTTCGGCGGCCCGCGCGACCCGCACCTGGCCGGCCTGATCGTGAACAAGGTGCGTGGCGGCGAGAGCGACGACATGCCGCGTGATGCCGAAGAAGCCGCACGGCTGTTCGGCGAACGCCTGAAGGAACACTCCCCGCTGCTGCGCGACGGCGATGTGCGCCTGCTCGGCTGCATCCCCTGGCAGGACGAGATGAATGCCCCGCGCACCCGCGACGTGGCCGACCTGCTGGACGCCAGCGTGCTCAACGCCGGCGACTACGAACAACGCCGCGTGCAGAAGATCATCCTCTGCGCGCCCTCGGCACCGAACACCGTGCACCTGCTCAAGCCTGGCGTGCTGGTGGTAGTGCCGGGCGACCGCGACGACATCATCCTTGCCGCCTGCCTCGCCGCCATGAACGGTGTGCCGCTGGCCGGCCTGCTGCTGTGCTCGGGCCTGACGCCGGACGCGCGGATCATGGAGCTGTGCCGCAGCGCGCTGCAGAGCGGCCTGCCGGTGCTGACGGTGAAGACCGGTTCCTTCGATACCGCCGGCGACCTGTCGCGGATGAACAAGGAAATTCCGGTGGACGACCGCGAGCGCGCCGAGCGCGTCACCGAGTTCGTCGCCGAGCACATCGACTTCGAATGGCTGAAGCAGCGCTGCGGCTCCCCCCATGAACTGCGTCTGTCGCCGCCCGTGTTCCGCTACCAGCTGACCCAGCGCGCCAACCGTGCCGGCAAGCGTATCGTCCTGCCCGAAGGCAGCGAGCCGCGCACCGTGCAGGCCGCCGCCATCTGTCATGCCCGCGGTATCGCTCGCTGTGTGCTGCTGGCCAAACCCGACGACGTGCAGGCCGTGGCGCAGATGCTGGGCATCGTGCTGCCCGAGGACCTGGAAGTGGTCGACCCGGATCTGGTGCGCAGCCGCTACGTCGAGCCCATGGTCGAGCTGCGCAAGGGCAAGAGCCTGAACGCGCCGATGGCCGAGCAGCAACTGGAGGACAACGTGGTGCTGGGCACCATGATGCTCGCCCTCGACGAGGTGGACGGGCTGGTCTCCGGTGCCATCCACACCACCGCCAACACCATCCGCCCTGCCCTGCAGCTGATCAAGACCGCGCCTGGCTACAACCTGGTGTCCTCGGTATTCTTCATGCTGCTGCCCGACCAGGTGGTGGTCTATGGCGACTGCGCGGTGAATCCCGATCCTTCGGCCAGTGACCTGGCGGAGATCGCCCTGCAGAGTGCCGCCTCGGCGCAGGCCTTCGGCATCACCCCGCGGGTGGCGATGATCAGCTACTCCACCGGCGAGTCGGGAAGCGGCGCAGATGTCGAGAAAGTCCGCGAAGCTACGCGCATCGCGCGGGAAAAACGCCCCGATCTGTTGATTGACGGCCCCTTGCAGTATGATGCCGCCGCCATTGCCAGCGTGGGTCGTCTGAAGGCCCCCGAGAGCCAGGTGGCAGGACGCGCCAACGTGTTCGTGTTCCCCGATCTGAACACCGGGAACACCACCTACAAGGCGGTCCAGCGCAGTGCCGACTGCGTCAGCATCGGGCCGATGCTGCAGGGCCTGCGCAAACCGGTGAACGACCTGTCACGCGGCGCGCTGGTGGACGACATCGTCTACACCATCGCACTGACGGCGATCCAGGCGGACAGCGGCAAGGACGGCTGATACCCCAAGGCACGAGGGATGTGCCCACGAACGCATCACGCGCCCGGCCGACCGGGCGCCTACGTACAAGGACCATTCCTCGATGTTGAGTTTCCTTCCGCACACCCTGCGCGGCATCCTCGCCACTCTGATTCTGGTGGTGAGTACCCTGTGCTGGTGCATTCCACTGCTGAGCATGTCGATCATCAAGCTGCTGCTGCCTTTCCGTGCAGCCCAGTTGGCGCTCAGCAAGGTTATGAGCGTGATCGCCGAAAGCTGGATCACCTGCAACAAGGGCTGGATGAACCTGGTCCGCAACACCAGCTGGAACGTGCAGGGCCTGCAGAACCTGGAGTACGACCACTCGTACCTGGTAACCAGCAATCACCAGAGCTGGGTCGACATCCTCGTGCTGCAGTACCAGCTCAACCGCCGCATCCCGCTGCTGCGCTTCTTCCTCAAGCAGGAGCTGATCTGGGTGCCGGTCATCGGTCTGTGCTGGTGGGCGCTCGATTTCCCCTTCATGAAGCGCTACACCAAGGCCTACCTGGCCAAGCACCCGGAAAAGAAAGGCAAGGACCTGGAAACCACCCGCAAGGCGTGCGCCAAGTTCAGCCGCATTCCGGTAGCGATCTTCAACTTCCTCGAAGGCACCCGCTTCACCCAGGCCAAGCATGACGAGCAGAACTCCCAGTTCCAGCACCTGCTCAAGCCCAAGGCCGGCGGCATCGCCTTCGTGCTCGACGCCATGGGCGAACAGCTGCGCACCCTGGTCAACGTCACCATCCATTACCCTGACGGTCGCCCGACCTTCTGGTGCCTGCTCTCCGGCCGCCTGCGGGCGGTGGTGGTGCGCTTCGAGGAAATGGAAATCCCCCGCCAGTTCGTCGGCAAGAGCTACGACCAGGACGAGGGCTACCGCGCCGAATTCCAGCTGTGGGTGAACCAGTTGTGGGAGCGCAAGGACCAGTTGCTGACCCAACTGCACCGCGAATTTCCCGCTGCAGCCAAAGCGTGAGCCGGCTTTTGTAGGAGCGAGCTTGCTCGCGAACCGCCCAACGCCGAGCGATTCCCGTTCGCGAGCAAGCTCGCTCCTACAGGTTCAGCCAAGCGCCCCACGAGGTGCCGCAACGAAAAAGCCCGCCAATCGGCGGGCTTTTTCATGAGCGGTGCTTACTGCTGGTATTGCTGGGTTTGTGCGCCCGGCAGCGCCTTCAGGTTCACTTCCACGCGGCGGTTCTGCGCGCGGCCGTTGGCGTCGGCGTTGGAGGCAATCGGCTGGTCCGGCCCCATGCCGCGGGTGCTGACGCGAGTGCCATCGACACCCTGAGAAGTCAGGTAGGTCGCGACCGACTGCGCCCGGCGCTGGGACAGGTCCATGTTGTGCTGGCGGCTGCCGGTGCTGTCGGTGTAGCCGACGATCTCGATGCTGTTCTGGTTGAACTCCTTGAAGGAGTTGGCCAGGTTGTTCAGCGGGGTGTAGAACGACGGCGCGATGTTCGCCGAATCG
Source organism: Pseudomonas sp. NY15435 (assembly GCF_048068295.1). NCBI lineage: Bacteria > Pseudomonadati > Pseudomonadota > Gammaproteobacteria > Pseudomonadales > Pseudomonadaceae > Pseudomonas > Pseudomonas sp. NY15435. The sequence goes on from NZ_JBLUQA010000002.1 coordinate 369,063, forward strand.
GTGGCGAAGGTGATGTTGCCCGGCATGATCAGCTTGATGTCGTCACCCTGGCGCTCGACCTGCACGCCGGTGCCCTGCATCTGCTGGCGCAGTTTGGCTTCCTGCTTGTCGGCGTAGTAGCCGTAGCCGGCGGCGGCGGCACCGATGGCGGCAGCGCCGATCATTGCGCCCTTGCCACGGTTGTCGTGGTTGATCGCAGCACCGGCGACGGCACCGGCCAGTGCACCCAGCGCACCGTACTTGGCGGTCTTGCTCATGCCGCCCTCGGCCGGCGGAGCCTGGGTATTGGGGTCATAGGGGTTCTGGGAGGCGCAACCGGCCATGAGGGCAAAGGCGGTGGCAGCCGCGACCATGGACAGACTACGTGCGGTGAACATGTCGGATGACTCCTCGAATAGCGAAACACCCATTATCGGGCGGCAGATTAGAGCTTAGGTCGTGCAAATAATTCCGCAGCAACCTTAAGCGCGGATGAAGGGGTTCTCCCGCATCTCGTCGCCCAGGCAGGTATCCGGGCCGTGACCTGTGACCACGGTCGCCTCTTCGTCCAGCGAATACAGGCGATCGCGGATCGAGCGCTCGATGGTGGCATAGTCGCCGCCCCACAGGTCGGTACGGCCAATGCTGCGGCGGAACAGCGTATCGCCGGCGATCAGCAGCTTGTCCTGGGGGAACCAGAAGCTCAACGAGCCGGGCGTATGCCCCGGTGTATGCAGCGCCACGCCACAGCCGCAGGCCAGTTCCTCGTCGTCGGCCAGCCACTGGTCGGGGGAAGGCACCGGGGTATAAGGCACACCGAACATACGGCACTGCATTTCCAGGTGGTCCCAGAGGAACTGGTCGTCCTTGTGCAGGTGCAGGGTCGCGCCAGTCTTCTCCTTCATCTGCCCGGAGGCGAGGAAGTGATCCAGGTGCGCGTGGGTGTGGATGATGCTGACCACCTTCAGCCCCAGCGCGTCGAGGCGCTGCAGGATGAGCTCGTGGTCGCCGCCCGGGTCGACGACGATGGCCTTCTTCGTCAGCGGGTCGCCGATGATGGTGCAGTTGCACTGCAAGGGGCCGACGGGGAAGGTTTCGCGGATCAGGGCAGGCTGTTCGCTCATCGAAGACTCGCTGGGTTGCGGAAGAACACGGCGGGTATTTTCGCCGATTCCGCCGCGCCATGGCGAGTCGTACCGGCTCGAGGATTCAGTCGCCCTGGCGGTAGTCGGTGGGCAGCTTGCCAGTCCACTTGCGGAACGCCCGGCGGAAGTTCGACGGATCGTTGAAGCCCAGCAGCAGCGCGATCTCGTAGAGCGGCAGGTGGGTTGTGGTGAGATATTGCAGGGCCAAGCGCTTGCGCACATCGTCGAGCACCTCCTGGTAGGTGGTGCCCAGGTTCGAAAGATGTCGACGCAGACTGCGGCCGCTGGTGTGCAGGTCGGCTGCGACGCTTTCCAGGTCGGGGAACTCGCCGGGGCGCGCCAGCAGCAAGCGGCGAATGCGCGTCAGCAGGCCTTCCTGCACGTCCAGCGTGGCCAGCAGCGCCTCGCACTGCTGCTCGCACATCTGCACCGTGGCCGGGTTGGCCAGCGCCATGGGCCGCGTCAGGTATTCGCTGGGCAAGCCGATGAAGTGGAACGGCTGGTCGAACAGCACCTCGCCGCCGAACACTTCGGCGTAACGGTCCGCGTAGTCTGGCTCGGCGTAGGCGAAACCGACGCTGACGCCCTGCAGCGGTTCGCCCACCAGGAAGCGCGCGATGGTGTGCAGGCTGGTCATCAGGCCTTCGGCGGCGAAGCGGCTGGTGGGGCCCAGGGGAATCGACTCGCTGGCGCGCAGGTACGAGACGCCGTGGTCTTCCACCATCTCCAGGTCGTAGGCCAGCCCGAGCACTCGGTAGTACTTCAGGGCAAAGGCAATGGCGCGTTCGAGGTTGGCGCTGGAAAGCACCGCATAACCGAGGATGCCGTGGGTGGAGACATTCAGCCGCTGCCCCAGCAACAGGCCGAAGGCCGGCTCGTTGCAGTGCGCCAGGGCGGCGCTGGAGAGCTGGTGGAAGTCAACGAAGGACAGCCGGCCGTTGGGGCTCTGCAGCACTTCGGAGCGCACGCGGGCGAGCTCGAACAAACGCGTGCGCGGCACGCCCAGTTCTTCGGCGAGGTCCAGGAGTGCCTGCGCATAGGCGACGGGCACCAGTTCGGCGGTGAAATTGAGCGGTTGTTTCATGGTTTTTCTTATAGTGACCGCTGGCCGGATATGACCGGAAAGTTGGCAGACAATAACCTTGTGACGCTTTCCCTACAAGCCCAGAGTACTGACCATGGATAACCACAACACTGGAGCCGCCATGGCCAGCACCACCCCTGCAGGACTGGAGATCAAGCCCCGGCACATGGACTTCGATCTGCCCGATCCGCTGCCGCGTCACTGGCACGGCGGAGACGCCTTCAAGTCCCATCTGTTCGACGCCATGTCGGTGCTCTTCCCCGACGGCGAGCGCTTCTTCATCGACTCGGTGCGACAGTTCCGCGACCAGATCACCGACCCGGTGCTCAAGGAACAGATCCGCGGCTTCATTGGCCAGGAAGGCCACCACAGCCGTGAGCACCTGACCTATAGCCAGCGCCTGCGCGACCTGGGCTATGACGTCACCGCCATCGAAAAGCGCGCCCAGGCGCGCATCCGCTTCACCCAGAAGAAATTCCCAGCCCGCCGCCAACTCGCCGCAACCGCCGCGCTGGAACACATCACCGCGATCATGGCCAACGGGCTGCTGACCGACCCGCGCACCATGGAAGGCGCCGACCCGGTGATGCAGCGCCTGTGGCGCTGGCATGCGCTGGAGGAAACCGAGCACAAGGCAGTGGCCTTCGACGTTTACAACCAGGTCTGCGGTAGCCGCAAGCTGCTGCGTCGGGCGATGCGCATGGCGACCTTCTTCTTCGTGCTGGATACCTTCCGCGGCCTGGTGCACATGCTCAAGGTGGATGGCCTGCTGTGGAACTGGCGCGTCTGGCGCGACGGCATCAAGTGGACCTGGGGCAAGCACGGCGTGTTCCGCCCGCTGCTGCGCGAATACCTGGACTTCTTCAAGTCCGACTTCCACCCGTGGCAGCACAACAATCTCGATGTGCTGTACGAGGTGCGCAAGGAGTACGACCCGCAGCCGATGGCCCACGCCGGCTGATCCGCCTTTCGCTCCGAACACCGCCCCGCCTAGTCGGGGCGGTTTCGTTTGCGGACGCAGAGTCCCCTGTAGGAGCGAGCTTGCTCGCGAAGGTCTTTGCTCGGCTGGCGAGCCTGGGGCTCATGCGGTTCGCGAGCAAGCTCGCTCCTACAAAAAGCAGCTCGCGAAAAAGCCCGGCACTGGGCCGGGCTTTTCAAGGACTGATCAACAGTCAGGCATGCAGGAAACGCAACGCATCCGCCGCCGACTCCTCGGGGATTTCCTCCATCGGGATATGCCCCACGCCCGGATACACCTTTACTTCGATCCCCGGTACATCACGCTGCCACATCGGCACATGGCGCGGCGAAATCCAGCGGTCGCGCTCACCCCACATCAGCATCGTCGGCACCTTCAGCGCAGCAACGCGGTTGGGGGTGGTGGGCAGTTCCTCGCGGTTGGCCTTCACCAGCACGCGGAAGATGTCGATCATCGCGCGGCGGTTACCCGGCCGGCGGCTGATGTCGTAGTAACGGTCGATCACACCCGGCTTGATCTTGCGCGCATCGCCGTAGACTTCCTTGATGCCCTGGGCGACCAGGGCGCGCGGCATCCACATCGGCATCATGATGCCGGCACCCGGCAGCACCGCGCTGGCGATCATCAGCGGGACCTTCTGCATGTAGTATCCGGCCGGGTCGATCAGGATCAGCCGCTCGACGCGATGGGTATTGGCCAGCGCATAGTTCCAGGCGATGTAGCCGCCCAGGGAGTTACCGGCGATGGAGACATGCTTGAGGTCCAGGCGGTCGAGGAACATGCCGAACACCTTCACCAGACGCTCGCCGTCGTACTCGCGGTCCTGGCCGCCGCCAGTGAGGCCGAAGCCGGGCACGTCGAGGCGAACGATGCGGAAGTGCTGGGACAGTTCAGCAACCCAACCGTCCCAGGTGTGCAGCGAAGCCATCACGCCGTGGACCATGACCAGCACCGGCTTGTCCGGGCTGCCTTCGTCACGGTAATGAATGTCGAAGCCGTCGACATGGATGAACTTCGAGCCGGACTCGGGCGAGGCATAGCGTGCCTTCAGCGCGGCCAGCGGCAGCGGGCCGAAGCCATAGCGGGCCAGGCCCTCGGCCAGCGGCGGTTGCACAGACAATGTGGCGGTCATGGACGAGTGACTCCCGTGCTTGTTGTTCTAAAGCCCAATCACACCACAGCGCCCGCGCTGTCGCGCCCAACCTAGGTAGTGTCGAGACCCGTCACGGGATGACGCAGGCCGCGCACCCCGCTAACCTAGCCCGACCCGCCCTCGCGCAAGGAAAGCCCGTTCGTGCCGATCCTGACTCGCCGTTCGCTGTGGCCGCTGGCCGTGCTGTTGCTGCTCCTGTGCCGCCCGGCCCTGTCCGCCGACCTGTATTACCTGGGCCAGAAGATTCCCGACATCCAGCGCAACTGGACCAGCGCCGACTACCAGGTGCTGATCGACGCGCTGAAGAAGATCGACGAGACCCAGGTCAACGGCCTGCCCCGGCGCAGCGGCGAGTTCACCGGGCCGATCTACCAGCGCATGGTCAGCGAGGAAAATTTCCGCCCGCAGCTGAACATCTATGCCCCGCTCGAGCTGCGGCAGAACGAGGCGCGCGAGGTGCTGTTCAAGCTCAAGGAGCTGATGCGCCTGTACTTCAACTTCCGCGCCGCCAAGCAGCCTTATGGCGCCGAGGCGCTGGGCCTGATGAGCTACTCGCTGCGCGAACAGGCGATCCTGTTCAACCTGACGGTGGAGTTCTGGATGACCCTGGCGCAGAGCGAGCAGCGCAATCCGGTGCGCCTGCAGGGCATGCAGGAAGCCAAGGCCGCCGCCTCGATGCTCACCAGCAGTGCGCTGGACTACCTGGGCCTGACCGCCCAGTTCGACCGCCAGGACCTGGTGCTCTACAGCGCCGAGCTGGCCAAGCAGTTGCCCGAACTCTTCATCCACCTGCCGCCGGAAGTGCGCGTGCAACTGCTGATGCGCGTGGATGAACTGGCGCAGAAGCATGCCTACCCGGAAGTGCGCGAGAACATGCGTGATCTGCTGCCGGTGCTGCAGGCAATCCAGGCGGATGTGCAGAAGCAGCTGGCGCCACCGACCAAGGGGCAGCCGGCGCCGAAAGGGCTGGACCTGAGTGCGCCGGTGGAGGGCGAGAAGAAGAAGGGGATGTGAGTCTGGCGCCAGCGGTGGCGGCTTGCTGCGCCGGAGCCCTGCTCCTGCTCGAACCGGCCTAGGTAGGAGCGGACTCCGTCCGCGATCGCTTGCCACCGCTGTGCAGTCTCGGGCCAATCGCGGACAGAGTCCGCTCCTACACCAGCCGTTGACGTCGGAAGGCTCGGCCAGCGCCCTAGCGCAACAACCCCATCTCCTTCGCCCGCGCCACCGCCTGGGTGCGGCGCTCGACGCCGAGTTTGTCATTGATGTGCCGGGCATGGCTCTTTACGGTATGCAGGGAGATGAACAGGCGCTCGCTGATTTCCTGGTTCGAGCAGCCCTGGGCTATCAGCTCCAGCACCGCCAGCTCGCGCCCGCTCAGGCAGTCGCTGGGCACCGCGCTACGTTCCGGCAGCGTCGGCAGGCGTTCGCGCAGGGCGTCGATGGCCGGCGAGGAAGCCCGCACGGCCAGTTGCTCGCGCAGCCATTCCGGATGCTGCAGCAGCACGTCATGCAACGGAACCAGCAGGCCGACGGCCAGGCCGTTCAGGCACTCGCCCAGTTCGAAGGACGCCTCGCGCTCGCGGCCGCCCTGCAAGAGCAAGGCAACCAACTGCCCCTGGGCAAAGCGCGCCTGCAACTGCGCACCACCTTGCAGGGCGCCGCTGGCCACAGTTCGCAGGCGCGCCTCAGCTTCAGCCATGCGGCCCTCGCGGCGCTCCAGTTGGGACTGGAGCATTTCCACGTGGCGCGGCAGCTGCGGCGAACACTCCGGCGGTGTGGCCGGTTCGTCGCCGGTGTAAGTGTCGCGCAGGCGCTCGAGCCAGGCGGTGGCCAGTTCGACCTGGCCCTGGCCGAGCCAGAGTTCGCATTTGATCAGAGTGATAGCCGACAGGTAGTAGACCGGCGGCACGTCCCACACATGCATCATCCGCTCGACTTCGGCGAGCTGGGCGAAGGCGCGGGTGAAGTTGCCCAGCCGCCCTTCCAGGCTGGCCAGCACGCAGAAGCCGATCACCAGGCTGATGTCGCGGCAGGCGCGGGCCTCCTCGATGCCGGCCTTGAGGTATTTGCGCGCCTCCTCCGGCTGCAGCGCGAGGCTGCGCAGGTAGCCCTGGTAAAGCATCAACCGGCCACGCACCGCATAGCGGCGCTGGGAGGACAGACCAGAGAGCCGCGCCAGGCCCTGGCGCACTTCTTCCTCGGCACGCAGCACCTCGCCGCGCGCCTGCAGAACGCGGGCACGGTCGTAATGCACCATGGCCTCGAACAGCGGGTTGCCGAAGCGCTGCGCCAGTTCCAGGGCTTCGCGATTGAGCTCGCGGGCGCGCCAGAGATCATCCCGCACGATAGCCAGGTTGCTCAGGGTCGACAGGCACAGCAGGCGCGGGCCGAAGCGCTCCGGACCAAGGCCCTGCATGGATTCCTCGCAGTGCCGCTCGGCCGCTTCGATCTCGCCGCGGCCACGGGCGATCACGCCCGCCAGCGCTTGCCATTGCGCGAGCAGGTCGCGCTGGGTGGTGACATCGGCGGCGGGCAGGAAGCGCGACAGTTGCGCCGCCAACTCCTCGGCCGCATCCAGCTGGCAGGCCAACGCCAGCGCCCAGCTGTACAACACGATCAGGCGCGGAGTACTGGCCAGCAGGCTGTCGGGCAGGTCCATCTTCCAGCGCAGCAGCGTGGCGACGTTCTGCTCGGCCAGCAGTTGTTCCTCGGACAGGCTCTGCACCAGGCTCGCCGCCACCTCCGGGTGACCTGCGCGCAGGGCTTGCTCCACCGCGTCATCGAACAGCCCCTGGGCGCTGAACCAGCGGCACGCGCGCAGGTGCAACGCCGCCGTCGAAGGCCCGGAACCAGGCAGCGGACGCGCCAGCAACAGATCGGAGAACAAGTGATGGTAGCGGAACCACTGGCCGTGCTCGTCCAGCGGCACCAGGAACACCTGGTGCTGCTGCAGGTGGCGCAGGATCGAAGCGCTGTCGTACGCATCGCGCAGCGCATCGCACAATTCGGCGGAGAAGCGCTCGAAGCGCGCGGTCTGGGCCAGGAATACCTGGACCTCCGGCGACTGCTTGTCGATTACTTCTTCCAATAGATAGTCGCGGATCAGTTCCTCGGCACCATGCACGGACAGGTCCGGCACGTTGGCCGCCAGTTCGTCGCCATGGGCCAGCAGCCACAGGCGCAGCCCGGCAATCCAGCCTTCGCTGCGCTCGACCAGGTTGTCGAGGGCGTTGTCGTCGAGTTGCGCGCCGTTGGCGCTGACCAGCTGCGCGGTTTCCTCGACGGTCAGGCGCAGGTCCTGCTCGGTGAACTCCAGCAACTGCCGCGACAGACGCAGGCGCGCCAGGTGCCAGTCCGGTCGCTGACGGCTGGTGACCAGCACGACCAGGCCGGCGGGCTGGTGATTGAGGAGGAACTGCAGACAGCGGTCGAGTACCGCCCCCTGAGCCAGGTGGTAGTCGTCCAGCACCAGCAGCAGCGGGCGGTCGACGGACAGATTGTCCACCAGCTCATCGAGCAGGTCGTCGAGCCAGGCTTCGAAGGCGAAGGGCTGGTGGCGCTGGCGCATCTTCAGCAGGGCCAGGGCTTCATCACCGAGCGTAGGAAAGTGCAAGCGCAGCCCCTCGAGCAGGCGTTCGAGGAATCGCCCGGGGTCGCTATCCCTTGCACTGAGCCCCAGCCACAGACTGCGCCATTGGCTTCCCAGCGTCTGACAGAATTCGATGGCCAGTGAGCTCTTGCCGAATCCAGCCGGTGCAGACACCAGTATCAGCCGTCCCTCCAGCCCTGCTGCCATGCGCTGGCACAGACGCGAACGGGCGACGTGGCCATGCGGCAGCGGCGGCCGGAAGAAACGGCTGCCGGCCGTGCTGGAGGGAACATCGGTCAGTCTTGGCAGAGTCGAGAAGTCGGTCATTGGCCTGGCTCTTGCTCTAGCTCTTATAGCTATCGACGAAGGTCACACTGTGGACGGAGCCTAGCCGCTCGCGGTCGGGAATAGAAGTCGATTTTGTTACCTTTGCTCACAACATGACCAGAAGGCGTCTTGCATTCCCTCCTCCATTCATCCGACAGATGATCCCCCATAAAAAAACCGGCCCGAAGGCCGGTCTTTTTTCACCGCGGAACCACCCGTGGGGATCGGGGGATCAGCGCACGCCTTCCTGGCGAAGCGCTGCCGGGGTGAAGTCGCTTTCAGAAGCGCTGTAGTTGAAGTCGTAGGCGGATTTCTCCTCGTTCTTCAGACCCAGCACCAGGTAGCGACCCGACAGCAGGTCATACAGGGTTTCCGCGGTGTACCACGGTACCTGGTAGTTGTAGTAGTACTGGTTGAATGCCTCGGCTACGCGCCACAGGGTGCCACGACCGTCGTAGTGGTCGATCTCCACGGCCTGCCAGGTGTCCTCGTCGATGAAGAAGTCACGCTTGGCGTAGATGTGCCGTTCGCCCGGCTTCAGGGTGGCGGTCACGTGCCACACGCGGTGCAGCTCGTAACGGGCCAGGTCCTGGTTCAGGTGGCCAGGCTTGATGATGTCCGAGTACTTCAGCTTCGGATCATCCATCTTGTAGTTGTTGTACGGGATGTACAGTTCCTGCTTGCCCACCAGTTTCCAGTCGTAGCGGTCCGGCGCACCGTTGTACATGTCCAGGTTGTCGGAAGTACGCAGGCCGTCGGCGGCGGTACCCGGGCCGTCGTAGGACACCTGCGGGGCACGGCGCACGCGGCGCTGACCGGCGTTGTAGAGCCACGCCAGGCGCGGTTCCTTCACCTGGTCGAGGGTCTCGTGCACCAGCAGCACGTTACCGGCCAGGCGTGCCGGAGCGGTGACGCGTTGCTTGAAGTAGAACAGCACGTTGCTCGGCTTACTGGCGTCGTAATCCTTCAGGTCGGTGCGGAAGACGAATTCGTCCTGGAAGTAGACCAGCGAGTAGGAACCGTTGACCTGCGGCGTGGCCTGGGTCACCAGACGACGTACGTGGCCGCCACGGTAGCGGGTGATGTGGTTCCAGATGACTTCCAGACCGTCCTTCGGAATCGGGAAGGGGTTGGCTACCTGGAAGTTCTCCAGGCCGTTGCCGCCCTGCAGCAGCTTGGTGCTGGTGGCGTTCTTCTTGGTCGCTTCCAGCACGTTCTCCGGCACGGTGGCGGTACGGTGCGTGGTATAGACCGGCATCTTGTAGGTGTCGGGGTAGCGCTTGAACATCGCCTGCTGGCCGGGGGTCAGCTTGGACTTGTACTGGTCCATGTTCTGCGCGGTGATGGTGAACAACGGCTTCTCGCTGGCGAATGGATCGCTGAGGAAGCCCTTGCTGTCGGCGGTGCCGGCGTTCTTGGGCAGGCCACCGGTCCAGGCCGGGATGGAGCCATCGGCGTTGCCGGCCTTTTCCGCGCCCATCGGAGTCAGGGTGGAGCCGAGCTTGGCCGCTTCATCGGCAGAGACAGCCGCCATCACCTGGGAGGCGATGAGGCTGAGCGCCAGGGCGCTCGTGTGCAGCAGGATCTTTGTTGTTCTCATTCGTTTGTCGTCCTCGTTGAGTCTTTGCCCACCGCGTTGGCCGCCCTTGCCGGAGGCTCCGGGAAAGACGGTTCGCGGGTCTTGTCTGCTGCTCGCGTGGCCGGGTCACCCGGCCGCGCGGATGGCCCGCCGCGAGGGCGGGCCGCTTGCCGGTTGAACGGCCGGCTTAGAAGGTCACACCGAAGCTCAGGCTGACGAAGTCACGATCGTCGACGGTGGAGTACTTGCCGTCGAAGTAGTTGGTGTAGGCCAGGCTGGCGGTGTAGGTGTTCAGGTAGTCGGCGTCGATACCCAGGCTGACCGCCTTGCGGCCTTCCTCGAAGTTGCCGCCGGGGCCGGGGGAGTAGCCGTCCACGTCGTGCTGCCAGGCCACGTTGGGCTTGAGGTTCACACCGGCGAAGACGTCGTTGTAGTCCCAGATGGCGCGAGCGCGGTAGCCCCAGGAGTCGGCAGTGGTGAAGCCTTCGCTTTCGCAGTTGCGGCTGACGTTGTTGGCGTTGGTGGTGCCCAAGGTAGAGGCGTTCAGGGCTTCGCAGGTGGCCAGGCCATTGAGCGAGCCGTTCAGCGGGCCGGGACCGAAGACCGGGTCACGGCCGTAACGCGCCTTGTTCTGGCTTTCCAGGCCGCCGACGTGGGTCCAGCCGACCTCGCCCACCAGGGTCAGACGCTCGGCGCCCATGACCTGGTCGAAGAAGTGGGTGAAGGTGGTCTGCAGCTGGGTGACTTCCTTGCGGCGGTAGCCGTGCAGGTCCTGGCCGGCGGTGCCGGTCAGCACGGAGGCGTTGTCATAGACGTGGTTGCCGCCGATGGACACCGGGTCCAGGCCGGAATACAGGATGTCGGTGGTGTTCAGTTGCACCGGGGCGTTCGGACGGTAGCTGATCTCGCCCTGCCAGGCGGTGCCGGTGGGCAGCGTGGTGGAGAAGCTCAGGCCGTACAGGCGGATGTCTTCGGGGTACTCGATGAAGTAGCTGGAGTTGCCCGCCATCGCCGCCGCGCCGGCCTGCGCCGCCAGGGACGGGCTGATCGCCGCGATGTTGGTGATCAACTGGTTGATCTGCGCCACCTTGGAGGCATCGGCGCCACGGCCGGAGAAGATCGGCAGACGGCTGTGGTAGTTCATGTAGTAGCCGCCGAACTCGGTGTTCAGGCTGTCGGCGAAGTACTTCAGGGAGAAGCCGTATTGGCCGCTGTCGCGGGCGTCACGGTCCGGGCCGCGCTGTACCACCAGGCCTTCGTTCCACGGCGACGGGGTCACCGCCAGGTTCGGGCCGAGCAGGCCGTTCAGGGTGCGGATCGAGGCCGCGTTGTTGGTCAGCACCGCGAGGTTCTGGGTGCAGCCGTCAGCCACCACGTCCGGCTGGGAGAAGAAGGTGCCGCAGTTGTCGACCACCGTCTGGTCCCACTCCAGCTGATAGAAGCCTTCCGCGGAGAGGTTCTCGGTGAGGTTCTGCGACAGGTAGAACATGTTCACCGGCACCAGGGCTTCCTTGATCTCGGAGCCCGGACGGCGGAAGGCGGTGACGTCGAACGGGTTGATCACGCTGATGCCGTTCTGGATGAAGGTACTTTCACCCCAGTTCACCACCTGCTTGCCCAGGCGCACGGTGCCCGGCAGATCGGCGATGTTGTAGTTGTGATAGATGAAGGCGTCGAGGATTTCGCCGCCGGAGGCCTGCGCGGCTTCCTTGCGGTTATGGTCGGAGAGCGGCTTGAACTCGGTGTTCTCGTCCTTCTGCTCGAAGTCATACCAGTACTTGCCGCGCACGAAGACGCCGGTATCGCCGTACTTGAGTTCGAGGTCGTGGATACCCTTGAAGATCTTCGAGAAGGTCTTGCCGGCCTTGTAGTTCAGGTGGCCGTCGTCGGAGGTCTGGGACAGGCCCTTGCCGCCGTTGTTGATGCCGATGAGGTTGCTGTTCGGATTCTGCGTCGACCAGCTGGCCCCCACGGACAGCGTCGAGTCGAACGAACCTTCGATTTCCCCGATGTTGAAGCTGACGGCGGAAGCCGGAGCCGCCAGCGAGGACGCCAGGCTGACTGCCAGCGGCAGCCGCGCCAGGCGCCAGATATGTTGCATGGTTTTCATCGACGCTACTCCATGTGTTTTTTGTTATGAGTAGTGGCGACTATATCCAGCGCCCTATAACGCTTGATCGCTCGAAAGTGTGATTTGTCTTACAAAGGCCCTGACTAGACGCTTGCGTAGGCCCCAAGGTGGCGTGATCACTGGGCTGCGCCGTGCCAAGCGCTTGCTTGGCACGGCCGCCCGCCAACCGTGACTTGCCGGTCGTCGGTCACACCGTGGAGAGGAAGGCGCTGCCAGCCTCCTGCCATTGGGCGATGTCTACCCGGATACGCTTCTTGTCGAGCTTGCCGACGCTGGTCTTGGGAACTTCAGTAACAACGGCGATCTGCGAGGGAATCGCCCACTTGTTGATGTTCCCCTGCTCGACGAAAGGCTTGAGGTGCTCGCGCAAAGCCTTGGCATCCAGCGCCTGGCCGTCGCGCAGCACCAACAGGGCGAATGGGCGTTCGCCCCACTGCGGGTCAGGCACACCGACCACCGCCACTTCGCGCACCGCCGGGTGACGGCTGATGAGGTCTTCCAGTTCCAGGGACGACAGCCACTCGCCGCCGGTCTTGATCACGTCCTTGATACGGTCGCGGATATCGATGAAGCCCATGCCGTCCAGGGTCGCCACGTCGCCGGTGTGCATCCAGCCGCCAGCCCAGAGGTCCTCGCCCTTCTCCGGCTCACGGAAGTAGCCCTGGGTGAGCCAGGGGGAGCGCAGCACCAGTTCGCCCTGGGACTCGCCATCGGCCGGGAGAAACTCGCCGTGCTCGTCCATGATCGCCGCTTCCACCAGCGGCACCGGCACGCCGGCCTTGATGCGGTAGGTGGTGCGCTCGTCCTCGCTGCCGGCGCACAGCTCCTGGTTGAGGTAGCCGCAGGAGATCAGCGGGCAGGTCTCGGACATCCCGTAAGCAGCAGTGAGCTGGATGCCGCGCGCCTTGGCGGCGTCATACAGTGCATGGTTGAGGGCGCTGCCGCCGATGATGATCTTCAGCCCGCCGAAGTCGTGGTCCTTGGCACCGGCGGCGTTGAGCATCATCTGCAGGATGGTCGGCACGCAGTGGGAGAAGGTCACCTTCTCCTCGCGGATCAGCTTGCACAGCAGCTCCGGCTCGTAACGGCCCGGATACACCTGCTTCACCCCCAGCATGGTCGCCACGTACGGCACGCCCCAGGCGTGGACGTGGAACATCGGGGTGATCGGCATGTACACATCATCCGTGCCCATCAGGCGGATGCTGTCCAGGCTGCCGATGGTGGCGGCCATGGCCAGGGTATGCAGCACCAGTTGGCGGTGGGTGAAGTACACACCCTTGGGGTTACCGGTGGTGCCCGTGGTGTAGAAGGTGGTTGCCACCGAGTTCTCGTCGAAGTCGGGGAAGGCGTAGCGCGGGCTGGCGGCGGCCAGCAGGGTCTCGTACTCGCCAACGCAGTTGGGCAGCGTGCTGCTCTTGTCCGCACCGTCGGTAATCAGCAGGGTCTTTTCCACCGTGGTCAGTTGCCCGGCGATGCCCTGGTAGAGCGCGGCGAACTCACTGTTGACCAGCACAAAGCGGTCGTCGGCGTGGTTCATGGTGTAGAGGATCTGGTCCGGCGAGAGGCGGATGTTGATGGTGTGCAGCACCGCGCCGATCATCGGAATGGCGAACATGCATTCCAGGTAACGGTGACTGTCCCAGTCCATGACCGCCACGGTGTCACCGGCCTTCACACCGGCGTCGGTCAGCACGTTGGCCAGCCGGGCGACGCGTTCATTGAAGGTGGCGTAGGTGTAGCGCACGCTGTCGCGGTAGACGATTTCCCGACCTTTCTCGTAACGGCTGCCCGACAGCAGCAGGCTCTTGATCAACAGCGGGTACTGGTAGGCGTTCTGTGCAGCGGGGATGACGCGGGTTTTCAGCATGGCGTACGCACTCTCAAGGCTGGATCTCATCAGGATGAGACCGACTCTAGAGCGCTCGTGGCGTCCATTCATCAGTCAAAAGAGTGATTTGCCGATGACTCTATGGCCACATCCGGTCACGCGGTAGAATCCTGACGCCCGGTCGTTCACGCCCGGTACCTTTACCCGGAGTCCGCGGGGGCCTGCGAGCTGGAGCAGAACAAGGCGGAAGCAGTTATGCCGACGCGCAGCCGTCCCTACGCGCACTCCTACAACAAGAGCGAAGAGGTTAGAGTCATGTCCGAGATCGTCATCGTCAGCGGCGCCCGTACTCCCATGGGCGGCTTCCAGGGCAGCCTGTCCGGCGTTTCCGCCGTCGACCTGGGCGCCATCGCCATCCGCGAAGCCATTTCCCGTGCCGGCATCCAGCCCGAAGACGTGCAGGAAGTGATCATGGGCAACGTACTGCCCGCCGGTCTGAAACAGGGCCCGGCCCGCCAGGCGTCGCTGAACGCCGGCCTGCCCGCCGCCACCGGCTGCACCACCATCAACAAGCTCTGCGGCTCGGGCATGAAGGCCGTAATGCTGGCCCACGACCTGCTCAAGGCGGGCACCAACAGCGTGATGGTTGCCGGCGGCATGGAAAGCATGTCCAACGCCCCCTACGTCATCGAGAAGGCCCGCACCGGTCTGCGCATGGGCCACGGCGAGATCAAGGACCACATGTTCCTCGATGGCCTGGAAGATGCGCGCACCGGCCGCCTGATGGGCTCCTTCGCCCAGGAAACCGCCGACAAGTACAACGTCACCCGCGAAGAGATGGACGCCTACGCCATCGAGTCCCTGCAGCGCGCCCAGGCCGCCATCAAGGACGGTTCGCTGGAGTCGGAAATCGTCCCGGTCACCGTCACCACCCGCAAGGGCGAGACCGTGGTGAAGGACGACGAGCAACCGCTGACCGCCAACCTGGAGAAGATTCCCGGCCTGCGCCCGGCCTTCCGCAAGGACGGCACCATCACCGCCGCCAACGCCAGCTCCATCTCCGACGGCGCCTCCGCGCTGGTCCTGATGACCGCTGAAGAAGCCGCACGCCGTGGCCTGAAGCCGCTGGCGAAGATTGTCGCCCACGCCACCCAGAGCCAGGACCCGGCCGAATTCACCCTCGCCCCCATCGGCGCCATGACCAACCTGTTCAAGAAGGCCGGCTGGAGCAAGGACGACGTGGATCTGTTCGAGATCAACGAAGCCTTTGCCATGGTCACCATGCTCGCCATGCGCGAACACGGCCTGGACCACGCCAAGGTCAACGTCTACGGCGGCGCCTGCGCTCAAGGCCACCCGGTGGGCTCCACTGGCTCGCGCATCATCGTCACCCTGATCAACGCCCTGCAGAAGAAGGGCGGCAAGCGTGGCGTCGCCTCGCTGTGCATCGGCGGCGGCGAGGCCACCGCAGTGGCGATCGAGCTGGTCTGATACTCCGTCAGGCATGAAAAAGGGGCGCCTCGGGCGCCCCTTTTTATTTGCGTTCGGTGCCTGATCCTTCCTGTAGGAGCGAGCTTGCTTGCGAACCGCTTCCACGTGGACGTGGTTCGCGAGCAAGCTCGCTCCTACGAAAAGCCGCGCTCAGCGCAACTCGGTGAAGGCCAGCTTGATCCCCAGGCCGATCAGTACCACACCCATCAGCCGGTCGAACCAGTGGCCCATGCGCGCGAAGCCGGCGCGCACGCGCTGCTGGCTGAACAGCAGCGCCACCAGGCAGAACCAGGCAGCGGTCGCGCAGGCCAGATACACGCCATAACCGGCCTGCACCAGCAATGGCGTATGCGGGTTGATTACCACGGTGAAGAGCGAGAGAAAGAACAGCGTCGCCTTGGGATTCAGGCCATTGGTGACAAAGCCGGCCACATAAGCCCCCCGCGCCGTGCGGGCCACGGGCGCCGCGGTATTCTCGGCGGCGGACGGGTCGGCCGGTCGCGCACGTAGTGCCTTGATACCGATGTACAGCAGGTACGCCGCCGCCAGCCATTTCAGCGCGTTGAACAGCACAATGGACTGCGACACGATCAGGCCGATACCCAGCAGCGAATAGGTGACGTGGAGGAAGATCGCGCTGCCCACGCCCAGGGCCGTCCAGGTGCCAGCGCGGCGGCCGTGAGCCACGCTCTCGCGCACCACCACGGCGAAATCCGGACCGGGGCTGGCCACGGCCAGCAGATGGATGAACGCCACCGTGAGAAATTCCGCCCAGTACATCGCGCCTC
Organism: Pseudomonas sp. NY15435; assembly: GCF_048068295.1. NCBI lineage: Bacteria > Pseudomonadati > Pseudomonadota > Gammaproteobacteria > Pseudomonadales > Pseudomonadaceae > Pseudomonas > Pseudomonas sp. NY15435. Next base: position 385,139 of record NZ_JBLUQA010000002.1, read on the forward strand.
CCGGCCAAAACTGTCAAAGCGCGAGTTCTATACGAATCGTCGGGCTGCCGGCAAGTCGCGCAGGTTAGCCTGCGCCGGCTTGCGCTACACCATGCAGGACCGGCAGTCGCGGCAACGGGCAGGCTTGCCAGGGCGAGAGATGTTCGGCAAAGGGGTTGATGCCATCGAGCAACTCCATGCCACTGCGGATCAGGCGCTTGCCGGCCTCCCAGTCCTCATTGGCCAGGGCATGGCCGAGAACGGCCGAGATCAGGTACTGCTCCCAGGAGCCGAATGCCGAGCGAGCCTGCCGGGCCATGTGGCGCAAGGCATTCCAGAGTTTGTCCTCGGCAAGCAGGCCGGCGCCGAATGCCAGCCGCGCCCCGAAGGCTGCACGCTCCAGGTCGTAGGCGAGCAGGCTGCGGCATGCGTCGATCAACTCCGGATCATGGCCGACCTTGAGCAGCGCCCGGCGCGCCTGTTCGAAGCGCGCGCCCCGGCCCCCGTCTCCGCCGCTCTGCCGCACGTAGCCCGCGCCGCCGGCTCGTCCAAGCAGGGGGTCGAGCTTCACCCGGCTGCCATGGTTCATCAGCCAGTCCATGCGCTGGAGAACCTTGCCCTGATCCGCCGCGTCCCAGCGCTCGGCCAACCATACCCGGTTCTGCTCACGCTCATGGGCAGCGATCGCCAACGCATCCGACCGCGCCCCTCCACTGGTCGCGATCAGCGCGCCGAAGGCCAGCAACGCCCGCCGGGGAGGCAACTCGAATGGCTCAACAAGATGCGCCGACTGCAGGACCACCTCGGCTACTTGAATGCCCGCAAGCGGGTAGGCTTGCCACAGACCGGCCGCAGCGGCCTCTTCCTGCTTGCCGCCCATCAGCTCCTTGAATGCCCGGATCGCCAGCGAAGTCTGCCGCGTGTCGCGCAATAGGGCGGCCCGCCCAAGGACGAAGGACGCGGCGTAGCCCTGCCAGTCAGTGAAACGGCGGATCGCCGCGTCGGCTACCCAGGCCAGCGTCAGCCAGGCCTCGGCTTCGCTGAGATAACCGCAGCCATGGCAGCATCGCGCCAGCCAGGCGATACATTCAAAGTCGTGAGCCGCCATGGAGAGATCACGCGGCACTGCCAGGCCGGCCTTCAACCACGCCTGCTTCGCTAGCCGCCAGCGCAGCCGCTGTTCCCCATCAAAGGCGCCGGACTCGTTGCGCTGCAAGCGCCGGAAATCGTCATCGAGCATCTCGCCGTGGGCCTCGAGCAACATTTCCTGCAAGGTGCTTCGCGCGGTGTGGGGATCATCAATGCCCCAGCACTCGTCCAACTCCTTCGCCAGGCGAGCGGCGTCCTCGGGGCACTCCCGGTCCAGTTGCGGCGCGACCGAGCCACTGCAGGCCGCCATCAGTGCACCGAAGCACAGCAAAGGCTCGGGGCCAACCGCGACGCTTGATCTGCGTGGCAGCGCCCGCGGACTGACATCCCGCGCCGCACTCCGCCACCTTACGCGCGCACCGAGGGCACGGAAGGCTGTAAGGCCAGAGAGAATCCAACCCATCATCGCAAGTCACCTCAAGGTTTCGATGAGTGCAATCTACGGAGCCGGCGGCGTACGGTAGATGAGGGAAACCCGAAACATCTGTCAGACTTTTCACTCGAACATCTACCATCTGTGCACAGGGAGCAGGGCGCACACCCGGGGGCCGCCCGGGTTGTCCCCGGAGGCGGTTCTGCCGAGAATCCCCTTCATCCCGCCCTTTCGATCAAGGTGTCATCGCTCATGAATCCTGCTCGCGCTGTCTTCCTCGACCATGCCTCCCTCGACCTCGGTGATCTCGACCTCGCGCCGCTGCGCGCGCCGTTCGGCGAACTGGTCCTGCACGGGCGCAGCGATACGCAGCAGGTGGCCGAGCGGCTGCAGGGCGCGCAGGTGGCGATCAGCAACAAGGTGCGCATCGGCGCCGACGTATTCGAGCAGTGCCCGGAACTCAGGCTGATCCTGGTGGCCGCCACCGGCACCAACAACGTCGACCTCGACGCCGCGCGCCGGCACGGCGTGACCGTGAGCAACTGCCAGGGCTACGGCACACCGTCAGTGGCCCAGCACACCCTGATGCTGTTGCTCGCACTGGCTACCCGCCTGCCGGACTACCAGGCGGCAATTCGCGAGGGCCGCTGGCAGCAGGCACCGCAGTTCTGCCTGCTGGACTTCCCCATCGTCGAACTGGAAGGCAAGACCCTCGGCCTGCTCGGGCACGGCGAACTGGGTGGCGCCGTGGCGAAACTGGCCGAAGCCTTCGGCATGCGCGTGTTGCTCGGCGCCCTGCCTGGCCGCCCGCCGCGCGCCGATCGCCTGGCGCTGGACGAACTGCTGCCGCAGGTAGACGCCCTGACGCTGCATTGCCCGCTGACCGACGCCACGCGCAACTTGATCGGCCAGCGCGAACTGGATCTGATGAAGCCCCACGCCTTCCTGATCAACACGGCGCGCGGTGGTCTCGTCGACGAACAAGCCCTGGCCGACACCCTGCGCCGCGGCCACCTGGGCGGCGCGGCGTTCGACGTGCTCAGTGTGGAGCCCCCCAGGGACGGCAACCCGTTGCTGGCCGGCGATATACCACGCTTCATCCTTACCCCGCACAGCGCCTGGGGCAGCCGCGAAGCCCGGCAACGCATCGTCGGCCAATTGAGCGAGAACGCCACCGGCTTCTTCGCCGGCGAGCCGCGCCGGGTGGTGGCGCCATGAGCCTGCATCTGGTTTGCGGTGACGGCGCCGCCGATGCCCTGCGCCGGGCCGTCGAGGCAGGCGTGTTGACCGAGAAGAGAATCCGCGTAATGCCGGACGATCTCGCGGTCGGCCCACTGAGTGATGTGGATAACCCGCCCTGCCAGCAACGCGCCGCGTTCTGGCATGAGCTGGGTGGCGAGGTCCTGCGGGAGCGGGAAATCGCCATCGAGATGGCCACCGAGGTGAACTGGCTGCACAGCCCCGACGTCGGTTCCGTCACGCTCTGGCACGGCGACAGCGCCAGCGAACAACTCTTACTGCGCCGCGTCTGCGCGCTGCTGCCAGCAAGCGTCATCCTGCGCAGCGTCGGTGCCGGCAGTGGCCAGTGCCGCAGCGAAGACCGCCACGCCATCGCCATGCTCAAACCCGAGGAGCTGGCCAACGCCCTGGCCGCCAGCCGCGAGCTGGACGCCGCCGAACGCCATGGCCTGGCGGCGGACTGGCAGCGTGCCCTGGCCGAAAACGCCGAGCTGCGCCTGTGGCTGGATGGCCAACTGAGCGGCGCCGGCTATACGCACATCGACCGCATCCTGCTGGACAGCGCCAGCGAGTCCTGGCGCCCGGTGCAATCGCTGATCGGCCCGACCATGGCTTACGTCGACGGCCTCTTCGTCAGCGACCTGCTGGCCGCCTGGCGCCTGCGCGAACAAGTCGCGGCAGGAACGCTGGAGCTGCGTGGCGACGACTTCTGGAAGAACGCCGAGGTGCGGCTCGCCTAGGCTCCGCCGCGGCAGCCCTGCTAAACTCGCGCCCTTTTTTGTCAGGAGGCCGCATGTCCAACGCCCCCACCAGTGAAGTGCTGCTGCGCCAGATCGAGCGCTTCCAGGGCCGCGTCCTGCTCGCCGGCCTGCCCGCCGACGCTCTGCTCGGCGACCTGCCGCAGGCCCGGGGCTGGAGCTGGCACGCCGGCGACGCCCGCCAGTTGGAAGGCCGCTATCCCGGCCGCTGCCACTTCGGCGCCACGCCGCCCGAAGGCGCCTTCGACGCGGCCGTGCTGTTCCTGCCCAAATCCCGCGAACTGACCGACTACCTGCTGGCCGCACTGGCCAGTTGCGTACCGAACGGCGAGCTGTACCTGGTCGGCGAGAAACGCGCCGGCGTCGAGCGCGCCAGCAAGCAGCTCGGCGAGTTCGGCCGCGCCAGCAAGCTGGACAGCGCCCGCCACTGCCAGCTGTGGCACACGCACATCGATGGCGCACCGGCTACCCCCGACCTGCATGCCCTCGCCCAGCGCTACGAACTGCCACTGGCCGACGGCCCGCTGCAGGTCATCACCCTGCCCGGCGTGTTCAGCCACGGCCGTCTGGATCGCGGTAGCGCCCTGCTGCTCGAGCATCTGGACAAACTGCCAGCCGGCCATCTGCTGGACTTCGGCTGCGGCGCCGGGGTGCTCGGCGCCACGCTCAAGCGACGTTATCCACAAAGCCGCCTGACCCTGCTGGACGTCGACGCCTTTGCCGTCGAGAGCAGTCGCCTGACCCTGGCCGCCAATAACCTGGAAGGCGAAGTGATCGCCGGTGACGGCATCGACGCCGCACCGCAGGACCTCGCCGCCATCGTCAGCAACCCGCCCTTCCATCAGGGCGTGCACACCAGCTACGCCGCCACCGAGAACCTGCTGCGCCAGTCGGCACGCCACCTGGCGTCCGGCGGCGAACTACGCCTGGTGGCCAACAGCTTCCTGAAATACCCGCCGCTGATCGAACAGCACCTGGGCCCCTGCCGCACCCTGGCTGAGGCCGACGGTTTCCGTATCTACAGCGCCCGGCGCTGATCCCAGGCTCGCACTACACTCCACCGAGCCCGCCCGGATCGGCGCATCGCCGCTCGCCCTGAAATATCGAGGACACCCGTGAATCGCAGAATCAAAGATGACGTCGAACTGACCTTTGCCATGGGGCCGAAAGAGAAGCCGCATCACTTGAAGCGCTCTCTGAAACCGCGCCACCTGAACATGATCGCCATCGGCGGCTCCATCGGCACCGGGCTGTTCGTCGCCTCCGGCAGCACCATCGCCACGGCGGGTCCCGGCGGTGCGCTGCTGGCCTACGCGCTCATCGGGCTGATGGTGTTCTTCCTCATGACCAGCCTCGGCGAGCTGGCGGCGTACATTCCCGACTCCGGCTCGTTCTGCACCTATGGCAGCCGTTTCATCGACGATGGCTTCGGTTTCGCCATGGGCTGGAACTACTGGTACAACTGGGCGGTGACCATTGCGGCCGAGCTGGTGGCGGCACAGTTGGTGATGAAGTTCTGGTTCCCGGAGGTCTCGGGCATGTACTGGAGCGCCGGCTTCCTCGGCATCATGTTCATGCTCAACTTCTTCTCGGTGAAAGGCTTCGGCGAGAGCGAGTTCTGGTTCGCGCTGATCAAGGTGGTCGCCGTGGTGGTCTTCATCGGCATCGGCCTGGCCAGCATCATCGGCATCATGCATGGCATCGACAGCCCCGGCTTCAGCAACTTCACCACCGGTGACGCGCCCTTCGTCGGCGGCCTGCAGGCGATGATCGGGGTGGCGATGATCGCCGGCTTCTCGTTCCAGGGCACCGAGCTGATCGGTGTCGCCGCCGGTGAGTCGGAGAATCCGCAGAAGTCCATTCCCATCGCCATCCGCCAGGTGTTCTGGCGAATCCTGATGTTCTACATCCTGTCGATCTTCGTCATCGGCATGCTGATTCCCTACACCGATCCCAACCTGCTCAAGACCGACAGCAGCGACATCAGCACCTCGCCCTTCACCCTGCTGTTCGAGCGCGCCGGTCTTGCCGCCGCGGCTGGCGTGATGAACGCGGTGATCCTCTCGGCGATCCTCTCCGCGGGCAACTCCGGCATGTACGCCTCGACCCGGATGCTCTACACCATGGCCACCCAGGGCAAGGCACCGCGCCTGTTCACCCAGGTGTCCGAGAGCGGCGTGCCGCGCTACGCCCTATACGCCACCACGCTGATCGGCGCGCTGTGCTTCCTCACCAGCTTCATCGGCGACAAGACCGTCTACACCTGGCTGCTCAACGCCTCGGGCATGTGCGGCTTCATCGTCTGGCTGGGCATCGCGGTATCGCACTACCGCTTCCGCAAGGGTTTCGTCCTGCAGGGCGGCAACCTCAATGACCTGCCCTACCGCGCCAAGTGGTTCCCGTTCGGCCCGCTGTTCGCCTTCGTGCTCTGCCTGATCATCACCCTGGGGCAGAACTACCAGGCCTTCGTCGGCGAACACGTGGACTGGGCCGGCCTGGTCGCCACCTACATCACCATTCCGCTGTTCCTCGCGATCTGGCTGGGCTACCGCTTCAAGAACGGCACCCGCTTCATCCGCTACGAGGACATGGACATTCGCCCCACCCGCGATTGATCCGACGCGCAGGCTTGCCCAAGCCCAAGGACTTGGGCAGAATGCGCCCCGTCCTAGGGGAGTAGTCTCCCGCGAGCAACCGGCTCGCCCGGTACGCGTCAACACACTTGGTCCGCAGACCATGGCGCGTACGATCCAGGCCTGCAGCGTTCAGGCCGGGGTTTGACAAGACCTATGACACGAGCAACCTGACCCGGGGCGGGCAGGTGGCGCGTGTCATGGTGATTAGTCGACCCGCCCCTTAGGAAGTCTGATGGAATCCCTCTTCGTCCCAACCCTGATCGTTGCCCTCGCGGAAATCGGCGACAAGACGCAACTGCTCGCGCTCGTCCTCGCCGCGCGCTTCCGCAAGCCCTGGCCGATCATTGCCGGGATCATTGCCGCCACCCTGGCCAACCACTTCGCCGCCGGCGCCGTTGGCAGCTGGGTCGCCTCGTTCTTCTCGGAAAGCACGCTGAGCTGGGTACTGGCCGTGTGCTTCCTGGCGGTCGCTGGCTGGACCCTGATTCCGGACAAGCTGGATGACGACGAAGAAGGCTCGCTGAAGAAGTTCGGCCCCTTCCTGACCACCCTGATCGCCTTCTTCCTCGCCGAGATGGGCGACAAGACCCAGGTTGCCACCGTGATGCTGGCCGCGCAGTACCCGCACTTCTGGCTGGTGGTCATCGGCACCACGCTGGGCATGCTGATCGCCAACGTACCGGTAGTGCTGGCCGGCAACTTCGCCGCCGAGCGCCTGCCGCTGAACCTGATCCGTCGCCTGGCCGCTGCCGCCTTCGCCATCCTCGGCCTGGCTGCGGTGTACCACGCACTGAAGCTCTCCGGGGTGTTCTGACCGGCCGCTTTTCGTCGGGAGGCTGGCGCGCCGGCCAATGCCTGTGTATCGCCCGCGATACACAGTGGCGTTTCCGCCTCCCACGACAAAGGATGTCGCCATGCCGGAAAAAGACCTGAAGAAGATCGCCCGCCACCACGTCGACCTCGCCTGGAACAAGGGACACCTGGCGCTGGTGGAGCAATTGCACAGCCCGGACTTCATCTACAAGAGCGCCTTCACCGCCCAGCCGCTGGACAGTACCGGCTACCGGGCGCTGGTGGAGGAGATCCGCAGTGGCATGGAGGACCTGGAGGTGGCCGTGGAGGAATGTATCCGTGAGGGCAACAAGGTCTTCACCTGGAGCACGCTGATGGGCTGTATCGTACGCCCGGTGCTGGGCTACCCGGCCAGCGACCGCATCGTCAGCATTTCGGCCATGGGCTTCTGGGTGTTCAACAGCCAGAGCCAGGTACAGGAACTGTGCACGCTGTTCGACATGGAGAGCTTCCGCGCACAGATGGGGCTGCCCAATCGGCCCTTTGCCGAGAAGGCACTGCCCTGACAAGGAAAAGCCCGGCATCTGCCGGGCTTTTTTGTTCCTCGTTACCAATGCTGCTCTTGTAGGAGCGAGCTTGCTCGCGAACAGGACCGCTCGGGGTTGTGCAGTTCGCGAGCAAGCTCGCTCCTACAGGGCCCCTAGCCTTGGCTCAGAGGTAATCGTTGGCGTGGAACCAGGAAATCGCCCGCTCCAGCGTGTCTTCCAACGGCACATGGGACTCGAAGCCCAGCTCCTCGCGCGCCTTGCGACCGTCGAGGAACTGCCCGCCGGCCATGACTTCGATGGCGGTGTCGTCCAGCAGCGGCATCTTGCCGGTCAGGCGGTAGCGCCAGCGGCCCAGTGTTGCCAGTGCGCGAGCACGGTGCAGCGGCATCGGCGTCGGCGCCGGCTTGCCCAGCAGCTTGGCGATGGTGGTGGTCAGCTCGCCCATTTCGATGTTGTGCCCGGTAAGCAGGTAACGCTCCCCTACCCGGCCACGCTCGAGCGCCGTGAGCAGACCGCGCCCGGCTTCGGATGCATCGATGACGTTCCGCCGGCCCGGCACGTAATGCAGCATCTCATCGCGACCGATGGCGGTGATGAGGCGCCCGGTGGTGGGGCCGATATCCAGCTCGCCCAGCACCATGCCGGGAATCCCGATCACTACCGGCAGCCCGCCGCGGGCCTGCTCGCGAGCCTGCTCATCCAGCGCCCACTTGCACATCACGTAGGCGCTCTTGCCGGTGGGCAGGCCTTCATAGAACAGCCCTTCATGCCCCGGCAGCCCCTGTGGGTGGCTGGGCATGGCGAATGCCGAGCCGACATAGAGAATGCGCGGCACTTTCGCCTGTAGGCAGGCGGCGTAGAAATGATTGGTCAGGTCCAGTGCGCTGGCGACTTCCTCCTGCCAGCGACGCGGGCGCACCGGGTAATAACCGGCACTGAAGATCACCGCGTCCAGCCCGCTGAGCGCACGGGCCATGCCCTGGTGATCGAAGAGTTCGGCTACCCGGCACTCAGGCTCCAGGTAAGCCAGGCGCTGGATCTGCGACGAGGGTCGATGGATCAGCACCAACTGGTGGCCGGCCGCCTTGATCGCGCGGGCGGCATGGTGGCCCAGGAGCCCTGTGGCTCCGAGTACAGCGATTTTCACGGGTGCTCCCTGTTCACTGGGTAAAGCGGCGCAACCTTACGCCGCTCCTGGCCGTTCGAGAGAATCACGAACCACTGCTGCAAAACCAATGCTCAGCGGGTTTTGGCCTGCTCATAGAGCGGCATGACCTTCGGGATGGCGGCCTGCAGGTTGGCCATCCGTGTGCTGTCCGCCGGGTGAGTGCTGAGGATTTCCGGCGGAGCGTCGCCGCCGGCCTGGCCCATCTTCTGCCACAAGGTGATTGCGGCGTTGGGGTTATAGCCGGCTCGCGCCGCCAATTCCAGGCCGATGAGGTCGGCTTCGTTCTCGTTCTGCCGGCTGTTGGGCAACGTCATACTGTACTCGACCACCTGGTGCGCGAGGTCGACGCTGGTCTGTCCCAGGCCCAGCAACTGGCCGCCCAGGCCCAGGCCGACCTGTTCGGCATAGGCGCGGGACATGGCTTCGCGGCCATGCTCGCGCAGTGCGTGGGCGATCTCGTGGCCCATCACCGCGGCGAGTTCGTCGTCGGTTAGCTTCAGCTTATCGATCAGCCCGGTGTAGACGATGATCTTGCCGCCCGGACCACAGTTGGCGTTGAGCTCGTCGCTCTGGATCACGTTGACTTCCCACTTCCACGACGGCGCATCCTGGCGGAAAGCGCCGGTCTGCGGAATCAGGCGGTCGGCGATGGCCTTCACGCGCTTGGCGTCATTGCTGCTGGCGTCCAGCTTGCCGGCCTGGGAGGCCTGGCTGAGGGTCTGCTGGTAGGACTGCGCATACATCTGGTCAACCTGCGCACTCGACAGCATGCTGAACATGGTCTGTTTGCGCTCCACGCCAACGACGCCGCCGCTGGTGGTATTCACCTGCTGGCAAGCGGTCAGCATCAGCGCGGCGGCGAGGCCGGCGATACGGAAAACTCTGGGCATGTTGCTCTCCCGAAACAATGCAATCTCCCACGGACAGCGCGCATGGTAGGCCCACCCCCGATGCCCGGCAACTGGCAGGAAACAGCCAGCACAGCAGGGACTTAGGAAACCGGACCGGCTTATCGGAAGGCGCCATGGGCGACCTGTCGTGGCATTCGCGGGGCGGGGCGGCAAACCGGTGATCCGCACCCGTGCGACAGCCGCGGCGGACGCCCTTTGCATTCTGCCAATGCAGGTAGCGGGGCACTCGGCGCGACCGGATAATTTCAATTTGACATCACATGCTAGACCTCCCGGTCAGCGCCGACAATCCTGCGACAGGCGGCAACAGCCGCGTTACAAGCCATTACAACGGCCACCTAAGGAATTTCCCCGGTCCTGCCGATACAGATAGACAAGCAAGCCACTGGCGCATTCCGGGTACCCGTATGAAATTCAAGTCGATCCAGTTTTCCGTGGTTGCGCTGGCCGGTGCCAGCGTTCTGGCGGTGGTCGCCGCGCTGGTGCTGTACGCCCTGTTCGCCGGTTCGCGGACCCAGGCGCTGGTGCAGGAGCGCACTCAGGCGCTGCTCGAACAGGTGATCAACGAACGCCTGGTGGCCATTGCTCGCGGCCAGGTCGCGCAGATCCAGCGCGAACTGGAATACCCCCTGACCGTCGCCCGCGACCTCGCCAACACCAACGCCCTGCTCGACGAGACCGACGCCAATGGCCAGCCGCTGCTGGGCATCGGCCGTGCCGGTATGTCCAACCTGCTGCGCCAGACCGTGGCGCAGAACCCCAAGCTGCTCGACGCCTTCGCCGGCTGGGAACCCAACGCCTTCGCTGGCAACGACAGCCAGTACTCCGGCCTGCCCGGCTACGACGCCAGCGGCCGCTTCATGCCCTGGTGGTACCGCAAGGACGGCGGCCTGACCGTGGAAGCCATGGGCGACACCCTGGAAAGCCAGAAGATGCAGCCCACCGGCGTGCGCGAAGGCGAGTACTACCTGTGCCCGAAAGAGAAGCACCAGCCCTGCATCATCGACCCGGCGCCCTATGAAATGGGCGGCAAGATGGTGCTGATGTCCTCGTTCAACGCGCCGATCATGGTCAAGGGCCAGTTCAAGGGCACTGTCGGCGTGGACCTGTCGCTGGACTTCATCCAGGATCTGCTCAAGACCGCCGACAGCCAGCTCTACGACGGTGCCGGCGAGATGGCGCTGATCTCCACCAACGGCCGCCTGGTCGCCTACACCAAGGACCCGGCCAAGCTCGGCGAATCCGCCAGCAGCGTGCTGGACACCAACGAAGTGGCCAACCTGGCCAAGCTCACCCTCGACCAGCCGCTGACCTCGATGGACAAGGAACATGGCCATATCGAGCTGTTCCTGCCCTTCACCATCGCCGACTCCGGCGCACGCTGGACCCTGATGCTGCAACTGCCGCAGGAAGCCGTGCTGGGTGACCTGAATAAGTTGCAGAGCGACCTGAAATCCCAGCGCGACAGCGACACCCTGGGCATGACCCTGGTCGGCCTGCTGATCGCCGCCATTGGTCTCGCCGTGATCTGGCTGGTCGGCCATGGCATTGCCCGCCCGCTGCGCCAACTGGTCGGCATGCTCGACGACATCGCCCAGGGCGAAGGCGACCTGACCCGCCGCCTGACCAGCGACCGCGCCGACGAACTGGGCTCCATCGCCAAGGGCTTCAACACCTTCCTGGTCAAACTGCAGGGCATGATTGGCCAGGTGGTGACCTCGGTGCAGCACGTCAGCGACTCTTCCGAGCACACTGCCGACATCGCCATCCGCACCAACCAGGGCGTGCAGAAGCAACTGGCGGAGATCGAACTGGTGGCTACCGCCGTCCACGAGATGACCGCCACCGCCCAGGACGTGGCGCGCAACGCCACCCACGCTGCGGAAGCGGCCAACCACGCCGACCAGGCCGCGCACCACGGCAAGCGCATCGTCGAGAGCAGCTCCACGGCGATCCAGGCGCTGGCCAGCGAGATCGGCCGCGCGGTGGGCGTGGTGCAGTCGCTGGCCCGCGACAGCGAGAACATCAATGCGATCCTGGTAGCCATCCGTGGCATCGCCGAGCAGACCAACCTGCTGGCGCTCAACGCCGCCATCGAGGCCGCCCGTGCTGGCGAACAAGGCCGTGGCTTCGCGGTGGTCGCCGACGAAGTGCGCAACCTGGCGCAGAAGACCCAGCAGGCCACCGAGGAAATCCAGTCGATGATCCAGCAACTGCAGAACGGCACCCGCGAAGTGGTGCAGGTGATGCAGCAGAGCCAGGACAAGACCGAAGACAGCGTGCGCCATGCTGGCGAAGCGGCCCAGGCGCTGGAGTCGATTACCCAGGCGGTGTCGGTGATCAATGACATGAACACCCAGATCGCCAGCGCCGCCGAGGAGCAGAGCGCGGTAGCCGAGGACATCAACCGCAACGTCAGCAACATTGGCATGGTCGCCAACCAGGTGGCCGGCGGCGCCGACGAAGCCTCCCAGGCCAGCGCCGAGCTGACCAAGCTGGCCGAGCAGCAACGCAGGCTGGTGAATCAGTTCAAGGTGTAAGCGACATCGGCAGGATGCTTCCTGCTCCTGTAGGAGCGAGCTTGCTCGCGAACCACCCCCGCAGCAGGAGGCTCCCTCTCCCCTGCCCTCTCCCTGAAGGGAGAGGGAGCTGCCCGTGCCGGGTGATACCTAGGTTACATCCTGCACCGAACGGTCCCCTCTCCCGCTTGCGGGAGAGGGTTAGGGAGAGGGGCTCTTGATCCTGCAGGAGCAGGGACAGATCAGCGTCACGCCGGCGTCAGGCACTCCGGCCCGTTGCAGGTCGGATCATTGATGAAGTTCGCCAGCGCCTGCTCGCGCAGCCGCGCCTGGGGCAATTGCAGCAGCTCCAGCAATCGCGCCGTCGGCGTCTGGTTCGACAGCCACTGCGCCTGCTCGGCAACATCGAGAATCAGCGGACGACGCATGCCGCCCGCTTCCTGCGTCAGCATCGCCACACTGTAATAGGTGTGGCCTTCCACCGGATAAGCCTCCCACACCCCCGCAAAGCAGATCAGCCCGCCGCCGGAAACCCAGTGCGGCCGCTTGCGCACGCCACGCCATTCGTAGAATCCGTTGGCCGGCAGCAGGCAGCGGCGCTGGGCAAACGCATCGCGGAACATCGGCTGCTCGGCGATGGTTTCCGTACGGGCATGGGCGGGAGTGCGCGACAGGTCCTTCAGCCAGGCCGGCGTCAGGCCCCAGCGTGCGAGGTCGGCACTACGCACGCCGTTCTCCTCGCGCAGCATCAGCACGCGCGCGCCGGGCGCGACGCTCCATTGCGGCTGCAGGTCGGCGGGGAAGCCGGCGCTGTCGGCAAGCTCGCGGTTCCAGCGGAACAGGGCGTAGCGGCTGGTCATCGGGACTCGTTGAAGGGATTCAGCAAAGCAGGACGCCCGGGCCACCTTCGTGATCGTCGGCGGGCCCCGGCAGGGGTTGCGCGACATTGTACGCGGCGATCAGCTCACGCGCCCGCTCAGCCACCTCATCCTCCACCCACAGGTGCAGCAGTCCCATGCCCGGCAGCTCGCCGATGCCGCCAACCAGGTGGCGTCCGCCCAGGTGCGACGAAATGCCTTCATTGGCCAGCATGCCGCTCAACAGTTCGGCTTCGATCAGGTCGGCAGGTGCGTAGATTCGCTGCATCAATCGTCCTCGCGCTGGACTTCCAGGGACCATTCCACCCCATCGGTATGGAGCTGGAACAGGATCGGCCGGCAACACACCGGGCAATCTTCATAGTAGCTCTGGTCGCCCCCGGAGAGGTCGAGCACGGCCTCGGCCGGCTCGCCACAATAAGGGCAGGAATAGGTCTGACTTTCGAGCATCGCTGGTTCCCCCGTGACTTCCGTTTATAATCGCGCGGTCTTTTTGGGTGCCCGCCTGGCCGGTGAGTCGGCGGCATACCCTTGCGGACCGTCTACTTCGCGGTTCCGACCCGTGACACCCCCAGAATTCATAGAGAGCATGATGGGCGAGTTCGAAGCCATCCGACCGTACAACGACGCCGAAGTCCCGGCTGTCCTGCAGCGCCTGCTGAGCGATGACGCCTTCCTCGGCGCGCTGGCGCGTTACCGTTTCCCGCGTCTGTCCGGTCCGTTCGGCTGGCTGCTCAGACCTCTTATAGCCCATCGGCTGGCCCGCGAAGTCACCGGCATCCGCAGTGTCGTCGCGCTGCAGGACAAGTTCGAGCCCTACGTCGACCGGACCATTGAGCACGCCACCGACGGCGTTACCTATTCGGGCGTCGAACGCCTGAAGTCCGGCCGCGCCTACCTGTTCATCGCCAACCACCGCGATATCGTGATGGACCCGGCCTTCTGCAACTACGCGATCTTCCACGCGAAATTGCCGACGCCGCGCATCGCCATCGGCGACAACCTGCTGCAGAAACCTTTCGTCAGCGACCTGATGCGCCTGAACAAGAGCTTCATCGTGCACCGCTCCATCAGCGGTCGCCGCGAGAAGCTGGCGGCGTACCAGAACCTCTCGGCCTACATCAATCACTCGATCTGCCAGGACGTCCAGTCGATCTGGATTGCCCAGGCCGAGGGCCGCGCCAAGGACGGTGACGACCGTACCGATTCGGCGATCCTCAAGATGTTCCACATGAGCCGCAAGGACGAGCCGTTCGCCGAGGTGATCCGCCAGCTGCACCTGATCCCGGTGTCGATCAGCTACGAATACGACCCCTGCGATGCCGCCAAGGCCCGCGAACTGTTCACCCGCGCGACCACCGGCGAGTACAGGAAGGCGCCGGGCGAGGACGACCGCAGCATCGTGCAGGGCATTACCGGCTACAAGGGCCGGGTGCACATCAACTTCGGCGAAGAGATCACCGGCGACTTTGCCGACGCCAAGCAGCTCGCCGCCGAGCTGGACCGGCAGATCCTCGGCAACTACCGGTTGTTCCCGGTGCACTACCTCGCCTACGAGGCCTCCGAGCTGCGCGACGCCGCACTGAACGTGCCGCGCGCCGAGACCCTGTTCAAGGCCGAGGAACTGCAGCGTGCGCGCACCGAATGGGAGCGTCGCCTGGGCGAATGCCCCGCGGAGCAGCGCGGCCACCTGATCCTGCAGTACGCCAACCCGGTACTGAACCAGTACCGGCTCAAGTAGCAGGCATGAAAAAAGGCGCCCTCGGGCGCCTTTTTTCTTCTCGTCGGTTACTGGCCGAGCTGCGTGCTGTACCAGCTCACCGCCATGGCCAGGGCCATGCAGGCGAAACCGAAACGGTAGAAGAAGCGGTTCATCCGCGCTGTCGGCTCGACGCTGTCCAGCGGCACCGGCGCGATTTCGCTCTCGGCAGCCAGGCGCGCCAGGGCGAGACGCTCGCGGCGGCGGGTCGCCAGCAGCAGCCAGCCTCCGGCCAGGGCGAAGAACAGGGCCAGGTCGTTCACGATACGACCGGGATGGGCCTGGAAAAGACTCCAGAGCGCCTGCAGCGACATCACAACCTCCGCTTCAGAACTGCACGCCAACGACTTCGAAGCAAAGCGGGGGTCAGTCTGGACGAACGGGCATGGCCCGTCATGGATGAGAAACAATCGACGCGCATTTTATCCGCTGGCCCCGCTTCGCAGCCAGCGCGTAACGCTTATTTACGACGAGCGTAAAAGTTATCGAGAAATGGTCTAAGACCTCTCCCGCGCCCTGGCACGTTGCTGGCTTTACGAATTCTGCAAACCCGGTCTTTCGCCAAGGAGATTCGCCATGCTCGACATCGTCCCCCACGAAAATGCCTACCTGATCGAACACCTGGAAGAAATCGAAGCCGTGGTCGTCGAACTCTCGTTCAACGTCCAGGACGACCACTGGCTGGTCTACACCCAGGCCTGCGGCCACGAGCACCTGGACCTGCCGGAAGCCGACGAGCGCATGCGCCTGGTCGAGGTCGACCCGTACCACCAGGCCGCCTGATTACTGCGCTTGAGGCGGACATGAAAAAGCCCGGCATTGGCCGGGCTTTTTCATGTCCGAACGGATCGATCAGCGCTGGTTCAGCGTCTGGCCGATGGTCGGGTCCTTGAACACACGGGTCAGCGCATCGCTGAGCACTTCGCTCACCAGCTTGGTGTTGGTCGCCTGGTTGGGCGCCATGCCGAAACGCTGGTTGGTCGAAGCGCCGTAGCGGCCGCTGTAACGGCGGCTACCGCTCTGCACGTCGGCGCGGAAGGTGGCGCCGATGTCGGCCTCGGTGACGTACATGCCTTCCTTGGGCGACTGGTACTTCAGCTCGGCCAGGGTCAGGGTCAGTTGCGGCGCGTTGTAGGCGTTGGCCGACGGGGTGAAGCCCAGCAGGCGCACGGCGGTCTCAGCCTGCAGTTGCAGCTTGGGGATCACGTCTTCGCTGCGCACGGTCAGCTGGCTGGTTTCCGAATACAGGCCGCCACGGGTACCCAGCGCGGTGCTCGGGCGACCGTCGACGACTTTAACTACCACCGGCTGGCCCTGGCCAACGGCGGCGACCGGCCCCTTGAATTCGGGCGTCGGGTTGAGTTGTTGCGGGCTGAGGGCGCAGCCGGTCAAGGTCAGGCTGGCGGCAGCGATAAAGCCGAGCAACAGGCGAGGCAGCATGCTCATCTCTCCATGGGGTAAGCGATGGCCGGCAGTATACCGGCGGGCAGCGCAGTCAGATAGCGCTTGGCCATTGGACGCGGAACCCGTTCTCAGGGTTCCCTGGCCACGCGTCGATAGGCCGCCTTGACCCACCTGGAGGCAAGACGCACCGGGAGGGGGCACAAATGGAGAATCAAGGGGTACACACTAGGAAAAAAGTCTAAGGTGCAGAGCTTTTTTTTGTGTTTCGCCGTTATAATCGCCCCCCGATTATAAGGACGCCTCCTGGTCGGGCCCCGCACGATGCCGACACACCGTGTCTCGCCTCTGCCACCCCTCAAAGAGAGTCGCCACTCGCCTCGGTCACTGGCCGTCGCGCTTTGTACGTTCGTTGCGCAGAACTTGGCAAGGATGCAGCCGCCCCCTCCGCACGGAGACCGGACCGGCCCGCGACGACGATCCCCTTTGAGCTTCACGCCTCCAAAAGAGCGTGATCGAAGGTTTTTCACTACTTCACGAGAGTGTGGCGAGCAATGAAGAGTTTTGCGTTGGTAGCACCATTGACGTCTGACCCCGCAGCACTGAATCGCTTTTTCGGCACCGGAAGCCGCGCATAAGCGCCGCTCCCCGATGCACTTGCGGATGACTTGTCCGTCCGTGGATTGCCGAGAAGGTGCGCATTCCCCTCCTCCGATCCCGGCCCGAGACATTCGCGAAAGGTCCTTTGACCTGAGAAGAATTCGGACAATGGTTTTGCGCAGTGGGCGCGAAACCTCTGTCACAACTGGCTGCTGATAGTTTTGGAGACGCGTTAATGGCGCAGAACGAAATCGAATCGATGGACGTGCTGCTGGTCGGCGCCGGCATCATGAGCGCAACCCTGGCTGTCCTGCTCAAGGAAGTCGATCCGGGCGTGAAGCTCGAGATCGTCGAACTGCAGGAATCCGGAGCCATCGAGAGTTCCAACCCGTGGAACAACGCCGGCACCGGTCACGCCGGCCTCTGCGAGCTGAACTACACCCCGCAGGCCGCCGACGGCTCGATCGACATCAAGAAGGCGGTGAACATCAACGCCCAGTTCGAGGTGTCCAAGCAGTTCTGGGCCTACCTGACCGGGAAGGACGCCTTCGGCGCACCGCGCAACTTCATCAACCCCGTTCCGCACATGAGCTTCGTGCGTGGCAAGGACATTCCGTTCCTGAAGAAGCGCCATGAGCTGCTCAGCCAGCACCATGCCTTCACCTCGATGGAATACACCGAGGACCGCGCAAAGATCGCCGACTGGGCCCCGCTGACCATTCCTGGCCGCCCGGCTGACGAACAGGTCGCGATGACCCGCGTGGAAAGCGGCACCGACGTCAACTTCGGCGCCCTGACCAACCAGCTGCTGGGCTATCTCTCCAGCCGCGAAGGCAGCGAAGTCCGCTACTTCCAGAAGGTCGTCGGCCTCGAGCGCTCCGGCGATGGCTGGCTGGTGGACATCAAGAACACCCAGACCGGCGACTCGCGCAAGGTCAAGGCGAAGTTCGTCTTCCTCGGCGCCGGCGGCGGCGCGCTGCCGCTGCTGCAGATGTCCGGTATCCCGGAAAGCAAGGGCTTCGGCGGCTTCCCGGTGAGCGGCCAGTGGCTGCGTTGCGACAATCCGGAAGTGGTCAGGCACCACCAGGCCAAGGTCTACAGCCAGGCCGAAGTGGGCGCCCCGCCGATGTCCGTGCCGCACCTGGACACCCGCGTGGTCGAGGGCAAGACCTCCCTGCTGTTCGGCCCCTACGCCGGCTTCTCCACCAAGTTCCTGCGCCACGGTTCGTTCCTCGACCTGCCGCTCTCGGTGCGCACCAGCAACCTGCTGCCGATGCTCGCCGTGGCCCGCGACAACATGGACCTCACCCGCTACCTGGTGAAGGAAGTCATGCAGTCCATGGACCAGCGTATCGAAGCCCTGCGCAAGTTCTACCCGGAACTGAATCCGGCCGACTGGCGCCTCGAAACCGCAGGCCAGCGCGTGCAGATCATCAAGAAGGATCCGAAGAAAGGCGGCATCCTGCAGTTCGGCACCGAACTGGTGGCGGCTCAGGACGGCAGCATCGCCGCCCTGCTGGGCGCCTCGCCGGGCGCTTCGGTCACCGTGTCGATCATGCTGGGCCTGCTGGAGCGCTGCTTCCCCGAACGCTACAAGTCGGCCGAGTGGACCGCGAAGCTCAAGGAGATCTTCCCGGCCCGCGAGAAGCAACTGGAAACCGACGCCGCGGTATACCGTGAAGTCAACCAGATGACCGCCGACCGTCTGCAGATCGTCGCCGCGTCCTGAGTTTTGCGCTCATGAAAAAGCCCGCCTTCCGGCGGGCTTTTTCGTTTCTGCTTCAGTTTCAGCGAAAGGCTCAGTGGCAGCTGACCATCCACCCCACACCGAAGCGATCGGTGAGCATGCCGAAACGCTGCGCCCAGAAGGTCTTCTCCAGGGGCATTTCCACCCGCCCTTCCTCGGCCAGGGCGGCGAACGCCTGCTCCGCCGCCACCACGCTGCGCAGTGTCAGGTGCAGGGAGAAGCCGTTGAAAGCGGCGTTGTGCTCACCGCGACCATCGGACAGGAACACCTCCGTCTCGCCAATCTGCAGGCTGGCGTGCATCACCTTGTCCAGCCAGCCATCGGGCACCGGCGAAGGTCCCGGCGCCTCCTCGAAGCGCATCAGCGCGCCCAGTTGGGCGCCCACGGCGTGTTGGTAGAAGGCAATGGCCTCATCGGCTCGACCATGGAAAAACAGATAGGGCTGTACTTGCACGGCTTCGTCCTCGCCTTGTCGTTATCGTTCTGAGGGGAAGTCTAGGCGGGGATTTTGGAGCAGTGCCCTGAGCTGCCTCAAAAGCCTCTCTGCGGGCTATGTTCGCGAGCAAGCTCGCTCCTACTGAAAGCAGGCTCGCCCAGACCTTGGAGCAAGAGACTTTCGTAGGAGCGAGCTCGCTCGCGAATCGCCCAAACGAAAAAGCCCGCACAAGGCGGGCTTTTCAGCACACCGATGCGATCAGCCGCGGGCGGCCTTGATCACTTCGATGTAGGGCTCGGCCTGGCGCTGGTCCTGGATCAGGGCGACGAAGTCCTTGCCCTGGGCATCCTTGGCGGACAGGTCGTAACCGGCTTCGACGAAGAAACCAACGAAGCGCTCGAAGTCGTCGATGCGCAGGCCACGGTAGGCCTTGACCAGCTTGTGCAGGGACGCCGGGGTGTCGTCGGCCGGTTCCACGTCGAGGAACAGCTTGATGGCGTCGTCGTTGATCTCTTCGCCAATCACCTGCTTCTTGTCTTTACGCATCGCTCGCTTCTCTCTACGGCTGTCTCGGGAATCGCGGCCCGCATCGGTTCAGGCCGGGCACCACGGGTCGGGCAGTTTAACCCTGCGCCGTGCGCGGCTCAACGCGCACGCACCGCGCCGGTGTGCAGGTCGGCCCAGATATGGCCATTGCCGTAGGTCAGGAACTGTACATAGACAGTGCCGTTGCGCAGCAGATCGAGCAGTTGTGGATAAGCCGCCTGCGGGTAATACAGGCTGAGCACGCGGGTCTTCTCGTCGTAGGCCGGCTTCTTCAGACTCTTGCCCTCGGCATCGAAGCTGATCACCACCTGGCTGATCTGCGCGCCCTTGTTCAGCGGCTTGCCCTTGAGGCGCAGCAGCGACGGCGTGGTGATCGGGATGGGCTGCTGGTTCGACTGGCGCTGGTTGCCCAGCACCACGCTGTATTCGGTGACCTGCAGCAGTTGCTGCTGCTCCGGCTCGCCCTGGCGCAATCCGGCATCATCCGGCGGCAGGAACTGGCTGTGCATCGGCGCGGCAATGGCTGCACCAGCAAGACCGAGGGGAACGCAGAACAGCAGCGCCAGCGCGGCGCCCGGCATGCGAACGGACATCATCACCTCCGGGGGGACAGGGCCCGGCACTCTAGCACGCACGTCGAGCGCCACGACAGGCGCGCATGGCGAGCGCGCCGATACATTGATAGCCTTCGACACAACTCACTCCTTGCATCGACGGAAGCCGATCCAGCCATGCTGCACAATGTCTCCGACCTCGACCTACGCCTGCTGCGCATCTTCGCCTGCGTGGTGCGCTGCGGCGGCTTCTCCGCCGCCCAGGGCGAACTGGGCATGGGCCAGTCGACCATCAGCACGCACATCGCCAGCCTGGAGACACGCCTGGGTTATCGCCTGTGCGAGCGCGGCAAGAGCGGCTTTCGCCTGACCGAGAAAGGCGAGCGGGTGCTGGACTACGCGCAGAACCTGTTCGCTGCGCTGGGAGACTTCCGCGATCAGGTGCAATCCCTGGCCGGCCGATTGGTTGGCGAGCTGCACCTGGGCCTGGCCGACAACATTGCCACCCTGCCCGACGCCCGCATCCACCAGACCCTGGCGCGGTTCAACCGCCGCGACCAGGACGTGCGCCTGCATTTCCTCATAGAGTCGTCCAGCGAACTGGAGCGGCTGGTACTGAACGGCCGCCTGCACCTGGCCATCGCCTGCTTCAGCCGGCGCCTGCCGAACCTGCGTTACGAGCCGCTGTACCACGAGCGCGTAGCGGTGTTCTGCGGGCGCGCGCATCCGCTATTCGACAAGGACGTGCGCGACGCCGCCGAACTGGAAAGCTGCAACTGGATTCAACACGGTTACGCCGTGGCGGACGTGCAACTGCCGGCCGACCCGCAACGCAGCACGGCCTTCGCCCAGCACATGGAAGCAGTGCTCCACGCCGTGCGCGCCGGCACGCACCTGGGCTACCTGCCAACCCACTACGCCGAGCGCTGGGTGGAACAGGGTGAGATGCGCGCGCTGCTGCCGGACAGCCTCGGCTACGGCATCACCCACAGCCTGGTGGTGCGCGACGAGCCAGGGCATAACGAAGCGCTCCAGGCGCTGGTCGAAGACCTATGCCTGGAGCACGGGGTGACGCCGATCAGCGCGGCGCGGTGATGTGCTTGATGTCGAAGAACGCCGACAGCCCCCACGGGCCCAGTTCGCGACCGATGCCGCTGCGCTTGCCGCCGCCCCAGGAAGTCTGCGGGAACACCACTTGCGGCGAGTTCAGCCAGACGTTGCCAGCTTCCAGGTTCTCGGCGACGCGCTGAGCGCGCTCGAGGTCGGCGCTGCACACGGTCGCGGCCAAGGCGAAATCGCTGTCGTTGGCCTGACGCAGGGCGTCGGCTTCGTCGCTGAAGGTGCGTACGCACAGTACCGGGCCGAAGATTTCCTCGCGCCACAGGCGGCTGTCCGCCGGCACGTCGGTGTACACGGTCGGCCGGATGAACCAGCCCTCGGCTGCAGCGCCGCCCGTCAGGCAGGCCAGGCCTTCGTCGCGGGCCACGGCGAAGTAGTCGAGCACCTTGCGGTACTGCGCTTCGCTGGTCATCGGGCCCATGTCGGTTTCACCGAGCAACGAGTCGCCAACGCGCAGGGCTTCCACCGCCACCTGCAGCTTCGCCAGCAACGGCTCGGCGATGGATTCCTGCACCAGCAGGCGCGACGTGGCGGAGCACATCTGCCCGGCGTTCCAGTAGACGCCGGCGATGATCCACTGCACGGCTTCATCCAGGTCGCAGTCCTCGAACACCAGAATCGGCGACTTGCCGCCCAGCTCCAGGCCCACCGGCAGAGTACGCGCCGCCGCGGCTTCCATGACCTTGCGGCCGACGACGTTGCTGCCGGTGAAGGACAGCTTGGCGATGCCCGGATGGCTGCACAGCGCAGCGCCGGCATCGGCCAGGCCCGGCACCAGGTTCAGCACGCCGGCCGGCAAGCCGATGGCGTCGGCGATCTCGCCCAGTACCAGTTCGATCAGCGGGGTGATCTCCGAGGGCTTGAGCACCACCGTGCATCCGGCCGCCAGGGCCGGCGCGACTTTCCAGGCGCTGGTCACCAGCGGGAAGTTCCACGGCACGATCAGGCCGACCACGCCGATGGGCTCGAAGCGGGTCTGCGAGCGGTAGCCGGCGTCCGGCAGGGCCACTTCGGCGTTCTGTCGGGCATCCAGTTGGGCGGCCAGTTCGGCGTAGTAAGCGAAGGTGGCAATGGCGTCGCCGATATCGATTTCGGCTTCCAGACGCGGCTTGCCGCTGGCCTGCATCTGCAGGGTAATCAGCGCTTCGCTGCGTGCTTCGAGCTGTTCGGCGAAAGCGCGCAGGTAGCCGGCACGTTCAGCCGCAGTGGTCAGACGCCAGTCGGCAAAGGCACGCTTGGCGGCAGCGACGGCGCGCTCCACGTCGGACACACCGGCGCAGGCGACTTCCGGCAGCGCTTCACGGGTAGCGGGGGCGATCGGGCGCAGGACGGCGCCACTGTCGGCAGCCTGCCATTGGCCATCGATATAAAGGAGACGGGACATGCGAACCTCGGACGGTTGTCTGGTGAGGTGCGCAGGATAGGCGGGGCATGCATCGGCAAAAATGCGAGTCAACCCATGCATGCATCGATTCTGGCAGATGTATCAGACAGAGCTGTAGGAGCGAGCTTGCTCGCGAACCGCGGCACGCCAAATCTCCCCATCGTTGTCGTGATGTTCGCGAGCAAGCTCGCTCCTACAAGAAGCAGGCACCTCAGGCGAAGTGGGAACGCATCCAGGCCAGGTACTCGGCGGCGCCCGGCTCGCCTTCGCGCGGCGCCCATTGCCCGCGCTCGTCCTCGCCCAGCGGCACGAACGGTCCGGCCTTGGCTTCGAACATGATGCTGTCCGGCTCCAGCGCCACGATCGCGTGGAAGGTGCCCGGCGGCAGGTCCGCGCCAACGCACTCGCCGCCCGCGCGCAGAACGCGGGTGGTCACCAGCTCGCCGCTGTCGGAGAAGATCAGCAGCCCCAGCGCGCCCTTCACCACCAGCAGGCTCTCGGCCTTGTCCGGATGGCGATGACAATGCGGCGGGATGTAGCTGTCGGGCTGCAGCGCGTTGAGCAGGCGATGGCAGGGCTCGGTCTGCTCATGGAAATTGTGGTTCTGCCGGCGCCGGGGGCTGGCGGCGGCACGGGCCGCAACCTCGTCGAACAGCGCACTGTCGAGGAAACGCGGCCCGTTCATCTTCAGAGCCCTTTGACGGCGAAGATGCCGGCGGCGTTGCGCCAGTAGCCCTTGTAGTCCATGCCGTAGCCGAAGATGTAGCGGTCGATGCAGGACAGGCCCACGTAGTCGGCCTTCAGGTCCGGGCGGGCCTTGCGGTCGTGGTCCTTGTCGATCAGCACGGCAGTGTGCACGCGCTTGGCGCCGGCATGCTTGCAGAAGTCCATGATCGCCGAGAGGGTGTGCCCTTCGTCGAGGATGTCGTCGATGATCAGCACTTCGCGGTCGATGAAGGAGATTTCCGGCTTGGCCTTCCAGAACAGCTCGCCACCGGTGGTCTCGTTGCGGTAACGGGTCGCATGCAGGTAGGAGGCTTCCAGCGGGAAATTCAGCAGCGGGAGCAGCTTGCCGGAGAAGATCAGGCCACCGTTCATCACGCAGAACACCACCGGGTTGGTGTCGGCCAGCGAGCCGTTGATGGCCTCGGCCACACGGGCGATGGCGGCCTCTACCTCGGCGTTGGTGTACAGGCAGTCGGCTTCGGCCATGACTTGGCGGATGTGCGCGAGATCGACGGACATGGGGGTTCTCCCGTGAAAAAGTGCGCAAAGGTACCTATCGGCGTGCCACGGAGCAAGGGTCAGCGGACGAATGTCGCCGACAATCGTGGCCCAAGGTAGCTAGGATGCATTACGCTACCGCAATTTTTTTGCCAGCCCGTCCGGAGAACCCGTCCATGCCCGTCCTCGAGATTCGCCATCCCCTGATCCGCCACAAGATCGGACTGATGCGCCGTCACGATATCAGTACCAAGAACTTCCGCGAGCTGGCCCAGGAAGTGGGCGCCCTGCTGACCTACGAGGCGACCAAGGACCTGCCCCTGGAGAACTACGAGATCGAAGGCTGGGCTGGCCCGGTGCAGGTCGAGAAGATCGCTGGCAAGAAGATCACCGTGGTGCCGATCCTGCGCGCCGGTATCGGCATGCTCGACGGCGTGCTCACCCTGATCCCGGGCGCCAAGGTCAGCGCCGTCGGCGTCGCGCGCAACGAGGAAACCCTCGAAGCGCATACCTACCTGGAAAAGCTCGCGCCGGACATCGCCGAGCGCCGCTCGCTGATCATCGACCCGATGCTGGCCACCGGCGGCTCCATGGTCGCCACCATCAACCTGCTCAAGAAGGCCGGCAGCAAGGACATCCGCGCCATGGTACTGGTGGCAGCGCCGGAAGGGATCAAGGCAGTCAATGATGCGCATCCGGACGTGCTCATCTATACCGCCTCCATCGACCAGTGCCTGAATGAGAACGGCTACATCATGCCGGGCCTGGGCGATGCCGGTGACAAGATCTTCGGCACCAAGCAGAAGGAAACCTGATTCATGGCCGATGAATTCAACGAACCTCTGTGGCGTCAGATCATTTCTGGCGCGCAGATGCTTTTCGTGGCCTTCGGCGCGCTGGTGCTGATGCCGCTGATCACGGGCCTGGACCCGAACGTTGCACTGTTCACCGCCGGCTTCGGCACCCTGATGTTCCAGCTCGTCACCGGCCGCCAGGTACCGGTGTTCCTGGCGTCGAGCTTCGCCTTCATCACCCCGATCATCCTTGCCAAAGGCCAGTTCGGTCTGGCGGCAACCATGGGCGGCGTGGTGGCGGCGGGCTTCGTCTACACCTTCCTGGGCCTGGCGGTGAAGATCAAGGGCACCGGGTTCATCGACCGCCTGCTGCCGCCGGTGGTGATCGGCCCCGTGATCATCTCCATCGGCCTGGCCATGGCGCCGATCGCCGCCAACATGGCGATGGGCAAGGCCGGTGACGGTACCGAGCTGATCCCCTACAAGACCGCCATGTTCATCTCCATGCCGGCACTGCTGACCACGCTGATCGTTGCGGTGTTCGGCAAGGGCATGCTGCGCCTGGTACCGATCATCGCCGGTGTGCTGGTGGGCTACGGCCTGGCGTTCGCCTTCGGCGTCGTCGATGTCGCCAAGATTGTCGCCGCGCCCTGGTTGGAGCTGCCGAAGTTCACCGCGCCGGAATTCAACTGGCAGGCGATCCTGTTCATCGTTCCGGTGGCGCTGGCTCCGGCCATCGAACACATCGGTGGCGTCATCGCTGTGGGCGGCGTGACCGGCAAGAACTACCTGAAGACACCGGGCCTGCACCGCACCCTGCTGGGCGACGGCATCGCCACCTCCACCGCCGGCCTGTTCGGCGGGCCCCCGAACACGACCTACGCGGAAGTGACCGGCGCGGTGATGCTGACCAAGAACTACAACCCGAAGATCATGACCTGGGCGGCGATTTTCGCCATCAGCCTGGCCTTCGTCGGCAAGTTCGGCGCCATCCTGCAGAGCATTCCGGTCCCGGTCATGGGAGGCATCCTCTGCCTGCTGTTCGGCACCATCGCCTCGGTGGGCATGAACACCCTGATCCGCCACAAGGTTGATCTGTCCCAGGCGCGCAACCTGTGCATCGTTTCGGTCACCCTGGTGTTCGGCATCGGCGGCGTGCTGATCGGCACCGGCACCGGCCCGGACGACTTCGGCCTGAAGGGCATCGCCCTGTGCGCCATCGTCGCGATCCTGCTCAACCTCATCCTGCCGGGTGAGGAAGGCTGGGAGAACAAGGCGCTGGAACAAGGCGCCGACGAGAAGCCCGCCGAGTGAGGCAGAGGCGCCGCCCGACGGCGGCGCCCTACCCACGAAAAGTTGGGCGAACGCCACATGCCGATCACGGTCCACTCAGCATGACAGTTCGATTCCGACAGGAGGCTCTGGTTATCCGCTTCGCCTCGCCCTCGCCTTTCCAGCCACCGAAGGTGCGCCCGTGAGCCGCGCCGCGTGGCTGCTGCTTGGTCTGATCGGCGCCTCGCTGATCCCCCTGGCCCTGGGCGGCCGGGAGATGCTTGACCACGTCCTGGCCTTCCCCCTCGACAAGCTGCTGATCATGTTCGGCATGATCTGCCTGTGCTGGCTGATCAACGCGCAAAAACTGCGCGTGCTGCTCAACGGCCGCGCCGGCGAGATCGGCAAGGCGCGCTCGGTGGGCATCATCATGGCCTCGGAGTTCGCCTTCTATGCCACGCCCGGTGGCACCGGCGGGCCGCTGACCCTGATGGCCCTGCTGGCCCGCCACGGCATGCGCCCCGCGCACAGTAGCGCGATCTTCGCCGTGGACCAGTTGAGCGACCTGCTGTTCTTCCTCTGCGCGCTGGCGGCGGTGCTGGTCTGGGCGCTGTCCCACAGTGTCAGCCCGAACCTGGAGACGTCGCTGATCACCAGCGGCGTGCTGCTGGGCGGAATATTCTTCGGGGTGGTGCTGCTGGCGCGCTTCCAGCGCAGGGTGATCAGGGCCAACGGCCGGCTGTTCAGACGCCTGGGGATGAAACCGCGCACGCGCCTGCACTGGGCACGCAAATGCCTGCACTTCCGCGACACACTGGTGAGCTGCCTGCGCCAGCCCAAGCGCCGCCTGCTGCTGATCTTCTTCTTCACCTGCTGCCACTGGATCCTGCGCTTCTCGGTGCTCTACATCACCTTGAAGGCGCTGGGGGTGGACCTGCACTGGGCCTGGGCCTTCCTGATCCAGCTGCTGTCGCTGGCGGCGGGCCTCGCCACGCTGCTGCCCGGCGGCGCCGGCGGCACCGAGCTGACCAGCGCCGCGCTGCTCGCCCCGCTGGTGGGCAAGTCCACGGCGGCTGCGGCCATCCTGATATGGCGCGTGGTGACCTATTACTTCTACCTGGCGATGGGCGCGCCGGTGTTCGCCCTGATGGCGGGCCGGCCGCTGCTGCGCAAGCTCATGGGGCTGCGGGAAAGCGCCTGAGGATCAGTCGCTGGTGGGCTTGTCTTCGTTCTGCTCAGGATTGAGCGAATCCCAGAGCTCGGCGGCGCCGGGAAACTCGGTGCCGTCCTCGTCGCTCAACGCGTCGGGATCGTAGCGGCTGGTACAGCCCTCGCCCAGGGTGGGCGGCGGGGTGGCGGTGCCGGGGTTCTTCGGGTCGCTCATGGCGGCATCTCCTTCAAGCGCAGCGCCCGCCGCCAAGTCTGGCGACGGGAGCATGCGGAGTACCCAGTGTAGCGAACGAGCCGGGGTGGATCAGTCGAACACCACGGTCTTGTTGTCGTGCACCAGCACGCGGTCTTCGAGGTGGTAGCGCAGACCGCGGGCCAGCACCAGCTTCTCCACGTCCTTGCCCAGGCGCACCAGGTCTTCGATGTTGTCGCGGTGACTGATGCGCACCACGTCCTGCTCGATGATCGGGCCGGCGTCCAGTTCTTCGGTCACGTAGTGACAGGTCGCACCGATCAGCTTCACACCGCGCAGCGAAGCCTGATGGTATGGCTTGGCGCCGACGAAGGACGGCAGGAAGCTGTGGTGGATGTTGATCACCTGGTGGCGATACTTCTGGCACAAGTCCGGCGGCAGGATTTGCATGTAGCGCGCCAGCACCACGTTGTCGGCCTGGTGTTCGTCGATCAGGCGCGACACCTGCTCGAAGGCCGGCTGCTTGTTCTTCGGGTCCACCGGAACGTGGAAGTACGGAATACCGTGCCATTCCACCATGCTGCGCAGGTCATCGTGGTTGGCAATCACGCAGGGGATTTCGCAGTCCAGCTCGCCGCTGTGCCAGCGGTGCAGCAGGTCGGCCAGGCAGTGCGACTCGCGGCTCGCCATCAGCACGACGCGCTTCTTCACCGAGGAGTCGGTGATACGCCACTCCATGGAGAACTCGCGGGCAATCGGAGCGAAAGCCTGGCGGAAACCGTCGATATCGAACGGCAGCGAGTCGGCACGAATCTCATGCCGCATGAAGAACCAGCCGTTGTCGTTGTCGGAATGGTGACTGGCCTCGGTGATCCAGCCGTTGTAAGTGGCCAGGAAATTACTCACCTTGGCGACGATGCCAACCCCGTCGGGGCAGGCGATCACCAGTCGGAAAGTGCGCATGGGTGTACTCCAGATACATCGCGAAGGCCGCCATTCTAGCGGCTGCGGGGGAAAAGATCAGCCATTGCCGCGGTACGCCGACGAGAGCCAGTTCGGCGCATTGCGAGTGCATCGATTAATTACCGGCGAATAAATTATTTAAATAAGTCGACAATTACCGACAAAACTTTTCCCAAGCATTTACTTGCACAACTTCGCTGACTATTATGTCTGCTACAAACTATCCGCCACCGCTGGACCCAGAACAAGGTACCCAACATGTCGCTGATCAACGAGTACCGCGCTACCGAAGAAGCCATCAAGGAACTTCAGGAGCGCCTGAAATCCCTGGAGCAGGACGACAAGCTGAAGAAAGAGCTTGAGTTCGAAGAGAAACTTCGCGCGCTGATGGCCAGCTATGGCAAGTCCCTGCGTGATGTCATCGCCCTGCTTGATCCGGACGCGAAGCTGAGCAAATCGCCGCGCACCGCAAAAGCTACCGTGAGCAAGCGCGCTCGCAAGGTCAAGCAATACAAGAACCCGCACACTGGCGAAGTCATCGAAACCAAGGGCGGCAACCACAAGACCCTCAAGGAGTGGAAAGCCAAGTGGGGCGCCGAGGCCGTTGAAGGCTGGGCCACACTGCTGGGCTAAGCCTTGCACGGATGAAAAACGCCAGCCTTGCGCTGGCGTTTTTTATTGCCCGCAGAAAAGTGTGAAGCGCTACAGGCTATAGCGCGCGCGCAACACCTGCGCATACTTATCCCACTCTTGCAGTACCAAACGACCGGCCGGCGTGGCATTGAGCAGCTGTTCGCTCATTGCCGCAGCAAAGTTGTCCAGAGTATTGGGCGCGCCGCACTCGGCCTGACTCAGGCGCGCGCGGCAGAAGTCCTGCCATTGTTGCTGTTCCGTGGCACTCAAAGTTTCCGGAAAATTGCGTGCACGATAACGGAAGAGAAGTTCGGGAAGTCGCGCATCGTCGAACGGCCATTGTTCTTTCGCCAGCCGCGTCGGATCAGCCTGACGCACCTGCTCGCACAATCGGCGATCACGGTCTCCGATAAATCCGTCATACAACTGCTGCTCCGGATCTTCACTGCCAGCGAAACTTTCCTCGGCATACAAGGGCGCGAGTTTGTCCTGCCAGCTCGCTTTCGCCTCGGTCAGCATCCGGGCCGCCGCCAGGCAGGCGTCGAGGTCCAGGCCGATGCGTTCGCGATCCTGCGAGCGCAGCACGGACAGCGGCGCCACCACCGGGCATTTGTTGATGTGCAGCAGCTTCAGCGGAACCGGCAGCTCGCCCTCGGCCAGTTCGTCACGACGCGTGTAGAGGCGCTTGCGCAGGGTTTCCGCATCCAGCTCCAGCAACGGCGAAACATCGGCGCCCAGGTCACAGACGATCAACGCGTTGCGGTTACGCGGATGCCAGCCCAGCGGCAGCACCACGGACAGATAGTGCCGCGCACCGGAGAACATGCCGGAGATGTGCACCATCGGCTGCAGTACACGCACCTGGTCCAGCACGCCCTGCTTGCCGCGCAGGCGATAGAGGTAATCGTAGAGTTTGGGCTGGCGGTCTCGCACCAGTCGCGCCAGGGCGATGGTGGCGCGCACGTCGGACAGCGCATCGTGGGCCTGCCCATGATCGATACCGTTGGCCGCGGTGAGGCGCTCCAACTTGAGGCTGACGACGCCGTCCTGTTCGGGCCAGACGATGCCTTCGGGCCGCAGGGCGTAGGCGGTGCGCACCATGTCGATCAGGTCCCAGCGGCTGTTACCGCCCTGCCACTCGCGCGCGTAGGGGTCGAAGAAGTTGCGGTACAGGCTGTAGCGCGTCACCTCGTCATCGAAGCGAAGGCTGTTGTAACCCGCGACACAAGTGCCCGGCTGCGCCAGTTCGGCGTGCAGGCGAGTCATGAACTCGGCCTCGCCCAGACCGCGCTCTTCCAGGCGATCCGGCGTGATACCGGTGACCAGGCAGGCAGCCGGGTGCGGAAGGATATCGTCGCTGGGGCGGCAATAGAGGTTCAGCGATTCGCCGATCTCGTTGAGGTCCTCGTCCGTGCGAATGCCGGCCACCTGCAGCGGACGGTCACGGCGCGGGTCGATGCCGGTGGTTTCGTAGTCGTACCAGAAGATGCTGGCGTTCATTGTTTTTCCTTGCCTGCAAGCGAGTGCGTCGCAGTCTAACAGTGCGGCCGGCCACACTTCCAAAACGCCTCGCTGGCACCTCGCCAGCCCCCACCTTTATGATGGACGTCGCAAGGACACCCCATTGGAAAGGACTTTCCTCATGCAAGACATCGCTGCACAAAATCCCTACAGCGCTCCGCTGAGCAACCTCGAACCGGGCGCAGCCCAGGGCGCCGTGCCCTCCGTCGCCGAGGCACTGAGCCGCGGCTACAACTTCAGCATCAACGAATTGCTGGGCGAATCCTGGCGCCGCACGAAAGGCACCAAGGGCCTGATCATCGGCGGCTTCGTGGTCTTCTATGCGGCGATCTTCGCCCTCGTCAACGTGCTCAGCCTGTTCCTCACCGTGGTCGGTGTCGCCGGGATTGCCGGCATGGGCCTGCTCGGTGACAGCGAAGCCGCCGGCGACATGGCGGTCGGCGCGCTGGTCGCGTTCTTCATCGGCTCCATTGTCCTGAGCTTCATCGCCACGGCCGTTTGCTACCCCCTGCTGGCAGGCGTGAACATGCTCGGCATCCGCCGCGCGGCCGATCAGCCGTTGCGCTTCAACGAGGTCTTCAGCCACTTCGGCCGCACCTTCCAGGTGGTGGTCTGCGTGCTGCTGAGCACCGTCATGATCTTCATCGGCTACTTCCTCTTCGTGCTGCCGGGCATCTACCTGAGCATCGCCTACATGCTCGCCATCCCGTTGGTGGTCGAGCGCGGCCTGTCGCCCTGGGCGGCAATGGAGGTCTCACGCAAGGCCATTACCCAGCACTGGTTCAAGGTCTTCGGCCTGCTGCTGGTGTTCGGCCTGCTGTTCATGCTCAGCACCCTGACCCTGGGTATCGCGCTGATCTGGGTGATGCCGTGGCTGATCGTCGCCATCGGTGTGCTCTACCGCATCATTTTCGGCGTACTGCCCGTCAACGCGTGACGACGCCCCGGAGGCGGCCAAGTGCGCCGCCTTCAGCAAGTGGTAGTACAGAAATTTCCGCGAATTATTAAAGAAGCGTTCCTACGACCGGCATTAGCCCGCCCCGTCAAACTCCGGCGCCCAACACAACGCCTGTGGAGCATTCAAATGAGCACCGATAGTTCTCCCAACCCCTTCGCGCCACCCGCCAGTGTCCTGCAGGACCCGATTGCCAGCGGCACCGTGCCGAGCATCGAGGACGCCCTGGCCCGCGGCTACGACTTCTCCATCACGGACCTGATCAAGGAGGCCTGGCAGCGCGTCAGCGGTGCCAAGGGCCTGATCTTCGTCGGCTTCATCATCTACATGGTGGTGGTCCAGGCCATCAGCTTCGTGCTGGGCCTGATCCTCGGCGTGGGCTACGCAGCCTCCGGCGCCGAACCCAGCGGCACCGCGGTCGTCCTGCAGATGGTCGTCGGCATCCTCGCCGGCACTGTGGGCTATCCCTTCATGGCCGGCATCAACATGCTCGGTATTCGCCGCGCCGCCGACCAGCCGATCTCCTTCAACGAGATGTTCAGCCACTTCGGCCAGTTCGTGCCGCTGCTGATCACCGGTCTGCTGATGACCGTGCTGATCTACATTGGCTTGTTGCTGCTGGTACTGCCGGGTATCTACCTGAGCATGGCCTACATCCTGGCGATCCCGCTGGTGGTGGAGCGCAAGCTGAGCCCCTGGCAGGCGCTGGAAGCCTCGCGCAAAGCCATTTCCCAGCACTGGTTCAAGGTTTTCGGCCTGTTCCTGGTGCTCGGCCTGATCATGCTGGTCAGCATGATCCCACTGGGCATCGGCGTGATCTGGACGCTGCCGCTGATGGTCATCAGCGTCGGTGTGCTGTATCGCACCATTTTTGGCGTATTGCCGCCGGCCAACTGATCAAATCAGCCTGTGCCCGCCAGCGCGGTTGCCTCGCCGCACCGCGCTGGCTAGCATCTGGCACCTACGTTATCGACAGCGGTTTCCCTTGAGCCCAGCAGACCTTTCGTTCCCAGCGTCCTCCCACGCGCCCGTCCTGGATACCCGCTACCACGTGGAGACCCCGGAAGGCATCGACCTGCTGCTGCGTCCCGCCGGCGTTGTTCCCCGCGCCCTCGCCTACCTGATCGACCTGGGCATCCGCGTCCTGCTGATGGTGGCGCTGTTCATGCTGCTGGCTTTCCTGGGCGAACTGGGCACCGGGCTGGGGCTGATCCTGACCTTCATCATGACCTGGTGGTACATGGTGCTGTTCGAGGTGCTCAACCAGGGTCGCTCGCCCGGCAAGCAGATGATGGGCCTGCGGGTGGTGCACGACGATGGGACGCCGATCGGCTGGTCAGCGTCGCTGCTGCGCAACCTGCTGCGCTTTGCCGATATCCTGCCGTTCGCCTACACGCTCGGGCTACTCAGTTGCCTGTCCAATTCCGGGTTCAAGCGCCTGGGAGATCTGGCCGCCGGCACCCTGGTGATCTATCGCGATCCACCGCCGAGCCGCCCGCAGGTGCCGGAGACCACGCCCGAGCTCGCCCCGTGGCCCTTGAGCCTGGAAGAACAACGCGCCCTGATGAGCTTCGCCGAACGCGGCACGCAACTTTCGGCCGCGCGCAGAGAGGAGTTGGCGGGCATCCTTGCGCAACCACTGGGCATCACGCCGGAACAGGCGGAGGCACGCCTGAACCGCATCGCCAGCGGCCTGCTCGGCAACGGGACGGCCCATCCATGAAGCAGGCCTTCTTCGAACAACGCCACCAGGGCAGCTGGAAGCGCTTCGCCAAGCGCCTGGAGCAACTGGAAAACGGCAAGCGCCAGGAACCGAGCGAGAAGCCCGAGGAGTTTGCCGCCGATTACCGACGCATCTGCCAGCAGCTTGCCCTGGCCCAGGAGCGCGGCTACAGCAGCCATCTGATCGACCAGTTGCAGCAACTCGCCATGCGCGGCCACCAGCAGTTCTACCGTCACCGCAGCCACCTGGGCGCCCGCATCCTCGGGTTCCTGGTCGCCGGCTTCCCGCGCCTGGTGCGCGAGGAATGGCGCTGCATCGCCATCGCCAGCCTGCTGTTCTACGGCAGCCTGATGCTGATGGGCGTACTGGTCTACCACTTCCCCGACCTGGTCTACAGCGTCATGGCGCCGGAACGGGTTTCCGAGATGGAATCGATGTACTCGCCGGACACTACGCGCCTGGGGCCCATGAGCACGCGCGACGCCGGCGATGACTGGCAGATGTTCGGCCACTACATCATGAACAACATCGGCATCGCCTTTCAGACCTTCGCCAGCGGCCTGCTTTTCTGCGTCGGCACCCTGTTCTTCCTGCTGTTCAACGGCGTGGTGATCGGCACGGTAGCCGGCCACCTGACCCAGGTCGGCTACATCGAGACCTTCTGGTCCTTCGTCATCGGTCACGGCGCCTTCGAACTGACTGCCATCACCTTCGCCGGTGCCGCTGGCCTCAAGCTCGGCTGGGCGTTGCTCTCCCCCGGCCGCCTGAGCCGCCTGGAAGCCCTGCGCCAGGCTGCCAGCCGCGCCGTGCAGCTGATCGGCGGGGTGATCCTGATGCTGCTGATCGCCGCCTTCGTCGAGGGCTACTGGTCGTCCATGACGCAGTTCTCGGCGACCGTGAAGTACATTGTCGGCGCCTGCCTGTGGCTACTGGTGGGCGGCTATTTCCTGTTTGCCGGACGGGGTCGTCATGCGCCTGACTGATGCCAGCGTCGCCATCCGTCCGCGCAGCGCCTGGGAGGCGCTGGACCTGGGCATCCTGCTCGCGCGGCGCCACGCCGGCGTGCTGATGGCCAGCTGGGCGATCGTCACCCTGCCGGTGTTCGTGCTGCTTTCCGTGCTGCTGTGGAACTACTCCAGTTGGGCAGTGCTGATCTTCTGGTGGCTCAAGCCCGCCTTCGAACGCCTGCCGCTGTACATCCTGTCGCGCTCGCTGTTCGGCGATACGCCGACGCTCAAGGAAGCACTGCAGGCCTTCCCCAGCCTGCTCAAGTCGCAATTGCTGCCCAGCCTGCTCTGGCGCCGACTTAGCCCGACGCGCAGCTTCGACCTGCCGGTACTGCAACTCGAAGGGCTCAAGGGCCAGGCGCGCAGCCAGCGCCTGGT
This sequence comes from Pseudomonas sp. NY15435, assembly GCF_048068295.1. Lineage (NCBI taxonomy): Bacteria > Pseudomonadati > Pseudomonadota > Gammaproteobacteria > Pseudomonadales > Pseudomonadaceae > Pseudomonas > Pseudomonas sp. NY15435. The sequence continues at coordinate 419,468 of NZ_JBLUQA010000002.1, forward strand.
GGTGCTCGGCCAGCGCAATGCCGGCGGCGCTACCTGGCTGACCATCGTCGGCATGCATTTCGAACTGGCACTCTGGCTGGGATTTTCCGCGCTGATGTACCTGATGCTGCCGCAGCAGTGGGTGGACGACTGGAAATGGCAGTCGCTGATCAGCGTGGCGCAGGGCGACTGGGCGTGGCTGGAGCACGTCAGCAACCTGATCTACGCGCTGCTGCTGATCGTCTGGGAGCCGGTGTACGTCGCCTGCGGCTTCACCCTCTACCTCAACCGCCGCACCGAGCTGGAAGCCTGGGACATCGAGCTGGTGTTCCGCCGCCTGCGCCAGCGCCTGATCGGCAGCGCCTACGCCCTGCTGCTGGTCGTGGCCGGCGCCCTCGCGTTGCTGCCGGCCAATGACGCGCTGGCAGCCGGCGCCGCAACGCCCAGTGGCGTCAGCCACAGTTGCCCGCTGCCCGACCAGAACCCCGACGGCCCACAGGGCGCGCGGCTCACGCAACAGAAACTCAACAGCGAAGACTCGCGCAGCGCTGCGGAAAAAATCCTCACCGCGCCGCCCTTCAAGAACAGCGAGAAGGTCACCAGCTGGCGTCTGCATGAAGACAGGAAAGACCCGAAGCAGGCCGACCCGGACGAGGCCAAACGGCTGAAGAGCTTCTTCGAGGCACTGGAAAACTGGAAGGCCTTCAAGTTCGCCGCGCAAGGCATCGAAGTGCTGCTCTGGGGGATTCTGTTCACCATCATCGCCCTGGTCATCTGGCGCTACCGCGAATGGCTGCGACTGTTCGTCGGGCGCATCGGCCTGCCGCAGGCGCCGCGCCGCGAAGCCCCCAGCGTGCTGTTCGGGCTCGATCTGGCGCCGGAAACCCTGCCCAGCGACGTCGCCAGCGAAGCCGAACGCCTGTGGGACGAACAGCCCCGCGCCGCGCTCGGCCTGCTCTACCGCGCCCTGCTCAGCCGCCTGCTGCATGACTTCCGCGTGCCGCTGCGCGAATCGACCACCGAAGGCGAAGTCCTGGTGCGCGTGGCCGACCTCAATGACCCGCCGCTGGATAACTTCGCCCGCAGCCTGACCCAGCAGTGGCAGGCGCTCGCCTATGGTCATCGCGCGCCACATGCTGAACTCAAGCAGCAACTGTGCAGCGAATGGCGCCACCTGTTCGGCAACGAGGTGCGGGCATGAAGCGCGGCAACCTCGCCCTGCTGGTGGTGCTCGTCCTGCTGGTGTTCGGCGGCATCGGCTATTACCTGTATCGCAACCTCGAGCCCTACACCGAGACGGTCGAGCACGGCGCCTCGCCCGAAGCCCGCGCCAATCCCTATCTCGCTGCGGAAATGTACCTGCGCGGCCGCGGCATCCGCGTCACCACCGCCCGCGGCATGGAGGTGCTGGACCAGCTGCCGAGCAAGGGCCAGACCCTGATCCTGCTGGGCACCCGCGAGAACGTCACGCCGACCCAGAACGCCCGCCTGCTGGCCTGGGCCAACCGCGGCGGCCACCTCATCGTCACCGCCGAAAGCCTGTGGGACGAAGACGAAGGCAAGAGCGGCGACGCGCTGCTGGATCAACTGGGCGTGCAGCAATTCCTCACCTCCGATCTGAAGGACAAGGAGGATGAGAAATCCGCGCCGGCCGACGAGAAATCGGCAGATGCGTCCCAAGAGCAGGCGCAGGACGACACTGCCAAACCGGAAGTGGAAGAAGAACACCCGGACCAGGCCTCCAGCGCCAGCGACAACGTCGCCGCAGAGGCCGATCCCTACCCGGACCTGACCAAGCTCTACCTGGAAAACGAGAAGGCCCCGGCCTACTTCGGTTTCGACACCGACTACCACCTGTTCGACTCGAAGAACCTAGCCTACGCCTGGGCCAACAGCGCCGACGCCACCCATCTGTTGCAACTGCAGCAGGGCCAGGGGCTGATCACCGTGCTCACCGACAACTGGATCTGGCAGAACGCCGAGCTCGATTCCTACGACAACGCCTGGCTGCTGTGGTACCTGACCCAGGACAGCGCCGTCACCCTGGTCTATCGCGCCGATGGCACCAGCCTGATTACCCTGCTGATGCGCTATTTCCCGCAAGCATTGTTGGCCGCCGTCCTGCTGCTGGTGCTGGTGCTCTGGCGCAACGGCCTGCGCCAGGGCCCGCTGCAACCCAACCCAGACCGCAGCCGCCGGCAACTGGAGGAACACCTGCGCGCCGGCGCCGACTTCACCCTCCGCCAGCGCGGCCAGCTCGCCCTGCTGCAGGGGCTGCAACGTGACGTGATGCGCCGGGCGCGGCAGCGCCAGCCCGGCTTCGACCGCCTGCCGGTCGCCGAACAATGGCAAGCTCTGGGCCGCATGACGCGCATGTCGGCCAGCGCCATCAGCCAGGCCATGCGCCCCTATCCGCAACAACGCATGGCCGTCGCCGAATTCACCCGCCAGGTCGCGCACCTGCAAAGCCTCAGGAATGCCCTATGAGCGAACAGACGCCTGAACCGTCCAGCACCACCGCCCCCAATGCCGCCGCCCAGCGCCAGCGCGCCAGCCAGCTGGCCCAGGCGCTGCGCCACGAATTGCAGAAGGCCCTGATCGGCCAGCAGGCCGTGATCGACGACGTGCTCACCGCCCTGCTCGCCGGCGGCCACGTGCTCATCGAAGGCGTTCCCGGCCTGGGCAAGACGCTGCTGGTGCGCGCCCTCGCCCGCTGCTTCGATGGGGGCTTCGCGCGCATCCAGTTCACCCCTGACCTGATGCCCAGCGACGTCACCGGTCACGCCGTGTACGACCTGGCCACCGAGCAGTTCAAGCTGCGCAAGGGCCCGGTGTTCACCCACCTGCTGCTGGCCGACGAGATCAACCGTGCACCGGCCAAAACCCAGGCCGCGTTGCTGGAAGTGATGCAGGAGCGCCAGGTCACTCTCGAAGGCCGCGCCTTGCCGGTGCCACAACCGTTCATGGTGCTGGCCACGCAGAACCCCATCGAGCAGGAAGGCACCTACCCGCTGCCCGAAGCCGAACTCGACCGCTTCATGCTCAAGCTGCGCATCGACTATCCGCTGGAGGCCGAGGAACAGACCCTGGTGCGCCAGGTCGCCCGCTCGGCGCGCAGCGACATGCTCGACGTGGCGCCGATGCGCGCCCTGCTCAAGGACAAGGACGTGCTGGCCCTGCAGAAGATCGCCGCCGACCTGCCCATCGATGACCAGGTGCTCGACTATGCCGTGCGCATCGCCCGCACCACCCGCAACTGGCCGGGCCTGGCGCTGGGCGCAGGTCCCCGCGCGTCCATCGCCCTGGTACGTTGCGCCCGCGCCCGCGCCCTGCTGCGCAGCGGCGACTTCGTGATCCCCGACGACGTCAAAGGCAGCGCCCTGGCCGTGCTGCGCCACCGTGTGCGCCTGTCGCCGGAGCTGGAGATCGAAGGTCTGTCGGTGGACCAGGTGCTGCAACAGCTGCTCGACCAGGTACCGGCGCCGCGCGTATGAAGCCATCGCGCGCGCTCCTCGCGCTGCTCGCAGTCCTGCTGTCTATTGCCATCGCGTTGGGCGCTGCCGAGGCATTGGACTCGGGCTCGGCGCTGCTCGGCCGTCTCTGGTGGGGCGCGCTCTGTGCGCTGGTCCTGCTGGCCCTGGCCGATGCCCTCTGGCTGCGCCGCACGCCATCGCCCGAGCTGCGCCGCCAGCTCAGCGGCAACCTGCCACTGGGCCGCTGGAGCGAAGTGCGCCTGCAATTCCATCACCGCTACGCCCAGTCGCAACGCGTCACCGTGTTCGACCACCTGCCCGCCGGCATGGAGTTCGAATATTTGCCGCAGACCGTGGAGCTGCACCCAGGCGAGCAGACCGAGCTGGGGTATCGCGTGCGCCCGCTGTCCCGTGGGCACTTCGTCTTCCAGCGCTGCGAAATCGAGCTGTCCAGCCCGTTGCGCCTGTGGAAGGGCCGCCGCTACCTGGAGCAGCGCGACGAAACCCGCGTCTACCCGGACTTCGCCCGCCTGTATGGCGCCGAACTGATGGCCGTTGACCACTGGCTCAACCGCATCGGCGTACGCGCCGGGCAACGTCGTGGTCTCGGGCTGGACTTCCACCAGCTGCGCGAATTCCGCGACGGCGACACTCTGCGGCAGATCGACTGGAAGGCCACAGCGCGCAAGCGCACGCCCATCGCCCGCGAATACCAGGACGAGCGCGACCAGCAGATCCTCTTCCTGCTCGACTGCGGCCGGCGCATGCGTAGCCATGACGGCGATCTCTCGCACTTCGACCACGCCCTCAACGCCAGCCTGCTGCTGGCCTACGTCGCCCTGCGCCAGGGCGACGCCGTGGGCCTGATGACCTTCGCCGGCGACCAACCGCGCCACCTGCCGCCGGCCAAGGGCAGCGCCCAGCTCACCGCCCTGCTCAACAGCGTCTACGACCTGCGCAGCAGCCAGCGCCCGGCGGACTTCCCCGCCGCCGTGCAGGCGGTGCTGACGCGCCAGCGCCGCCGCGCGCTGGTGGTGATCGTGACCAACCTGCGCGACGAGGATGACGAGGAACTGGTGGCCGCGGTGAAACGCCTAGGGCGCCAGCACCGCGTGCTGGTCGCGAGCCTGCGCGAGGAGGTGCTGGACCGCCTGCGACAGGCACCGGTGGAGGGCTTCGAGGAAGCGCTGGCGTACTGCGGCGCGGTGGATTACCTGAACGCCCGCGCGGGCCTGCACGAGAAGCTGGCGGCCCATGGCGTGCCGGTGCTCGATACGCGGCCGAGCCAGCTGGGGCCGGAACTGATCAGCCGTTATCTAGGCTGGAAGAAAGCTGGCGCGCTGTAGAGCCTGTCCATAATCGGCCTGCGCTACCCGCAATGCGCTCGGCGAGATTCTGAACAGGTTCCATCCGAGCGCCACAACCGGACGCCAACTCCCTGGCGCCCCACACCGTGCAGATCGGTCAGCGCGTCCTGCGCTTCAGACCGACTCCACCTGCCGGCGAAAACTGAAATAACGGCGCAGCGCATCGACCAGCTCGACGTACTCCATCGGCGGCGACACCAGGCTGAAGCCGGAATCGTAGTTGCCCGGATTGACGTCCTCGCGGCACCACTGGCAGGTGGCGGCGAACTCGATCAGTTGCAGCTTGCCGTCATGGCCGGGGATCTTCAGGCGCATTTCGAAGCGGCCACCCACCAGCATCGGCAACTGGCTGATCAGCAGCAGCCCATCCAGCGACACGTTGCCCAGGTAGCCCATCGGTTTGTCGGTGATGCTGTTGAACACCTTCAGGTAGTAGGGCAGCTGATGGCGCTCGATATGTCGTTGATGACGCATAATGGCGTTTCGCTATGAAATATCGTCCAGTATGACGATGCCGCCCCGGCAGGGCCAGTCCTAACGACAACCTTCCGCCAGCCGTGCGCTAAGCGCCTGACGAGCGGCGTCGAGCTGTGCATCGCTGTAGTAAGTCCTTTCACCACTGCTGTCCTGCGAGAAGTAACGCCCGCCATGACTGAGCGATTCCAGATCATGGCGCCACTTCTCGCACTGCTGGTCCAGCTTGGCCTGCTGCTCCGCCGCCTGGCTCTGGGCGGCAGCGCTTTCATCTCGACGCGCGTCGTAGAAGCGGCGGGTACGTTCTTCCCGCTCGCGGGTCGCCGCGTCACGCTCGACGACCTGCGGCTTGACCTCGACACGTTGCGCCCCGGGTGGTGGTGTTTCGCTGAAGTGCACCTTTCCCTGAGCGTCGGTCCAGCGGTAGATGTCCGCCGAAGCCAGCAGGGGGAAACACCAGGCGCAGAGCCACAGGGCGCGCATTCGTACCTCCTTGCATGAAGCACTCAAGAGATTAGCCAGCTATGGGCGGCGCTCAAGTCGGCCCGCGACCGTCGGTCAGGCGTCGGTCAAGGTGCGGGCGGATCGAGACGCAGATCGTTGGGCAGGCGGCCATTCAAACGCAGCGTTTCCAGGCGTGCCTTGGCCCGGTAAGCATACTCACTGGTGGGATAGCGAGCGACGATGAACTGGTAGGTCTGCGCTGCGTCGACGTAGAACTTCTCGCGCTCCAGGCACTGGCCGCGCAGCATGGAGATTTCCGGCTGGATCCACGGCCGCGCGCGGGCCTTGCGCTCGGTCTCCGAGAGCTCCAACTGCACACGCTGGCAGTCGCCGTTCTTGTACGCGCGGTAGGCATTGTTCAGGTGATAGTTCATCGACCAACTGGTGCAGCCGGTAACACTCAGCGCCAGCAGCGCGAGGAAAAGGGTTCGCATGGGCATATCCTCCGTTGGGAAGTGTATCGGCCCGTCTTGGCCGTACTGTAGCCCGCCACTAGACTCACGTGGACTTCGCCCCGGCGCAAAGGAGCTGCCATGCGTTTCGCCTACGTTCTGCCGTTCGCCGTGCTGCTGCCCTGGCTTGCCGCCTGCGCCCCGACCACGCCCTTGTTCGTTGCCCAGATCACCACCGGCGAAGTGGCCGAGTACAAGCAACTCAAGAACAAACGCATGACCGCCGCCGTGGAGGAAGAAGGCGACCTGCTCACCTACAGCGCCCAGGCCATCCGCGATGGCAAGAGCAGCGAGGCCGAGCAGCTCTACCTCACCGGCTACGACAACACCCGCTACGGCCCGGAGGTGCGCGCCATTGCGCTGTACCAGATCGGCCTGATCTACATGAGCCGCTACAACGACCAGCGCGACGATCAGAAGGCGATGGACTACTTCCAGCGCATCGACCGCGAATTCCCCGGCACCAAGGCTGCCGAACACGCCGACGCCCGCGAACTGGTCATCCGCCAGCGCGCCAAGGAGCCGGTGCAGAAGTCCGCCAAGCAGTTGCTGGCCGACTGGCAGCCACAGTACAACCTGGACCTGAACAAGCCGACCCTCGACCCCGACATGACCCTGCTGTCGCGCCGCGCCGTGCTCAAGGGCCGCGTGGACGAAGCCGCACAGCTCTACCTGCTGGGCGCCAACGATCCGGCCATCCCGGCGGACATCCGCGAAAAGGCGCTGTACCAGCTGGGACTGATGTACATGGCGCCGGACAACCCGCACCCGGACCGCGAGAAGGCCATCGCCTACCTGCGCCGCCAGATCGCCGAATTCCCCAATGGCGAACTGGCCGAGAAGGGCGCCCGTCACCTGGACCGCGCGCTGAACCAGACCTCGCCGCGCAGCTGACGGCCAAACCCGCGCGCACCGCTGAGCCACGTCAAGGCGCGTGGCCGGCGCCAGTGTCTACGCTTGCTCTGCAATGAGCACAGAGCGCGCGAGGACTCCGCCATGAAGCTGCAGCACCTGCTCGTCATCATCGACCCGACCCGCAACGACCAGCCCGCCCTGACCCGCGCCCGCTGGATCGCCCAGCGCTGCGGTGCGCGCCTGGAGCTGCTGGCCTGCGAGTACAACCCGGCGCTGGACAATGCCCTGCTGCTGGAACGCGGCGACCTCGACACCGCCCAGCGCAACCTGCTGGACGAGCGCCTGGCCTGGCTTCAGCAACTGGCTGCGCCGCTACGCGAGGCCGGTATCGACGTGCACTGCCAGGTACGCTGGGGCAAATCCCTGCACCACCAGGTCGTGCTCCATTGCGAACAGTCCGCGCCCGACCTGGTACTCAAGTCCGCGCATCACCACAATCTGCTCAAGCGCCTGTTCCTCACCAACAACGACTGGCAACTGATTCGCCATTGCCCGCAGCCACTGTGGCTGGTGCAGCACGGCGAATGGGCCGGGAAGAACCTGTGCGTCGCCGTCGATCCGCTGCACGCCGGCGATACCCCGGCCGCTCTGGACCATCGGCTGATCACGGTGGCGCGCGAGCTGGGGCAGCGCCTGCACCTGGATGACCATTATCTGCACGCCTACATGGCACTGCCGCACACCCTGGCCTTCAACGCGGAACTGCTGGCCGACTACGATAACTACGTGCTGCGTACCGAAGCGCATCACCGCAAAGCCTTCGACGCCCTGCTGGCTGGTTATCCACAGATCGACCGCGCACGTACTCATCTGGGCCAGGGCTTTGCCGAGGAAGTTATCCCCACCTATGTGAAGGAGCACGGCATCGACCTGCTGCTGATGGGCGCTGTCGCCCGCGGACAGCTGGACAACGCACTGATCGGTCAGACCGCCGAGCGGGTCTTCGAGGACGTCGAATGTGATCTGCTGGTGATCAGGCCGGGCCCCTGATAGAGCGACCTGAAAGAGTCACCTGAAAGAGAGTAAGATGGCGCCCTGGCCGCTCCGGACCCGCTCCGGCGGCGGCCTGACCGCTGCTTTCCCCTAGGAGTCCCGCATGTCCCTTCGCCGCACCAAGATCGTCGCCACCCTCGGCCCAGCCAGTAATTCCCCCGAAGTCCTGGAACAGCTGATCCTCGCCGGGATCGACGTCGCCCGTCTGAACTTCTCCCACGGCACTCCCGACGAACACCGCGCCCGCGCCCAGCTGGTGCGCGACATCGCCGCCAAGCACGGTCGCTTCGTAGCGCTGCTGGGCGACCTGCAGGGTCCGAAGATTCGCATCGCCAAGTTCGCCAACAAGCGCATCGAGCTGGCAGTCGGCGACACCTTCCGCTTCTCCACCAGCCATCCGCGCACCGAAGGCAACCAGCAAGTGGTCGGCATCGACTACCCGGACCTGGTGAAGGACTGCGGCATTGGCGACGAGCTGCTGCTGGACGACGGCCGTGTGGTCATGGTGGTCAAGGAAGTGAAGGCGGACGAACTGGTCTGCGAAGTGCTGATCGGCGGGCCGCTGTCCGACCACAAGGGCATCAACCGCCGTGGCGGCGGCCTCACCGCGCCGGCCCTGACCGAGAAGGACAAGGCCGACATCAAGCTGGCCGCGAGCATGGACCTGGACTACGTCGCCGTGTCCTTCCCGCGTGACGCCAAGGACATGGAATACGCCCGCAGCCTGCTCACCGAAGCCGGCGGCACCGCCTGGCTGGTGGCCAAGATCGAACGCGCCGAAGCCGTGGCCGACGACGAAGCACTCGACGGCCTGATCCGCGCCAGTGACGCCGTGATGGTGGCCCGTGGCGACCTCGGCGTGGAAATCGGCGATGCCGAGCTGGTAGGCATCCAGAAGAAGATCATTCTGCACGCACGCCGCTACAACAAGGCGGTGATCACCGCGACCCAGATGATGGAGTCGATGATCCACAACCCGATGCCGACCCGCGCGGAAGTCTCCGACGTGGCCAACGCCGTGCTCGACTACACCGACGCCGTGATGCTCTCGGCCGAATCCGCCGCTGGCGAATACCCGGTGGAAGCGGTCAAGGCCATGGCGCGCATCTGCGCCGGCGCCGAGAAGCACCCGACCACCAAGAAGTCCAGCCACCGTATCGGCCAGACCTTCGAGCGCTGCGACGAGAGTATCGCCCTGGCGGCCATGTACACCGCCAACCACTTCCCGGGCATCAAGGCGATCATCTGCCTGACCGAAAGCGGCTACACCCCGCTGATCATGTCGCGCATCCGTTCCTCGGTACCGATCTTCGCCTACTCCCCGCACCGCGAAACCCAGGCCCGCGTGGCGCTGTTCCGTGGCGTGGAGACCATCCCCTTCGACCCTGCTGCCCTGCCGCCGGAGCGTGTCAGCCAGGAAGCCGTCGACGCGCTGCTGCAGCGTGGCGTGGTGACCAAGGGTGACTGGGTGATCCTGACCAAGGGCGACAGCTACACCGCCCAGGGCGGCACCAACACCATGAAGGTGCTGCACGTGGGTGATCTGCTGGTGTGATCCTGCCTTGCCAATGAAAAAGCCGCCTTAGGGCGGCTTTTTCATTTGTGCTGAAGAGGAAGAGCGGTACCTGTAGGAGCGAGCTTGCTCGCGAACCATATCCCGGCAGCACCGGCGTCACGCGGTTCGCGAGCAAGCTCGCTCCTACGAAAAAATCGGCCGCCGGGGGCTTCAGCAGGCTGATCAAACTTTGCTCAACCTGTGCTATCCAGCGCCGCTCCTGGCCTGCAGCGGTTGCACCAGAGGTTATCCACAGCGCGTTCCACAGATTGTGTGGGCAAACTTTCCGGGTGATGCAGACCTATCGCGGACAAAGTCCGCTCCTACGCCATCGGGAGCCGGCTGGTGTTCCCTGTAGGAGCGAGCTTGCTCGCGAACATCCTGACCAAAGGCACCGATGCCAATCCGTAGGGCGTACAACCGTTCGCGGTTGTACGCCGACAGGCAGCGCTTACAGGAACTTCGAGAAGTCCGGCTGGCGACGCTGGGTAAAGGCGCTTAGCGCTTCGTGGGCTTCCGGCGAATGCAGGCGCTGCACGAAGTGCTGGCCCTCCTCCGCCACCACGCGGCGCAGTTCCTCGATGAAAGGCGCTTTCAGCAGGCGCTTGCTCAGCGCCACGGCAGCCGGTGGCAGTTGCTGGAACGCTTGGCAGACCTCGCGGGCACGCTCCAGCGCAGCCGCTCCGTCTTCCAGTGCCTCATTGGCAATCCCGTAGGCCACGGCCTGCTCGCCGGTAAAACCTTCGCCGCGCAGCAACAGGCTGGAAGCCTTCACCGGGCCGACCAGGCGCGGCACCAGGAAGCTGGAACCGAATTCAGGGCACAGGCCCAGGTTGACGAAGGGCATCTTCAGCTTGGCGCCCTTGGCGATGAACACCTGGTCGCAATGCAGCAGCAGGGTGGTGCCGATGCCCACGGCCGGACCAGCGACGGCGGCGACCACCGGCTTGCTGAACTCCATCAGCGCGCGCATGAAGCGGAACACCGCACTGTCCGGGCCGCTCGGCGGCTCCTGGAGGAAGTCGACGATGTCATTGCCGCTGGTGAAGCACTCGGCGTTGCCGGTGATCAGCACCACACGCACGGAACGATCCTCCTGCGCCGCTTCCAGGGCGTCGGCGAGACCGGCATACATCGTGCGGGTCAGCGCGTTCATCTTGTCCGGACGGTTCAGGCGCAGGGTCAGCAAGCCCTCTTCGCGCTCGAGCAGAATCTGTTCGCTCATGGCAATTCCTTGTTCTTATTGATGTGAGAAGACCGTTTCAGAGCCCGTTCAACACCTCGCGAGCTAACGCAGTTATGCCGACGCGCAACAGGTGTTGAACTGGCTCTCAGGCGTGGGGCAGATACAGGTCGGCCAGCGTCTGGCCGCGAGGCACGCCGCAGAGGTAGAGGCGGCGCGCGAAGGCATCGACGCTGGCGGGATGGCCGCAGAGTAAGGCGAGGGTCCGCCGCGAAACAAGCCGGAGTTGCGCCAAAACCTCGGCCGACTCGGCCGTGGTCATCAATGTCACGTCCAGCTCGGGATGGCTGGCGGCCAGGGTTTGCAAGGGTTCGGCGAGGTAATGAGCAGCGTGGTCATGGGCCTGGTGAATGACGCGGATCGGCCCGCTGTGATGCTGCCGCAGAGCTTCGCGCAGCACGCCCCAGAGCGGCGCCAGACCAGTGCCGGAGGCCATCAGCAGCAGCGGTCGCTCATGCCATTCCGGGTCGTAGTGCAGCGCGCCGCCTCGCAGCTCGCCCAGACGAACACTGTCGCCGTGCTTCAGGCCTCGGGCGAAATCGGCGAAGGCGCCGCGTTCACGACAGTCGATGTGGAACTCCAGCCAGGGATCGAGTCCCGGCACGCTGGCCAGGGAGTACGGTCGTGCGACGCCCTCGGCGCTCCAGAGGACCACGTGCTGACCGGCGCTGTAGCGCAGAGGGCGCTGCGGAACCAGGCGCAGGCGCAGGACGTCCGACGCCGGCCAGTCCAGTTCGGCAACCGTGGCGGGCAGGCCGTCGCGCTGCGGGTCGAAGGTTTCCACTGCCAGGTCTTCGATCACCTGGCACTGGCAGGAAAGGCGCCAGCCTTCGGCGCGACGAGCGGATTCCAGCGCGTCGGGCAAGGCATCGTGGACTTCGCCCTGGGTGCAACGCACCAGGCACGCGTGGCAACTGCCGGCCCGGCAGCTATAGGGCACGGCGATGCCGGCCCCGCGCAGGGCATCGAGCAGGTTGGCTCCGGGGCTTACCGAAAAGCGTTGCGATCCGGCCTGTATTTCAGGCACGCGTCCACTCCCATGCGGCATCGCAGCGGTTACGTCCGCTGCGTTTCGCACGGTAGAGCGCCTGATCGGCCCGTTGCAAGGCCTCGTCGAGATCGTCGTTGGCCTCCAGCAGGGTCATCCCCGCCGACAGACTCAGGGTTTCAATGTTCACCCCCACCGGCTCTGCGGCCGCATAGGCCATCCGCAGGCGTTCGCAGCAGGTGGTCAGGCGGTCGGCATCGGCGTTGGGCAGCAGCAGGACGAATTCCTCGCCGCCATAGCGCGCCAGCACATCGCCCTCGCGCAGGCAGGCCCGTGCCACGGCAGCGAAGGTCTGCAGCACGCGGTCACCGGCGGCGTGGCCGTGTACATCGTTGATGCGCTTGAAGTGGTCCAGGTCGATCAGCGCCAGGCCGTGGCGTTGGCCTTCGCGCATTTCTTCCAGCGCGCGCCCAGCCAGGCGCAGGAAGTGGCGACGGTTGAACAGCCCGGTGAGTTCGTCAGTGGCGACCAGGTCTTCCAGCTGGCGCATCATGCCGCGCAGGGTGTCCTGGTGCGCCTGCAGCGCATAGCGGCGCTGGCGCATGCGTTGGCGCAGCGACTGCACGTAGCCGGCGAACAGGCTCAGCCAGGTCAATACGATGAACAGCACCAGCAGTTGCAGGACGGCCTGGGCTGGCAGTTGCAGGCGTTGCTGGAAGGCTTCGTGAAGATTCAGGCCGGCGAAGGCAATGAAGGCCAGCGCGGCGCAGCGAGCGAATACCCGGGGCTGCAACTGGAATACGCCGAACAGCAGGATCAGCACGTAGAGCACCATCAGCGTGCCGCGCGCGGTATCGACGTTGGCCAGGAACAGGGTGTTCCAGGCCACCGCCACCAGCACCTGCGGCTCGGTCATGCTCGGGTCGGTGAAGCGTTGGTTGCGCCCGGTGAGGAACAGCCAGGCGAAAACCAGTTGGCTACCCGCGACCAGCATCGTGCAGGTCAGAGCAAAGCTGACGGGCGCGCGGTAGAACTCGCCGAACACGGCCAACCACAACAACAGAAGCGCCAAGGCATAGGTCCCGAGGGCCATGCCGAATCGCCTGATGAGTAGTTTTTGTAAGGCGTGCTGCTTCAGAGGTGGTTTCAGCGTGCTCATGGGGCTCCGTCCCGTAATGGCACCTGGCCTTCACTCTACTATCAAAGCGCCCCAGTGCCTAGCCGATCGGAATGTGGGCTCCCTTATCAAGCGCAGAGGTCATCTGGGACCAAGGTCGGATCGCTGGCGGGTGCGCGGCAAGCAGCCGCAGCGGTATACTACGGCGCCTTTTTTCGCCGCAGCCGTGTCGGCGAACCCCTGATGTAACAGGCACCAAGCCTGTCTTACCCCGCCTGAAGAGGACCGTGCTCCATGGCCGTGATCAAGCAAGACGACCTGATCCAGAGCGTCGCCGATGCCCTGCAGTTCATCTCCTACTACCACCCGGTTGATTTCATCCAGGCCATGCATGAGGCCTACCTGCGCGAAGAATCGCCGGCCGCCCGGGACTCGATGGCGCAGATCCTGATCAACTCGCGCATGTGCGCCACCGGTCATCGCCCGATCTGCCAGGACACCGGTATCGTCACCGTGTTCGTCCGCGTCGGCATGGACGTGAGCTGGGCCGGCGCCACCATGAGCGTCGACGACATGATCAACGAAGGCGTGCGTCGCGCCTACAACCTGCCGGAGAACGTCCTGCGCGCCTCCATCCTGGCCGACCCGGCCGGCGCGCGTAAGAACACCAAGGACAACACCCCGGCAGTGATCCACTACTCCATCGTCCCGGGCAACACCGTGGAAGTGGACGTCGCGGCCAAGGGCGGCGGCTCCGAGAACAAGTCGAAGATGGCCATGCTCAACCCGTCCGACTCCATCGTCGACTGGGTGCTGAAGACCGTTCCGACCATGGGCGCCGGCTGGTGCCCGCCGGGCATGCTCGGCATCGGCATCGGCGGTACCGCCGAGAAGGCCGCAGTGATGGCGAAGGAAGTCCTGATGGACGAGATCGACATCCACGAGCTGAAAGCCCGTGGCCCGCAGAACAAGATCGAGGAAATGCGCCTCGAACTGTTCGAGAAGGTCAACCAGCTGGGCATCGGTGCCCAGGGCCTGGGCGGCCTGACCACCGTGCTCGACGTGAAGATCATGGACTACCCGACCCACGCCGCTTCGCTGCCGGTCTGCATGATCCCCAACTGCGCCGCCACCCGTCACGCGCACTTCGTGCTCGATGGCTCCGGTCCGGCCGTGCTGGAAGCGCCGTCGCTGGACGCCTACCCGGAAATCGTCTGGGAAGCCGGCCCGTCCGCGCGCCGCGTCAACCTCGACAGCATCACCCCCGAAGAAGTGCAGAGCTGGAAGCCGGGCGAGACCATCCTGCTCAACGGCAAGATGCTCACCGGCCGCGACGCCGCGCACAAGCGCATGGTCGACATGCTGAACAAGGGTGAAGAGCTGCCGGTGGACCTCAAGGGCCGCTTCATCTACTACGTCGGCCCGGTCGATCCGGTCGGTGACGAAGTGGTTGGCCCGGCTGGCCCGACCACCGCGACCCGCATGGACAAGTTCACCCGCCAGATCCTCGAGCAGACCGGTCTGCTGGGCATGATCGGCAAGTCCGAGCGCGGCCCCATCGCGATTGAGGCGATCAAGGACAACAAGGCCGTCTACTTGATGGCCGTAGGCGGCGCCGCCTACCTGGTCGCCCAGGCGATCAAGAAGTCCAAGGTCCTGGCCTTCGCCGAACTGGGCATGGAAGCGATCTACGAGTTCGAAGTCAAAGACATGCCGGTGACCGTTGCGGTCGACACCAATGGCGAGTCGGTGCACATCACCGGCCCGGCCATCTGGCAGAAGAAGATCGCCGAGAACCTGGCGGTGGAAGTGCAGTAAGCCTGCGCGACCGCACCATGAAAAAGCCCGGCCATGTGCCGGGCTTTTTCATGGGTGAAATCCGGGCGGCATGGTGCGGGGGCAAGCCGATCGCGGATGAATCCGCTCCGGCGTTCTCCTGTAGGAGCGAGCTTGCTCGCGAAGCGCACAGCACAGCACAGCACAGCACCGGTGCTGCCGGGAAACCAGTTCGCGAGCAAGCTCGCTCCTACAAAAAGCACCCAGGTTCACGCCGTGCGCTGCGTCTACATACTCCCGCAGGAACGGGCCTTGTCCGCGATCTGGCGAGCAAGGCTCGCCCAGACCATCACGCGCTGCGCGGCACGCGGTTCAGCTCCACGACATTGTCACGGCGCTGGGCGAGGAAGCGCGTGCAACTCACCCGCAGGAAGGAAGCGAAGTTCACCACCTCCCCGCGATAGTCCATTACCTCGTCGTAAAGCTTGGCGATCAGCTGGTTGGTAGTCATGCCGTCCACCTCGGCGATCTCGCGCAGGATGTCCCAGAACTGGTTTTCCAGGCGCAGCGTGGTGACCACGCCACGGATACGCAGCGAGCGGGAGCGCGACTCATAGAGGATCGGGTCGGCCTTTACATAGAGTTCGCACATGGACGGCTTCTCCAGCTTCGATGTCGGGCCAGTTTACAGGCTGATCCTGGTGCCCAGCACGTCGAGGAATTTCGCCAGCCAGGCAGGATGCGCCGGCCACGCAGGCGCGGTGACCAGGTTGCCGTCGACGTGGGCGGCATCCACCGGGATGTCCACGTACTCGCCGCCGGCCAGAGTCACCTCCGGGCCGCAGGCGGGGTAGGCGCTGCACGCGCGGCCCTTGAGCACGCCGGCGGCGGCCAGCAGCTGGGCGCCGTGGCAAACAGCAGCGATGGGCTTCTTCGCGGCGTCGAAGGCTTTCACCAGCTCGATCACCCTGGCATTCAGGCGCAGGTACTCGGGGGCGCGACCACCGGGGACCAGCAGCGCGTCGTAGTCCTCAGCACGCACATCGGCGAAGGTGGCGTTCAGCGCAAAGTTGTGGCCCGGCTTCTCGCTGTAGGTCTGATCGCCTTCGAAATCGTGGATCGCGGTGCGGATGCTCTGGCCGGCCTTCTTGTCCGGGCAGACGGCATGGACGGTGTGCCCGACCATCAACAGCGCCTGGAACGGCACCATGGTTTCGTAGTCTTCGGCGTAATCGCCGACCAGCATCAGGATCTTCTTCGCGGCCATCTGGGCGTTCTCCGGGCAGGGCCGGCCATGGCGGCCGGGCATGCGGGAGAGCTTAGACAGTCGTGCTGGCGGCGGGGTAATACGCCGCTACTACGTATGTTCAGAGGCCGATGCGCTCGAAGAAGCCCGGCCCTTCGACTTCCTTGCCGCTGGCGGCGATGCTCACCGGCTCCTGTACCTGGCGCGTGGCGGGGATTTCCCGCGAGCCCAGCTCCTTGCCCACCAGTTGCAGCGGGCCGGCCCCCTGGCCGGCGGTGTGCTCGTATTTGGGCGGCGTGTGGGTCTCGTCGTAGCGCAGGTAGTAGACCTCGCCAGCGCGGGCTTCCAGGGTGAAGCCGGCGATCAGGGTAAAGTCCATGCTGCCGCCGGCGAAGAAGGTCCAGAAGCTGCCCAGCAGCGGGCGACGCATCTGCAGCGGATAGCTGCCCGGCGCGAAGCTCAGGGCGAAGTAGCCATTGCTCGGCAAACTGCCGATCAACTCGTTGTTGATAAACAGCCCCGGCGCTTCCAGTTCCTCGTCGGACCACTGGTTCTGTGGTCGGTACAGGTACACCGTGGCCTGCTGCGTGTCTGCCGGTTGCGCACTGTACGGCGGCCCATCCACCGCGCCGAAGAAGGCGCCGGGCGAACTGCAGCCGGCCAGCATCAGGAGAAAGGCGCACAGGGCCAATCGGAGCATGGAAAGTCCCTCTTATGGTTATCCCCGGAGCATAACCACGCCACCACGCCTTGCCACCCGTCGAAAGTCCGGGTCGAGCAGTTCTCGGCGATGCCGGTGTCGTCGGCGCAAACCAATTCCTGATACAGCGTCCTGAACACGGATGATAGTCAGGTCAGTTCCTTGAGCCAGAACATCATCGTCTTGGCAGTCTCCCGTTGCTCGCCGATATCGCGCCAGTGGTATTCGGTCTGCAGAGAGGGTTGCGGAGTGAAGCCGCGCTGCAGCCAGAAGGCGTCCGGCGTGCGGTAGCTGACGGGTCGTGCGGGGTGCTCCGGCGGCCGCCGAAGGGCGCAGAAGGCCCCCCAATCGAAACGCCCCAGACCACGCGCAAAGCGCTCGCGTTCCTCGAAGAAACGCAGGTCGAGAGCGGCGCTGCGGTACTCCGGCAGAACCACCGACTCGCCAAAATAGAAAATTCGCTCCGGGTTCCAACCCTGTGCCAGGAACGGCTGCTGGAAGGCCTCGGACTCGTCCAGCAGCGGCAGCCCGGTCGACGCCCCCACTACCCTGCCCTCATCGATCACCAGCACGCACAGGCTCCAGGCCGAGCGCACATGGCCTTCGAGGTACCCGGCTTCATATTCCGGACTGCCGTCGTAGAGGTACGGATACTCGCGGAACACGGTGATGCGCAGCCGCGCCAGATCATCGATGAACGGACGAAGGGCGTCGCCACTAAGCAGGCGGGACTCGATGGCCATGGTGGTTTTCTTCCGCAACGGGCCGCAGCGGCGGCGCTGCAGAAAACCTAGCACGGGCAGCGCAGGTCGGCAGAAGCAGGAAAGGGGCGGCGCGGTTCGCGAGCAAGCTCGCTCGCTCTTCGTAGGAGCGAGCTTGCTCGCGAACCTGTGGGGTCCGGTTCGCGAGCAAGCTCGCTCCTACAAAAAGCCAGGAAGGGAAAACAAAAACGCCCGCACAAGGCGGGCGTTTCAAAGGGCGGCGAACTCAGTGGTGTTCGCGGGTGGCGCGGAAGGTGATGTCCGGCCAGCGCTCTTCCATCAGGCTCAGGTTCACGCGGGTCGGGGCCAGGTAGGTGAGGTGGCCGCCGCCGTCCACGGACAGGTTCTCGAAAGCCTTGTCCTTGAACTCCTTGAGCTTCTTCTCGTCCTTGCACTCTATCCAGCGCGCGGACCAGACGTTGATCTGCTCGTAGGCGCACTCGACCTTGTATTCCTCTTTCAGGCGGCTGGCGACGACGTCGAACTGCAGCACACCGACGGCGCCGAGGATGATGTCGTTGTTGCGCTCGGGGAAGAACACCTGGGTGGCGCCTTCCTCGGCCAGTTCCTGCAGGCCCTGGCGCAGCTGCTTGGACTTCAGCGGGTCCTTCAGGCGCACGCGGCGGAACAGTTCCGGGGCGAAGTGCGGGATGCCGGTGAAGCCCAGCGCCTCGCCTTCGGTGAAGGTGTCACCGATCTGGATGGTGCCGTGGTTGTGCAGGCCGATGATGTCGCCGGCGAAGGCCTCTTCCAACTGCTCACGCTCGCTGGAGAAGAAGGTCAGCGCGTCGGCGATCTTCACGTCCTTGCCCAGGCGCACGTGGCGCATCTTCATGCCCTTCTCGTACTTGCCCGAGCAGATGCGCATGAAGGCGATGCGGTCGCGGTGTTTCGGGTCCATGTTCGCCTGGATCTTGAACACGAAGCCGGAGAACTTCTCCTCGGTCGGCGCCACGGTGCGCTCGTGGGCGCCACGCTCCAGCGGTTGCGGGGCCCAGTCGACGATGCAGTCCAGCACCTGGTCGACCCCGAAGTTGCCCAGCGCGGTACCGAAGAACACCGGGGTCATCTCGCCCTTGAGGAAGGCGTCCTTGTCGAACTCGTGGCAGGCGCCCTGCACCAGCTCCAGCTCTTCGAGGAAGTTGTCGTAGAGGTCGCCCAGGTGCGCGCGCGCTTCGTCCGAGTCGAGCTTGTCGATGATCTTGGTTTCGATGCGCTCGTGGCCGTGGCCCGGCACGTAGACGATGATCTTGTCCTGGGCGAGGTGGTACACGCCCTTGAAGTCGCGGTAGCAACCGATCGGCCAGGTGATCGGCGCGGCCTTGATCTTCAGCACCGCTTCGATCTCGTCGAGCAGCTCGATCGGGTCGCGGATGTCGCGGTCGAGTTTGTTGATGAAGCTGACGATGGGCGTGTCGCGCAGGCGGCAGACTTCCATCAGGGCAATGGTACGGGGCTCTACGCCCTTACCGCCGTCGAGCACCATCAGCGCCGAGTCCACCGCGGTCAAGGTGCGGTAGGTGTCTTCGGAGAAGTCTTCGTGGCCGGGGGTGTCGAGCAGGTTGATCATGTGCTCGCGGTAGGGGAACTGCATCACCGAGGTGGTGATGGAGATGCCGCGCTGCTTCTCCATCTCCATCCAGTCGGAGGTGGCGTGGCGGTCGGACTTGCGCGACTTCACGGTACCGGCGACGGCAATCGCCTTGCCCATCAGCAGGAGCTTCTCGGTAATGGTGGTCTTACCGGCGTCGGGGTGGGAAATGATCGCGAACGTGCGGCGCTTCGCGACTTCGGCGGCTTGGATGCTCATGGATGGATGCCTGGTCGATTCGGTGAAGACGGGCAGCGAGCGGCCCGAAAAACGCGGGATTATAGCCTGAATCGAGGCGTCGCCGGCAGACCCCGCGACGCAAGGCTCAAGGACCCTGGAGGGCGCTGTCAGTGGTCGCTGTCGGCGACCGGCTCGGCGCCCTTGTAGATGCGCCGCACCAGCGGGCCGATGGACAGGCCCTGGAGCAGGATCGACACCAGCACCACGACGTAGGTCAGGCTGAGGATCAGGTCGCGCTGCTCGCCCAGCGGCAGGGACAGCGCCAGGGCCACCGAGACGCCGCCGCGCAGCCCACCCCAGACGAGGATGCGGATGGTCCCGGCCGGCACCTGGCGGCGGCCGTTCTCGGTCTGCCGCAGTACGACGATGGCCGGGGCGACGGTGAGCAGGCGCGAGATCAGCACCGCGCCGCCCAGGGTGAACGCCGCCACCACGTGCAGCCAGTTGAACGGCAGCAGGAGCAGTTCCAGGCCGATCAGGGCGAACAGCAGGGCGTTGAGTATCTCGTCGATCAGCTCCCAGAATTTGTCGATGTAGCGCCGCGTCTCGTCGGACATGGCGTAGTGCCGCGCCTGGTTGCCGATGATCAGGCCGGCCACCACCATGGCGATCGGCGCCGACACGTGCAGCCGCGCGGCCAGCGCCGCGCCGCCGATCACCAGGGCCAGGGTCAGCATGACTTCCACCTGGTACTGGTCGATGCCGCGCATCATCAGGAACACCCCATAGCCCAGCGCCGCGCCGAACAGGATGCCGCCGATGGCCTCCTGCACGAACAGCCAGGCAATCGTCGAGGCGGTGGGCGTTTCGCCGGCCAGGAGGATGCCCAGCAGGATGGTGAACACCACCACGGCAGTGCCGTCGTTGAACAGCGACTCGCCGACGATGGTGGTGGCCAGCGGCTTGGGTGCGCCGGCGGATTTGAGGATGCCCAGCACCGCGATGGGGTCGGTGGGCGAGATCAGCGCGCCGAACAGCAGGCAGTAGATGAAGTCCACGTGCCAGCCGAAGAGGGCGAAGGTGTAGTAGGCCAGGTAGCCGATCACCGTGGTGGCGATCAGCACGCCGAAGGTGGCCAGCAGGCCGATGGGCCATTTGTAGTTGCGCAGGTCGGCGAGGTTCACATGCAGCGCGCCGGCAAACAGCAGGGCGGGCAGGAACCAGGTCATCAGCACGTCGGAGAAGTCGATGCGGCTGATGATCTGCTGCATCTCGACTTCCAGCACCGGGTAGCCCAGCAGCGACATGCCCTGGGCGATGAAGGAAAAGATCAGGGCGGTGGCCATGACGCCGATGGTCGGCGGCAGGCGGATGAAGCGGTAATTGACGTAGGTGAGCAGGGTGGTCAGCGCGATGAACGCCGCGGCCAGGTCAAGCATGGCGATGGATCTCCGTGGTAGGCAAGAACGCCGGCCCCGAGTGACCTATCCATGGGTCGGGGGCACGCGAAAGAATCCCGATGATAACCGCTGAGCGAATCTGCGTGCGTTTTCGCCGGGCGCATCCGCCGTTGGGCAAGTGACACAGGGCGATGGTTCAGCCCGATCGCAACTTTTTTCGAAAAAAAGTTTGTCCGCCACAGCCCCCGGACCATGGGGGCTGAAGCCGAATGCACGGCCGTGCGATGGCACAAGGATGGCAATTTTATTGAACGTAACGGCACGCACGGGGGTCCACCCCTTCGCGACGACAATCCCTGAAAGCCTTGTGCAAGTACTTGATTCTCGTCGCGTTTAATCGCGGTCCCAGATAGGTTTCTGGACGGGGCCGAGCGTCAAGTGAGCGTGGCGATGCCAGTCGCCGCGCACCCGAAGGGAGTCCCCCAACCATGGTGAAGTCCACCACGGGCAAGGCCCTGTTCGGCGTCTGCTTTGCAGTCGTTGTGCTGGCTTTGCTGATCCACTGGATCACCCCCGCCACTCTGTGGCAGTACCGCGAAGACCTGCTGTTCTACTTGCAGGCGCACCTGGTCCTGGTGTTCGCGTCCATGTTCGCCGCCATCGTGGTCGGCATCCCCGCCGGCATGCTGCTCAGCCGGCCCGCGCTGCAAGGACAGGCTGAGCGCCTGATGCAGATATTCAACGTCGGCAACACCATCCCGCCACTGGCTGTACTGGCCATCGCCCTGGCGATCGTCGGGATCGGCAATGGTCCGGCGATTCTCGCGCTGTTCCTCGCTTCGCTGTTGCCCATCGTGCGCAACACCTACGAAGGCCTGCGCGCCGTGCCGGTCTCGCTGAAGGAAGCGGCCACCGGCATCGGCATGACGCCTGGCCAGGTGCTGCTACGCGTCGAACTGCCCAACGCCGTGCCATTGATCATGGGCGGCGTGCGCATCGCCCTGGCGCTGAACGTTGGTTCTGCACCGCTGGCCTTCCTGATCGGTGCCAACAGCCTGGGCAGCCTGATCTTCCCCGGCATCGCCCTGGACGATCAGTCCAAGCTGCTGCTCGGCGCCGTCTGCACTGCACTGCTGGCGCTGGTGCTCGACGGTCTGGTGGTGCTGTTCAGCCGCACCCTGCTGGAACGAGGGCTGGCGAAATGAGAGGGAATTGTTTGAAAGGAGCCCGCATGACACGACGCCTGCTCGGCGCGCTGGGCCTGCTGCTGGCCGCCGCAATCGGTACTGCCCATGCGGCGGATGTGATCCGTATCGGCGGCAAGCCGTTCACCGAACAGCGCCTGCTCACCGCCATCACCGCGCAGTACCTGCAGAGCAAGGGCTACGAGGTGAAGGTTACCAACGGCCTGGGCAGCACCCTGGCGCGTAGCGCGCAGCAGAGCGGCCAACTGGACCTGGTCTGGGAGTACACCGGCTCGTCGCTGATCGTCTACAACAAGGTCACGGAAAAGCTGGATGCCGAGCAATCCCTGGCCAAGGTCCGCGAACTGGACGGCAAGAAGGGATTGGTCTGGCCCACGCCCGCGCCGTTCAACAACACCTACGCCCTGGCCATGCCCGAGGAGCAGGCCGAACAGCTCGGAGTGCGTACCCTCAGTGACCTCGCCCGGGTGATGAAGGAGCAGGGTGACAAGAAGACTCACCTGTTCGCCATGGACCCGGAATTCGCCGGCCGCCCCGATGGCCTCGCGCCGATGAGCGAGCTGTACGGCTTCCACTTCACCCGCGATGACGTGCGCCAGATGGACGCCGGCCTGGTCTACACGGCCCTGAAGAATCGCCAGGTGTTCGTCGGCCTCGTCTACACCACCGATGGCCGCCTGAAGGACTTCAAGCTGCGCGTTCTGGAAGACGACAAGCAGTTCTTCCCGTTCTACAACGCCGCCCCGGTGATGCGCGCCGATCTGCTGGACAAGCACCCGGAGCTGAAAACCCTGTTCGACCCCATCGCCAGGCTGCTCGATGACAAGACCATGCAGGCGCTCAATGCCCAGGTCGACATCCGGCAGGAGCCGGTACAGCGCGTCGCGCAGCAGTTCCTGCGTGAGCACCAACTGATCGGCGACCGCGCGCAGACCACTCAGAAGCAGCCTGCCGGGGAGGAGAACTGACATGGACTTCATGACCGTGATTTCCCGCCTCGACTGGGCACAGGTCGGCCAACTGACGCTGCAGCACCTGATGCTGGTGTCCATCGCCGTGGGCCTGGCCATCGTCGTCGGCGTACCGTTGGGCGTGCTGATGACGCGATTCAAGTGGCTCGCCGGGCCGCTGCAGGGCGCCGCTACCGTGGTGCTGACCATCCCCTCCATCGCGCTGTTCGGCCTGATGCTGCCGCTGTACTCGAAGATCGGCCAGGGTCTCGGGCCGCTGCCGGCGATCACCGCAGTGTTCCTCTATTCGCTGCTGCCGATCCTGCGCAACACCTACCTGGCGCTGACCAACGTCGAACCCGGCATCCGCGAGGCCGGCAAGGGCATCGGCATGACCTTCTGGCAGCGCCTGTGGATGGTCGACATCCCCATCGCCGTGCCGGTGATCCTCGCCGGTGTGCGCACTGCCGTGGTGATGAACATCGGCGTGATGACCATCGCCGCGGTGATCGGCGCCGGTGGCCTGGGCGTGCTCATCCTCAATTCCATCAGCCAATCCAACATGCCCATGCTGGTGGTCGGCGCGGTTCTGGTGAGCCTGCTCGCCATCGCCGCCGACCTGCTGCTGCAGTGGCTGCAGCGTGCGCTCACCCCGAAGGGCCTGCGCCCGCAGACAGGAGACTGAACATGATCGAACTCGACCAACTCACCAAGACCTTCACCCTCAAGGACGGCAAGGAATTCCGTGCCGTGGACAAGGTCAGCCTGACCGTGGAGAAGGGTGAGATCTGCGTGTTCCTCGGCCCCTCCGGTTGCGGCAAGACCACCACGCTGAAGATGATCAACCGCATCATCCAGCCCACCTCCGGGCGCGTGCTGATCGACGGCCAGGACACCCGCGAGCTGGACGAAGTGACCCTGCGCCGGCACATCGGCTACGTGATCCAGCAGATCGGCCTGTTCCCCAACATGACCATCGAGGAAAACATCATGGTCGTGCCGCGCCTGCTGGGCTGGGACAAGCAGAAGTGCAAGGAGAAGGCGCGCGAACTGATGTCCATGGTCAAGCTCGAACCCAAGCAGTACCTGTCGCGCTACCCGCGTGAACTCTCTGGCGGGCAGCAACAGCGCATCGGGGTGATCCGCGCGCTGGCGGCCGACGCGCCGCTGCTGCTGATGGACGAGCCGTTCGGCGCGGTGGACCCGATCAACCGCGAGTCAATCCAGAACGAGTTCTTCGAGTTGCAGCGCAAGCTGGGCATGACTGTGATCATGGTCAGCCATGACATCGATGAGGCGATCAAGCTGGGCGACAAGGTGGCGGTGTTCAAGAGCGGCCGCCTGCTTCAGTTCGACCATCCGGACACCCTGCTGGCGCACCCGGCGGACGAGTTCGTCAGCGCCTTCACCGGCCAGGACAGCACGCTCAAGCGTCTGCTGCTGGTGCGTGCCGAGGATGCCGCCGACAGCAGCATTGTCACCGCCAGTCCGCAGACCACGGTGGCCGAAGCGCTGGAGAAGATGGAAGAAGACGATCGCCGTTACCTCGTCGTGGTGGATGCCAACGGCAAGGGCCTGGGCTACGTGCGCCGCAAGGACATGCGCCGCAAGGACGGTGTGTGCAACGACTTCCTCAACGAGTTCCGCGTCACCGCCAGCCACGATGAGCACCTGCGCATCCTCTTGTCGCGCATGTACGAGTTCAACAGTTCGTGGCTGCCTGTACTGGATGCGGAAGGGCAGTTCCTCGGGGAGGTGACGCAGGAATCGATCGCGGACTACCTGAGCTCCGGGCGTTCCCGTGGGCGCAAGACGAACATCGTGTCGCCGGCGGAGGTGGCGCAGGCTTCCTAAGGCATTACCTGTAGGAGCGAGCTTGCTCGCGAACCCGGTTTCCTTCTGCGGGGCCAGGTTCGCGAGCAAGCTCGCTCCTACAAAAGCTCGTTCATTGCGCTCGCAAACTCTCCTCTGCACCACCCATCCCAAATCGCTGAACTCCCCCCTCTGTCATCGGTCGTTAATCGAAGTAGGACGATGATGCAGAAACCCGTCGAAAGCCCCGTTCTGTGCGGTATTCCGTGCATTTTGTTGAGTATCCAAAACAGTCAACCGGCAGTGCGACAAAGGGATGTAAAAAAGCGGCAATTCAGGGTTGAACTCACGAACTTCAGGTCCTAAAGTTCGCGCCCGAACGTCCATGCTGGAAACGATCCATCCGGCTCAAGTACTGACGACGAGAGGCACCGGCGCCATTGACCGGTACCGGTGATACTCGGCGACATGCCTTGGGAAGTAGGCGAACCAAAGTGGGGAAACGGATTCGACGTTCAGCTTCACCCCTACGAATAACCTGTTCTGCCATTTGGAGTCCCAACCATGTCCATCAAGGTCGAGGATTACTTCGCCCCCGAAACCTTCCAGCGTATGAAGGCGTTTGCCGACAAGCAGGAAACCCCCTTCGTCGTCATCGACAAGCAGACCATCGCCGATGCCTACGACCAGCTGACCGGCTGCTTCCCGTTCGCCAAGATCTACTACGCGGTGAAGGCCAACCCGGCCACCGAGATCACCGAGTTGCTGCGCGACAAGGGTTCGAACTTCGACATCGCCTCCATCTATGAGCTGGACAAGGTGATGAAGACCGGCGTGCGCGCCGAGCAGATCAGCTACGGCAACACCATCAAGAAAGCTCGCGACATTCGCTACTTCTACGAGAAGGGCGTGCGCCTGTTCGCCACCGACTCCGAAGCCGACCTGCGCAACATCGCCAAGGCCGCGCCGGGCTCCAAGGTCTACGTGCGTATCCTCACCGAGGGTTCCACCTCGGCCGACTGGCCGCTGTCGCGCAAGTTCGGCTGCCAGTCCGATATGGCCATGGACCTGCTGGTGCTGGCCCGCGACCTGGGCCTGGTGCCCTACGGCGTGTCCTTCCACGTCGGTTCGCAGCAGCGTGATATCGGTGTCTGGGACGCGGCCATCGCCAAGGTCAAGGTCATCTTCGAGCGCCTGAAGGAAGAAGACGGCATCGAGCTGAAGCTGATCAACATGGGCGGCGGCTTCCCGGCCAACTACATCGCCAAGACCAACAGCCTGGAAACCTACGCTGAAGAGATCATCCGCTTCCTCAAGGAAGACTTCGGTGACGAGCTGCCGGAAATCATCCTCGAGCCGGGCCGCTCGCTGATTGCCAACGCCGGCATCCTGGTCAGCGAAGTCGTGCTGGTGGCGCGCAAGTCGCGTACCGCCGTCGAGCGCTGGGTGTTCACCGACGTGGGCAAGTTCTCCGGCCTGATCGAAACCATGGACGAGTCCATCAAGTTCCCGATTCACGTGGAGAAGAAGGGCGAGCTGGAAGAAGTGGTGATCGCCGGCCCGACCTGCGACAGCGCGGACATCATGTACGAGCACTACAAGTACGGCCTGCCGCTGAACCTGGCCGCTGGCGACCGCCTGTACTGGCTGTCCACTGGTGCCTACACCACCAGCTACAGCGCGGTGGAATTCAACGGCTTCCCGCCGCTGAAAGCTTTCTACCTGTAAGACCTGGCTCGTGCCGAAAAAGCCCCGCTTGATGCGGGGCTTTTTCTTTGGGCGCGCACGAGCGCCGTAGGAGTGGACCTTGTCCGCGAATTCCCGCGCCCAGGACGCACGCAACTTGTAGGAGCGAGCTTGCTCGCGAACGTTCTGGCCCCGCGACGATAGATGGTTCGCGAGCAAGCTCGCTCCTACAAAGGGCCCGCACATTCATGGCTAATGGAGAGGCAAGCTCACCTATGGGCTGTTTCTTTTTGCGCGCAGCGGACCTTGTCCGCGAAATCCTGCGCCCAGGAAGAAAAGCAAAGCTGCACGCCACCTGTAGGAGCGAGCTTGCTCGCGAACGCTCTGGTCCCGCTGCGATGGGCGGCTCGCGAGCAAGCTCGCTCCTACAAAGAGCCTGCGCACTCTCGTCTGCCGAATGAAAAACGCCCCGCAGTGCGGGGCGTTTTTCATGGCATCGGCAACGGCTCAACCCTCGTTGGGTTGCGCCTTCGCCGGTGCCTGCGCGGTGGTCGGCGCCTTGCTCTCGGTGGCGATGTCCTGCTGCGGTGCAGCCTGGTCCATCGGCAGCTTGTCGAACTCGTGCAGACCGTCCTTGCGGTACGGGTCGCCGATCCAGCGCGGGGCGGCGGCGAACTGCTGGTTCACCAGGCTCTTGGCCGGTTCGTAACGGTCGTAGCTCAGGCCGGCGAGGTCCGACAGGGTGTGGATCAGGTGCGAACTGCTGTACGAGCGGTTGGCCACCGCCTGCAGGTCGCGGGGGTGCTCGGCCTGCCAGCTGGGCGAGGTCCAGACCATGAACGGAATGGTGTACATGGGCCGGGTAGGGTCCATCTCGTTGCGGCCCAGGCGGTCGTGGTTGCCCGAGCTGTAGACCTCTTCGCCATGGTCGGAGAGGTAGAGCATGAAGCCGTTGGCGTTGGCTGCCGAGTAGCGCTTGATCAGGCTCGACACCACGAAGTCGTTGTAGCGAACCGCGTTGTCGTAGAAGTTGTAGGTTTCCACCTGGTCATCCGACAGCGCCGAAGGAACGCCCTGGCGGTCCTTGAAGTAGGCGAACTCGTCCGGGTAGCGATAGCGGTAGTCCATGTGCGTGCCCAGCAGGTGGATCACGATGAACTTCTTCTGCGCCGGGTCCTTCAGGGCCTTCTCGAACGGGTCCAGCACCACGCCGTCGTACTGGCTGGCGTTCTGATTGCGCTGGTTGTTCAGGTACGCCTGCTCGTCCGTCTGCTGGGAGAAGGTGGTGAGCATGGTGTTGCGCTTGGTCATCGTCTGCTGGTTGGTGATCCAGAAGGTCTTGTAGCCCGCCTGTTTCATCAGGTTGATCAGCGACGGATCGGTGAGGAACCGGTCCGGGTTCTGCTCATCGCCGAAGGTGAGGATCTGCTGCATCACCTCGATGGTGTACGGGCGCGGCGCAACCACGTTCTGGAACACGGTCAGGCCCTGGCCGCTGGCGGCAAGGGCGTCGAGGTTCGGCGTGGTGTCGCGGCCGTAGCCGTACAGGTGCATGTGCTGGCGGGTGGTGGATTCGCCCAGCACCAGGACCAGGGTGCGCGGCTCGTTACCGCTGCTGTCCTTGAGGTTCTGCAAGGGCGGCAGCGAAGCGTTCTGCTGCAGCAGCTTCTGCATGTTGTCCAGCTGCTGGCGGTACTGGACGTAGCCGACCACCAACTGCCAGGGTACCGCCGGCTCCATGCGCGACTGCACCTTTTCCACCGCCTGGGCGAAGGTGCGTTCCTGGGTGACCATCTGCTTGTAGAAGGGGTAGAACAGGTTCAGCACGACCAGCAGCACGGCCAGCGGCACGCGGGCATAGGCAGGCATGCTGATCGGGCGGATGCGCTTCCACAGCACCACGGCGACCACGGTGTAGGCCAGCAATGCCAGGCACAGCCAGAGGCTGAAGTACTGGCTGAAGTACTCGCCGGCTTCGGCGGTGTTCGACTCGAACATCACGAAGATGACGCTCTGCGAGAACTCCTGCTTGTAGATGCCGAAGTAGCTCAGGCCCACCAGCGAGGCCCCCCAGAGCACCAGCCCGATGAGTGCGGCGATGCCCTTGGTGAAGCGCGGCAGCAGCAGCGGCGGTGCGAGCCACAGGCTGCTGAGGAAGAAGGCGTCACGGAAGCCGGCGAAGCCGGTGGTGCCGCTGAACAGGATCAGCGCCTGGGTAACGCCGGAGAAGTACCAGAAGAACAGCAGGAGCCAGCCCAGGGCGGCCCAGTCCACGCGTTTGCGCGCTACGGGGGATGTGGTGTTCGACACTTGCGCCTCGTCGTTGCCAGGCGGCTGCCGAACGCTCCGGCAACCAGGTTAGCCGGCAAAGCTAGCAGGGCGGGCGTGAAAATTACGTCAAGGGGCGTCAGGCGACGCCCATCTGCTCAGCGAGGTGACGCAGGTCCGACTCGTCGCCCAGTTCGGCGGCGCGCTGGAAGTAGGCCAGGGTCAGCTCGCGCAGGCTCGGCGGCATGGAGGCGGCGAGCTGCTGGCGGGCCACGCGCAGGAAGTTGAGGTTGCCGCCTTCCAGCGCCCGTTCCAGCCAGATGCGCGCGGCCGGCAGGTCGCCGCGCTCGGCGAGCACCGAGGCGTGGCTGAACTGGCCACGGAAGTCACCGGCCTCGGCCGACCGGCGGTACCACTGATGGGCTGTATCCAGGTCGCGCGGGACCACCAGGCCTTCTTCGTGGAAGCGCCCGACCAGGTTCATCGACTTGGCATGCCCCAACGCCGCCGCGCTCTGGTACAGCGCCAGCGCGCGGGCGTCGTCGCGCACCACGCCGCGGCCGGTGGAGAGCAGGTTGGCGAGGTTGTACATGGCCCAGTCGAGCTTCTGCTGCGCAGCGATCGCGTAATGGCGGGCGGCGCCGGCCTCGTCCTTTTCGCAGCCCCAGCCGTGCTCCAGGCAGCGCCCGAGCATGTTGCGCGCCATGGCGTGGCCGCGCTCGGCGGCGATGCCGAACCAGGTCAGGGCGAGGCCGACGTCCTGTTCGATGCCATGGCCGTCGAGAAGGATCTGCCCGAGCAGCGCCTGGGCCTCGACGTCCCCTTCACGAGCGCCGGCCAGGATCAGCCGGGCGGTCTGCCGCGGATCGTCGGCGAGTTGGCCGGTGAGGTCTTCGACGTTGATTTCTTCAGTGCGACGCAGGACGAAACTCATGGCGGGTCAAACGTCCACCCAGCGGCGCAGCAGGTTGTGGTAGGTGCCGGTCAGCTCGATCAGCGCCGGGTGGTCCGGCACGTCGCGGGTCAGTGCCTGGATCGACTGGTCCATCTGGAACAGCAGGGCGCGCTGGCTGTCCTCGCGCACCAGACTCTGGGTCCAGAAGAACGAGGCGATACGCGCGCCGCGGGTCACCGGGTTGACCTTGTGCAGGCTGGTGGCGGGGTAGAGGACCAGATCGCCGGCCGGCAACTTCACCTGCTGGGTGCCGTAGGTGTCCTGGATCACCAGTTCGCCGCCGTCGTAGTCCTCGGGGTCGCTGAAGAACAGCGTCGAGGACACGTCGGTGCGCACCCGTTCGCGGCCGCCCTGGGTGTCGCGCACGGCATTGTCGATGTGGAAGTCGAACGAGCCGCCGCCGGTGTAGCAGTTGAACAGCGGCGGGAAGACCTTGCTCGGGAGGGCCGCCGACTGGAACAGCGGGTTGCTCCATAGGCGCTGCAGCATGGCCTCGCCGATTTCGCGGGCCAGCGGGTGGTCCTGCGGCAGTTGCAGGTTGTGCTTGGCGCGGGACGACTGGTAACCGGCGGTGACCTTGCCGTCGGCCCATTCGGCCTGTTCCAGGGCGGCGCGGATGCGCGTCACCTCATCGCGGGTGAAGACGCCAGGAATGTGCAGCAGCATGGGCCGGTTCCATCAGGTTCGATAATTTGCCAATGATAATGATTTGCAACAGATCGATACAACCGCCATACCCCTACTTCCGACAGGGAGAAAGTGTAAAAGTTGTAAATCATCTGCGTATGGTAATGAATGTGAATTGATACAAATTCTTATTTGCAATAGATTGCGCGGCCTTCATGAGCCCCTGGGGAGGGAGTTTCGATGTCGCGTCAATCCACCGAGTTCGCCGGCAGCAAGCCGCGCCTTCTAGTCAGCGCTGTCGGCGTGGCGATCACCGCCATGTCCGGTACTCATCTGGCCCACGCCGCCGAAGCTTCGCCGAAGAAGTCCGGCCAGGACGTGCTGTCCCTGGATGCCGACACTGTGGTTGGCACCCAGCAGCAGGACCCGACCACCTACAACGTCGAGAAGTCCGCGTCGAAGAAGTACACCGCGCCGTTGCTGGATACGCCGCGTTCGGTGACCGTGGTGCCGCAGCAGGTAATCAAGGACACCGGCGCGCTGACCCTGCAGGACGCCCTGCGCACCGTGCCGGGCATCACCTTCGGCGCCGGCGAAGGTGGCAACCCGACGGGTGACCGTCCGTTCATCCGTGGCTTCGACGCGCAGAGCGACACTTACGTCGACGGCGTGCGCGACACCGGCGCGCAATCGCGCGAAGTCTTCAACCTCGAGCAGATCGAAGTCAGCAAGGGCCCGAACTCGGCCTTCGGTGGTCGCGGCTCGGCCGGTGGCAGCCTGAACCTGATCAGCAAGCAGGCCAAGGCCGGCAACTTCACCGACGGCAGCTTCACCTACGGCTCGGATCAGACCCGTCGCTACACCCTCGACACCAACCAGGAGTTCCTCGACGGCAATGCCGCGTTCCGCCTGAACCTGATGACCCACGACCAGAACGTCGCCGGTCGCCAGGCGGTGGACGCCAGCCGCTGGGGTATCGCGCCGTCCCTGACCTTCGGCCTCAACGGCCCGACCCGCGTCACCGTCAGCCACTACCACCTGGAAAGCGACGACACCCCGGATTCCGGCATCCCGTACGCCAAGAGCGCCGACCGCAGCAAGCACAACCCCGACAAGCCGGTGAACGTCGACCGCGACAACTACTACGGCCTCGAGGATCGCGACTTCCAGAAGAGCCGCATCGACACCAGCACCATCACCTTCGAGCACGACTTCAACGATGCCCTGAGCCTGCGCAATACCACGCGCTACGGCACCGCGCACCAGGACTACATCTGGACCCAGCCCGACGACAGCCAGGGCAACATCAACAACGGGACCGTCTGGCGCCGCAACAACAACCGCATCAGCACCACCACCACCGCGACCAACCAGACCGACCTGTTCGGCGAGTTCTACCTGGCCGGCTTCAAGAACAGCTTCACCACCGGCCTGGAATTCACCCGCGAAGACAGCAAGCGCGATGGCTACACGGTGAACACCAACACCGGCTCCAGCGCCGGCGCCAACAAGTGCCGCCCGGCCATCGTCGGCGCGCCCAGCGGCTACAACTGCACCAGCCTGGAAAACCCGAACCCGCACGATCCGTGGACCGGCAGCATCGTTCGCAACTACAAGCCGCTGAACACCGTCGCCACCACCAAGGCGATCTACGGCTTCGACACCATCGACCTGAACGAGCAATGGCAGGTCAACGTCGGCGCGCGTTTCGACAGCTTCGAGACCACCGCGAAGAACCATGGCGTGAGCCCGACCACCAAGTTCGAGGACAGCTCCAGCTTCTGGAACTGGCAGGCCGGCGTGGTCTACAAACCGGCGCCCAATGGCAGCATCTACGCCTCCTACGCCACCTCCGCGACCCCGCCTGGCTCGATGCTGGACAACGGTGACACCGGCAACGCCGTGGACACCTTCGCGGTGAAGAACAACCTGGAGCCCGAAGAAACCACCAACTACGAAATCGGTACCAAGTGGAACTTCCTCGACGAGCGCCTGGAGCTGACCGCGGCGATCTTCCGCACCGACAAGGACAACGCTCGCGTACTGGTCTCCAACCAGACCTACGACAACGCCGGCCAGTCCCGCGTCGACGGCATCGAGCTGTCCGCCAGCGGCAAGATCACAGACAAGTGGAAGGTCTTTGCCGGCTACAGCTACCTCGACAGCGAACTGGTCAAGGCAGGCAAGGCCGGCCGCAGCGGCACGGTGAACGCCACCGCACCGTCCAACGACGGCAACCAGATGCCCAACACCCCGGAAAACAGCTTCAGCCTGTGGACCACCTACGACGTACTGCCCAACGCCACCATCGGCGGCGGCACCTTCTACGTCGACAAGGTCTACGGCGATGTGGCCAACACCATGTACGTCCCGGACTACTGGCGCTATGACGCGATGGCCGCCTACAAGCTGAGCAAGAACGTCGACTTCCAGCTCAACGTGCAGAACGTCTTCGACAAGAAGTACTTCGACAAGGCCTACGCCTCGCACTACGCGTCGCAGGCGGCCGGTCGCACCGTGCTGTTGTCCACCAACTTCCACTTCTAGGGCCGCGCACTTCCGGCGACCTGCCCCGGCCGACGCTCCTCGGCCGGGGCTTTTCTTTGTCCGGGCCTCTCCGGCAAAGGTAAGGCCAGGGTAAAGATTGTTAAATCGGCTGCGTTTGCGAGCCATTCTCATTAAAATGCCCGCCCTGCGTGATGGGTGTCCGAAGGTGAAGCCGCGGTGTTGAAGAAAGTCCTTTTCCAGTTGCATTGGCTGTTCGGTATCAGCGCGGGTCTCGTGCTGGCGCTGATGGGCATCACCGGGGCGATGCTGTCATTCCAGGATGAAATCCTGCGCGCCATCAACCCCGAGAGCCTGGTGGTGGAAAAGCGCGCCGAAGCCGTGCTGCCGATGGACGAACTGATCCGCCGGGTGGAGAGCGCCGAGCCGGGCAAGAAGGTCTCCTTCCTCTGGCTCAAGACCGAGGGCGTGGAGTCCGCACGCATCTTCTTCACCCCGCCACCGGGCCAGCGCCGTGGCGAATCCCTGTATGTGGACCCCTACACCGCAGATGCCCTGCCCGCGCCAGTGGGCGAGGGCGCCTTCATGTTCATCATGCAGCTGCACCGCTTCCTCGCCGCCGGCGAAGTCGGCCAGCGGATCACTGCCGCCTGCACCCTGATCCTGGTCTTCTTCTGCCTTTCCGGGTTGTACCTGCGCTGGCCGCGCAAGGCGCTGAACTGGCGCACCTGGCTGACGTTCGACTGGCGCAAGAAGGGCCGCGCCTTCAACTGGGACCTGCATGCCGTGGCCGGCACCTGGTGCCTGGTGTTCTACCTCCTGGCCTCGCTGACCGGCCTGTACTGGTCCTACGAGTGGTACCGCAACGGCCTGTTCAAGCTGCTCGACGACGCTCCCGCCGGCCAGGCCAAGGGCGGCCAGCGCGGTGGCGGCAAGCGCGGCCCGGCGCCCCAGGGCCCACCGCCGGTAGTCGATGCCACCGCCATCTGGAACACCATCCAGCAGACTGGCGGCTCCGCCATGACTGCCTACAACCTGCGCCTGCCGCCGGTGAAGGGCCAGCCGGCCACGGTCTTCTACCTTCTCGATGACGCTGCCCACGAGCGTGCCTTCAACGAGATGACCATCGACCCGGCCAGCGGCAAGCTGCTCAAGGACCGCCGCTATAACGACAGCCGCTTCGGCAAGCAACTGCTCACCAGCGTCTACGCCCTGCACGTCGGCAGCTATTTCGGCCTCACCGGGCGCATCCTGATGATGGTCGCCAGCCTGACCATGCCGCTGTTCTTCATCACCGGCTGGCTGCTCTACCTTGATCGCCGCCGCAAGAAGCGCGCAGCGCTGGCCGCCCGCGGCGAGTTGGACAAGAACGCCGGTGGCGCCGATTCCTGGCTGGTGGGCTACGCCAGCCAGAGCGGCTTCGCCGAGCAACTGGCCTGGCAGAGTGCCGGCCAATTGCAGGCTGCCGGCCTGCCGGTGCGCGTCGAACCGCTGGGCAAGCTGGACCGCGTGCAACTGGAGCAGACCCGCAACGCGCTGTTTGTGGTCAGCACTTTCGGCGAAGGCGAGGCGCCGGATAGCGCCCGTGGTTTCGAGCGCCAGGTGCTCGGCCAGACCCTTGGCCTCAACGACCTGCGCTTCGCCGTGCTGGCCCTGGGCGATCGCCAGTATGAGCACTTTTGCGGCTTCGCCCGGCGCATGCAGGGCTGGCTGCAGGGGCAGGGCGCGCGCCCGTTGTTCGACGGCGTGGAAGTGGATAACGGCGATGCTGCCGCGCTGCATGACTGGCAGGTACGCCTGGCCGAGCTCTCCGGCGCCGCGCCGCAAGTGGCCTTCAACGCGCCGGCCTTCGAGGTCTGGACGCTGAGTGGCCGTGAGCACCTGAACCCTGGCAGCCAGGGCGAATCCACCTGGCTGCTGCGTCTCGCTGCGCCGCACGATTCGCAGATCGACTGGGCCGCTGGCGATCTGGTGGAAATCGTCCCGCGCCAGCCGGACTTTCTCGTCCGCCGTTGGCTCGAACGCCTCGGCCTCGACGGCGCCGCCAAGGTGCAAGTGGATGGCCTGGCCATGCCGCTGCAGGACGCCCTGGCCGGATGCCTGCTGCCGGGCAACCTCGAACACCTGGTTGGCCAGCATGGCCAGGCGGTCTACGACGCGCTGGTCAAGCTCTCGGTGCGCCAGTACTCCATCGCCTCGCTGCGCAGCGCAGGCGCCCTGGAACTGATTGTCCGCCAGGAGCAGCACGCCGACGGCTCGCTGGGCATCTGTTCCGGCTGGCTGACCGAGTACCTGCCTGAGGGCGGCAGCCTGTTGCTGCGTCTGCGCCGTAACCGCAGCTTCCACCTGAGCGAGGATGACCGCCCGCTGATCCTGATCGGCAATGGCACCGGCATCGCCGGCCTGCGCGCACTGTTGCAGGCAAGCGTCGCCGAAGGCCGCTCGCGCAATTGGCTGCTGTTCGGCGAGCGCAACATCGCCCACGACTTCTACTGTCGTGAAGAACTCGAAGGCATGCTGGCGTGCGGCGAACTGCAACGCCTGGACGTCGCTTTCTCCCGCGACCAGGCCGAGAAGGTCTACGTGCAGGACCGCCTGCGCGCCAGTGGCGAAGTCCTCGCCCAGTGGCTCGATGAGGGTGCGGCGATCTACGTCTGCGGTAGCCTGCAGGGCATGGCCGAGGGCGTCGACCACGCCCTGCGCGAGATGCTAGGTGATGCCGAGGTCGAAGCGTTGCTGGAGAGTGGGCGCTACCGACGCGACGTGTATTGAACGAGAGCGCCGAGCCAAGTCGTAGGGTGCATAACGTTCGACGTTATGCGCCGTGCAACCGGTGCGACGGCGTACAACCGTGAACAGTTGTATGCCTTACGCGGCCGCGCGCATTGCTTGTCGTAGGAGCGAGCTTGCTCGCGAACGGATTCACTGGCGGCTCCAGCGCTGGGCTGGTTCGCGAGCAAGCTCGCTCCTACCGGGAGACGCTGGTAATCCTTTTCCGAGCCCCACAAACAAAAAGGCCCCCGCGAATGCGGAGGCCTTTTTGATATCGGCGTGCTTAAACCCTGCGATTCATATCCACAGGAACAGTGCCAGCACCGCCGCGAAGAAGCCCCACTTCTGCAGGTAGTACAGCTTGCGGTTGCGCTTCTTCAGCGCCTTGCCCTGCAGGCGGATCTTGTACAGCGAGGCGAAGGCGCGGTTGATGCCGCCGGTTTTATCGCCCGCGTCGTTGGGAGATGCGGCCGCGGCCATCACGTTGCGGCTGAACCAGCGATTGAACGCCGTCACCCAGCCGTATTTCAGCGGTCGTTCGATGTCGCAGAAGAGAATCACCCGGTCATGGTCCGTGGTGTTCTCGGCGTAGTGGATGTAGGTCTCGTCGAACACCACCGCCTCGCCGTCGCGCCAGTGGTAGCGCTCGCCGTCCACCTCGATGAAGCAGCCCGGATCGTTCGGCGTCAGCAGGCCCAGGTGGTAGCGCAGCGAACCGGCGTAGGGGTCGCGATGGCGCACCAGGCGCGAGCCCGGTGGCAGTTCGGCAAACATCGCGGCCTTTACCGACGGAATCTGCCGCAGCAGCTCGGTGGTCTTCGGGCACAGGGCGTCGGCGGACGGATGGCTGTCGTCGTACCATTTCAGGTAGAAGCGCTTCCAGCCGGTCTTGAAGAATGAGTTGAAGCCCACGTCGTTGAGCTGGTCGGAGCGCTTGATGCTGCCGGCGTCGCGCAGGTGCAGGGCTTCGCTGCGGATGGTCTCCCAGTTCTCGCTGAGCAGGCGCATCTCGGGGAATTCGTCGGTCGCCAGGTAGGGGCGGCTCGGTACCCTGGAGAACAGGTACATCAGGCAGTTGATCGGCGCCAGGAAGCTGGAGTGGTCGCTCAACTGACGTGTGAACTTGTGGCGCACCCGCCCACGCAGGTGGACATAAACGATGCTCAGGCCGAAGGCGGCCAGAATGGCGGCTTTGATCATTCGGGGGGAGTTTTCCACGGGGCTAGAGGCGGAATGGTACTCCTCCTGAACGTGACTGAGTATTCTCCGAAGGCCAAAGGCCATTTGCTGCTTTACCCTGTAGGAAATCTGGAAGGACGGCGACACCGATGACCGAGCGCAGCACGCGAATCCTGCTCAACTGCGACATGGGCGAAAGCTTCGGCGCCTGGCGCATGGGCGACGATATCCACGCCATGCCTCTGATCGACCAGGCCAACCTTGCCTGCGGCTACCATGCGGGTGACCCACTGACCATGCAGCGCACGGTCCGCCTGGCGGTGGAGCAGGGCGTCAGCATCGGCGCGCACCCTTCTTACCCGGACCTGGCCGGCTTCGGTCGCCGCCACATGAGTTGCTCGCCCGAGGAAGTCCACGCCCTGGTGCTCTACCAGATCGGCGCGCTGGACGCCTTCTGCCGCGCGGCCGGCACCCAGGTGGCCTACGTGAAGCCGCACGGCGCGCTGTACAACGACCTGGTGCGCGATGACGCGCTGCTCGCAGCGGTGCTCGATGCCTGCTCCGCCTACCGCAAGCGCCTGCCGCTGATGGTGCTGGCCCTGGCCGACAACAACCGCGAGCTGCAACTGGCTGACGCCGCCGACGTGCCGCTGATGTTCGAAGCCTTCGCCGACCGCGCCTACCTGCCCGACGGCCAGCTTGCCCCACGCCGCCTGCCCAACGCCGTGCACCACGAGCCGCAGCGCATCCTCGACCAGGCCCTGGCCATCGCCCGTGGCGAAGCCTTCCCGGACATCGATGGCAACCCGCTGCGCCTGCGTGCCGATAGCCTCTGCGTGCATGGCGACAACCCCGAATCCCTGGCGGTGCTGCGGCGCCTGCGTGGCCTGCTGGACCAGGCATGATCCGCGTCGAGCCCTTCGGCGCCACGGCGCTGCTGATCACCCTTGCGGAGCATCCTGACGATGCGCTGCCGCTGCGCATCGCCCGGCTGACCGAGCGCCTGCGCACCGAGCTGGGCGCGGCACTGACGGATTGCGTACCGGGCTGGACCACGCTGCTGTTGCACTATGACCTGCTGCGCATCGACCTGCCGCAACTGCAAAGCCGCGTCCAGGCGGCGCTGGCGGACAGTCCCGGCGACGCCCTGGCGAACGACGCCGGGCGCCTGCATGAAATCGCCGTGTGGTATGGCGGCGAGGACCTCGCTGACGTCGCTCGTCTCTGCGGCCTCACCTGCGCGCAGGTGATCGACCTGCATGCCGGCCGCGACTATCGCGTCGGCGCTATCGGCTTCTCTCCTGGCTTCGCCTATCTCGGCGAGTTGGACGAACGCCTCGCTTTGCCGCGCCGGGCCACGCCGCGTACGCACGTGCCCGCAGGCAGTCTGGCGATTGCCGAGCGCCAGACGGCGGTTTATCCACAGGCATCGCCCGGTGGTTGGCATCTGCTGGGGCGCAGCTCGCAGCGCTTGTTCGATGCGCATCGGGAGCCGCCTTGCCCGCTGGCGGTGGGCGATCTCGTGCGCTTCCTGCCCATCGATGAGGCGGCTTATCGCGCGGCCGGAGGTGCGCCATGAGCCTGACGGTGATTGCCTGCGGCCCGCTGTGCCTGCTGCAGGATGGCGGCCGGCAAGGCTGGCAGCACCTGGGCGTTTCGCCCGCTGGCCCGGTGGATAAACAGGCGGCGGCCTGGGCCAATCGCCTGCTCGGCAACACGCCGGGGGTGCCGTTGCTGGAAATCGCGCTGGGTGGTGTGGAGCTGGAAGTGCAGGCGGACGCCTGGCTGGCGCTGACCGGCGCAGAGCTGCCGGCAATCCTGGATGGCGAGCCAGTGCCGGGCTGGTCGCGCTTTCGCGTGCGAGTCGGGCAACGCCTGAAACTGGGCTTCGCCCGAGCCGGTCAGCGCGCCTATCTCGCCACTGCCGGAGGCTTCCACACGGAGCCGATACTGGACAGCGTTGCGACTCAGACGCGGGAAAAACTGGGCGGGCTTGGCGGCAATGGCCAACCGCTGACCGCCGGTGATGTGCTGCAGTGCGCGGCCCTCGGCGAGCGCATCGCTGGCGGTGCCAGCGTGCCCTGGCCGTATCGACCGGATTACCGCGAAACCCCGACGCTGCGTGTGCTGCCCGGCCCGGATGCTTTCAGCGAGAAACAGCGACAGGCCTTCTTCGAGCAGTGTTGGCAGGTCAGCCCGCAATCCGATCGCATGGGTGTGCGACTGCGCGGCGAGGCGCTGAGTGCGCCTCGCCGGCAATGGTCGTTGGGGATATTGGAGGGCGCCATCCAGGTGCCGCCGGACGGCCAGCCGATTGTCCTGCTGGCCGACCGCCAGACCATGGGCGGCTACCCGTTGCTGGGCGTGCTGCACCCGCTGGACATCGGCCGACTGGCGCAATGTCCGGCGCACAGCGAAGTGCGATTCGTCCCGGCAAGCGTGGAACAGGCGCAGGCGGACCTGCGCGCATTCCTGCGCTTCTTCTGCGGCTGATCTCAGCCCTCGAAGCGATCGCCACGAAACACCCGGCGCGGATTGCCGCGTTGCAGATGGTGATGCACCAGTCGGCGTTCGGCACGCAGCTCGCTGCTCGCCTGCTTCGTGCGTTCCTCCAGCTTGCGGGCGATCAGCAGCAGCGCCAGGCGCTTGTTGGCGTGCTGGCTGCGCTCGCTCTGGACCTTCACGCTCAGGCCGCTGGCAACGTGGGTGGCGCGCACCGCCGAGTCGGTGGTGTTGACGTGCTGCCCGCCGGGACCCGAGGAGCGCAAGGTTTCGAAGCGCACTTCACCTTCGAGGCTGGCCGATGGCGCGTTGAATCGCGCGCCGCCGAAGTACCAGTTCTTGCGCCCGTGGTTGGGCCGGTAGGGGCTGGCGCAGACCCATTGCAGGGTGCCGCTCCAGCCCTCGGCCAGGGTTGCCGCCGAGTCGCCGTCGAGCGCCAGCAGTACCGAGAGCAGGGTGCCCCGGCGCGGGCCGGCTTCCTCCTCGATCACGCGCACCTCGGTGCCGAGAGCCTCGGCTTCGCGCAGCAGTCGCTGCAGAGCCTTGGCCACGGCCAGCGCACATTCGTCGGGCCCCTGGGCCGCGGAAAGTTGCAGCAGAATCATCAGCAGCACTCCCCGCGGGTCTTGTAGGTCAGCACCGGCTTGAGTCGCGCCAGGACCCGCAGCAACCCCGCTTCGCGCAGCGCGCCGACCACCGAGTCGATGGCCTTGTACGCTTCCGGTGCCTCCTCGTAGATCAGTCCGCGATCACCGCAGATCACCCGGCTGCCCAGCGCGGTGCGGGCCAGTTGCTCGACGCGGTAGCGCGCCGAGAGACGGTCCTTGCACTCGCTGCGCATCCACTTGCGCCCTGCACCGTGGGCGAGGGAGAAGAGGCTGCGCGGGTCCGCAACCGGTTCCACCAGGTAGCTGTAGTCGCCGCGCGAGCCGGGGATGACCATCACCCCGCGATCCGCCGGCGTCGCGCCCTTGCGGTGCAGCCAGCCGTCGACGCCTTCGACCTGCGCCGGGCTGACGAGGTTGTGGTTCACGTCCAGCACCTGCGCGCCGTCTGCGCGCAGGCGGTCGAGCATGCGCAGGGCGATCAACTGGCGGTTGGCTTCGGCGAAACGCAGCGCGCCGTCATGGCGAGCCAGGTAGTGCGCGCAGTCGTCGCTGCCTTGTTCCAGGCCCTGGTGGCTGAAGCGGTCCACCTGCTCGCGCAGGATGGCTTCGCCCAGGCCGCGCGAACCGCTGTGCACCAGCAGGAGCAGGTGGCGACGGTCGAGACCGAGGGCTTCCACGGCCTGCTCGTCGTAGCGCTGATCGAGTTGCTGCAGCTCGGCGAAGTGGTTGCCGCCGCCGATGGTACCCAGCGAATGCTCGTGGCCGCAGGGCGGTAGAGCGAAGCTCGCGATGCGCTCGCTCCAGTCTTCGTCCAGGGGGCCGTCGAGGTTGCCCAGGCGCTTTTCCAGCTTGTCCAGGTTCAGCTTGGCGGTGGCGATATCGGTGCGCCACAGCGCCATGCCGCAGCCAATGTCGTTGCCCACCAGCGCCGGATACAGTCGGCCGGTGGAGAAGAACGCCGCGCCGATCGGGTAGCCGCGCCCGGGGTGCAGGTCCGGCATGCCGGCGACTCGCTGCATGCCCGGCAGGCGAGCGGTGGTTTCAAGTTGCTGGATCGCTTTACCTTCGATCCAGGTGTCGTCCGCGGCGATCAGGGTGATGCCGTCGGACAGATTTTGGATGCAATTGCCCATTGTCCAATCCCATGAGGAATGAAACGAAAAAAGAGGATGGGGGCAGGCCGGAGCCGGGCAATGCGATGCCGCCAGAGGGGCGGCGGGGAAGCGATTACGCCAGACGCGACCTGCAAAGGGTGATCAGTGTTTGCATGATGTCTCTCCTTTGCTGTCGGTGGATGGAAGGTGGCGAATGATAGGCGCGCGGTCGCCCGCGCGCAATCCCGCTATTTCGGCAGATGCCGCAGCGGCAGCGGCGCTGACTCCTTTACCGTCTGGATAGCGAAGTTGCTGCGGATGTCGCTGACGCCCGGCAGCTTGAGCAGGGTGCCAGTGAGGAACTGCTCGTAGGCGCGCAGGTCGGGCAGCACAACTTGCAGGAGGAAGTCCGACTCGCCGCTGACCAGATGTACCGAGATGACTTCCGGCAGGTCGATCACCGCCTGGCGAAAGGCAGCAGCGCTGCTATCGCTGTGGCGCTCCACTTTCACCCCGACGAACACCGTCAGCCCCAGGCCGACTTCGTCGCGGCCCAGCTCCGCGTGGTAGCCGCGGATCATGCCGGCCTCTTCCAGGATGCGGACGCGGCGCAGGCAGGGGGAGGGCGACAGGCCGATCTCTTCGGCGAGCTGCACGTTGGTCAGGCGGCCGTCGCGCTGTAGCGCGGCAAGGATGCGGTGGTCGTAGGCGTCCAGTTTCGGAGTTGGCATGAATGGCTTCTCTGCGGTTCAGGATTGGCAGGATATGCCAGCTAGGGCGCTTTTGCTGGTCAATTACGCAAGCACCTGCCTGTGCCTTCAGGCATAGAATCCTTATCCGCAATGACTTCTTCGGAGTGGTTCCTGTGGATATCGGCGTCTTCCTGCTGGCCCTGGCGATGGTTTACCTGCTGCCCGGACCGGACATGATTCTCCTGCTGCACACCGGCGCCCGTGATGGCTGCCGCGCTGCATTGGCGACCGCGCTTGGGCTGGGCGCGGCGCGCGCATGCCATGTGGCTCTGGCAGCGACCGGGCTGGCGCTGCTGTTCCGCACTGCGCCCTGGACGTTCGACGCCGTGCGCGTCGGCGGCGGTCTCTACCTGGCCTGGATCGGCGTGCAACTGCTGCGTGCGCCGGTGGGGTTGCCGGTGGCAACGGGGGCGGCCGGGTTATCCACAGTCAGCTATCGGCGCGCCTTTCGCCGGGGCCTGCTGACCAATCTGCTCAACCCTAAGGCCCTGCTGTTCTGCTCGGTGCTGCTGCCGCAGTTCATCCATCCGCAGTACGGCCCGCTGGCGCTGCAATTCGCGCTGCTGGGTGGCGTGCTGGTGGTGGTCGGGTTGGGCTTCGACGCGTTCTACGCCGTCAGCGGCGAGCGCATGGGGCGCTGGCTGGCGCGGCACAAGACAATGCAGCGCGTGCAGCAGTGGGGCTTCGGCGGGCTTCTGCTGGGGTTCGGTGTGCGTCTGGCGCTGATCCGCGATCTGTAAGGCTGAAGTCTTTCGTAGGAGCGAGCTTGCTCGCGAACCAGTTTGCCAGCAGCTTCGAAGCCTGGGTTGTTCGCGAGCAAGCTCGCTCCTACAAGGATCTGCTCAGAGGTCTTGCGGTTGGATCTTCCACAGCCGTGCCACGGACGGCTTCTGCGGATTGCGCGCGACCACCAGCAGACCGACGTCGCCGCCGCGCAGCTCGCGCACCAGGTGTTCGCCCTTGCGCTGCTGCATGGCTTCGGCGAGATAACCCAGGGCGATGCTCGCCGCCGCCGGGTGTGTGGCGACCGGGACGTAGCTGCCATCGTCCATGTCCAGCACCACATGCTGTTCTCCGGCATCCGGCGCGGGAACGTGCAGGTTGGCCTTGAGCAGATGCGTCAGCGCCTTGTTGCGCTGTGCGCCGGACATCTGCTCCTGCAGCGCCTGTTCCAGCGGCAAGAACTCTTCACGGGGTGCGGCTTTCGGCTGCGCAGGCGGGGGAGGCGGCTGAGTTTTTGCCGGTGCAGGTTTGGCGCGTGCTACCGCAGTGGCTGCCGCAGGCGCTGGAGCGACATCCAGCTCATCCGCGGCCAGGCCTTCCCAGTCGATCTCGTCCAGGTCGAACCCTTGCTTGGGCAATTTCTTCTGCACCGCTCTGCTGGGTTTCTTCGGTGCGCGGGTATTCATCCGCCGCTGACGTTTCCATTTGTGCAACTGCACGTTGGCGACGATGGCGGTGACAAGGATGAGCAGAAGGAAGAACAGCAGCATGGAAGGTAGTGGC
This sequence comes from Pseudomonas sp. NY15435, assembly GCF_048068295.1. NCBI lineage: Bacteria > Pseudomonadati > Pseudomonadota > Gammaproteobacteria > Pseudomonadales > Pseudomonadaceae > Pseudomonas > Pseudomonas sp. NY15435. Next base: position 462,603 of record NZ_JBLUQA010000002.1, read on the forward strand.
CCTGTGGATAACGGCCACGGCGTGCGGGCGGTGGCGGGAGGCCACCCTAGCGGGAAGTGATGGATAAGGCGGTAGGCCTGTTCCTTCTGCGTTGTAGGACGCAGCTGTATCCGAAAGAGGGGCCGGCCTATGACCGGCCCGTTTCGTATCAGTTCAGGAACTGCTCGGCGTGATGACAGGCGACTTGTCGTTCGTCCAGCAGGCGCAGCTCTGGCACCTCGGTTTTGCAGCGTTCGGTCGCGTAGGGGCAGCGCTTGTGGAAGGCGCAGCCGGTCGGCGGGTTGAGCGGGTTGGGCAGCTCGCCCTGGATCTTGATCTTGGGCTTGCTCGGGTCGGGATGGATCGCCGGCGTCGCCGAGAGCAGAGCCTGGGTATAGGGATGCAGCGGGCGCTCGTAGAGCTTCTCCGCAGGGCCCATTTCCGCCGGGCGGCCGAGGTACATCACCAGCACGTCGTCAGCCACGTGGCGGACCACGGCGAGGTTGTGGGAGATGAACACGTAGGCGGTGCCGAACTCCTGCTGCAGGTCCATGAACAGATTGAGCACCTGGGCCTGGATCGACACGTCCAGCGCCGAGGTCGGCTCGTCCGCCACCAGCACCTTGGGCCTGAGCATCATGGCGCGGGCCAGTGCGATGCGCTGGCGCTGACCGCCGGAGAACATGTGCGGGTAGCGCTGGTAATGCTCCGGGCGCAGGCCGACCTGCTTCATCATCGCCTGCACCCGTTCGCGGCGTTCGACGCGGGAGAGACTGGTGTTGATCAGCAGCGGCTCGGCCAACTGGTCGCCGATCTTCTGCCGCGGGTTGAGCGAGGCGTAGGGGTTCTGGAAGACCATCTGCACGTCACGGCGCAGTTGCTTGCGGGTGTCGTGGTCGGCGCCTTTCACCTCGTGACCGGCAATCTGCAGGGAACCGGAGGTAGGTTCTTCGATCAGCGTCAGCGCACGGGCGAGGGTGGATTTGCCGCAGCCGGATTCGCCGACCACGGCGAGGGTTTTGCCGGCCTGCAGGTCGAAGGACACGCCGTTGAGCGCACGGACCAGGGCGTGGGGCTTGAACAGGCCCTGGGAGATTTCGTAGTGACGGGTCAGGTCGCGGGCGGTCAGGACGGCGCTCATCGGGCCACCTCGGTATTCAGGTTGAGCGGGTAGAAGCAGCGCACCGCGCCGCGCTCATGGGCTTCCAGGGCCGGGCGTACGGCGCGGCAGTTGTCCTGCACGTAGGGGCAGCGCGGCGACAGCAGGCAACCCTGTGGCCGGTCGAACTTGCCGGGGACGATGCCCGGCAGGGTGGCCAGGCGTTCCTCGCCGGCACTGTGCTCGGGAATCGCCTTGAGCAGCGCCTCGGTGTACGGGTGGGTCGGCAGGTCGAACAGCGCCGGCACCTGGCCGATCTCCACCGCCTGCCCGGCGTACATCACGCAGACGCGCTGGGCGGTCTCGGCGACCACGGCGAGGTCGTGGGTGATCAGGATCAGCGCCATGCCCTGGTCGCGCTGCAGGTTCAGCAGCAGCTCCATGATCTGCGCCTGGATGGTCACGTCCAGTGCGGTGGTGGGCTCGTCAGCGATCAGCAACTTGGGCTCGCCGGCGATGGCCATGGCGATCGCGACGCGCTGGCTCATGCCGCCGGACAGCTGGTGCGGGTAGGCGTCCAGGCGCTGGGCAGCGCCGGGGATTTCCACCCGCTCGAGCAGTTCCAGCGCGCGCTGGCGCAGTGCCTTGCCGCGCAGGCCGAGGTGCAGCTTGAGCACTTCCTCGATCTGGTAGCCGACGGTGAAGCTGGGGTTGAGGGCGGTCATCGGGTCCTGGAAGACCATGGCGATGTCCTTGCCGACGATGCGCCGCCGCTCGCGGCCCTTCAGGCGCAGCATGTCGGTGCCGTCGAACTGCATGGTGTCGGCGGTGATGATGCCCGGGGCATCGATCAGGCCCATCAGGGCCATCATGGTCACCGACTTGCCGGAGCCGGATTCGCCGACGATGGCCAGGACTTCGCCCTTGTCCACCGAGAGGTCGAGGCCATCCACCACCGGGATGGCGTTGCGGTCGCCGAAGCGGACCGACAGATTGCGCAGGTCGAGGAGGCTCATACGGCGGTCTCCGTCAGTCTTCTGTTCTTGGTGTAGGAGCGAGCTTGCTCGCGAACGGGGAACGCGGGGGATTGCAGGTTCGCGAGCAAGCTCGCTCCTACGAAGAGCACGAAAGTATTCAACGAGTTGCTCCTCACGCCGCATTCTTCAGCTTCGGATCCAGCGCATCGCGCAGGCCGTCGCCCATCAGGTTGATCGCCAGCACGCTGAGCAGGATGGTCAGGCCGGGCAGCGAGACGACCCACCAGGCACGCTCGATGTAGTCGCGCGCGGAGGCCAGCATGGTGCCCCACTCGGGCGTTGGCGGCTGCACGCCGAGGCCGAGGAAGCCAAGGGCGGCGGCGTCGAGGATCGCCGAGGAGAAGCTCAGGGTGGCCTGCACGATCAGCGGCGCCATGCAGTTGGGCAGCACGGTGACGAACATCAGGCGCAAAGTGCCGGCGCCGGCCAGGCGCGAGGCGGTGACGTAGTCGCGGTTCAGCTCGCCCATCACGGCGGCGCGGGTCAGGCGCACATAGGCCGGCAGCGAGACGATGGCGATGGCGATCACGGTGTTGATCAGGCCTGGGCCGAGGATGGCGACGATGGCCACCGCCAGCAGCAGCGAGGGCAAGGCCAGCATGATGTCCATCAGGCGCATGATCACCGGGCCCAGGCGGGTCGGCGAGAAGCCGGCGAGCAGGCCGAGGAAGATGCCGGGGATCATCGAGATCAGTACCGAGGTCAGGCCGATCATCAGCGACAGCCGTGCACCGTGCATCAGGCGCGAGAGCAGGTCGCGGCCCAGTTCGTCGGTGCCCAGCAGGAACTGCGCGTTGCCGCCTTCGAGCCACAGCGGCGGGGTGAGCAGGAAGTCGCGGAATTGTTCGCTCGGATCATGGGGCGCGACCCACGGCGCGAACAGCGCGCAGAACACGATGACCAGCATGAACAGCAGGCCGCCGACCGCGCCCTTGTTGCGCGAGAAGGCGTGCCAGAATTCTTTCAGGGGGGACGGATAGACCAGGCTCGGGTCGCTGGCGGGAGCTTTGGCGTTGACATTCATGGCGTCGGCTCCGGTTAGCGTTGGTGGCGGATGCGTGGGTTGGCGAGGCCGTAGAGGATGTCCACGATGAAGTTCACCAGGATCACCAGGGTCGCCACCAGCAGGATGCCGTTCTGCACCACCGGGTAGTCGCGCCGGCCGATGGCGTCGATCAGCCATTTGCCGATGCCGGGCCAGGAAAAGATGGTTTCGGTCAGGACCGCGCCGGCCAGCAGCGTGCCGACCTGCAGGCCGAATACGGTGAGCACCGGGATCATGGCGTTGCGCAAGGCATGCACGAACACCACACGTGCCGGCGACAGGCCCTTGGCGCGGGCAGTGCGTACGTAGTCTTCGCGCAGCACCTCGAGCATCGAGGAGCGGGTCATCCGCGCGATCACCGCCAGGGGGATGGTGCCCAGCACGATTGCCGGCAGGATCAGGTGGCGCACGGCGTCCATGAAGGCGCCTTCTTCATCGGACAGCAGCGTGTCGATGAGCATGAAGCCAGTCTTCGGCTCGATGTCGTAGAGCAGGTCCAGGCGCCCGGAAACCGGCGTCCAGCCCAGGGAGACGGAGAACAGCATGATGAGGATCAGGCCCCACCAGAAGATCGGCATGGAGTAGCCGGCCAGGGAGATGGTCATCACCCCGTGGTCGAACAGCGAGCCGCGCTTGAGTGCCGCGATCACTCCGGCGAGCAGGCCGAAGACGCCGGCGAACAGCAGGGCGGCCAGGGACAATTCGAGGGTGGCGGGGAACAGGGTGAGGAACTCGTGCCAGACGCTGTCGCGAGTGGTCAGCGATTCGCCGAGGTTGCCTTGGGCAAGGTTGCCGATGTAGTCGAGGTACTGCTGGTAGAGGGGTTTGTCGAGGCCCAGACGGTGCATGGCTTCGGCGTGCATCTGCGGATCGACGCGGCGTTCACCCATCATCACTTCCACGGGGTCGCCCGGAATCAGGCGGATCAGCGCGAAGGTGAGCAGGGTGACGCCGAAGAAGGTCGGGATCAGCAGACCGAATCGGCGTGCGATGAAACTCAGCATGGTGGTCGGGGGCTCCTCATCGAGCGGCTACCCGTCGGGTCACGACGGGCGCCGGTTTCTTATTACTTCGCCAGTTACTGGATTCGAACGTCGGCGAAGTTGTTGTTTGTCATCGGGTTGATGGTGTAACCCGAGATGTCGCTGCGGCGCACATTGAACAGCTTAGGATGCGCCAGGGGAATCCACGGTGATTGTTCGTGGAATATGGATGTCGCCTTTCTATAAAGTTCCGCCCGTTTTGCCGTGTCATTGCTCTCACGGGCCTGCTGAATCAGCGCTTCGAATTCCTGATTGCACCAGAATGCCTGGTTTTCGCCGGACTTCGCCGCGGCGCAGGACAGGTTCGGGCTGACGAAGTTGTCCGGGTCGCCGTTGTCGCCGGCCCAGCCCAGCAGGGACAGGTCGTGCTCGCCGGCCTTGGAGCGCTTGAGCAACTCGCCCCATTCCAGGGATCGGATCTGTAAATCGATACCGGCCTTGGCCAGATCCGCCTGCATCATCTGTGCCGCCAGCGCCGGATTGGGGATGGTCGGCGAGCTGCCGTTGCGAATGAAAATGCTCAGCTTGAGGTTTTCCGCCCCGGCCTCCTTGAGAAGGGCCCTGGCACGCTCGGGGTCGTGGGGCCAGTCCTGGACGTCGTTGTTGTAGCCCAGCAGCGTCGAGGGATAGGGGTTGATCGCCGGGCTGGCGGCGTTGGCGCCGAAAACGGCGTCGAGCAGGGCTTTCTTGTCGATGGCGAGGTTGATCGCCTGGCGTACGCGCACGTCGTCCAGCGGCTTGTGCTTCGTGTTGATGGCCACGTAGGTGGTCATCAGGGCGTCGATGCTGTCTACCGCCAGGTTCTTGTCCTGCTGCAAGTCGGGCACGTCCGACGGCTTGGGGTAGAGGGCGATCTGGCATTCGTTGCGCCGCACCTTCTGCATGCGCACGTTGGGGTCGAGGGTGATGGCGAACACCAGGTTGTCGATCGCCGGCTTGCCGCCGAAATAGTCCGGGTTGGCGCGGTAGCGTACCTGGGCGTCCTTGGCGTAGCGGTTGAAGACGAAGGGGCCGGTGCCGATGGGCAGGTTGTTGATCTGGCCCTGCTTGCCGGCGGCCAGCAACTGATCGCCGTATTCGGCGGAGTAGATCGAGGCGAAACCCATGGCCATGTCGGCGAGGAAGGGCGCTTCGGGATGGTTCAGGGTGAAGCGCACGGTGAGGTCATCGACCTTCTCCACCGATTTGATCAGCTCGCGCATGCCCATGGCGTCGAAGTAGGCGTAACCGCGGTTGGCCGTCTCATGCCAGGGATGCTTGGGGTCCAGCGCCCGCTGGAAGGTCCAGAGCACATCATCGGCATTGAACGCACGGGTGGGTTTGAAGTAGTCGGTGGTATGGAACTTCACCTCAGGGCGCAGGTGGAAGGTGTAGGTCAGCCCATCGGGGCTGACCTCCCAGTTCTGCGCCAGGGACGGCACCAGCTCGGTGGTGCCGGGGCGGAAGCCCACCAGGCGGTTGAAGATGGTTTCCGAGGTGGCATCGTTGGTGACGGCGCCGGTGTACTGGACCACATCGAAACCTTCCGGGCTCGCTTCGGTGCAGACCACCAGGTTCTGCGCCAGGGCGGTGCCGCTGGCGAGCGCCAGCAGAAGGGGGATCAGACGCGGGATGGGCATGCCGGTTCTCCTTACAGCAGGTTGAAGGGGAAGTTGCTGACCAGGCGAATCTCGTTGACGCTGCCGTCCGCCTGGTTCTGGCTCGCCAGGTGCTTCATGTAGGTCACGCGGAAACTGGCGCTCTTGAACGGGCCGTCCTGCAGCGTGTAGCCAGTGGAGAGTCCGAGTTCGTGGTGCCTCTCGTCGTCCATGGCGCGTACGTTGTAGCCACTCACGCCGTTGCGGTCGCCGTCGTAGTGGGTGCCGTCGATACCCCAGCCCTTGGCGTACCACGCCATGGTGGTCAGGCCGGGCACGCCGAACGTTGCCCAGTCGGTGCTGTAGCGCAGCTGCAGGGACTTTTCGTTGGGGCCGTTATAGTCAGACAGCAACGAGTTGGCGAGGTAGATGGCGGCAGTCTCGTGCACGTAGTCGAAGTACTCGTCGCCTCGGATCTGCTGCCAGCCCAGCAGTACGGCATGGGCACCGTGGGTCAGGGTGAAGGCCAGGCTGTAGGCGTCGTTGTCGATGTAGCCCGCCTTGCGCTCGCCGGTGTCGGCGGTGTGGTAGTAGTTCAGGCTGGTGTTCAGGGCCAGGGTGGCCGGATCGCCCAGGTCGTGCGTAGCGCCGAGGTAGTACTGGTTCCAGACGTCCTCGAAGTGAGTGCCATAGGCCGTAAGCTTCAGATCCTTCACTGCCTGGTAGCTGCCGCCCAGGTAGCTGAAATGGCTTCCGGTGAAGTCCATCGAACCGTATTCGGTGGTCAGCCCTTCATGGCTGGAGCCGGTGCGCGGGGTACCGCGTGTGAAGTTGCCGGCTTGCAGCTGCAGGCCTTCAAGCTCCTCGCTGAGCAGACTGATGCCGTCGAAGGATGAGGGCAGGGCGCGGTTGTCGTTGATATTGAACACCGGGTTTTCGGTCTGCTGGCGGCCCACGCGCACTTCAGTGTTGGAGACGCGCAGCTTCACGTTGGCCACGCCCATCTTCGACCACTGTGGTACGGCATCCCCATCACTGTCGGTCAGCGTGCGTGTGCCGCCGCCTGCGATACGGCCGTGGCCGCGCTCGAGGGCGATCTCGTTGAAGGCGGCAGCGTCCACGCCGACCCCTACGGTGCCCTGGGTATAGCCGGAGCTGTAGGTGAGCTGGCTGCCCTGGGTCCAGGTGTAGCGACTGTGGGTCGGCTCGGTGTAACCGTCCTTCTTGATGTTGAAGTGGAAGCTGTCCTTCATCTGTTCGCGGGTGGCGAAGTTGCGGGTGCTGAAGGTCAGGCTCTGGCCTTCGACGAAGCCTTTCGCGGCGTCCTGGCCCTTGACCACCACTTCGGTGCCGCGGTGGATTTCGTCTGGCGGCAGATCTTCCCCGTCGGCCCAGGCCTGGCCCAGGCTGGCGGCGCCGATGGCTAGGGTTATCAGGGACTGGGTGAGTATGTGACGTTGCATGAGTTGCTCCTTGTTGTTGGTTTTCCTAGCAACGAATGCATCCCCTCCACCCATCGCAGAAATGGGGAAGCCGGCAGGCGGGGGGAAGTCGGGGCACCGCCCGGTCTGCGCCGGGCTGGCGTTCAGGCGGCCGGAGCCGCCAGTGACTGATCGGCGGTCAGGGGTGGTTGGACACGCCGTAGAAGGAGTTGAGTCCGAAAGGACTGATCAGGAAGCCCTGCACCGTCTTGCGCATGGGCTGGTAGACGGTGGAGTGAGCGATGGGACTGATCGGGAGCTGCTGAGCCAGCACCTGCTGCGCCTGTTGATAGAGCGCCACGCGTTTCTCGTGATCGTTGGTGGTCTTGGCTTCCTTGATCAGCTTGTCGTAGGCCGGGTCGCACCACTTGGAGAAGTTGTTGCCGTCCACTGCGTCGCAGCCGTACAGGGTGCCAAGCCAGTTGTCCGGGTCGCCGTTATCGCCGCTCCAGCCGATCAGCATGGCGTCCTGCTCGCCGGCATGGGCGCGCTTGATGTACTCGCCCCACTCGTAGGTGACGATCTTCGCCTGGATGCCCACCTTGGCCCAGTCAGCCTGGATCATCTCGGCCATCAGTTTGGCGTTGGGGTTGTACGGGCGCTGCACGGGCATGGCCCACAGGGTGATCTCGGTGCCTTCGGCGATGCCGGCTTTCTTCAGCAGCGCCTTGGCCTGTTCCGGATCATAGGCCTGGCCCTTGATCGAGGTGTCGTAGGACCACTGGGTCGGCGGCATGGCGTTCACGGCCAGTTGGCCAGCGCCCTGGTAGACGGCGTCGATGATCGCCTTCTTGTTCACCGCCATGTCCAGCGCGCGGCGCACGTCGGTGTTGTCGAGCGGCTTGTGCAGGACGTTGTAGGCGATGTAGCCAAGGTTGAAGCCTGGCTGCGAAGGCACATTCAGGTTGGGGTCGTTCTTCAGCGCTTCCAGGTCGGCCGGGCGCGGGAAGAGCGTGATCTGGCATTCGTTGGCCTTGAGCTTCTGCATGCGCACCGAGGCATCGGTGTTGATAGCGAAGATCAGGTTGTCGACCCGCACGTCCGCCGGCTTCCAATAATCCTTGTTGCCCTTGAAGCGGATCATCGCGTCTTTCTGGTGGCGATTGAACGCGAAGGGGCCGGTGCCGATGGGCTTCTGGTTGATGTCGCTGGCCTTGCCCTGCTTGAGCAACTGATCGGCGTACTCGGCGGACTGGATCGAGGCAAAGCTCATCGCCAGGTTCTGGATGAAGGCTGCGTCGATGTTATTGAGGGTGAACCGGACGGTCTTGTCGTCGAGCTTCTCCACCTTGGCGATGTTGGTGTCCATGCCCATGTCGGTGAAGTACGGGAATTCGCTGGGGTAGGCCTTACGGAACGGATGGTTCTTGTCGAGCATGCGGTTGAAGGTGAACAGCACGTCGTCGGCGTTGAACTCGCGAGTCGGCTTGAAGTAGTCGGTGGTGTGGAACTTCACGCCGGAGCGCAGGTGGAAGGTCCAGACCTTGCCGTCGGGGGAGGTTTCCCAGCTTTCCGCCAGGGCCGGCTGGGCTTCGGTGCCGCCGCGCGGGAACTGCACGAGGCGATTGAACAGGGTTTCCGCCGAGGCATCGTAGTCTGTGCCAACGGTGTACTGGCCGGGGTCGAAACCCGCCGGGCTGCCCTCGGAGCAGTACACCAGGCTGGAGGCGGCATGGGCCGCGGAGCCGGCGAGCAGCAGCCCGCCAAAGGCGAGTGCGTGCAGGGGATTACGTCGCATCTTGCGCATTGCCTGACCTCGTTCTTGTTTTTCTTCAGGGGCCGGCGAACCGATGGGGTTAGCAGCCGGCCCGGTCGGATTGGTCCGGATAAGGCCTATCCATTCATGGTCGGGCTGTACCCGGCCACGCCGCGCCGAAGTTAAGTCAGGCTGAAATTAAGTTCAACTTAAAATTCAGTGGCACTGAAAGTTTTGCCGGTTTGTGAATCAGGTGGCGGGATGTTCGCCGAACAGCGGCAGGGTGGTCACGGTGAGCATTTCCGCCACGTTGTCACCGATGTTGCGCAGGCAATGACGCTTGCCGGAGTCGAAGTGGACGGAGTCGCCGGGGCCCAGCGGATAGGTGTGGCCATCGATGTCGTAGGCGATGCGCCCGGTGAGGACGTAGGCGAATTCCGAGCCGTCATGCGTAATCAGTTCGGATTCGTAGCCGACCGGGACCGTTACTTTCACCGCGTTCAGCTGGTTGCCGGGGAAGCTGCTGGACAGTCGTTCGTAGCTCAGCGGCTGGCCTTCGATGGTGTAGCGCACGCGCTCGCCCTGGTGCGAGTCGGGGGGGATCTGCTGCGGCGAGTCGAACAGCGCATTGAGCGGTACGTCCAGCGCCTTGGCGATGCTGGCCAGGGACGACAGCGAGACGCCTGTGAGATTGCGTTCGGCCTGAGACAGGAAGCTGGCGGTGAGGCCGGACTCGGCTGCCACCTGGTTCAGTGTCTTTTTCGCCGCGCGCCGATAACGGCGCAGGCGTTCTCCGATACGATCTGCGGACATTGGGAAGGCTCTTTTAGGACGCGGGCAGCATACCAGCGTCGCCGTGCGCTGAATGCACCGGGCCATGATGCCGCAGAAATTCCTGTGGGTAATGCTCGAGGTTGGAAAAGTCTTTGACCAGAAATTTCAGTGCTGCTTAAATTTCGTGTTGTTTTCATTCCTCGGGAGAGTCACATGACATTGGGAGTTGGGGGCGTAGGCCCTGAGCAGGCGCTGGCGAAATTGCAGAGCATGACGGCCGGTGCTCGCCCCATCGCGCTCGAGGAATACCAGGCGCGGATCGCACAGTTACAGCGCCTGATGCAGGCACGGGAAATCTCGGCGGTGTTCCTCGATGCCGGCAGCTCGCTGTTCTATTTCACCGGCTTGAAGTGGAGCCCCAGCGAACGGCTAGTGGGTGCGCTGGTGCCGGCGCGGGGCGAAGTGCGCTACATCGCCCCGGCCTTCGAGGAGGGCACCGTGCGCGACCTGCAGGCGCTGCCGGGCAGCATCTGCGTGTGGGCCGAGCATGAAAGTCCGTTCACTCTGCTGGCCGGCATGCTGGCCGAGATCGAGGTGTGCGACGGCGCGCGGGTCGGTCTGTCCCATAGCCTGCCGTTCGGCATGGTCGAACGCCTGCGTCAGGCAACGGGCCAGCTGCAGTTGGTGGACGCCGGCGCGCTGATCGAGCAGTGCCGCCGTTGCAAGTCGCCGGCGGAGCTGGCGCTGATGCAGCGGGCGAAGGACATGACCCTGGAAGTGCAGAAGGCCGCTGCGAGCATCCTGCGCGAGGGCATCACGACCACCGAGGTGACGCGCTTCATCGAGGCAGCGCACCGGCAGGTCGGCGCGCCGGGTTCGACCTTCTGCATCGTGCTGTTCGGCGAGGACAGCGCCTTTCCTCACGGCGTGCGCCAGCCGCGCCCGTTGCGCGAAGGCGACATGGTGTTGATCGACACCGGCTGCCAGCTGTTCGGCTACAACTCGGATATCACCCGCAGCTACGTGTTCGGCACGGCCAGCACGCGCCAGCGTGAGTTGTGGAACTTGGAGAAGGCCGCACAGCAGGCCGCTTTCGATGCCGCCGCGCTCGGCTCGCCCTGCGAGCAGGTTGACGCCGCCGCCCGCCGTTGCCTGGAGGTCGGCGGCCTCGGGCCGGACTACGCGTTGCCGGGTTTGCCGCACCGCACTGGTCATGGCATCGGCCTGGATATCCACGAAGGTCCTTACCTGGTGCGCGGCGACAGTACGCTGCTGGACGTCGGCATGTGCTTCAGCAACGAGCCGATGATCTGTGTGCCGGGGGAGTTCGGCATTCGTCTGGAAGACCACTTTTACATGACGGCGGAAGGCCCGCGCTGGTTCACCCAGCCGAGTCATTCGGTGGATGATCCCTTTGGCTTGAACGCATAGTCCCTGTAGGAGTGAGCATGCTCGCGAATGCATTTCCCGGCAGCACGATTGCGGGGCGGTTCGCGAGCACGCTCGCTCCTACAAAGAGCAATCAGGGGGCCAGTTCAACCCGCGAGAAGTTGTTCGACCCAAGCGGGCTCAGGGTGAAGCCACTCACGCCCGGTCGTACCACCGCGAACTGTTTCGGATAGGCCAGGGCGATCCACGGCGCTTCGCGCTGGTAGATCGCCAGCGCCTGCCGATAGAGCCCTGCGCGGGCCTCCTGGTCGGTGATCGCGCGGGCCTTGCGCAGCAGTTCGTCGAACTCCGCATTGCACCAGCCCGCCTGGTTCTCACCACTCTTTGCGGCGGCGCAGGACAGGTTCGGCGTCAGGAAGTTATCCGGATCGCCATTGTCGCCGGCCCAGCCCATGAAGATCAGGTCGTGCTCGCCCTGCTTGGCGCGCTTGATCAACTCGCCCCATTCGAACACACGGATATCGGCCTGGATGCCGATCTGCCCCAGGTCGTTCTGCAGCATCTGCGCGCCGATACCGGGATTGGGATTGGTCGGGCCGCCGCCCGGTCGCGTCCAGATCGATAGCTTGAGGCCTGGCTTGATGCCGGCTTCTTCCAGCAGTTGTTTCGCCCGCGCCGGGTCGTGGGGCCATACCTTGAGCTGCGGATCGGACCCCCACAGCGTCGGCGGATACGGCGCCACGGCCAGGGTGGCAGCACCGTCGCCGAACTGTGCTCGCAGGTAGGCGTCGCGGTCGAAGGCGAGGTTGATCGCCTGGCGCACGCGCACGTCGTCCAGCGGCTTGTGGCGGGTGTTGAGGCCGACGTAGGCGACCAGCAGAGAGTCCAGTTCCTCGATCTTCAGCTTCGGGTCCTGGCGCAGCGCGGGAACATCGGTGGGCTTGGGGTAGACGGCGATCTGGCAGTCGCCGGCCTTGACCTTCTGGATGCGCACGTTCGGATCGGGAGTGATCGCCAGCAGCAGGCGCTCGATCTTCGGCTTGCCGCCCCAGTAATCCGGATTGGCGATGAAACGCACCTGAGCGTCCTTCTGGTAGCGCTGGAAGATGAAGGGTCCGGTGCCGATGGGCAGGTTGTTCAGTTGGTCGGCCTTTTCGGCGGCCAGCAGCAGGTCGCCGTATTCGGCGGAATAGATGGAGGCGAAGCCCATTGCCAGGTCGGCGAGGAAGGGCGCCTCGGGATGTTTGAGGGTGAAGCGCACGTGATGCTGGTCGAGCTTTTCCACTGCGCTGATGAGGCCCGGCAGGCCCATTGCCTCGGCGTAGGGGAAGCCGCGCGGGGCCAGCTTGTTCCACGGGTGCTTCGGGTCGAGCTGGCGCTGGAAGCTCCAGAGCACGTCGTCGGCGTTGAAGTCTCGGGTTGGGGTGAAGTAGTCGGTGCTGTGGAATTTCACGCCCTGACGCAAGGCGAAGGTGTACTGCAGACCGTCGTCGCTGATCTCCCAGCTCTCCGCCAGCGCGGGCACGACGCGGGTACTGCCGGGGGCGAACTGCACCAGGCGCTCGAAGACTGTTTCGGCCGAGGCGTCGGCAGTGGTGGCGGCAGTGTACTGGGTGATGTCGAAGCCTTCCGGGCTGGCCTCGGTGCAGACCACCAGGGATTGGCCGAACGCCGGCGTGCAGCCGAGCAGGCCGAGCAGGCAAAAGCGGGCGAGGGTCTTGGGCACGGACTGGACTCGAAAAGAAAAAGGCCGCCGGTGTGAGCGGCGGCCTCTGGCCTTACTTGCCTACGCTGACGCCGTAGAAGGAGTTCAGCGCGAACGGGCTGATCTTGAAGTCCTGCACCGTCTTGCGCATCGGCTGGTACACGGTGGAGTGGGCGATCGGGGTGATCGGCACCTGCTCCTTGAGGATGTGCTGGGCCTGCTTGTACAGCTCGGTACGCTTGGCCTGGTCCGGGGTGCGCTTGGCATCCTTGATCAGCTTGTCGTAGGCCGGGTCGCACCACTTGGAGAAGTTGTTGCCGTCCACTGCGTCGCAGCCATACAGGGTGCCCAGCCAGTTGTCCGGATCACCGTTGTCGCCGCTCCAGCCGATCAGCATGGCGTCGTGCTCGCCGCCCTTGGCGCGTTTGATGTACTCGCCCCACTCGTAGGTGACGATCTTCGCCTTGATGCCGACCTTGGCCCAGTCGGATTGCAGCATCTCGGCCATCAGCTTGGCGTTGGGGTTGTACGGGCGCTGCACCGGCATCGCCCACAGGGTTATCTCGGTGCCTTCGGCAACGCCGGCCTTCTTCAGCAGCTCCTTGGCTTTCTCCGGGTTGTAGCCGGCATCCTTGATGGTGTCGTCGTAGGACCACTGGGTCGGCGGCATGCCGTTCACGGCGAGCTGGCCGGCGCCCTGGTAGACGGCATCGATGATGGCCTTCTTGTTCACCGCCATGTCCAGCGCTTCGCGCACTTCGAGCTTGTCGAACGGCTTGTGCAGGACGTTGTAGGCGATGTAGCCAAGGTTGAAGCCTGGCTGCGACGGCATGTTCAGGTTCGCGTCCTTCTTCAGCGCTTCCAGGTCGGCGGGGCGCGGGAAGAGGGTGATCTGGCACTCATTGGCCTTGAGCTTCTGCATGCGCACCGAGGCGTCGGTGTTGATGGCGAAGATCAGGTTGTCGATCTTCACCTCACCCTTGTTCCAGTAATCCGGGTTGGCCTTGAAGCGGATCATCGCGTCCTTCTGGTAGCGACTGAACACGAACGGGCCGGTGCCGATCGGCTTCTGGTTGATGTCGGCGGCCTTGCCCTGCTTGAGCAACTGGTCGGCGTATTCGCCGGACTGGATCGAGGCGAAGCTCATGGCCAGGTTCTGGATGAACGCGGCGTCGACTTCGTTGAGGGTGAACTTGACGGTCTTGTCATCGACCTTCTCCACCTTGGCGATGTTTGCGTCCATGCCCATGTCGGTGAAGTACGGGAATTCGGTCTGGTATGCCTTACGGAACGGGTGATTCTTGTCGAGCATGCGGTTGAAGGTGAACAGCACGTCGTCGGCGTTGAACTCGCGGGTCGGCTTGAAGTAGTCGGTGGTGTGGAACTTCACGCCCGAGCGCAGATGGAAGGTGTAGGTCTTGCCGTCATCGGATACATCCCACTTTTCCGCCAGGCCCGGGATGACCTGGGTGCCGCCGCGCTCGAACTGGGTGAGGCGGTTGAAGACCGTTTCGGCCGAGGCGTCGAAGTCGGTGCCGGTGGTGTACTGGCCGGGGTCGAAGCCTGCCGGGCTGCCTTCGGAGCAATAGACGAGGTTGTTGGCGGCGTGGGCGAGCGGGGCACTGGCGATCAGCCCAGCGGCGATCATGGAGCGGATGACGGCGTTCTTACGCATACGGACCTCTGTTTATTCTGGTTGTCATCGAGGGGCAGCCTCGTGAGCTGCGTTGCGTGAAACTATGCACGGCACATGCCGGGCGCAAGCTGCTGGCGGGGATGAGTGTAGAAGTTGTGACGCGGGTGCAAGGGAATGTCGCAATTTCGACAATGGGAACCGTGCAGTCGAGCGACGGCGCCCCGGTCCCCCAAGGCGCCGCGCTGGAAGAGGCCGCGGGTGTTACGGCATCTGCACCTCGATCGTGCCGTCGGCGCTGACGGTGACCTGGCTGGTGCCGGCTTCGATTTCCTGCGCCGGGGCTGAATCCATGGAGGCGAACTTGGCGGCGGCCATGCGCATCACCGGCATCGGGCGCGGTGCGCCGGAGGTGTTCAGGTTCAGGCTGACCAGCTTGTAGCCCTTGCCGCCGAGCGCGTCGGTGAGCACCTGGGCGCGTGCCTTGAAGGCATCCACCGCGCCTTTCATCATCGCGTCCTCGTTTTTCGCGCGGGTGGCGTCGGCGATGCTGAAGTCCATGCTGCCCATCTTCAGTTTGCCCAGCAGGTCGGCGGTGAGTTGCGAGAGGGCTGCGAAATCGGTGCTTTCCAGGCGGATTTCCGCACGCTCGCGCCAGGCGGTGATCTTCTGGCCCTTGTCGTCATACACCGGGTAGCTGTTGCGGCTGCCCAGGCTGACGGTCACGCCTTTGACCTTGCGCGCCTGCTCGAGCGCCGCGTTCAGCGTGGTAGTGGTCTCGGCTGCCAGTTTCGCCGGGTCGCTGGCCTGGCCTTCGCTGAACAGGGTCACGTGCATCAGGTCGTGGGCGACTTCCTGGCTGACCTCGGCGCGCAGCGAAACCTGGTTGTAGCGAGGTTCGTCTGCCAGGGCTCCCAGGCTGGTGGCGCACAGGGCGATGGCGGCGGCGATGGCGGTGAAGGGTTTCTTCAGTACAGACATGGATGACTCCTTGCTCCAGAAAATGTCCGGGCCACAGCTTAGTAGAGGCAGTGGCGAGGACTGTCAGACCCTTTGACGAGGAATGGTTCGAGTTCGGGTTAACGGCGGGTGTCACCAATTGTTTCGGGCTGAGGCGGCCGTCACAGCGCGCGCTGGAGTATGCTGTGGCGCTATGCCGCATAAAGAGGAGGGGGCTCTTGGCTATACTCGCGCAAATTCCGGAATTCACCATGCGCCCACCGGTTTTCCAGCTTTCCGCCAGTCGTCAGAACCTTCTGCATCTGACGCTCATCCGTATTCTCGTGCTCGCCGCCCAGGCCGGCTCCGTCGGGCTTGCCTACAAGGCTCAGCTGATCCAGCTGCCCTGGCTCGCGCTCGGCGTGACCATCGGCGTATCCCTCGTGCTGTGCCTTGGCACCGCGCTGCGCCTGCGCGGCCCGTGGCCTGTGACCGAACTGGAGTACGCCGTCCAGTTGGCCTGCGACCTGGTCATCCACAGCGTGCTGCTCTATTACTCGGGCGGGTCGAGCAACCCCTTCGTCTCCTATTACCTGGTGCCGTTGACCATCGCCGCGGCGACTCTGCCGTGGCTCTACACCATCGCCCTGGCTGGTCTCGCGCTGGCCAGCTACACGGTGCTGCTGGTGTGGTTCCACCCGCTGGAGATGGCCGCGGGGCAACGCGACAACCTGCTGATCTATGGGATGTGGCTGAGCTTCGCCCTGGCCGCCGCACTGATCACCTTCTTCGTCGCCCGCATGTCCGAGGCGTTGCGCCGGCAGGAACAACTGCAGGCCCAGCGCCGCGAGGAAGGCATGCGTGACCAGCAACTGCTGGCCGTCGCCACCCAGGCCGCTGGTGCCGCCCACGAACTGGGCACGCCGCTGGCGACCATGAGCGTACTGCTCAAGGAATTGCGCCAGACCAATGCGGACCAGCCGATGTTGCAGGAAGATCTCGCCCTGCTGCAGGAGCAGGTCAAGCTCTGCAAGACTACTCTTCAGCACCTGGTACGTGCCGCCGAAGCGGATCGTCGCCAGGCAGTGGAAGAGCAGGGCGCCAACGAATGGGTTGAATCGGTGCTGCGCCGCTGGCACCTGATGCGCCCCGAGGCGAGCTATCGCTACCAGACGCTGGGCAAGGGCAAGGCGCCGCGGATGACTCCGCCGACCGACCTGAGCCAGGCGTTGCTGAACCTGCTCAATAACGCGACGGACGCCTGTCCGGACGATCTGGACATCCGCCTGGACTGGGATGCCGGAGAAATCTGCCTGAGCATCCGCGATCAGGGCCCGGGCGTGCCGCTGGCCATTGCCGAACAGCTCGGCAAGCCGTTCTTCACCACCAAGGGCAAGGGCTTTGGCCTGGGGTTGTTCCTCAGCCAGGCCAGCGTGACCCGCGCAGGTGGAACGGTGAAGTTGTATAACCATGAAGATGGCGGCACTCTGACGGAGTTGCGTCTGCCCAGAAGCTATGGCGTGGCCTGATTGCCGCGCCCGCGAGGAAGTACCATGAGCGAAGAGATCCTGTTCGAAGGCGAAGAGCAGCCCCACCTGCTGCTGGTGGACGACGATGCCACCTTTACCCGCGTCATGGCCCGCGCCATGACCCGTCGCGGGTTGCGGGTATCGGTCGCCGGCTCCGCCGAGGAAGGCCTGGCCATGGCCAAGGAAGATCTGCCCGACTACGCCGTGCTGGACCTGAAAATGGACGGCGATTCCGGCCTGGTGCTGCTGCCCAAGCTGCTCGAGCTCGATGCCGAGATGCGTGTGGTGATCCTCACCGGCTATTCCAGCATCGCTACCGCGGTCGAGGCCATCAAGCGCGGCGCCACCAACTACCTGTGCAAGCCGGCTGACGCCGACGACGTGCTGACCGCGCTGCTGTCGCAACATGCGGACCTGGAAACCCTGGTGCCGGAAAACCCCATGTCGGTCGACCGCCTGCAGTGGGAACATATCCAGCGCGTGCTTGCCGAACATGACGGCAACATCTCCGCGACCGCCCGAGCGCTGGGTATGCACCGGCGCACATTGCAACGTAAGCTGCAGAAGCGCCCGGTGAGGCGTTAAGCGATCGATAACACAAAGGAGCGCCAATGAGCGCTCCTTTTTTGTATGTACAGCCGTGCGAGCCCATCCCCATGACCGACAGCGCCGAATACCGCGCCGCGAACGATGCCGTTCGCAGCCGCTTCTTCCACCGAGTCTGGCAACTCACCGCTCCCTACTGGCGCAGCGAAGAGAAGGGGATGGCCTGGTTGCTGCTGATCGTGGTGATCGCCCTGTCGTTGGTCGGCGTGGCCGTCTCCGTCTGGCTCAACAGCTGGTACCGTGACTTCTACAACGCACTGCAGAACAAGGACGTCGATTCCTTCATCCGACTGGTCCTGTACTTCTGCGGCATCGCCGCGGCGGCCATTCTGATCGCCGTCTATCGCCTCTACCTGACCCAGATGCTGACCATCCGCTGGCGCCGCTGGTTGACGGAGAAGCACTTCGCCGCCTGGCTCGGCGACAAGAACTACTACCGCCTGGAACAACGCGGCCACACCGACAACCCTGACCAGCGTCTGACCGAAGACCTCAACAACTTCACCGACACTACCCTGACTCTGGGCCTGGGCCTGATCCGCAATGTGGTCAGCCTGGTGTCCTTCTCGGTCATTCTCTGGGGCGTTTCCGGCAGCATCGAGTTGTTCGGCATCACCATCCCCGGTTACATGTTCTGGGCCGCGCTGCTCTACGCTGCGGTCGGTAGCTGGCTGACCCACCTCATTGCCCGTCGCCTGATCAGCCTGAACAACCAGCAGCAGCGCTTCGAGGCGGACCTGCGTTTCGGTCTGGTGCGCGTTCGCGAGAATGCCGAGAGCATCGCCCTGTACAACGGCGAGGCCAACGAGAACGATCGGCTGATGACGCGCTTCCGCAATGTCTGGGGCAATTTCTGGGAGTTGATGAAGGTGCAGAAGCGCCTGACTTTCTTCAGCTCCGGCTACGCCCAGATCGCCATTATCTTCCCGTTGGTCGTCGCCGCGCCGCGCTACTTCGCCGGCAAGATCCAGCTGGGCGAACTCATGCAGATCAACTCCGCCTTCAGCAACGTGCAGGATGGCCTGAGCTGGTTCATCGACGCCTACGCCAGTCTCGCCAACTGGCGCGCTACCTGTGACCGTCTACTGAGCTTCCGCGGCGCCATGGCTGACATCGCCCAGGAATCGGCCAATATCGACGTGCGCAAGTCCGGCGATAACCTGCAACTGCACAACCTCACCCTCAGCCTGGGCAATGGCCGTGAGCTGCTGCAGCCCACCAGCCTGGCAGTCAATACCGGCGAGCACGTGCTGATCGGTGGGCCGTCCGGCGGTGGCAAGAGCACCCTGCTGCGAGCGATGAGCGGCCTCTGGCGCTACGGCAGCGGCGTGGTGCAGATGCCTGAGGCGCGCAGCCTGTTCGTCCCGCAGAAACCCTACCTGCCCATCGGTACGCTCGCCGAGGCGCTGTGCTATCCGGAGCAGGGCGATCGTCACGATCCCGAACAACTGAAGCAGGTGCTGCACCTGTGCCGCCTGGATTCCCTGATACCGCGCCTGGACGAAGCCGACCATTGGCAACGCCTCCTTTCTCCGGGCGAGCAGCAGCGTCTGGCTATTGCCCGTGCGTTGCTCTATGCGCCGCAGTGGCTGTTCCTCGACGAGGCTACCTCCGCACTGGATGAAACCGACGAAGCCGCCCTTTATCAGGTGCTCCTAGACCAGTTGCCGGGCGTCACCCTGGTCAGCATTGGCCACCGGGTAAGCCTGAAGCGATTCCATCCGCGCCAACTGCGTCTGGAGGAACATCGTTTGCAGGAGATCGAGTCTGTTTTGCCAGCGTAGTGGCAGTTTGATTCACTGGGATATTGTGATCAGGTTAGTGGGAAACATCTGAAAGTCTTCTCAGACGGGATGATTTCTTCTTATTTATTTACATTTTTCAGTGTTTAGCCGCTGCGAAGTTTTCAATAACAGGTACCCTGTGCACCCCGGCGGTTACCCCGCCGGGCCGAATGCAATCCAACGGTACCGCCATGAAATCCCTTTCCCCGTCACGGCAAGCCCTGACCCGCTCGGACCTGCGCCTGGTCGACACGCGCCGGTACGTGCTGGGTGCCGCGTGCATGGCCATCGTCCTGGCCATCGCGGCGTTTGCCGGTGGGCTGTGGATCGGCCGCCAGCCCGCGGGGCTTCCTGTGCAACCGGTGGTGACGGTCACCGAGGCCACCACCCCTGATGCCTCCGAGGAGCGCTTCACCGCCGAACGTGTCGGTGAGCTGGCTGGGCGCCTGCAGGTGCTGGAGAAAGACGCTGCCTACTTGCTCAAGGCAGTGGATAGCCAGCAGGAAATCACCCGCAAGGTCACCAGGCTCGACCCCACGCTGATTCCGAAGCCGAAACCGGTCAGCACCAAGGGCGAAGGCGGGGTACTGTTGCCGCCGCGAGATTGCGGTACCGCCGCTGCCACCGACCTGACTCAGAGCGAGCAATCCGTCCGCTGCCTGCGCCGTGTCTTCGACCAATTGATGGATCAGGTCGCCCGGCGCAATGCCGATTTCATGGCCATCCCCGCGCGCCGACCGCTGGAGGACGCTCGCCTGGGTTCGCCCTTCGGCAATCGAGTCGATCCTTTCAATCGGCGCCTGGCCTTCCATTCCGGGCAGGATTTCTCTGCGCCGATCGGCACGCCGATTCACGCCGCTGCCGGTGGCCGCGTCATCGCCGCGGGTCCGCATACATCGTATGGAAACCTGGTGGAGATTGACCACGGCAATGGATTGGTCACGCGCTATGCGCACGCGTCGAAAGTCTTCGTGAAGGTCGGCGATGTCGTGTTGCCGGAGCAGAAGATTGCCGCGGTAGGCTCGACCGGCCGCTCGACGGGAGCGCACCTGCATTTCGAAGTATTGCTCAAGGGCGAGTTCGTCGACCCGCAGAACTTCCTTTCGCTGGGCGGGATGGAGATAGACAGCGATGGCATGGCCGCGGACTAGAAAACTCGATACCCGTCAGTTGCTGCATGCCGAGCACCGGCCTCATGTTCCCCGCGGTCATGGCTGGCTGGTCTGGGTGGCGCTGGTGTTGGTGATCGCGGTGGCTGCCGCCGTCGCCGTGTACTGGATGCGCCAGGGTGATGACCAGCAGGCGCAACAGCGGATCGCCGAACTCGAGGCGCGTAACCAGGAATTGAGCGAGGCCCTGGAAAGGGAGCGCTTGCAAGTGAACGAAGAAATGGCGAATCGCGACCAACTGATGCGTCGCATCGACGTGATGTCCGCCCAGATCAAGCAACTGAAGACGGAGCAGGCGTTCTACCGCCAGCAGAAACCTGGCAAGTAGTACGCGCGAGGAATTGCGATGTTCAGCAACAGCAAGAAGAAAGGCCCGCAAGTGTCGGTGGACAAGTTCTCCAGCCTGCTGTCGGGCAATGTGGACCTGGTTGGCGATATGCAGTTTCAGGATGGCCTGAAGATACTCGGTACCGTGAAGGGCAATGTCTGTCACAAGCCCGGCGCGGCCAGCCTGCTGGCGCTCAGCGCGGAAGGGCGGATCGAGGGCAACGTCAGCAGCTACGACGCGCTGATCGACGGCACCATCATCGGCGACCTGTACGTCGAGCACCTGCTGGAGCTGCACTCCAATGCGCGGGTGGTCGGCAATATCCAGTATCGCCAACTGAGCATGGAAAACGGCGCTACGGTGGACGGCAAGCTGACCCGCCTGGCTGACGGTGAGGCCCCCAAGCCGCTGGAGCTGCCGGCTCCGGTGCGCGAAGAGGAAGTCGAAGCCTGATTTGCCCCGGCGCAGTGGGTACTTAGCTTGCTATGATTGTCGCCCCCTCCGCCCAGATCGTTTCGCCCCATGCTCGCACTCCTGCTCCAGACCTTCAGCATCACTGCTCCGGTCTTCGCCATGCTTTTCCTTGGAGTGCTGTTGCGCCGCGTCGGGGCGATCAATCCGGAATTCATCCAGACAGCGTCGGCGCTGGTCTTCAACGCCACTATGCCGGCGATGCTCTTCCTCGGCATCTACCACTCCGACCTGCACAGCGCTGCGCGCCCGGAAGTGCTGCTGTACTTTTGCGCGGCGACCCTGGCGGGTTTCCTGCTTGCCTGGGGCTGGGCCGCATGGCGGGTGCCGCGCGCGGAGCGGGGCGTCTACGTTCAGGGTTCGTTCCGTGGCAACAACGGCATCATCGGTCTGGCACTGGCCACCAGCCTGTATGGTGACCATGGTCTGGCGCTGGGCTCGGTCCTCGCCGCGCTGGTGATCCTCTGCTACAACACGCTGTCCTCGGTGGTGCTGGCGATCTACAGCCCGAGTATGAAGTCCGATCCGCTGAGCATTGCGCGCAACGTCATCTGCAACCCGCTGATCATCAGTGTGCTGGCAGCGCTGCCGTTCTCCTGGTTCGGTATCGCCCTGCCGAAGTGGCTGTTGACCTCCGCCGACTACTTCGCCCAGATGACCTTGCCGCTGGCGCTGGTGTGTATCGGCGGCACCCTGTCGCTGGCCTCGCTGCGCGAGAGCGGTGGGCTGGCGATCAGCGCGAGCCTGATGAAGATGGTCTGGCTGCCGCTGATCTGCACCTCCGTCGCCTGGGCATTGGGCTTCCGCGGAGCCGAACTGGGCGTGCTGTTCCTTTACTTCGCCAGCCCCACGGCGGCGGCCAGCTATGTCATGGCCCGTGCGGCCAATGGCAACCACGAGCTGGCGGCGTCGATCATCGTCATCACCACCCTGGTGGCGGCGCTGACCACCAATGTCGGCATCTTCGTCCTGCAGTGGGGCGGCTGGATGTGACTCGAGGGAAGTCGAGATTCTTCCAATTGGTGTTGGGTAAATGGCGATTCAGCTTGTAGGAAATTTCTGAAAGATCGCTCTATGTCGCAACGCCGCGCGAACGCCGTTCCGCGCGTCGACAAGACCGGTTACATTTGGCTCCCCCGCTATGCACGATCAAGGAATGTTCATGCAGCTCACGCGTCGGATGGTTCGTGCCGTCTTCTTTTTATCAGCCAGTCTCCTGGCTGCGACGGTTGCTGCCGAGCCGAGTGCGGACCTCTCCAGCCCTGCCGCCGGCTGGCGTTATTCCGGCCTGACCGATGATCCCAGCGTGCCTCGCGTGGCCTATCCCACGCCACCCATCGACCGGGGCGGTTCCCGTGGCCGCAGCCTGATCGAAGGCCATCTGCGCGAAGTGGCCGGTATCGACCGCGCCCAGCGCCTGGTAGTCAACGGCAACCCGCTCCCTCTCTATACCGACGCCGAAGGCAAGTTTGTCCGCCCGTACAACTTCGGTGCTGGCAGCAACAGCGTCGAAGTGGCCAGTGCCGAGGGCAAATCCCTCAAGCGCATCCAGTTCTATGAAGCCAACAACAGTCGGGTCGCGCCACGCATCCGCCTGGCGCTGGGCTGGAACGACCCCAAGGCCGAGCTCGACCTGCATATTGTCACGCCTGACGGCCAGCATGCCTTCTGGGCGCGGCCGCGGCTGAGCAACGGCGGCGGCCTCGACCCGGACGGCGTCGATGGCCCCGGCCCGGAAATGTTCACCATGGCTGCGCCGCTGCATGGCACCTACCTGGTCTATGTGAACTACTGGGGCAACTACAACGCCAGCCAGGGTTACAACTTCCAGGAAGGCAATCACGAGCAGGATGTGATCACCGCCGAGATCAACCTGGTGTTCAACGAAAATACCGTCAACGAGAAGCGCGAGACCTTCGTGGTGCCCATGCGCACCATCGGTGATCTGGTGCTGGTGAAGACCTTCAACTACTGAATTCGCCCCTCGCAGGGATGACACGGGACAAGCGATCCATGAGCGACAACACGCCCTCCAGCAGCCAAGACAGTACCCCTACGCCGCCGGCACAGGCTCCGCGCCGTGGCCCGCTGATCGCCATCGGCGCGCTCGCCGCCGCCCTGGTCGCCGGTGGCCTGGCCCTGGCCTTCGGCCTGATTCCGGCCTTCCACTCGGCGCCGGTGGGCACCCTGGAAGCGCCGGAGAGCCCGAAGGTGGTCCGCGACCTCAAGCGCCCGGACGCGCTGATCGAAAGCGCCTCTCTCAGCCAGTTGCCCAAGGCCTTGCTGGAAGTGCCGCTGCTGCGCGATGTGCTCACCGAGGACTTCGTCTTCTACTACGAGAACAACGCCGACCGCCTGGGCCTGACCGGCACCCTGCGACGCATCGTCTACGAACACGACCTGACTCTGAAGGACAGCGTGATCGAGGAGTTGCTCGACCAGCCGGCGCAGGTCGCCCTGTGGCGTGGCGCCGACGGCCGCCTGCGCGACTTCATGGTGGTGCTCAAGCGTGGTGGGCTGGCCAAGGTACTGGAGCCGCTGGCCAAAGTCGCGGCCGATGACACCCAACTGAAGAAGGTCTCGGAAATCCAGGTGAAGGGCAGCGCCACGCCGGTCTACAGCCTGCGCTACGGTGCCGAGAAGGCCTTGCTGTTGGTCTCCCGTGGCGACCAGATGCTGGTGTTGTCGAACCCGAAGATGCTCTTCCCAAACCCGGACTACGACAACCTGGGCGAGCCCGACGCGGCCATCGCCAAGGACCTGGGCACCGCGCTGGAAGGCGAACCGCTGTTTGCCAAGGACTTCGCCCTGGAGCCGCGCGGTGAGCTGAAGCAGCGCATCACCCTGGGTGCCGGTGTGCTCGCCATGGGCTACCAACGCTTCATCCCGACCTTCGCAGGCGTGCGCTTCGATCAGGGCAAGGACGGTTGGCACAGCTACCTGGCGCTCAATGAGGTCGCCCGCCAGCCGGACCTGGATTTCACCCCCGTCTGGCAGGCCATGCCCATGGGCGCCAGCGCGTGCGTCGCGCTGCCGGTTACGCCGGGCCTGTACGACAACATGCTGGTGAAGCTCGGCGCCGAGCAGAAGATGGCCGCCGCGTTCTCCGAGCATCTCTCCGGTGCCGCCGGCCTGTGCTGGTACCCGGAGTCGCGCCTGCACTCGCCGTTGCTCGCGGTGAAGCTCGACGCGCCGGCCAGCCCCGAGCTGGACGAGCAGCTGGGCAAGCTCTTCGGCAGCATGATCGGCGCCTACGAGGCCAACGTGGAGGCCGGCGCCTTCGAGGTTGAAAGTCGAGCCGAGGGCGAAGGTCGTCTGTGGCAACGCCAGGTCAGCTCGCGCTTCGGCCAGTACCCGGCCAGCGAGGCGGAGAACCCCGACCAGGTCAGCGGCAATGGCTTCTTCCGTGTCAGCCTGCTGCGCGACGGCAACACGCTGCTCTTCTCCATCGACGACAAGCTGCTGGACAAGGCGCGCAACACCCTGGCCAAGCGCTTCCCGCCGCTGGCCGACGTACTGCCCAAGGATGCTCTGGTGCCCGCCTACCTGGCGCCCAAGACGCTGTCAGCACTGCTCCAGCGCGAAACCCTCGACAGCCTGCCGCAGGACATCGAGCCGGTGTTCCGCAACGCCGCTGACACGCTGCTCCTGCCACGCCTGAAGACCCTCGCCGGCAACGGCTCCTACGCCCTGACCCTGCCGGCCGGCAGCGAGCCCAGCGGCGAGTGGGAGTGGCTGCCGCTGGAATGGAAGGCGCTGTGATCCGCAAACCCCTCATGCTGCTGGCCAGTCTGCTTGTCGCCACGCTGGCGCATGCGACCGAGCCGGCGCTGGATGCGCAGCAGACCCAGGTGTTCCGCGCCTGGTTCGTGCGTATTGCCGAGGAGCAACTGCGCCGTGGGCCGAACCCGCGCTGGTACCAGCAGGACTGTGCAGGGTTGGTACGCTTCGCCGCCAACGAGGCGCTGAAGGTGCACGACGCCAAGTGGCTGCGCGCCAATGGCATGTCCAACCGCTACCTGCCGCCGGAGCTGGAACTGTCCGACGCGCAGCGCAATCTCGCGCAGAGCTGGCAGCAGGGGGGCGGCAAGACCGGCCCCTACGTCAACGCGATCAAACTCATTCAATACAACAGCCAGCTCATCGGCCGCGACCTCAACCAGGCGCGCCCCGGCGACCTGATGTTCTTCGACCAGGGCGATGACCAGCATCTGATGATCTGGATGGGCCGCGACATCGCTTATCACACCGGCACTCGTACGGCGACCGACAACGGCATGCGCTCGGTCAGCCTGCAACAACTCATGACATGGAAGGACACCCGATGGATACCCGACGAATCCAATCCCAACTTTATCGGCGTCTATCGCTTGTCCTTCCTGACCCGATGAGCGCGCTGCGCGGCATTGTCGCTGCTCTGGCCTGCGCCGGCCTGTTCGCCGCCGCGCCTGCGATCGTGCAGGCGGACGACGACGTCCCGGCGAGCGGCTACACGCCCATGGCCGGCGAGTCGTTCTTCCTGCTAGCCGACTCGAGCTTCGCCTCAGACGAAGTGGCCAAGGTGCGCCTGGAAGCGCCCGGTCGCGACTACCGCCGCTACCGCATGGAGCCCTACGGCGGCGCAGACATCCGCGTCTACCGCATCGACCAGCCGCTGGACTTCCTCAAGCGCCAGAAGAACCTGCACCGCGTGCTGTCCGAAGGGCAGTTCAAGGGCGAGGGGCTGTCCAATACCCTGGCCTACCTGTGGGACAACTGGTACCGCAAGTCGCGTCGGGTGATGCAGCGGACCTTCTCCTATGAGTCGCGTCAGCAGGTCACCGAGGTAGTGCCCGAGCTGAAGATGGGCAATGCCATGCGCGCGCCGACCCCGTACGATGCGCAGCCGCAGTACGCGCCGATCCCCGGACTGCCGATGGTCAGCCAGTTCCGCTATCCGCTGTGGGATGCCAAGCCGATCCAGCCGCCGAAGGAAGTCACCCTGGCTGGCTCCTCCAGCGAATTCATCAACGTCGCCCCGGGCAACGTCTATGTGCCGCTGGGCAAGCTGAAACCCGGCCTGTACCTGGTCGAAGCGATGGTCGGCAAATACCGTGCGACCACCGTGGTGTTCGTCTCCAACAGCGTTGCGGTGAGCAAGATCGCCGGCAACGAGCTGCTGGTGTGGACCGCGCGCAAGCATGAAGGCACGCCAGTGGGTGGCGCCAAGGTGCTGTGGACCGATGGCCTGGGCGTGATGAGCAGCGGGAGCAGCGATGCCGACGGCCTGCTGCGCCTGCAACACGTCAGCCCCGAGCGCTCCTTCGTGATTGGTGAGGACGAGGAGGGCGGCGTCTTCGTTTCCGAAAACTTCTATTACGACAGCGAAATCTACGACACCAAGCTCTATGCCTTTACCGACCGCCCGCTTTACCGTCCGGGCGACTGGGTTTCGCTGAAGATCGTCGGCCGCGAGTTCAAGAACTCCCGCGAATCGCAGTCGCCGCAGAGCGCGCCGCTGCGCCTGTCGGTGATCGATGCCGCCGGTACCACGTTGCAGACGCTCGACCTCAAGTACGACGCCAAGAGCGGCACCAACGGTCGCTTCCAGCTGCCAGCCAACGCCGTAGCCGGTGGCTATGAGCTGCGCTTCGACTACCGCGACCAGACCTACAGCAGCGCCTTCCGCGTTGCCGAGTACATCAAGCCGCACTTCGAGATTTCCCTCGACCTCGCCAAGCCCGATTTCAAGACCGGCGAGCCGGTAAAGGGCAACCTGATCCTGCTCTACCCGGACGGCAAGCCGGTGGCCAACGCTCGCCTGGAGCTGAGCCTGCGCGCGCAACAGCTGTCCATGGTGGACAACGAACTGCAGTACCTCGGCCAATTCCCCGTGGAGCTGTCGAGCGCACAGATCACCACCGACGACCAGGGCCGCGCCGCGCTGGACCTGCCGGCAGCGGAGAAACCCAGCCGCTACATGCTCACCGTGTTCGCCAGCGATGGCGCCGCGTATCGCGTGAAAACCAGCAAGGAAATCCTCATCGAACGGGGCGCCGCGCGCTACCGCGTGAGCGCACCGCAGCGCTTCAGCGCCGCTGGTGACAAAGTCGAATTCAGCTATGCCGCTGAACAACAGACGCAGATCCAGCCGACCGCCTACCGCTGGCTGCGCCTGGAAGATCGCAGCAGCGGCGACGGCACAGTGGCCGACGGCAAGTTCGCCATCACCTTCGACAAGCCCGGCACCTACAGTGTCGAACTGCGTGACAAGGCCGGCCAACTGCTCGGCGGTACCGGCCACTCGGTCAGCGGCGATGGCGTCAAAGCCGTGCCGGGTACCGTGGAAATCGTCCTCGACAAGGCCGAGTACCAGGCGGGTGAAGAAGCGCTGGCGCTGATTACCTTCCCCGAGCCGGTCGATGATGCGCTGCTGTCGCTGGAGCGCGACAAGGTCGAGGCCACCGCGCTGCTGTCCAAGGGCGGCGACTGGCTGAAGCTGGAGAAGCTCAACCCCACGCAGTACCGCGCACGCATTCCGGTGAAGCCGGAGTTCTCGCCGAACCTGACCTTCTCCGTGCTCTACACCCGCAGCGGTGACTACAGCTTCCAGAACGCCGGCATCAAGGTCGCCGTGCCGCAGGTGGAGATTGCCGTCAGCACCGACAAGGAGCGCTACGAGCCGGGTGAGACGGTCACCGTCAACCTCGACACCCGCTACGCCGGCAAACCCGTTGCCAGCCATCTCACCGTGAGTGTGGTGGACGAGATGATCTACGCGCTGCAGCCGGAGATCGCCCCGGGCATCGACCAGTTCTTCTACCATCCGCGGCGCAACAACGTGCGCACCAGCGCCAGCCTCGCGTTCATCAGTTACGACGTGGCACTGCCTGGCACACCCAGCGCGCCCGGTCGCGCCAACCGCAGCGAGCGTGGCGTGAAGGTGCTGGAGCGCCCGCGCCGCGAGGAAGTGGACACCGCCGCCTGGGAACCGGAGCTGGTCACCGATGCCAACGGCAAGGCCCAGTTCAAGTTCCGCATGCCGGACTCACTGACTCGCTGGCGTATCACTGCTCGGGCCATGGATGACGAAGGCCAGGTCGGCCAGAAGAAACAGTTCATCCGCTCCGAGAAACCGCTGTATCTGAAGTGGAGCGGGCCGAAACGTTTCCGCAGCGGCGACGCTCCGGACCTCGGCCTGTTCGTCTTCAACCAGGGTGAGCAGGACACCAAGGCCGAGCTGCTGATCCGCGCCAACGGCGTTGAGAAGACGCAGGCACTGGAGCTCAAGCGTGGCGTCAACTATATCGCCCTGCCGCAGCAGCCACTGAACGAGGGTGACTGGACCGTCGAGCTGCGCCAGGACAGCCAGATTCGCGATAGCCTCGGCGTTCACTTCAGCCTGGTGGCCGACAGCTGGCAAGTGCTGCAGTCCAAGCCGCTGCAGGTCAACGCACAGAACACTCCGCTGCAACTTCCGGCGGATGCCCGCGATGTCACTCTGCGCCTGGACGACAGCGCCCAGGCCCTGCTGCGCGGCAACCTCGATTCGCTGCTCGACTATCCGTGGGGTGGTGTCGAGCAGACCGCCAGCCAACTGCTGCCGCTGAGCGTCGCCTATCCGATGCTGGCGAACGGCGAGCCGCGGGTACGTGACCGTCTGCGCCTGATCATGCAGACCAGCCGCCTGCGTCTGGTGCAGATGGCCGGTCCGGACGCGTACTTCACCTGGTGGGGCGGCGAAGACAATGACGCCTTCCTTACCGCGTACGCCTATTACGCCGACTGGCACGCCAGCCGCGCGTTGGAAATCCAGCTGCCGCCGGATCACTGGCAGCGCGTGCTGGAGCTTTACTCCGCGCGTGCCAGCGCCACGCCGCTGCTGCAGCGCGCGCTGATCCTGGCTTTTGCCCGCGACATGAAGTTGCCGGTGCAGACGCTGGTCAGCGGTCTGCTCACCGATCTGGAGAACGCCGGCAACGGCGAGGCGGCGAAGTCGGTGAACGATTTCGACAGCGACGACAGCCTGGTCATGGGCCGGCCGGACTCTGAACTGGGCCTGGCAGTGGCTCGTGTGCTGACGGCCAGCCTGGCCGAGCAGAACAAGGTCGCGCTGCCGCAAGGCTTCGCCAAGCAACTGGATGGCGCACGCCTGAAGCTGAACACCAGTGATCAGCCGTTCGCCCGTGCCGTGCAGCTCTATAGCGGTAGCGTGGACGCCAACCGCGCCCGCGCGCTGCTGCTGAGCCTGGCGCCGCAGCAGTCCACTATCGAACGCGCCCTCGCGCTGACCTGGATGCAGCGCGCAGTGGCCGATGCTCCGGCTGCCGAGCTGCCCAAACCGGTGGCGGATTGGAAGGAAGGCCGCAGCACCACCGGCGATGCCTTCTGGCATTGGCAGGGCAAGGAGGTGCCCGCGCAGCTGGACCTGAGCGCCGCGCCGTCGCGTCCGCTCAACGCTTCTGTGACCTTCCGCAGCGCCGAAGCGCCGGCCAGCCAGTTGCCGGTGACCATCAAGCGTCGCCTGCTGCGCCTGGTGCCGGGCGAAGACGCCTTCGCCTTCAGTGCCGAGGCGTTGGGCGACAAGCCGCTGTCCAGCGACGAGCTGTACCTCGACGAAGTGACTCTGACCACCGAGCAGGCGCAAGCCCTGCGCTACGGCATGCTGGAAGTGCCGCTGCCGCCGGGCGCGGACGTCGAGCGCACCACCTGGGGCCTGCAGATCAGCGGTCTGGGCGGTGTCGAGGCGACCAGCCTGGAGCGAGCTCGCAACGAACCCGGCGACCTGTTCTACGGCGTGCCTGTGGATACCCTGGGCGGCGAGCTGCGCTTCCGCCATCTGGTCCGCTTCTCGCAGAAAGGCGAGTTCGTCCTCCCGCCGGCGCGTTACCAGCGCCTCTATGCGCCGCAGGAGCAGGCGCTGGAGCAGCAGCCGGCCCTGGCGAAGATCAAGGTCCAGTAATCCATGCGCGTGCGCCTCGCCGGACTGATTCTGTTGTTGCCGCTGAGCGCCCTGGCGGCGCCCAGCTCGCAGGAGCAGGCGCAGTTGGCCTGGCGCACAGCGCAGGGCGACGAGCTGCTGCGGCTCGGGCCGCAGCAGGTGCTTGATCGCCAGCCGCTGCCCGCGGACCTGCGCGCGCCGCTGGGTAGCCTGTGGAAGCTGTTCGTCTACGCCTGGCTCAGCGACACGGGCCAGCAGGAGCCGGCCTACCAGTGCCGTGGCGAGAGCAAGGAAGAGGTCTACTGCTGCTCGGCGGGACAGAGCGTCGCGCGTGATGCCGCGCTGGTGAAGTCCTGTGGCCTGTATTTCCAGCCGCAGCGCCTGGGCGTCGACGGTTCGGTCTGGCAGCAATACTGGCAGGCGCGCCATGCGCCGGCCTGGATCACTCAGTTGGACAAGCTGGCGCCGCGGACCGAAGTCCCGGTCGCCGAACTGCTCGAACAACTTCAACACCTGCCTGCCCAGGAGCAGGCCCGGAAGGTACTGCTGGACGTCAGTCTCGCTGCGGATGACGGTCGCGCCGCGGCTTCACTGGGCGGCCGCCTGCGGGTGAAAACCTGGAGCTGGGACGAGAATGGCCCGCGCGAGGGTGGCTTTGCCGGGTGGCTGGTGGACGGGACGCCACTCTGGGCTCGCGGCCCGGGCACCAGCAAGACGGTGCTGGCGAAGTACGGCAACGCAATCGGCGCCGCCTTGCCGGCTCCGTGGCCCAGTGATCCTGGGCGCTGCGTGGAGGTGGGGCTGTTCAGCCGCTATCCGCTGAAAGAGGTCTACGACGTACGCAATCAACCTGCCACCGAAGGCATGTTGGCGGGCCGGCAGAATGTGTTGTTCGCCAATGGCGTCCGACTGGATGTGAACAGCAGCGGCGATCTGTTCCTCGAGCGCGGTGCCGAAGGCCCGCGCCTGACTGCGCGCCTGTCCCGCGAGGAGTACGTCGCCCGCGTGCTGGATCGCGAGGCGTCCGCTACGCCGCCGGAGGCGGCCAAGGCGCTGGCGGTGACCATCCGCACTTATCTGTTGCAGAACGGCGCGCCGCGCGGCGACTGCCTGAGTATCGACGACAGCAGCCAGCGCCAGCGCGTGGCACCGCGCCCGGCCAGCGAAGCGGCGCGGGGTATTGCCGCCTGGACGGCCGACCTGGTGCTGGCCGGTGGCACCGTCACCTATCACTCGGACGAGGCGGGGCAGTCGAAACTGTCCTGGCGCGACGCTCAGGAGCAGGCAGCCAAGGGCCTGCGCTATGACGCGATCCTCGCTCGCGCTTTCCCGCGCACCAGCCTCAGCCGTTGGAGCAATCCGATCGCCGCCTGCCAGCCGCTACCGGAGGCGGAGCGTTGGCTGAAGGCGCAACGGCGGGACTGGCGTCCGCGCCTGGAGACCGAGGCCGGCTATGAGGAGCTGCAGTCCTTCGCCGTGTGCCGCCTGAGCAGCGGCCGGCCCTATGTTGACCGCGAACGCCAGCGCATCTACGTGCGCGGCCTCTACTCCCAGCAGGATCGCCTCGACCTGGCTCATGAATATCTGCACCTGGCTTTCCAGGCGCACCCCAATGGACAAGACGAGGGCTACGTGGAAAGCCTGGCCCGTCGCCTGATACTGGAATGATCAGCATGAAACTCGCCCATGTGCTCCGCCTGTCCCTGCTTGCCAGCCTGATTCCGTTGGGTGCGCAGGCCGCCGAATCGCCGATCAGCCTGGATACCCCACTGGGCGGCTGGCGCTCAGGCGACGGCGACAAGGCCGACTTCCGGCAGACGGTGAACTACCCGGCGTCCTCGGTGAACTCGCGGGAGGACCAGTCCGACACCGCGCGCATCCGTGGCGAAATCCGTGGGTTGCCAAAGGACAGCAAGGAACCGGCACGCCTGGTGGTCAATGGCGTGGCCATGCCGATGCGGGTCGAAAGTGACGGACGGTTCGACCGTCCGTTCGCCTTCCCGGCGGGCTCCAACAGCGTCGAAGTCGTCAGCCCGGACGGCCAGCAGCGCAAGCGCGTGCAGTTCTACCACGGCGGCGGTGGTGGCGAGGTGGCGGCCAAGCTGCGGGTCATGCTGTCCTGGGATTCGGACAATACCGACCTCGACCTGCACCTGGTGACGCCCGATGGCGGGCACGTCTGGTACGGCAACCGCTCACTGCCCAACGGCGCGGCCCAGGACGTCGACGTGACCACTGGCTATGGCCCGGAAATCATCGCCAGCCCAACTCCGCTCAAGGGGCAGTACCTGGTCTATGTGAACTACTACGGTGGCGGCTGGAGTTCGGACGAAAGCTCCGGCGACGTGAATGCAGCCAAGCCGCTGACCACGGCGCAGGTGACCATCGTCACAGAGGAGGGCACGGTGAACGAGAAGCAGGAGTCCTTCCTGATCCCGATGCGCCAGCCGGGTGAGCTGACCCTGGTGAAGCGGTTCAGTTATCCATAAATGAATGTTCAGGCCTGCGTAGGAGCGGACTTTGTTCGCGATGGCATCCGGCGCGATTCGGACCTATCGCGGACGGAGTCCGCTCCTACGTAACGTCTGAATCAGGCGTTCTGGTCTGCCTGCCACGCGTCGACCACTTCCTGTGCCGCGCGGAAGGCATCGATAGCCG
Organism: Pseudomonas sp. NY15435; assembly: GCF_048068295.1. Lineage (NCBI taxonomy): Bacteria > Pseudomonadati > Pseudomonadota > Gammaproteobacteria > Pseudomonadales > Pseudomonadaceae > Pseudomonas > Pseudomonas sp. NY15435. The sequence goes on from NZ_JBLUQA010000002.1 coordinate 495,465, forward strand.
CCGGAACACCGGCATAGACCGCGCAATGCAGCAGCGCTTCGCGAATCTCTTCCACCGTGCAGCCGTTGTTCAGTGCGCCGCGCACATGGCCTTTCAGCTCTTGCGGGCATTTGAGCGCAGTCAGCGCGGCCAGGGTGATCAGGCTGCGGGTCTTGCGTGGCAAGCCTTCACGGTTCCACACGCCACCCCAGGCATGCTCGTTGACAAAGTCCTGCAGCGGCTGGGTGAAGTCGGTGGCGTTGCCCAGCGCACGATCGACGAAAACGTCGCCCATCACTTCGCGGCGAACCTGCTCGCCGGCCTTGCGGTTGTCGTTGCTCATTCTGGCTCCTTCAGAGACCTTCCAGGCGCACCGGCGCGGTGCCGGAGCGCAGCATATTGAGTTGTTCGGCAGCGGCTTTCGAGACGTCGATGATCCGCCCGCGGCCGAACGGCCCGCGGTCATTGATGCGCACGACGACGCTGCGGCCGTTGTCGAGGTTGGTGACTTTGACTCGCGTACCGAAGGGAAGAGTGCGGTGCGCGGCGGTCAGGGCGTTCTGGTTGAAGCGCTCGCCGCTGGCGGTGCGCTTGCCATGGTGAGCCTTGCCGTAATAGGACGCGGTACCTTCGGCGCGGTAGCCGCGGCCGGAAACCTCCGAGTCGCTGTCATATGACGTGGTGCTACAGCCGGCCAGCAAGGCCAGGCAGCCGATGAGGGCCATGGGTCGCAGCATCGAACCTCCGGACGAAAAAACGCCGGGCAAGCCCGGCGTCGTTGAAGTGTGGGCTCAGGCTTCGAGCTTCTTCTTCAGCAGTTCGTTCACTTGTGCCGGGTTAGCCTTGCCCTTGGCGGCCTTCATGGCCTGGCCGACGAAGAAGCCGAACATCTTGCCGCGCTTGGCTTCGTCGCTGGCGCGGTACTGTTCGACCTGCTCGGCGTTGGCTGCCAGCACGTCATCCAGCAGCTTCTCGACGGCGCCGGAATCGGTGTTCTGTACCAGGTCCTTGGCCTTGATGATCTCGTCCGGCGAGCCCTCGCCCTCGGCCAGGGCAGCGAACACGGTCTTCGCGGCCTTGCCGTTGATGGTGCCGTCCTTCAGGCGCAGGATCATATGGCCCAGGTGCTCGGCGGAGACCGGCGATTGCTCGATTTCCAGGCCGTCCTTGTTGAGGAGGCTGGAGAGCTCGCCCATCACCCAGTTGGCGGCCAGCTTGGCATCGCCACAGATGGTCTGGACCTGTTCGAAGTAGTCGGCCATCTCGCGGCTGGCGGACAGCACGCTGGCGTCATAGGCGGACAGGCCGTACTGGCTCTCGAAGCGCTCGCGCTTCTGGTCCGGCAGTTCCGGCAGCTGGGTGCGCAGGTCGTCGAGGAAGGCGCGCTCGATCACCACCGGCAGCAGGTCCGGGCAGGGGAAGTAACGGTAGTCGTTGGCTTCTTCCTTGCTGCGCATGGAGCGCGTTTCGTCCTTGTTCGGGTCGTACAGGCGGGTTTCCTGCACGACCTTGCCGCCATCCTCGATCAGCTCGATCTGACGCTGCACTTCGTGGTTGATCGCCTTCTCGATGAAGCGGAAGGAGTTCACGTTCTTGATCTCGGCGCGGGTGCCGAACTCGGCCTGGCCCTTCGGCCGTACCGAAACGTTGCAGTCGCAACGCAGCGAACCTTCGGCCATGTTGCCGTCGCAGATGCCCAGATAGCGCACCAGCGCGTGGATCGCCTTGACGTAGGCCACGGCTTCCTTGGCGCTGCGGATATCCGGCTCGGAAACGATTTCCAGCAGCGGAGTACCGGCGCGGTTCAGGTCGATGCCGCTCATGCCGTGGAAGTCTTCGTGCAGGCTCTTGCCGGCGTCCTCTTCCAGGTGTGCGCGGGTGATGCCGACGCGCTTGACGGTGCCATCTTCCAGGGTGATGTCCAGGTGCCCCTTGCCGACGATGGGGTGGTCCATCTGGCTGGTCTGGTAGCCCTTGGGTAGGTCCGGGTAGAAGTAGTTCTTGCGCGCGAACACGTTGCGCTCGGCGATCTCGGCGTTGATCGCCAGGCCGAACTGGCAGGCCATGCGCACGGCCTCCTGGTTCAGCACCGGCAGGGTGCCGGGCATCGCCAGGTCGATCAGGCTGGCCTGGGTATTCGGGGCGGCGCCGAAGGTGGTGGCGCTGCCGGAGAATATTTTCGATTGGGTGGAGAGCTGTGCGTGGATTTCCAGCCCGATCACGGTTTCCCATTGCATATCGTAATCCTTCCTCAGAACCCAGCCGGTGCTTGTTTGTGCCAGTCGCTGACCAGTTGGTACTGGTGCGCGACGTTGAGCAGGCGGCCTTCCTGGAAGTATGGCGCGAGCAGTTGGACACCCACCGGCAGGCCGTCGACGAAGCCGGCGGGCATGGACAGGCCCGGAATGCCGGCGAGGTTGGCGGTGATGGTGTAGATGTCTTCCAGGTACTGGGCGACTGGATCGTTGTTCTTCTCGCCCAGTTTCCAGGCCGGGTTCGGCGTGGTGGGGCCGAGGATCACGTCGACTTCTGCGAAAGCATTGGTGAAGTCGTTCTTGATCAGGCGGCGAATTTTCTGAGCTTTCAGGTAATACGCGTCGTAGTAGCCAGCGGAAAGCGCGTAGGTGCCGACCATGATGCGGTTCTTCACTTCAGCGCCGAAGCCTTCGGCGCGGGAGCGCTTGTACAGGTCCTGCAGGTCCTTCGGGTCTTCGCAGCGGTAGCCGTAGCGAACGCCGTCGAAACGTGACAGGTTGGAGCTGGCTTCTGCGGGCGCGATCACATAATAGGCAGGGATCGCGTGCTGCATGTTCGGCAGGGAAATCTCCTTGACCACCGCGCCGAGCTGCTTGAGCTGCTCGACCACCTTCATGACCGCATCGGCGATGCGGCCGTCGAGACCTGCGCCGAAGTACTCTTTCGGCAGGCCGATACGCAGACCGGTCAGCGGCTTGGAAAGGGCGGCCAGGTAGTCGTCCACTGGCTGGTCGACGCAGGTGGAGTCCTTTGGATCGAAGCCGGCCATGGCGCCGAGCATCAGCGCGCAGTCCTCGGCGGTGCGGGCCAGCGGGCCGCCCTGATCGAGGCTGGAGGCGTAGGCGATCATGCCCCAGCGCGATACGCGGCCGTAGGTGGGCTTGATGCCGGTGAGGTTGGTCAGCGCGGCCGGCTGGCGGATCGAGCCGCCGGTGTCGGTGCCGGTGGCGGCCGGAATCAGGCGCGCGGCCACGGCGGCAGCCGAGCCGCCGGAGGAGCCGCCCGGCACGCGGGAGGTATCCCAGGGGTTCTTCACCGGCCCGTAGTGGCTGGACTCGTTGGCCGAACCCATGGCGAATTCGTCCATGTTCAGCTTGCCCAGGCTCACGGTGCCGGCGTCGGCCAGGCGCTCGACGACAGTGGCGTCGTAGGGCGAGACGAAAGCGTCGAGGATCTTCGAACCGCAGCTGGTGCGCACGCCCTGGGTGCAGAACAGGTCCTTGTGGGCGATCGGCGCGCCCAGCAGGGCACCGGTCTCGCCTTTGGCGCGCCGCTCGTCGGCCGCCTTGGCCTGGGCCAGGGCGCTCTCTTCGGTGACGGTGATGAAACTGTTCAGCTGCGGGTCGAGCTGCTGGATGCGCGCGAGCAGGGCAGTGGCCAGTTCCTGGGCGGAGAATTGCTTGTCGGCGAGTCCGCGGGCGACTTCGGCGAGGGTCAATTGATGCAGCATATGTCCGTGTCCTTAGCGCTTACTCGATGACTTTCGGGACGAGGTAAAGGCCGTCTTCCACGGCCGGCGCGATGGCCTGGTAGGCTTCGCGGCGGTTCTCCTCGGTGACGGCGTCGGCACGCAGGCGCTGGGTGGCTTCCAGCGGGTGGGCCAGGGGCTCCACGCCGTCGGTGTCGACCGCCTGCATGGCGTCGATCAGGCCGAGGATGTTGTTCAGGGTGTCGGTGGTACGCGAAATGTCGGCTTCCTCCAGGCCCAGGCGGGCGAGGTGGGCGATCTTTTCCACGTCGGAGCGTTCAAGCGCCATCGAGGTCTCCAGCTAGAGCGGCCCGGTTCGAACTGGACCTGGCCGGAAGGAATTGGTGGGGCAGGGAACAGAACCCGCGGCGGACGGTCGAAGGCCGCTGGGACGGGCCTGCAGGCCCGAAAAACGAGGAATCTAGCATAAATTGCCGCCTTGCCCAAAACCCCCGTCATTGTTAGAGTTTGCCGCACTTTTTTACCCGCGCACTTTTCACCCACGCGCCACCTATGGGTTTCTTTCCAATGTTCAAAAAACTGCGTGGCATGTTCTCCAGTGATCTGTCGATCGACCTGGGCACTGCCAATACCCTTATTTATGTGCGCGAGCGCGGCATCGTCCTGAACGAACCGTCCGTGGTCGCCATTCGTAGCCACGGCAGCCAGAAGAGCGTGGTGGCGGTCGGTACCGAAGCCAAGCGCATGCTGGGCCGTACCCCGGGCAACATTGCTGCCATTCGTCCGATGAAGGATGGCGTGATCGCCGACTTCAGCGTCTGCGAGAAGATGCTGCAGTACTTCATCAACAAGGTTCACGAGAACAGCTTCCTGCAGCCCAGCCCCCGCGTGCTGATCTGCGTACCGTGCAAGTCCACCCAGGTGGAACGCCGCGCGATCCGTGAATCGGCCCTGGGCGCTGGCGCCCGTGAGGTGTACCTGATCGAAGAACCGATGGCTGCAGCCATTGGCGCCGGCCTGCCGGTGGAAGAGGCCCGTGGCTCCATGGTCGTCGACATCGGCGGCGGCACCACCGAGATCGCCCTGATCTCCCTCAATGGCGTGGTTTACGCCGAATCCGTCCGCGTCGGCGGCGACCGCTTCGACGAGGCCATCGTCACCTACGTGCGCCGCAACTACGGCAGCCTGATCGGCGAATCCACCGCCGAGCGCATCAAGCAGGAAATCGGCACCGCCTTCCCGGGCGGCGAAGTCCGCGAAGTCGACGTCCGTGGTCGCAACCTGGCCGAAGGCGTACCGCGCAGCTTCACTCTGAACTCCAACGAAGTGCTCGAAGCGTTGCAGGAATCGCTGGCGACCATCGTCCAGGCGGTCAAGAGCGCCCTGGAGCAGTCCCCGCCGGAACTGGCTTCGGACATCGCCGAGCGCGGCCTGGTGCTGACCGGTGGTGGCGCGCTGCTGCGCGACCTGGACAAGCTGCTGGCCCAGGAAACCGGCCTGCCGGTGATTGTCGCCGAAGACCCGCTGACCTGCGTCGCCCGTGGCGGCGGCAAGGCGCTGGAAATGATGGACCGTCATTCGATGGACCTGCTTTCCACCGAATAAGGTAGGAAAGCCCTGTAAAGGTCGGTTGACGTTTCGCCCGCACTGGTGAAACTTCAACCGACTTCGAACAGCTAGGAGCCGGTCATCAAACCGATATTCTCCAAAGGGCCCTCGCTGGGTGCGCGCCTGCTGGTGCTCGCTGTCCTGTCGGTCGCCTTGATGGTGGTCGATGCCCGCTTCGATTATCTGAAACCGGTACGCAGCCAGATGGGCCTCGTGCTGAGTCCTTTCTATGGCATTGCCGACTTCCCTGTTCGTGCCTGGGAAGGTGTGCGTGATCAGTTCACCAGCCGCAGCGAACTGCAGGCCGAGAACGAGCGCCTGAAGGCTGAGCAGCTGCTGATGCAGCGCCGTCTGCAGAAGCTCGCCACCCTCACCGAACAGAACGTGCGCCTGCGCGAGTTGCTCAACTCCTCCGCGCTGGTCGATGACAAGGTGCTGGTGGGCGAGCTGATCGGCGTCGATCCCAACCCCTTCACCCAGCGCATCCTGATCGACAAGGGCGAGAAGGACGGCGTGTTCCAGGGCCAACCGGTCCTCGATGCCAGCGGTCTGATGGGCCAGGTGGTCGAGGTCATGCCCTACACCGCGCGCGTGCTGCTGCTGACCGATACCACCCACAGCATTCCGGTGCAGGTGAACCGCAATGGCCTGCGCGCCATCGCCGTGGGCACTGGCAACCCGGAGCGCCTGGAACTGCGTTACGTCGCCGATACCGCCGACATCAAGGAAGGCGACCTGCTGGTCAGCTCCGGCCTTGGTCAGCGCTTCCCGGCCGGCTATCCGGTAGCGGTGGTGAAGGAAGTGCTGCACGACACTGGTGGGCCTTTCGCCACCATCCGCGCCGTGCCGACGGCCAAGATGAACCGCAGCCGCTACGTGCTGCTGGTGTTCAGCGACAGCCGTACCCCCGAGCAGCGCGCCACCGATGCCGCCGAAGCCCAGGCCGAGGCCGACCGCAAGGCCGCCGAGTCTGGCGCGCCGGCACAGCCTGCACCGGCAGCGCCTGGCGCTCCCGCCGCGCAGCCCCATGAGGGCGCGCAGCCTGCCGCTCCTGCCGCACAGCCAGCCCATCCGGCCGGCACCAATGCTGCTGACCCGGCCGCACCTGGTGCGCCGGCATCGCACCCCGATGCCAGGGCTCGTCACTGATGGCTACCCAGGGTTCCAACAATGGCTGGGCCGTCTGGCTGACGTTGCTGCTGGCGCTGTTGCTGTCGGTGGCGCCTATGCCCAGCTTCATGGAGATCGGTCGCCCGCTGTGGCTGGCAATGTTCCTTACCTACTGGGTGCTCTATCTGCCGCACAAGGTCGGGATGCTCAGCGCCTGGGTGCTCGGCGTCGCCGAGGACGTGCTCTACGGCAGCCTGCTGGGGCAGAACGCGCTGATCCTGAGCCTGATCATCTGCCTGGTGCTCTCGCTGCATCAGCGCCTGCGCATGTTCCCCATCTGGCAGCAATGCCTGGTGTTGCTGGTGGTCTTCGGCCTCGCGCAACTGGTCCAGTTGTGGATCAGCGCCCTGACCGGCAACCGCCCGCCGACCCTGGTGTTCCTCCTGCCGGCACTGGTCAGCGCCCTGCTCTGGCCCTGGGTCTACACCTTGCTGCGGGCCCTGCGGCTGCGCCTGAACATCAACTGATCGCCCCTTTGCGGGTGAATCACCGGGCTCGCGCTGCGCGGGCCCGCTTCGGAGTCCCTGATGGCCCAGCTGTACCTCGCCTCCAGTTCGCCGCGTCGCCGCGAGCTGCTCACCCAGATCGGCCTGCCGTTCCACATAGTGCCCGCGTCCATCGATGAAACGCCCGAGTCCGGCGAGTCGGCGCTCGCCTATGTCGAGCGCCTGGCGCGCAGCAAGGCGCTGGCCGGGCTGAATTTCCTCGCCCAGCGCGCCGACGTCTGCGTGCTCGGCGCCGATACCGCCGTGGTGCTGGACGGCCGTATCCTCGGCAAGCCGGTGGACCGCGACGACGCCCTGGCCATGCTGCAGGCGCTGTCCGGCCGCGAGCACGAGGTGCTGACTGCCGTGGCGGTGGCCGACCGTGACCGCTGCGAGGCGCGCGTGGTCAGCAGCCGGGTGACCTTCCGCGAGGTTCACGCCGAGGAAGCCGAGCGCTACTGGGAGACCGGCGAACCCCAGGATAAAGCAGGTGGCTATGCTATCCAGGGCCTCGCGGCGATCTTCGTCAGCCGCGTAGAGGGCAGCTACAGCGCCGTGGTCGGCCTGCCTTTGTGTGAAACCGCGGCATTGCTGGCTGACTTCTCCATCGCCAGCTGGCAGTCTTGATCGGAAAATAGCGCTGGCACGACTCCGGGCGCGATAAGGAAGGGCGCATGAGCGAAGAGATCCTGATCAATATCACGCCGATGGAATCGCGCGTGGCGGTGGTGGAGAACGGCGTCCTGCAGGAAGTCCACGTCGAGCGCACGTTGCGCCGCGGGATCGTCGGCAACATCTACAAGGGCAAGGTCGTGCGCGTGCTTCCGGGCATGCAGGCGGCTTTCGTCGATGTCGGGCTGGAGCGAGCGGCATTCATCCACGCGGCGGAGATTTCCACCCGCGAGGGCAGCGCCGTGGAGAGCATCGGCGCGCTGGTGCACGAAGGGCAGAGCCTGGTGGTGCAGGTCACCAAGGACCCGATCGGGACCAAGGGCGCGCGGTTGACCACGCACCTGTCGATCCCCTCGCGCTACCTGGTCTACATGCCGCGCACCAGCCATGTCGGCATTTCCTTGAAGATCGAGGACGAACACGAGCGCGAGCGCCTCAAGCAGGTGGTCGCCAAGTGCGTTGAGGCTGAGGGCATCGTCGAGCGCGGCGGCTTCATCCTGCGTACCGCTGCCGAGGGCGCCGGCGAGGACGAGATCCTCGCCGACATCCGCTACCTGCGCCGTCTCTGGGACCAGATCGACGCGCAGATCCAGACCGTCGGCGCGCCGACGATGATCTACGAAGACCTGTCCCTGGCCCTGCGCACCCTGCGTGATCTGGTGAATCCGCGCATCGAGAAGATTCGCGTCGATTCCCGGGAGAACTTCCAGAAGATCACGCAGTTCGTCGAAGAACTGATGCCGGAAATCGCTGACCGCCTGGAGCACTACCCCGGCGAGCGGCCGATCTTCGACCTCTACGGGGTCGAAGACGAGGTGCAGAAGGCGCTCGAGCGCAAGGTGCTGCTCAAGTCCGGCGGTTACCTGATCATCGACCCGACCGAGGCGATGACCACCATCGACGTGAACACCGGCGCGTTCGTTGGCCACCGCAACCTCGAAGAAACCATCTTCAAGACCAACCTCGAGGCGGCCACCGCCATTGCCCGCCAGCTGCGCCTGCGCAACCTGGGCGGGATCATCATCATCGACTTCATCGACATGGAGGACGAAGAGCACCGCCGCCAGGTCCTGCGGACCCTGGAAAAGCAGCTCGAACGCGACCATGCCAAGACCAACATCATCGGCATCACCGAACTGGGCCTGGTGCAGATGACCCGCAAGCGCACCCGCGAAAGCCTGGTGCAGGTGCTCTGCGAGCCCTGCCCGAGCTGCCAGGGCCGCGGCATGCTGAAGACCCCCGAGACCATCTGCTACGAGATATTCCGCGAGATCCTCCGCGAGGCGCGGGCCTACCAGGCCGATTCCTACCTGGTGCTGGCCAACCAGAAAGTGGTGGACCGACTGCTGGACGAGGAGTCTGGCAATGTCGCCGATCTGGAGCTGTTCATCGGTCGTCCCATCAAGTTCCAGGTCGAGGCCATGTACTCCCAGGAGCAGTACGACGTTGTCCTGCTTTGAGCGGCGGATCGCACGGCGTGGGCTTTGTGCAATCGGCCGCTCTGCAATGGGGTATTTTGGAGCTTTGTCTGACGCACACTGTCAGACCAGGTTCGACCTTGCGTGGCTGGGAGGCCGCTAGATGACCCTTCGCTTCACTTCACAGGTAGCCGGCTGACATGGAGCGCGCCGGCCACCTGTTCGCCACTTCCCTGCGCATCGTCCTGGGCCTTCTGGCGCTGGGGCTGGTGTTGCTAGCGCTATACGTCAGCCTTGGCCGGCAACTGGTGCCTCTGGTGGCGGAGTACCGCGACGAACTCGCGCAGAAGGCCAGTGAGCAACTGGGCCTGCCGGTGGCCATCGGTGCGCTCGAAGGGCACTGGCATGCCTTCAGCCCGATCATCGTGGTGCGCGACATCCAGTTGGGCGAGGGCAATGACTCGCTGCGCCTGGAGCGTGTACGGCTGACGCCGGACATCCTTGGCAGCGTGATGGCGCGTCAACCGCGCATCGATGCCCTGGAGTTGGAAGGCCTGCACCTGACCCTGCGCGAGGACGAGGAAGGCAAGTGGCACGCCGACGGCCTGCCGAGCCGTGGCGGCGACACCGATCCGCGCAAGCTCATCGACCTGCTGCTGACTCCGCGTCGCCTGTCTTTGATGGACAGCCAACTGACGGTGTTGCCGCAGCAGGCCAATCCTCTGTCGCTGAACTATGTCGGCATGACCTTGCGCAGCGGCAGCCGTCAGCGCCTGGAAGCTCGCCTCAGCCTGCCCGGTGGTGAGCCAGTGGCGGCGCGTCTGGAAACCCGCCTGAACCGTGACGACTGGGCGAAAAGCTCGGCTCAGCTGTATCTCAGCCTGCCTCAGGCCGATTGGGCGAAATGGCTGCCCGAGCGCCTCACTGGCGCCTGGAAACTCTCCCAGGCCAAGGCCGGTGGCGAATTCTGGGCGACCATCGACAAGGGCGTGCCGGTTTCCGCGGTGGCGCGTCTGAATGCGCCGAAGATCGAGGCCGCGCTGGCCGGGCGCAAGCCGGTCAGCCTGAGCGATCTGGGTGTGGGCCTGTTCTTCCAGCGAAACGGTGACGATTTTGATCTGCGCGTCGCCGATCTGGCGGCGAACATCGGTGATACCCGCTGGGGTGAGGTGGAGCTGGAACTGACTCGCCGAATGAAGGACGAGGAGCACTGGCAACTGCGTGCCGACCGCCTTGACCTGACTCCGCTGGGCCCGACCATCACCGCCCTGGCGCCGCTGCCGGACAAGGTCGTCGAATGGCTCGATGGCCTGAAGCCGAGCGGCGTGCTGCACAACGTGAATTTCGACTACTGGCCGCAGCGCGAGGGCGCCGAGCGCGTCGTCTATGCCACCAATCTGGAAAAGGTCGGTGTCAAAGCCTTCCATGATGTTCCCGCGGTGGCCAATGTCGACGGCACCTTGAGCGGCAACCTCGGCGGCGGCACGCTGGACGCCAACGCCCAGGACTTCATGCTGCACCTGGCCACGCTGTTCCCCGAACCCTGGCACTACCGCACCGCGTACACGCGGATGTTCTTCCAGCTCAACGACGAAGCCTTCACCCTTGGCAGCCACCTGATGCAGGTGGAGGGCGAGGAAGGCACCATCGCCGGCGACATGTTGATCCGCCTGATGCGCGACCCTGCGCAGGAGGACTACATGGACCTGCGCGTCGGCATGAGCCATGGCGACGCGCGCTTCACCAGCAAGTACCTGCCCACCGTGATCCCGCAGATGAGCAAGGACCTCGCCGCCTGGCTCAAGGGCTCCATCAAGAGCGGCCGCATCGAGCAGGGCTATTTCCTCTGGCAGGGCTCGCTGCAGAAGGGCTCGGCGCCCGAGGCCCATGCAATGAGCCTGTACTTCAAGGTTCATGACGGCGTGCTCGATTACCAGCCCGGCTGGCCAGGCCTGAGCAAGGCCGAGGGCGAGGTGCGTGTCGAGGATAGTGGCGTGAGCATCAATGCCACGAGCGGGCAGATCCTCAACAGCCAGGTGCGCGATGTTTCGGTGGAGATACCCCATTCGAATCCGGGTGAAGTCGCCCACCTGCACGTGAACGGCGATATCGACAGCAACCTCGTCGACGGCCTGAAGATCCTCCAGGACTCGCCGATTGGCGCCACTCATACCTTTGCCGGCTGGGAAGGCAAGGGCGACCTGAACGGCCATCTCAATCTCGATATTCCCCTGGCCAAGGGCGAGGCGAGCAAGGCGCGGGTGATCGTCGATTTCGATACCGACAAGGCGCAGCTGAAGATTGCCAAGCCTGAACTGAACCTCGAACAGGTCAAGGGCAAGTTCCGTTATGACACCGACAGCGGCCTGAGCGGGCAGAACGTCTCCGCCCAGGTGCTTGGGGCCCGCGTTACCGGCAGCATTCGCGCCGAAGGTCGCAATGGCGATCCGCGTACCCGCGTGCTGGTGGCTGGCCAGGTGCCGGTAAAGACCCTGCTCGACTGGGGCAAGGTGCAGAAGCAGTTGCCGGTGGACGGGCGCGTTCCGTTCCAGCTCAACCTGCTGCTCGATGGCAAGGACAGCCAGTTGCAGGTCGCCTCGAACCTGCAGGGCGTCACCATCGACCTGCCGGCACCGCTGGGCAAGGCCGCGCAGGAAACACGCGAAAGTGAGTGGCGCATGACCCTGGATGGTGCCGAGCGGCGCTACTGGGCGACCTATGGTGACCGTGCCAGCCTGGCCTACGCCGCACCGGCTGACCAGCCGCTCGCAGGCCGTGGCGTGCTGCGCCTGGGGGGCGATCCGGCCGTGCTGCCCAACTGGAACGGCGTTCAGGTGCGCGGCAAGGTCGATGAAGTCGATGCCGATGCCTGGATGGCGGTCGCGAAGAAGTACTCCAACACCGGTGTCGAAGGCGCTGCCGGGCTGCTGCGTGGCGCAGACTTGCAGATCGCTCGTTTCAAGGGCTTCGGCCAGACGCTGGACAACCTCACGCTGGACCTGACCCGCGTCGACAGCAGCTGGCAGGTCGGGCTGGTCAGCTCGCTGGTCACCGGCAAGATCACCCTGCCTGACAGCAAGGTGAAGCCGATCCAGATCGCTCTGGACCGCATCGACCTGCCCAAGGGCGAGGCCATCGATTCCGCGAAGGCGGTCGAGCAGCCCGACCCGATGGCGAAGATCGACCCGCGCACCCTGCCACCGATGGACGTGACCATTCGCCAGGTGCTGAAGGCCGGCAAGCCGGTCGGCGCCTGGAGCTTCAATCTGCGCCCGACGCCGACCGGCGTGGGCTTCAACGATGTGAACCTGGACCTGCGCGGCCTCTCGGTGAAAGGCAACCTGCGCTGGGACGGTGTGGAAGCGAGCGCGCGCAGCACCTTCCAGGGCAAGCTCGAGGGCAAGAACCTGGGGGACGTGCTCAAGGCCTGGGACTTCGCGCCCAGCGTGACCAGCGAGCGCTTCAGTGTGGACATCAACGGCAACTGGCCGGGCTCGCCGGCGGCGCTGAACCTGCGGCGCTTCGGCGGAACCCTTGACGCCAGCCTGCGCAAGGGGCAGTTCGTCGAGGTGGAGGGAGGTGCCAACGCACTGCGGGTCTTCGGCCTGCTCAACTTCAACGCCATCAACCGCCGCCTGCGGCTGGACTTCTCCGATCTGCTCGGCAAGGGCCTGAGCTACGACCGCGTGAAGGGTGTGCTCACCGCCACCGACGGCGTCTTCTTTACCCGCGAGCCGCTGCGCCTGGATGGTCCGTCGAGCAACCTGGAGCTCAACGGCACGCTGGACCTCGCCCACGATCAGATCGACGCCAAGCTGCTGGTGACCCTGCCGGTGACCAACAACCTGCCTCTGGCAGCGCTGATCGTCGGTGCGCCAGCCATCGGCGGTGCGTTGTTCGTGGTGGACAAGCTGCTGGGCGACAAGGTCGCGCGTTTTGCCAGCGTGCAGTACAGCGTGAAGGGCCCATGGCAGAGCCCGGCGATCACCTTCGAGAAACCCTTCGAAAAACCCCATTGAGCAGACTGTCCGGGCATCGGTTAGCATGAAACCCAGGCATTACCGGAGCTAGCCATGTCCATTGCCGTCATCCAGATGGTCAGCCAGGACGATGTCCTGGCCAATCTCACCGCCGCCCGTCGCCTGCTCGAGCAGGCCGCCGCGAGCGGCGCGCGTCTCGCCGTGCTGCCGGAAAACTTCGCCGCCATGGGCCGTCGTGACCTGGCGGACATCGGCCGCGCCGAAGCCCTTGGCGAAGGGCCCATCCTGCCCTGGTTGAAAAGCACCGCCCGCGACCTCAGGTTGTGGATAGTCGCCGGTACCCTGCCGCTGCCGCCTGAAGGCCAGCCGGACGCGAAGGCCAACGCCTGTTCATTGCTGGTGGACGAGCGCGGCGAAGTGGCGGCGCGCTACGACAAGCTGCACCTGTTCGACGTGGATGTCGCCGACGCCCGTGGCCGCTATCGCGAGTCGGACGACTACGCCTTCGGCCAGCGCGTGGTGGTGGCGGATACGCCGGTCGGGTGCCTGGGGCTGACGGTCTGCTACGACCTGCGTTTCCCCGAGCTCTACACCGCGCTGCGCGAAGCCGGCGCTGAGCTGATCAGCGCCCCTTCGGCGTTTACCGCGGTGACCGGGGCGGCGCATTGGGAAATCCTCATCCGTGCCCGTGCCATCGAGACCCAGTGTTACCTGCTGGCGGCCGGGCAGGGCGGTACCCACCCCAAAGGACGGGAAACCTGGGGCCAGTCGGCCATTGTCGACCCCTGGGGGCGTATCCTCGCCGAACAGGCCAAGGGCGAGGCGGTGCTGCTGGCCGAGCGCGACAGCGAGGAACAGGCGGCGATCCGGCAGCGCATGCCGATTGCCCGGCACAGAAGATTTTTCCCGCCGGTCGAACCACGACCGGCGCGTACGGAGTGAATATGAGCGAACTGTTGTCATCCGTCAGTCAGCACCTGCTGGCCCCCGGTGGTCTGGATATCGACCAGCTGTCGCCGATCCTGCACGAGCTGAGCGGGCCCGGAATCGATGCCGCCGATCTGTACTTCCAGAGCCAGGTCTCCGAGTCCTGGATGCTGGAGGACGGCATCGTCAAGGAGGGCAGTTTCCACATGGACCAGGGCGTCGGCGTGCGCGCGCAGTCCGGCGAGAAGACCGGCTTCGCCTACAGCAACGCAATCAACCATGAGGCGCTGATCCAGGCCGCTCGCGCCGCTCGTTCGATTTCCCGCGCCGGGCAGAACGGCAAGGTGCAGGCCTTCAAGGCGGTGGTGCCGACGCGTCTGTATGCCGGCGAGAACCCGCTGGACGTGATGAGCCGCGCCGAGAAAGTGGAGCTGCTGCAGAAGATCGACGCCGCCACCCGCGCCCTCGACCCGCGCATCCAGCAGGTCACCGTCAGCCTCGCCGGTGTCTGGGATCAGGTGCTGATCGCCGCGGCGGACGGATCGTTGGCGGCGGACATCCGCCCGCTGGTGCGCTTCAACGTCAGCGTGATCGTCGAGCAGAACGGCCGCCGTGAGCGTGGTGGTCACGGCGGCGGCGGTCGTACCGACTACAAGTATTTCCTCCAGGAAGACCGCGCCATGAGCTACGCCCGCGAGGCGCTGCGCCAGGCCCTGGTCAACCTCGAAGCGGTTCCCGCGCCGGCCGGTAGCCTGCCGGTGGTGATGGGCGCTGGTTGGTCCGGCGTGCTGCTACACGAAGCCGTGGGCCATGGCCTGGAAGGTGACTTCAACCGCAAGGGCAGCTCGAACTACAGCGGTCGCATTGGCGAGAAAGTCGCGTCCAGCCTGTGCACCATCGTCGACGACGGCACGATCGCCGGCCGTCGCGGTTCGCTATCGGTGGACGACGAAGGCACGCCAACCAACTGCAACGTGCTGATCGAGAACGGCATCCTCAAAGGCTACATGCAGGACAAGCTCAACGCCCGCCTGATGGGCGTGGCGCGCACCGGCAACGGCCGTCGCGAGTCCTACGCGCACCTGCCGATGCCGCGCATGACCAACACCTACATGCTGGCCGGGCAGAGCGATCCGCAGGAAATCATCGCCAGCGTCGAGCGCGGCATCTACTGCGCAAACCTTGGCGGCGGCCAGGTGGACATCACCAGCGGCAAGTTCGTCTTCGCCACCAGCGAGGCCTACCTGATCGAGAACGGCAAGATCACTCGCCCGGTGAAGGGCGCGACCCTGATCGGCAACGGTCCGGAAGTGATGAGCCGGGTGTCCATGGTCGGCAACGACCTGGCGCTGGACAGCGGCGTGGGCACCTGCGGCAAGGACGGCCAGTCCGTGCCGGTGGGTGTCGGTCAGCCGACCCTGAAGATCGACGCGATCACCGTCGGCGGCACGGGCGCCTGAGGCCGTTGCCGGTGGGCCTGGAAGGGAAGGGTGCGGCCGCTCAGCGCAGGCCGCGCTTCATCTCGTCCAGCTCGCGGATGTACTTGAAGATCTTCCGCGCCGCGGCCGGAGGCTTGTTGTGAGCGGCCTCATGCTGGGCGTGGCGGATCAGCTGGAGCAGATGCTGACGGTCGCTTTCCGGGTATTCGCCGAAGAAGGCGGACAGCGCCGCGTCACCGCCGGTGATCAGGTGATCGCGCCAGCGCTCGAGGGCGTGGAAGCGTTCGTTGTACTGGCGGGTCGAAGTGTCTACCTGTTCCAGCAGGGCGAGGATGGCCTCGACGTCCTGGTCGCGCATCAGCTTGCCGATGAACTGCCGGTGGCGTTTCTTGGCGGCGTTGGCCTTGTGCTTGGGCGCTTCTTCCAGTGCGCGGCGCAGCGGATCGGTGAGCGGCATGCGGTCGAGCATGTCGGCCTTGAGCGTGGTCAGGCGCTCGCCGAGCTCCTGCAGCGCGTGCATTTCGCGTTTTACTTGCGACTTGCTCTTCTCATCGAAGGACGAGTCGTCATCGTGAATTTCAGCCATGGCGGGGGTCTCGTTGAAAACGCCGTCATGATAACGAGTCAGGGGCCGCTTGTCCGGCCCGCGCCGGTTGCCGCCGCCTGATGGCGGGGCCGGACCATGAACAGGAGAGGCATGCAATGAGCGAACACAACCCGGCAGTGAGCCCGGAGGTCCTTCCCGAACTGCGCGAGCAGGTCGAGCGGATCATCGCCGAGGCCACCCGGCAGGGCGCCAGCGCCTGCGAGGTGGCGGTATCGGTGGAGCAGGGGCTGTCCACCTCGGTGCGCCAGGGGGAAGTCGAGACCGTCGAGTTCAACCGCGACCAGGGCTTTGGCATCACCCTCTACGTCGGCCAGCGCAAGGGCTCGGCGAGCACCTCGGCGACCGGCGCGGACGCCATCCGCGAGACCGTGGCGGCGGCATTGGCGATCGCCAAGCACGCTTCCGAAGACGATTGTGCCGGCCTGGCTGACCCGGCGCTGATGGCCCGTGACCTGCCGGACCTGGACCTGTACCACGGTTGGTCGATCACCCCCGACCAGGCCATCGAGCGCGCACTGGCCTGCGAGGCCGCGGCTTTTGCCACTGACAAACGTGTCACCAAAGCCGACGGCACTACGCTGAACACCCACCAGGGTTGTCGCGTCTACGGCAACAGCCACGGCTTTGTCGGTGGCTATGCCAGCACCCGTCATAGCCTCAGCTGCGTGATGATCGCCGAAGGCGAAGGGCAGATGCAGCGCGACTACTGGTACGACGTGAATCGTCGCGGCGAGTTGCTGGCCACCCCTGAGTCCATCGGCCGTCGTGCTGCAGAACGTGCCGCCAGCCGCCTGGGCGCGCGCCCGGTGCCGACTGCCGAAGTCCCCGTGCTATTCGCCCCGGAAGTTGCCGTGGGCCTGTTCGGCCACTTCCTCGGCGCCATCTCCGGCGGCAGCCTGTACCGCAAGTCGTCCTTCCTTGAGGGCGCGCTGGGCCAGCGACTGTTCCCGGAATGGCTGACCCTGGATGAGCGCCCGCTGCTGCGTGGCGCGCTGGGCAGTGCCTCGTTCGACAACGATGGCCTGGCGACCTATGCCAAGCCCTTCGTGGAAGGCGGCGAGCTGGTTTCCTATGTGCTGGGCACCTATTCCGGGCGCAAGCTGGGCATGCCCAGCACGGCCAACTCCGGCGGCGTGCACAACCTGTTCGTCAGCCATGGCGACGAGGACCAGGCCGCTCTGATCCGCCGCATGGGCCGTGGCCTGCTGGTCACCGAGCTGATGGGGCAGGGCGTCAACCTGGTGACCGGCGACTACTCGCGTGGCGCAGGCGGCTACTGGGTGGAGAACGGCGAAATCCAGTTCCCGGTACAGGAAGTCACCGTCGCCGCCAACCTGCGCGACCTGTTCCGCAACATCGTCGCCATCGGTAACGACGTGGAGTATCGCGGCAATCTGCACACCGGCTCCGTGCTCATCGAAAAGATGATGGTCGCCGGCAACTGATCCCCTCGCCGCGGCCCCGCTGGCCGCGGCTTCCAGCCCTTCCTCGACTCATTCTCCAGGCAGGCCATCCAGCGCATTGCGTCAGGTAGGCTTGTTTTTTTGATTCTTGCAAACAATAATCAATCGCATTATCGATTGAGAGATTGCCATGTTTGCCGAAGTCGACAGCTCGATCACTGACCGCTGGTACCTGCTGGGCACTCGCATCCGCTGCGCCCTGGAGCCGAACGAACCGCGGCTGGTCGAGCAGTACATCGGCGAGGCGCGCTACCTGGCGGCCTGGGAACCGGTGCCGGCCTGGCGCCTGTTCGAGAAGTGCTTCCAGCTGTTGCTCGACAGCAGCCGTGGCCGATGTTGCGCTTGAGTTCTCTGCTCTAAGGGGCATCGATCTGGACCGCGCTCGTCTCGAGCAACTGCTCAATCCCGAGAAGCTCACCGCCGGCGGACTCTGACTCCGCCCCACCCGCTGGAGGAACCTGCCATGCGTCATTGGCAACGCACCATCGAACTGGGCAACCGCTGCTTCATTCGTAACGAGTTGATCGATGCCCGTGAGCATTACCTCCACGCGCTGGCGCTGGCCCAGGTCCTGCTGGACCGCTGGCACGATCCCGAGGAAGCGGTGATGGCCTTCGTCATCTCTCATCACAACCTCGGCGACCTGCACCTGCAGTTGGGCCAGCCGGAGGAAACCGCCGAGTACCTGTGCGCCTGCCACGAGCGCCTGCTGGTGCTGGGCGAGGACCTGCGCAAATGCCCGGACCTGCGCGCGGCGGCTGTGCAGCACAGCCGCCGCACCTACGTCGAGCTGCTCAATTTCATCGGCGAGCACGGCACCTATCCGCGCACCCAGCGCCTGCTGCGCCGCCAGGGGGCGGTCGAACTGCGCCCGGGCCTGTTCACTGCCGTGCATTCGATGCGCTACCACTGACGTCCGCTACGAACCGGAGGAACCAAGATGCCTCACGTCCTGCCTGCCTTGCCGTACGCCTACGATGCGCTGGAGCCGCACATCGATGCGCAGACCATGGAAATCCATCACAGCAAGCACCACCAGACCTACATCAACAATCTGAACGCCGCACTGGAAGGCTCGGAGTTAGTGGAGGTTCCGGTGGAGGAGTTGCTGGGGAGCCTTGATCGCCTGCCTGAGGCATTGCGCGCTCCGGTGATCAACAACGGCGGTGGCCACGCCAACCACTCGCTGTTCTGGACCGTCATGGCGCCGGATGGTGGCGGTCTGCCACAGGACGAGTTGCGTCAGGCCATCGATGCGGAACTGGGCGGCTACGACGCCTTCTGCCTGGCCTTCACCAAGGCTGCGCTGACCCGTTTCGGCAGCGGCTGGGCGTGGTTGACCGTCAACCCGCAGGGCAAGCTGCAGGTGGAGAGCACCGGCAACCAGGACAGCCCGCTGATGCAGGGCAATCAGCCGATCCTCGGGCTGGATGTCTGGGAGCATGCCTACTACTTGCGCTATCAGAACCGTCGGCCGGAATACATTGCCGCTTTCTACAACGTCGTCGCCTGGCCTGAAGTGCTTCGTCGTTACCGTCTGGCGCTGCAGGCGCGGGGAAAAGGATGAAACCGAAGGTCACCCCATGCGTCTGATCGTGCAGAGTCTGCGTGAAAGCGGAGGGCGTAATTTGCGCTGGTTGCTGGGGCTGAGCATCGTCCTTGGCGGCGGTGTGCTCGTGGTCCAGCACCTGATGCTGCTGGCACGCCTGGCGTTGTCGGCACCGATGTACCTGGCACTGCATGGCGGCATGCTGTGCGCCCTTGGCACTGCCCTGGGCGCTTTGCCTGTGCTGCTGGTGCGCAGCATGCCGGCTCGGATTGCGGACGCCATGCTCGGCTTTGGCGCCGGGGTGATGCTGGCGGCCACTGCATTTTCGCTGCTGCTCCCCGCGCTGGAGGCGGCGCAAGCGGGCGGACGGTCCACCTGGCTCGCGTCGCTGCTGGTCAGTCTGGGCCTGGCGCTGGGCGCATTCGGCCTGGCGGTGTTCGGCCGGGTGCTCGAAGACGCCCAGACAAATATCCAGGGCGCAGCCGAGGGCAAAGTACCGGCGCGTATCCTGCTCTTCGTCGCCGCTATCGTCCTGCACAACATTCCCGAGGGCATGGCCGTGGGCGTTGCCGCTGGAGGAGAGGTGCAGGGCGCCAGTGGTCTCGCGCTGGGTATCGCGCTGCAGGATGTACCGGAAGGGCTGGCGATCGCGCTGGTGCTGGCAGGAGCTGGGGTGTCACGTGGCAAGGCAGCGCTGGCCGGGGCGGCCTCAGGGCTGGTGGAGCCGCTGTTCGCGGTGCTCTGCGCCTGGCTGATCGGCATCTCGCGGATGTTCCTGCCCTGGGGGCTGGCCGCGGCGGCGGGTGCGATGCTCTATGTGGTGGTGCGCGAGATCATTCCCGAATCACAGCGGCGCGGTCATGCGGCGCAGGCCACCCAGTGGCTGATCATCGGCTTCTGTCTGATGATGGTGCTGGATACGTCGCTAGGCTGAAGGCCTGGCGCGTCACTCGCCTTCGTCGAAGTAGTTGTTGATCAGGTCGACCAGCGCCTTGATCGCTTCGTCTTCCTGCTCGCCTTCGGCAGCGAGATGCAGATTGGTGCCCTTGCCGGCGGCCAGCATCATCACGGCCATGATGCTCTTGCCGTCTACCGTGCTCTCGGGGTTGCGGCCCACGCGAACCTGACAGGGGAAACGCCCTGCGACGCCGACGAATTTGGCCGCCGCACGGGCGTGCAGGCCAAGCTTGTTGATGATGGTGACTTCGAGGGCGGGCATCGCGAGGGGCTGTCCTTTTGTTGTCTGTCGCTGCTTAGCTCAGGTCGCGGTGGCGAATCTGCACGTTGGTGAGGCTTTCCTTGAGGGCTTGGCCGATCCGCTCGGCCAGGTAGGTCGAGCGGTGCTGGCCACCGGTACAGCCGATGGCGATGGTGACATAGGCCCGGTTGCTCGCGGCGAAGCGCGGCAGCCATTTGTTCAGGTAGCCGAGGATATCCTGGTACATCTCCTCGACATCAGGTTGCGCCGCCAGGTATTCCTGGACTTCAACGTCGAGCCCGGTGTGCTCGCGCAACTCGGGCTTCCAGTAGGGGTTGGGCAGGCAGCGCACGTCGAACACCAGGTCGGCGTCCACCGGCATGCCGCGCTTGAAGCCGAAGGATTCGACCAGGAAGGCGGTGCCCAGTTCGGGCTTGTTCAGCAGGCGCAGCTTGAGCACGTCGCGCAGCTGATAGAGGTTCAGGTTGGTGGTGTTGAGCTTGAGATCGGCCAGGTCGGCAATCGGCGCCAGCAGGTGCGATTCGTCGGCGATGGCTTCGGCCAGTGAACGGCTGTCGCTGGTTAGCGGGTGGCGGCGGCGAGTCTCGGAAAAGCGTTTGAGCAGCGTTTCGTCATCGGCATCGAGGTACAGCACGTCGCACTGGATGTGCTTGTCGCGGGCTTCCTGCAACAGCTCGGGGAAGCGCTGCAGCTGGCTGGGCAGGTTGCGCGCGTCGATGGAGACGGCGACCTGGGGGTGCAGCAGTTCGGTGTGCAGCAGCGCGCGCTGGGCCAGGTCCGGGAGGAGGCTGGCCGGCAGGTTGTCGATGCAGTAGAAACCGTTGTCCTCGAGCACGTTGAGCGCGGTGCTCTTGCCCGAGCCGGATCTTCCACTGACGATGATCAGGCGCATGATTAGTGCCCGTTGTTCTGGAAGTCCACGACGATCCGGTACAGGTCCTCGCCGTTGGCGGCGTGACGCAGGCGGTCGCGGACGTCGGAGCGGTCGAGCATGGAGGCGATCTGCCGCAGCAGTTCCAGGTGCTCCTCGGTGGCCGCTTCCGGCACCAGCAGCACGAACACCAGATCCACCGGCGCACCGTCGAGGGCGTCGAAGTCTACCGGGTGGTCAAGGTGCAGGATGGCGCTGATCGGCGACTGGCAGCCGGGGAGGCGGCAGTGCGGAATGGCGATGCCATTGCCGAAGCCGGTGGAGCCCAGGCGTTCCCGGGCCACCAGGCTGTCGAAGATGTCTTGGGAATCGAAACCCGGCAGCTCGCGAGCCACCAGGTTGGCGATTTGTTCGAGGACACGTTTCTTGCTGCCTCCCGGCACGTTCACGAGGGAACGGCCGGGGGTCAGGATTTGCTCAAGTCGGATCATAGGGAGGGGTTAACGGACGCCAACACCTTGCTGGCGTTCGAGGTATTTTTCCTTGTGCTTGATCAGTTGGCGGTCGAGCTTGTCGGTGAGCAGGTCGATGGCCGCGTACATGTCTTCATGTTCGGCGCAGGCCACCACTTCGCCACCGGCGATGTGGAGGGTGGCTTCAATTTTCTGCTTCAGCTTCTCGACCTCCATGATGACCTGAACATTGGTGATCTTGTCGAAGTGGCGCTCCAGTCGGCCAAGTTTCTCGCCGACATAGTCGCGCAGGGCGTCGGTCACATCCAGTTGATGTCCACTGATGTTGACTTGCATACCGCTTTCTCCTTATTGCCCGTGTGTAAGTGGCAGGTTATGGGGCCTGCCGCCGGAACACCTTGGCGTGGATCAACGTCACACCAGTCGCTTGCGCTCGCTCGAGGGAGAGATTCCTAGGGACTCCCGGTACTTGGCGACGGTACGACGTGCCACTTGAATGCCCTGTGCCTCCAGTAAACCAGCGATCTTGCTGTCACTCAATGGCTTTTTCGGACTTTCCGCCGCGACCAGTTTCTTGATGATTGCGCGGATCGCGGTGGACGAGCACTCGCCGCCTTCGGAGGTGCTGACGTGGCTGGAGAAGAAATACTTCAGCTCGAAGATGCCACGCGGCGTGTGCATGAATTTCTGCGTGGTGACACGGGAGATGGTCGATTCGTGCATGCCCACCGCCTCGGCGATGTCGTGCAGGACCAGCGGCTTCATCGCCTCTTCGCCGTATTCCAGGAAGCCGCGCTGGTGCTCGACGATCTGCGTCGCCACCTTCATCAGCGTTTCGTTGCGGCTCTGCAGGCTCTTGATGAACCAGCGCGCTTCCTGCAGCTGGTTGCGCATGAAGGTGTTGTCGGCGCTGGAGTCAGCGCGGCGTACCAGGCCGGCATACTGCGAGTTGACGCGCAGGCGCGGCACCGCTTCCTGGTTCAGCTCCACCAGCCAGCGCTCGTTGTGTTTGCGCACGATGACATCCGGGACCACGTATTCGGCTTCGCCGGATTCGATCTGCGAGCCCGGGCGCGGATGCAGCGACTGAATCAGCTCGATGGTCTCGCGCAGCTCGTCTTCCTTGAGCTTCATGCGGCGCATCAGTTGGCTGTAGTCGCGGCTGCCGAGCAGGTCCAGGTGATCACTGACCAGACGGATAGCCTCGGCCAGCAGGTAAGTCTTGGTGGGCAGCTGGCGCAGCTGCAGCAGCAGGCACTCGCGCAGGTTGCGTGCACCGACGCCAGCGGGTTCGAGCTGCTGTACGCGGCGCAGCACGACTTCCACTTCGTCCATCTCCACGCCCAGTTCCGGATCGATGGAGGCGAGGATGTCGTCGAGGGACTCGTCGAGGTAACCGTCGTCCGTGATGCCGTCGATGATGCTCAGGGCGATCAGGCGGTCGGTATCGGACATCGGCAGGAGGTTGAGCTGCCACAGCAGATGGCTCTGCAGGCTTTCGCCGGCTGAGGTGCGAGAGGTGAAGTCCCACTCGTCGTCATCGTTACTGGGCAGGCTGCTGGCGCTGGTCTGGTAGATGTCTTCCCAGGCAGTGTCTACAGGCAGCTCGTTGGGGATGCGCTCGGCCCACTGGTCCTCATCGAGGCTGTCGGCATTGGGCGTTGTGCTTTCCTGGAAATTGTCCTGGGAGCTGCTGGTGGTGCCGTTGGCGCCTGACTCGGCGCCGTCCGCCATGGGGTCGCTGTTGTCGTAATCCTCGCCTTCTTCCTGGCGCTCCAGCATCGGGTTGGACTCCAGGGCTTCCTGGATTTCCTGTTGGAGGTCCAGCGTGGAGAGCTGGAGCAGTCGGATGGCCTGTTGCAGCTGCGGGGTCATCGTCAGCTGCTGGCCCATCTTTAGGACTAGCGATGGTTTCATGGCTGGAACTAGGCACCTTGTTCGCTGGCGCGAAGCGCGCCATATCCACGACTACGGACACCGGGGTGCCGCGAGGAAGCAAATTATATGCCTGAGTTTGGACGCTTTGCCTAGGGGCTGTCGACCTTTCGTTACAACCCGGTTGCGCCCGGGCAGGACAGGCAGCCGAATGCATCGCGGAACGGCCGACGAGCCGCGCCACGCGCAGGGAGGAGGTGGAGCTGCCACGCCCTGGGAAGGGCGCGGCGCAGGGCCTTAGAGGCGGAACTCGTGGCCCAGGTAGACTTCCTTCACCAGGTCGTTGGCGAGGATGCTCTCGGCGCTGCCTTCGGCGATCAGTTGGCCGTCGTTGACGATATACGCCGTTTCGCAGATATCCAGGGTCTCGCGGACGTTGTGGTCGGTGATCAGCACGCCGATGCCCTTGGCCTTGAGGTGATGGATGATCTGCTTGATGTCCCCCACGGAAATGGGGTCAACGCCGGCGAAGGGTTCGTCCAGCAGGATGAACTTCGGCGAACTGGCCAGGGCGCGGGCGATTTCCACGCGGCGACGCTCACCGCCGGACAGACTCATGCCGAGGTTGTCGCGGATGTGGTGGATGTGGAACTCCTCGAGCAGGCCCTCCAGGGCTTCCTGGCGGCCAGCGCGATCGAGGTCGCTGCGGGTTTCCAGGATGGCACCGATGTTGTCCGCCACCGACAGCTTGCGGAAGATCGAGGCTTCCTGCGGCAGGTAGCCGATGCCGGCGCGCGCGCGGCCGTGCATGGGCAGGTGGGTGACGTCCTGCTCGTCGATGCGCACCACGCCCTGATCGGCGCGAACCAGGCCGACGATCATGTAGAAGCAGGTGGTCTTGCCCGCTCCGTTGGGGCCGAGCAGGCCGACGATCTGCCCGCTCTCGATGCTCATGCTGACGTCGCGAACGACTTGCCGGCTCTTGTAGCTCTTGGCGAGGTGCTGGGCGGTTAGCGTAGCCATTACTGCGCTTGATCCTGCTTTTTCTTGGGCTGGATGACCATGTCGATACGCGGGCGCGGGGTAGTCACCTGGGAGCCGGTGGCACGGCCTGCGTTGACGATCTGGCGCTGGGTGTCGTAGACGATCTTCTCGCCTTCGAAGGTGTTGCCTTCCTGGATTACCTTGGCCTGGTCGATCAGCACGACGCGGTTCTGCGTGACGAAGTACTGGATCGTCAAGCCGTAGGCCTGGGTGATCTGCTTGTCCGGCGCCGGCTTCTGTTCGAAGTAGGCGGGCTTGCCGACCGAGGTAACGACCTCGATCTCGCCGTCCTTGTTCTGCTTGAGCGTAACGGTGTTGCCAGTCAGCTTCATGCTGCCCTGGGTTACCACCACGTCGCCGCGATAGACAGCAACGCCCTGCTTGTCATCCAGTTCGGCGCTGTCGGCCTGGACACGGATCGGCTGTTCCCGGTCGGTGGGAAGAGCCCAGGCGGCAGGGCTGCCAATGGCGGCGGCGAGGCTGAAAAGAAGGGGGAGGGTGTTAACGAGCCTCATGCTGACCTCTTACGTTGGACAGCAGGAGCATCCGGCTGTCTTTCAGATACGCCTTCATGCCAACTGCCGTGGTCACACCGTTGGGTTCGGTGATCTTCACGGGCTGGTCAGTCTGCGCATAGTCCTTGTCTGGGAACACCGTCATGCGCGAGGTGTTGAGCAGGAGCGTGCGTTGCTGCGCGTCGGTGCGCGCAACACGCACGTCATCGATCAGCTCGACCTGCTTGCCTTCGGGGGCCACTTCGGCGCGAACGCTCTGGACATGCCACGGCTGAGGCTCGTTCTCCCGGTGGAAGAAGAGGTCGGGCGTGGTGACCAGGGTCACGTCGGTTGCTTTCAGGTGTTCGAGTTTGTCGGCGGTCATCTCGTAGGCGAGGGAACCGTCGAGGCGGTATTGAACGCTCTTGGCATTCACCACATAGAAGTCGATCGCGTCGCTGGTCTGCGACTTGAGTTGCCGCTCGTTGAAGTCCAGGCGCACGTTCCAGTAATAGCCGAGGGCGATCAGCAGGATGGCGATCAGGGCGAGCAACAGCTTCTGTTGGAAAGTCTTGGGCATGTTCGGCTCTAGAGGTACGCGTTCTGGGCAGCTTCGAGGTTGCCCTGGGCGCGCAGGATCAGTTCGCAGAACTCGCGGGCGGCGCCTTCGCCGCCACGGGCCTGGGTCACACCGTCGGCATGCTGGCGCACGAAGGCGTCGCCGCTGGAGACCGCCATGCCCAGTCCGGCACGGCGAATGGCCGGCAGATCGGGCAGATCGTCACCCAGGTACGCGACTTCTTCATAGCCTAGACCCAGTTCGGCAAGCAACTCGTCCAGGGCGACCAGCTTGTCCTCTCGGCCCTGGAACAGGTGGTTGATGCCCAGGTTCTTCGCCCGGCGCTCGACCACCGGGCTCGAGCGGCCGGTGATGATCGCGGTGCGCACGCCCGTGGCCATGAGCATCTTGATGCCTTGGCCGTCGAGGGTGTTGAAGGTCTTGAACTCGCCGCCGTCAGGCAGGAAGTAGAGCTTGCCGTCGGTGAGCACGCCGTCTACGTCGAATACCGCCAGGCGGACCGCTTTCGCGCGTTGCAGCAGGTCGGCAGTCATTCAGATGACTCCCGCACGGGTCAGGTCGTGGACATGGAGGACGCCGACCGGGTGGTCCTTGTCGTCGACCACGACCAGTACGTTGATCTTGTGGTCGTCCATGATCTTCAGGGCTTCGGCGGCGAGCATGTCCGGGCGGGCAGTCTTGCCGTGCACGGTCATGACCTGGTCGATGCTCACCTGGCGCACGTCCAGGCCCTTGTCCAGGGTGCGGCGCAGGTCGCCGTCGGTGAAGACGCCGGCCAGCTTGCCGTCGTCTCCGAGGATGACGGTCATGCCCAGGCCCTTGCGGGTCATTTCCAGCAGCGCGCCGCTGAGCGACGTGCCGGGGGAAACCTGCGGCAATGCTTCACCCACGTGCATGATGTTTTCCACTTTCAGCAACAATCGACGGCCCAGTGCGCCGCCCGGATGCGAGAAAGCGAAGTCCTCGGCGGTGAAGCCGCGGGCTTCCAGCAGGGCGATGGCGAGCGCATCACCGATCACCAGGGAAACCGTGGTGGAGGAGGTCGGCGCGAGGTTCAGCGAGCAGGCTTCGTGCTCGACGCTGGCGTCCAGGTTGACCGCGGCGGCCTTGGCCAGTGGCGACTCGGCGTTGCCGGTCATGCTGATCAGGGTAATGCCCAGGCGCTTGATCAGCGGCAGCAGGGTGACGATTTCCGCGGTGGAGCCGGAATTGGACAGGGCCAGGACGACGTCGTCCTTGGTGATCATGCCCATGTCGCCGTGGCTGGCCTCGGCTGGATGTACGAAGAAGGACGGCGTGCCGGTGCTGGCCAGGGTGGCGGCGATCTTGCGGGCGATATGGCCGGATTTGCCCATGCCGACCACGACGACGCGGCCCTTGCAGTCGAGCAGCAGCTCGCAGGCCAGGGAAAAATCGGCGCCGATGCGCGGCAGCAGGGCGTCCACCGAGTCACGCTCGAGGCGGATGGTGCGCTGTGCCGACTGGATGAAATCGTGTTTCTGGCTCATGTTCGAAAGGCGCGGGGCAAAATGAAGTGCGAGATTATAACGGGAAAGCGGCAAAGGCTTCATCACTGGCATCTCAATGTTGAGCGCATTTTGCTGAACTGGTCCTTAACGACGGCTTAGCAGCCCTTGGGGCGCGGCTTCGCGGGGTGTTATAGTTCGCGGCCGTTCGGCCTGCCGCGCCGTGTTTCTGCCGTATGACAGACGGGGCAACGGACAGCGCCGTGATGAAAGGAGTTCTATGAGCACCAATGACCAATACGCGGTCGAGCTGAAGGGCCTGAGCTTCAAGCGTGGCACGCGTAAGATTTTCGATAACGTGGACATCCGCATTCCACGCGGCAAGGTCACCGGGATCATGGGGCCCTCGGGATGTGGCAAGACCACCCTGTTGCGACTGATCGCCGCCCAACTGCGCCCGGCGAGCGGCGAAGTGTGGGTCAATGGCCAGAATCTCCCGTCGCTGGGTCGCAGCGATCTGTTCGACATGCGCAAGCAGTTTGGCGTGCTGTTCCAGAGCGGTGCGCTGTTCACCGACCTCGATGTCTTCGAGAACGTCGCCTTCCCGCTGCGGGTGCATACCGAGCTGCCGGAAGACATGATTCGTGACATCGTCCTGATGAAGCTGCAGGCCGTGGGCCTGCGCGGAGCGGTGGAGCTGATGCCGGACGAGCTGTCCGGCGGCATGAAGCGCCGCGTGGCGCTGGCCCGCGCCATTGCGTTGGATCCGCAGATCCTGATGTATGACGAGCCCTTCGTGGGCCAGGACCCGATCGCCATGGGCGTGCTGGTGCGCCTGATCCGTCTGCTCAACGATGCCCTGGGGATCACCTCTATCGTGGTGTCTCACGATCTGGCGGAAACCGCGAGCATTGCCGACTACATCTATATCGTCGGTGACGGTCGCGTGCTCGGTCACGGAACGCCGGCGGACCTGAAGGGTCTCGATGATCCGCGGGTGCGCCAGTTCATGAAGGGCATTCCTGATGGTCCGGTGCCGTTCCACTATCCTGCTCGCGATTACCGCGCCGACCTGCTGGGAGAACGTTGATGCGCAAGACTTCATCGCTCGAGCGAGTTCGCCTGCTCGGGCGCGCGGGGCTCGATGTCCTCGAGTCGCTGGGCCGCTCGGGCCTGTTTCTGGTGCATGCCATCTTCGGCCGCCGCGTACACAGCGGCGCCTTCCAGTTGCTGGTCAAGCAGCTGTATTCGGTGGGTGTGCTGTCCCTGGCGATCATCGTTGTCTCCGGCCTGTTCATCGGCATGGTGCTGGCCCTGCAGGGCTACAACATCCTGGCGAGCTATGGTTCGGAGCAGGCGGTTGGCCAGATGGTCGCACTGACGCTGCTGCGTGAGCTGGGGCCGGTGGTGACCGGTCTGTTGTTCGCTGGTCGTGCCGGCTCCGCGCTGACCGCCGAGATCGGCAACATGAAATCCACCGAGCAGTTGTCCAGCCTGGAGATGATCGGTGTCGATCCGCTCAAGTACATCATCGCTCCGCGCCTGTGGGCCGGCTTCATTTCGATGCCGCTGCTGGCGGCTATCTTCAGTGTTGTCGGCATCTGGGGTGGAGCCCTGGTCGCCGTGGACTGGTTGGGTGTGTATGACGGTTCGTACTGGTCGAACATGCAGAACAGCGTGCAGTTCACCAAGGACATTCTCAATGGCGTGATCAAGAGTGTGGTGTTCGCCTTCGTCGTGACCTGGATCGCCGTGTTCCAGGGCTATGACTGTGAACCCACCTCCGAAGGGATCAGCCGCGCCACCACCCGTACCGTTGTGTATGCCTCCCTGGCAGTGCTGGGGCTGGACTTCATCCTGACCGCCTTGATGTTTGGAGACTTCTGATGCAAACCCGCACCCTGGAAATCGGTGTAGGCCTGTTCATTCTGGCCGGCCTGCTGGCCCTGCTGCTGCTGGCCCTGCGTGTCAGCGGACTGACCATCGGCAATTCGGGCGATACCTACAAGCTGTACGCCTACTTCGACAACATCGCCGGCGTCACCGTGCGTGGCAAGGTCACCATGGCGGGTGTCACCATCGGCAAGGTCACTGCGGTGGACCTGGACCATGACAGCTATCGTGGTCGTGTGACCATGGAGATCAATCGCCAGGTCAACAACCTGCCGGACGACTCTACCGCCTCCATCCTGACCGCCGGCCTGCTGGGCGAGAAGTACATCGGCATCAGTGTCGGTGGCGATGAAGAGCTGCTGAAGGAAGGCGATACCATCAAGGACACCCAGTCGGCACTCGTGCTGGAAGACCTGATCGGCAAGTTCCTGCTGAATTCGGTCAACAAAGACGACTCGAAGAAATGAGGACTCACTCCATGTTGAAAACCTTGCGCCGTGGCTTCCTGGTACTGCTTGCTATCCTGCCGCTGTTTGCCCAGGCCGAGCAGACCGCTCAGCAGGTCGTGCAGCAGACCGTCGACAGCCTGCTGTCGGACCTGAAAACCAACAAGGCCAGCTACAAGGCCAATCCTCAGGCGTTCTACGACACCCTGAACCGCATCCTCGGCCCCGTGGTGGACTCCGAGGGCATCGCCAAGGGCGTGATGACCGTCAAATACTCCCGCCAGGCCTCGCCGGAACAGGTCAAGCGCTTCGAGGAAACCTTCAAGAACAGCCTGTTCCAGTTCTACGGCAATGCGCTGCTGGAGTACGACAACCAGGACATCCGCGTGCTGAACACCGGCAAGCAGGAGCAGGATCGCGCTTCGGTGAACATGGAAGTGGTCGGCGGCAACGGCGCCGTCTATCCGGTGCAGTACACCATGGTCAACCAGGGCGGCAACTGGCGCCTGCGTAACGTGATCATCAACGGCATCAACATCGGCAAGCTGTTCCGTGACCAGTTCGCTGATTCCATGCAGAAGAACCGCAACGACCTGGAGGCCACCATTGCTGGTTGGGGTCAGGTAGTCGCCAAGGCCAAGGACGCTGCCAAGGGCCAGCCGGAAGGCGGCGCAGAATGAATCAGGGCAGTATCACGGAGCGCGTCGAGGGCGAACTGGCCCTCTCCGGCGTGCTGGACTACAGCTCCGGCCCCGCACTGCGTCAGCAGGGCGCCCGGCTGATCGCCGCGAGCAAGGCCAGTGCGCTGCACCTGGATTGCTCGGCGGTGGAGCGCTCCAGCAGCGTCGGATTGTCGCTGCTGCTGTCGTATACCCGTGATGCGCGCAAGGCCGGCAAGACGCTGCAGATTTCCGGCCTGCCCAAGGACATGCAGGAAATCGCCAAGGTTGGCGAGCTCCTGGAGATCCTGCCGTTACAGCATTGAAACACTAAGAAGGCCCTCCGTCCGCGACTTCCCCTGCCGGGGTTCGCAGGCGGGGGGCTTTTTTGTATCATGGCCGACCCGCGCGCGTAGGGCGCCGAACGAGGTTGAGCATGCAGGCCGTAGAAGTCAAAAACTTCCTGGAATCGAAACTCCCAGGTACCCAGATCGAAGTGGAAGGCGAAGGCTGCAATTTTCAGCTGAACCTGATCAGCGACGAGCTCGCCGGTCTGAGCCCGGTCAAGCGCCAGCAACAGATCTATGCCCACCTGAACGAGTGGATCGCCTCGGGCGCCATCCATGCCGTCACCATGAAATTCTTCAGCCGCGCCGCCTGGGCCGAGCGTTCCTGAGCCCACGGGGAAATTAGCAATGGATAAACTGATCATTACCGGCGGCACTCGTCTCGATGGCGAGATCCGCATCTCCGGCGCGAAGAACTCGGCGCTGCCGATCCTCGCCGCCACCCTGCTGGCGGACACCCCGGTGACCGTCTGCAACCTGCCGCACCTGCACGACATCACCACCATGATCGAGCTTTTCGGTCGCATGGGCGTGCAGCCGATCATCGACGAGAAACTCAACGTCGAAGTCGACGCCAGCACCATCAAGACCCTGGTCGCGCCGTACGAGTTGGTGAAGACCATGCGTGCGTCGATCCTCGTGCTCGGCCCGATGGTTGCCCGCTTCGGTGAGGCCGAAGTCGCGCTGCCCGGCGGCTGTGCCATTGGTTCGCGTCCGGTGGACCTGCACATTCGCGGCCTCGAGGCCATGGGTGCGCAGATCACCGTTGAAGGCGGTTACATCAAGGCCAAGGCCCCGGCCGGCGGCCTGCTCGGCGCGCATTTCTTCTTCGATACCGTCAGCGTGACCGGTACCGAGAACATCATGATGGCCGCAGCTCTTGCCAATGGCCGCTCCGTGCTGGAAAACGCCGCGCGTGAGCCCGAGGTCGTCGACCTGGCGAACTTCATCAACGCCATGGGCGGTGATGTGCAGGGCGCTGGCACCGACACCATCGTGATCAACGGTGTAAAAAGTCTGGGTGGCGGCGCCAAGTACAACGTCATGCCCGACCGCATCGAGACCGGTACCTACCTGGTCGCCGCTGCGGCCACTGGTGGCCGCGTCAAGCTCAAGGACACCGATCCGACCATCCTCGAAGCGGTCCTGGCCAAGCTGGTCGAGGCCGGTGCGCACATCACCACCGGCAACAACTGGATCGAGCTGGACATGAAGGGCAACCGGCCGAAGGCGGTGAATATCCGCACTGCGCCGTACCCGGCATTCCCGACCGACATGCAGGCACAGTTCATCTCCCTGAACGCCATCGCCGAAGGCACCGGCGCGGTCATCGAGACCGTGTTCGAGAACCGCTTCATGCACGTCTACGAGATGAACCGCATGGGCGCGCAGATCCTGGTCGAAGGCAATACCGCCATTGTTACCGGCGTTCCGCAGCTCAAGGGCGCACCGGTCATGGCGACCGACCTGCGCGCTTCCGCCAGCCTGGTGATCGCCGCTCTGGTGGCCGATGGCGATACCATGATCGACCGCATCTACCACATCGACCGTGGTTACGAGTGCATCGAAGAGAAACTGCAACTGCTCGGGGCGAAGATTCGCCGCGTGCCGGGCTAAGGCAGAACCAGACAATGCTGACGATTGCCCTGTCCAAGGGCCGTATCCTCGACGACACCCTGCCGCTGCTTGCAGCGGCGGGCATCGTGCCGACCGAGAATCCGGACAAGAGCCGCAAGCTGATCATCCCCACCACCCTCGATGATGTGCGCCTGCTGATCGTGCGCGCCACCGACGTGCCGACCTATGTCGAGCACGGTGCCGCCGACCTTGGTGTCGCGGGCAAGGACGTGCTCATGGAGTACGGTGGCCAGGGTCTCTACGAGCCGCTGGACCTGAAGATAGCCAACTGCAAGCTGATGACCGCTGGTGCGGTCGGCGCGCCGGAGCCCAAGGGCCGCCTGCGCGTGGCCACCAAGTTCGTCAACGTCGCCAAGCGCTACTACGCCGAGCAGGGCCGCCAGGTCGACGTGATCAAGCTCTACGGCTCCATGGAGCTGGCGCCGCTGGTCGGCCTCGCCGACAAGATCATCGACGTGGTCGACACCGGCAACACCCTGCGTGCGAACGGCCTGGAGCCCCAGGAACTGATCGCGCACATCAGCTCGCGCCTGGTCGTGAACAAAGCCTCGATGAAGATGCAGCACGCTCGCATCCAGGCCCTGATCGACACCCTGCGCGACGCCGTCGAAGCTCGACACCGTCACTGATACCCACCGCGACTCCGGTCGCGGCAGCCTATCCGTGTCATAGCCAAATTTTCTCGGGTGCCCGCACGGAAGGCTTGA
Source organism: Pseudomonas sp. NY15435 (assembly GCF_048068295.1). Classification (NCBI taxonomy): domain Bacteria; kingdom Pseudomonadati; phylum Pseudomonadota; class Gammaproteobacteria; order Pseudomonadales; family Pseudomonadaceae; genus Pseudomonas; species Pseudomonas sp. NY15435. Next base: position 528,159 of record NZ_JBLUQA010000002.1, read on the forward strand.
TAGTCTTGCGGCGCCCGAGATCATGCCAATTAAAGAGGCCAGCTATGACCGCACCCTTCGCTATCCGTCGACTCAACGCCGCCGATCCGGACTTCGCGCGTCATCTGGACCATCTGCTCTCCTGGGAAAGCGTGTCCGACGAGTCGGTGAACCAGCGTGTCCTGGACATCATCGCCGATGTGCGCAAGCGCGGTGATGCCGCCGTGGTGGAGTTCACCCAGCGCTTCGACGGCGTCGACGCCAAGACCATGGCCGACCTGATCCTGCCGCGCGAGCGTCTGGAACTGGCCCTGACCCGCATCACCCCGGCCCAGCGCGAGGCGCTGGAAACGGCCGCCGAACGCGTGCGCAGCTACCACGAGAAGCAGAAGCAGGACTCCTGGCGTTACACCGAAGCCGATGGCACCGTGCTCGGCCAGCAGGTCACCCCGCTGGATCGCGCCGGCCTGTACGTGCCCGGCGGCAAGGCGTCCTATCCGTCTTCCGTGCTGATGAACGCCATTCCGGCCAAGGTCGCCGGTGTCGCCGAAGTGGTGATGGTGGTGCCGACTCCGCGTGGCGAGATCAACGAAATCGTCCTGGCCGCTGCCTGTATCGCCGGCGTCGACCGCGTCTTCACCATCGGTGGTGCCCAGGCCGTAGCCGCGCTGGCTTATGGCACCGAGAGCGTGCCGCAGGTGGACAAGATCGTCGGCCCGGGCAACATCTACGTCGCCACCGCCAAGCGCCACGTGTTCGGCCAGGTCGGCATCGACATGATCGCCGGCCCTTCGGAAATCCTCGTGGTCTGCGATGGCGGCACCGATCCGGACTGGATCGCCATGGACCTGTTCTCCCAGGCCGAGCATGACGAGGATGCCCAGTCGATCCTGGTCAGCCCGGACGCGGCTTTCCTCGACAAAGTCGCCGCCAGCATCGAGAAGCTGCTGCCGACCATGGAGCGCGCCGAGATCATCCGTACTTCGCTGACCAACCGTGGCGCGCTGATCCTCGTCGCCGACCAGGAACAGGCCTGCCAGGTCGCCAACCGCATCGCCCCTGAACACTTGGAGCTGTCGGTGGCCGACCCGGAAAGCTGGCTGCCGAAGATCCGCCACGCCGGCGCCATCTTCATGGGCCGTTATACCGCCGAGGCGCTGGGCGACTATTGCGCGGGGCCGAACCACGTGCTGCCGACTTCCGGTACTGCGCGCTTCTCCTCGCCGCTGGGCGTATACGATTTCCAGAAGCGTTCCTCGATCATCTTCTGCTCCGCGCCGGGTGCTTCCGAGCTGGGCAAGACCGCTTCGATCCTGGCCCGCGGCGAGTCGCTGACCGCCCACGCGCGCAGTGCCGAATTCCGCATCCTTGACGGTGAGTAATCAATGAGCAAATTCTGGAGTCCCTTCGTCAAGGAACTGGTGCCCTACGTTCCGGGCGAGCAGCCGAAGCTGGCCAAGCTGGTCAAGCTGAACACCAACGAGAACCCCTACGGCCCGTCGCCGAAGGTGGTCGCCGCGATCCAGGCCGAGCTGAACGACACGCTGCGCCTGTATCCGGACCCGAACGCCGATCGCCTGAAGCAGACCATCGCCCAGTACCACGGCGTGAAAACCTCCCAGGTCTTCGTCGGCAACGGTTCGGACGAGGTCCTGGCCCATGCCTTCCACGCGCTGTTCCAGCACGGCAAGCCGCTGCTGTTCCCCGACGTGACCTATAGCTTCTATCCGGTCTACTGCGGCCTCTACGGCATCGTCTTCGAAGCGCTGCCGCTGGACGAGCAGTTCCAGATCCGCGTCGAGGATTACGCGCGCCCGAACGGCGGCATCATCTTCCCCAACCCCAATGCGCCCACCGGTTGCCTGCTGCCGCTCGACGCCATCGAGCGCCTGCTGCAGGCCAGCCCTGACAGCGTGGTGCTGGTGGACGAGGCCTACGTTGACTTCGGCGGCGAGACCGCGATCTCCCTGGTCAACCGCTACCCGAACCTGCTGGTGGCGCAGACCCTGTCCAAATCACGTTCCCTGGCGGGCCTGCGGGTCGGCTTCGCGATTGGTCATGAAGACCTGATCGAAGCGCTGGAGCGGGTGAAGAACAGCTTCAACTCCTACCCGCTGGACCGTCTGGCCCTGGCCGGTGCGGTGGCGTCGTTCGAGGATCAGGCGTACTTCGAGCAGACCTGCAACGCGGTTATCCACAGCCGCGAGAAGCTGGTGGCCGAGCTCAAGACCCTGGGCTTCGACGTACTGCCGTCGGCGGCGAACTTCATCTTCGCTCGCCACCCGCAGCGTGACGGCGCCGAACTGGCCGCCGCCCTGCGCGAAGAAGGCGTCATCGTGCGTCACTTCAAACAACAGCGGATCAACCAGTTCCTGCGCATCAGCATCGGCACCGAGGAGCAGAATCAGGCTCTGCTGGATGCCTTGCGCATGAAGCTGTAAGGCTATCGCTGCAAAAGAAAACGGCGCCTTCGGGCGCCGTTTTTCATTGCTCTGGAAAAGAGGGCGGCATCAGTTGCCATTAGGGGCGGGCGGCGGGCGCAGACCGACTTCGGCGTTGAGCGTCACCGGCTTGCCGTTGCGCAGCACTTCGATGGTGATCTTCTCGCCCGGCTTGGTGCGCGCGACCTGGTTCATCGAGCGGCGACCGTCGCTGGCGGCTTCGCCATCGATATTCAGGATGATGTCGCCGGGCAGCAGGCCGGCCTTGGCAGCGGGGCCGTCGCGGTAGACGCCGGCGACGACGATGCCGGCCTTGTCCTTGAGGTCGAAGGATTCGGCCAGTTCCGGGGTCAGCGGCTGCACTTCGACGCCGAGCCAGCCACGGATCACCTGGCCGTGCTCGATGATCGACTGCATGACTTCCAGCGCCAGCTTGGTCGGAATGGCGAAGCCGATGCCCTGGGAGCCGCCGGACTTGGAGAAGATCGCGGTGTTGATGCCAATCAGGTTGCCGTTGGCGTCCACCAGCGCGCCGCCGGAGTTGCCCGGGTTGATCGCCGCGTCGGTCTGGATGAAGTCTTCGTAGGTGTTCAGGCCCAGCTGGTTGCGGCCGGTGGCGCTGATGATGCCCATGGTGACGGTCTGGCCGACGCCGAAGGGGTTGCCGATGGCCAGGCAGACGTCGCCGGTGCGGATGCCGTCGGAGCGGCCGAGCATGATCGAGGGCAGGTCCTTGAGGTCGATCTTCAGCACCGCGAGGTCGGTCTCGGGGTCGCTGCCCACCAGGCGGGCGATGGTCTCGCGGCCGTCACGCAGGGCCACGACGATCTGGTCCGCGCCGGAGGTTACGTGGTTATTGGTCAGCAGGTAGCCTTCGGGGCTCATGATCACCGCCGAACCCAGGCTCGACTCCATGCGTTTCTGCTGCGGCAGGTTATCGCCGAAGAAGCGCCGGAACAGTGGATCGTCGAGCATCGAGTTGTTCGGCTTGCTGACCATCTTGGTGGTGTACAGGTTGGCCACGGCGGGCGACGAGCGTGTCACGGCATCGGCGTAGCTGACCGGGCCCTGTTGCAGGCGGCTGAGCAATGGCGCTTGTTGCAGATGCACTTCCTGCTGCGGAAGGCCGACCCATTGCGGGTTATGCTGGATGATCAGAAGAGCCAATAGCACGCCAACCAGCACGGGCCAGCCGAGGAAACGCAGGGCCTTCAGCATCGAAGAAAATCCTTGGGGTTGCTTGGCCGGGGGATGGCCGATAGGGTGGCGGCCATTATACGGGCGGCGAGCCAAGAAAATAGACGCTCGCAGCCGATGTTGGAGGAATTTCGATGGCTATCGCACTGAGCACGCTGGTCGAGGAAGCCGACCGTTTCCTGGACGCCGCGAAGATTCAGGATTACTGCCCCAACGGCCTGCAGGTTGAGGGCCGCCCGCAGGTGCGCCGTATCGTTTCCGGTGTCACCGCCAGCCAGGCGCTGCTGGATGCGGCCGTGGAAGCGGACGCCGATGTGGTGCTGGTCCACCACGGCTATTTCTGGAAGGGCGAGGATGCTCGCGTGGTGGGCATGAAGCAGCGCCGCCTGAAGACCCTGCTGAGCCATGACATCAGCCTGCTGGCCTACCACCTGCCGCTGGACCTGCATCCCGAGGTGGGCAACAACGTGCAGCTCGGTCGCCAGCTTGGTTTCGAGATCGAAGGGCCGCTGGAACCGGGCAACCCCCGCTCCATCGTGCTGGTCGGCTCGCTGGCCGAGCCCATGCTGCCCAGCGATCTCGCAATCCATGTGCGTGACGTGCTTGGCCGCGAACCGCTGCTGGTCGATGGCGGCCAGCCAATCCGCCGCATTGCGTGGTGCACCGGCGGCGCTCAGGGCTATATCGACCAGGCGATTGCCGCTGGTGTCGATGCCTACCTGACTGGCGAAGTCTCCGAGCAGACCGTGCACAGCGCGCGGGAGAACGGCATCAGCTTTATCGCCGCCGGCCACCACGCCACCGAGCGCTACGGCGTGCAGGCGCTGGGAGACTACCTGGCCAAGCGCTTCGCCATCGAGCATCTGTTCATCGATTGCCCGAACCCGGCCTGATGGCGTTCAGACCCAGCGCCAGGTCTTGCAGGGATGGCTGTAGGAGCGAGCTTGCTCGCGAACCCACCCTGGGCTGAGATGGCAGGAAACCTCGTTCGCTGCAAGGTGGCTGCTGCTCGATCATCCTGCCGCATCCGGAAACAGGCATGAAAAAAGCCGGCTCAATGAGCCGGCTTTTTTGTACGTGCCTCAGCGGTAGCCGTGGCGCTGGCGGTCCACCGCCTTGCCCAGCTCCCACACGGCCATGGCGTAGTGGGTACTGTGGTTGTAGCGGGTGATCACGTAGAAGTTCGGCAGGCCGTACCAGTACTGGTAGGTGTTGCCCATGTCCAGGCGCAGCAGGCTGGCGGTCTGGTGGTTGCCCAGCGAACCCTGCGGGCGCAGGCCGGCGGCTGATAGCGCGCTGATCGAGTATTGGGTTTTGAAGCCGTCTTCCAGTGAGCGGGCCTGGCCGATGGCCGGGGTCGCCACCGCGTCGCCGGTGACCCAGCCGTGTTGCTTGAAGTAGTTGGCCACGCTGCCGATGGCATCGCGCGGGTTCCACAGGTCGCGGTGGCCGTCGCCGTCGAAGTCCACGGCGAACTGGGTGAAAGAGGAGGGCATGAACTGTCCGTAACCCATGGCGCCGGCATAGGAGCCGCGCATTTCCAGGGGATTGTCGCCTTCGTTGCGCGCCTGCAGGAGGAACTGCTCCAGTTCGCCACTGAAGAACTCGGCGCGACGCGGGTAGGAGAACGACAGGGTGGCCAGTGCGTCGATGATCCGCGTCTTGCCCATCACGCGGCCCCAGCGGGTTTCCACGCCGATGATGCCGACGATGATTTCCGGCGGCACACCGTAGGTGCGCGAGGCGCGCTGCAGGTCGGCTTCGTATTCGTTCCAGAACTGCACACCCTTCTGCACGTTATCCGGGGTGATGAACTTCTTCCGGTAGCGCAGCCAGGCACCGTTCGGGCCGCTGGGCGGCGTGTAGGTCGGCGCCTGGCGGTCCATGAGGCGGATCACCCAGTCCAGCTCCTGCGTCTGGGCAAACAGGTCATGCAGATCCTGCCGATTGAAGCCGTGCTTGCTCACCATCATGTCGATGAAGCGATTGGCGTTGGCGTTGTTCGCGTAATCGCCGCGCAGCGGGGTGATCGGCTGTACCGAGCCGAACGCCGGGTGGGCGTTGGGGGTGATCAGGGTCGGTGCCTTCGGCTTCTGGGCCGGTTGTGGAGCGGGAGTCGGTTTGCTGCTGCACGCGGAGACGAGGACGAGCAAAGGCAGGGCGAAAACGATGCGGCGCATGGGAGATCTTCTGGGGCAGGAAAACGTGCCGCTATGCTAGCGCAGTGCCGGCCGTGCACAAGCCGGGAGCGCCTCAAGGACGCTGCTGACTCTGTTGCAGGAAAAGTCTCGAGGATATTTCCGAGATGGCGTTTGGGGCCTTGGGGCGTCTCGTTCGAGCGTCCCGGAGTAGCCTTTCAGATGCTGTCCGCAGCCGGCTTTCGCACTGAGCGCGTATGGCTATATCGGTATATTTTTTCGGTATAACCCGCTCCCCGGTTAGAGCCTTGCGCTGTGATAGAGTGCGCGCTCGTCTACGGCCCGCCGGCCGTCCATAAGCAATTCCGTGAGTAGCCATGGTCGACAAACTGACGCATCTGAAACAGCTGGAGGCCGAGAGCATCCACATCATCCGCGAGGTCGCCGCCGAGTTCGACAACCCGGTGATGCTGTACTCGATCGGTAAGGACAGCGCGGTGATGCTTCACCTCGCGCGCAAGGCCTTCTTCCCCGGCAAGCTGCCTTTCCCGGTGATGCATGTCGACACCCGCTGGAAATTCCAGGAGATGTACCGCTTCCGCGAGAAGATGGTCAGCGAATACGGCCTGGACCTGATCACCCACATCAACCCCGATGGCGTGGCGCAGGACATCAACCCGTTCACCCACGGCAGCGCCAAGCACACCGACATCATGAAGACCGAAGGCCTCAAACAGGCCCTCGACAAGTACGGTTTCGATGCCGCTTTCGGTGGCGCCCGCCGCGACGAAGAGAAGTCCCGCGCCAAGGAGCGCGTCTACTCCTTCCGTGACAGCAAGCACCGCTGGGACCCGAAGAACCAGCGTCCGGAACTGTGGAACGTCTACAACGGCAAGGTGAAGAAGGGCGAGTCGATCCGTGTCTTCCCGCTGTCGAACTGGACCGAGCTGGACATCTGGCAATACATCTACCTGGAACAGATCCCGATCGTGCCGCTGTACTTTGCCGAAGAGCGCGAAGTCATCGAGATGAACGGCGCGCTGATCATGATCGATGACGAACGCATCCTCGAGCACCTCACGCCCGAGCAGAAGGCCAGTATCCAGAAGAAGATGGTGCGCTTCCGCACCCTGGGCTGCTACCCGCTGACCGGCGCGGTAGAGTCCACCGCTACTTCGCTGCCGGAAATCATCCAGGAAATGCTGCTGACGCGGACTTCCGAACGCCAGGGCCGGGTCATCGACCACGACGCCGCCGGTTCGATGGAAGAAAAGAAACGTCAGGGCTACTTCTAAGGTTCTCGCACCATGTCGCATCAATCCGATCTGATCAGCGAGGACATCCTCGCCTACCTGGCCCAGCACGAGCGCAAGGAACTCCTGCGCTTCCTGACCTGCGGCAACGTCGACGACGGCAAGAGCACCCTGATCGGGCGCCTGCTGCACGACTCCAAGATGATCTACGAGGACCACCTCGAGGCCATCACCAAGGATTCCAAGAAAGTCGGCACCACCGGCGACGACGTCGACCTGGCGCTGCTGGTGGATGGCCTGCAGGCCGAGCGTGAGCAGGGCATCACCATCGACGTGGCGTACCGCTACTTCAGCACCTCCAAGCGCAAGTTCATCATCGCCGACACCCCCGGCCATGAGCAGTACACCCGCAACATGGCCACTGGCGCGTCCACCTGCGACCTGGCCATCATCCTGATCGACGCCCGCTATGGCGTGCAGACCCAGACCCGCCGGCACAGCTTCATTGCCTCGCTGCTGGGCATCAAGCACATCGTCGTCGCCATCAACAAGATGGACCTCAAGGGTTTCGATGAGGGCGTCTTCGAGCAGATCAAGGCCGACTACCTGCAGTTCGCCGAGAAGATCAACCTCAAGACCAACTCCCTGCACTTCGTGCCGATGTCGGCGCTGAAGGGCGACAACGTGGTCAACAAGTCCGAGCGCTCGCCGTGGTACACCGGCCAGTCGCTGATGGAAATTCTCGAGACCGTGGAAGTCGCGGGCGACCGCAACCTCGACGACATGCGCTTCCCGGTGCAGTACGTCAACCGTCCGAACCTGAACTTCCGTGGCTTCGCCGGCACCCTGGCGAGCGGCATCGTGCGCAAGGGTGACGAAGTCGTGGCCCTGCCGTCGGGCAAGGGCAGCAAGGTCAAGTCCATCGTCACCTTCGAGGGCGAGTTGGAGCAGGCCGGCCCGGGCCAGGCCGTCACCCTGACCCTGGAAGACGAGATCGACGTCTCCCGCGGCGACATGCTGGTGCATGCCGACAACCGTCCGCAGGTGACCGACGGCTTCGATGCCATGCTGGTGTGGATGGCTGAAGAGCCGATGCTGCCGGGCAAGAAGTACGACATCAAGCGTGCCACCAGCTATGTGCCGGGCTCGATTCCGAGCATCACCCACAAGGTGGACGTGAACACCCTGGAAGAGACCGCCGCCAGCGAACTCAAGCTCAACGAGATCGCCCGCGTGAAGGTCAGCCTGGATGCTCCGATTGCGCTGGACGGCTACGAACAGAATCGCACCACTGGTGCCTTCATCGTGGTCGACCGCCTGACCAACGGCACCGTCGGTGCCGGCATGATCATCGCCGCTCCGCAATCGAGCCATGGCACCGCCGTACACCACGGTGCAAATGCCCATGTAGCTCGGGAGGAGCGCGCAGCACGTTTCGGCCAGCAACCGGCCACCGTATTGTTCAGCGGGCTTTCCGGGGCGGGCAAGAGCACCCTGGCCTACGCGGTGGAGCGCAAGCTGTTCGACATGGGCCGTGCGGTCTATGTGCTGGATGGCCAGAACCTGCGTCACGACCTGAACAAGGGCTTGCCGCAGGACCGCGCCGGTCGCACCGAGAACTGGCTGCGCACCGCCCATGTGGCCAGGCAGTTCAACGAGGCTGGCCTGATCAGCCTGTGTGCCTTCGTGGCCCCTAGCGCCGAAGGTCGTGAGCGCGCCAAATCGCTGATTGGCGCCGAGCGCCTGGTCACCGTGTACGTCCAGGCCTCCCCGCAGGTTTGCCGTGAACGCGACCCGCAGGGCTTGTACGCCGCCGGTCAGGACAACATCCCGGGCGAGTCCTTCCCGTTCGACGTGCCGCTGGATGCCGATCTGGTGATCGACACCCAGAGCCAGTCGGTGGAAGAGGGCGTCAAGGCAGTCCTCGACCTGCTTCGCCAGCGCGGCGCGATCTGATCGCACAGCGCTGAAAAGAAAAAGCCCCGCCTAGGCGGGGCTTTTTCTTTTCCAATTCTCGCCGCTCCTTACGTTTATTACAGAGCTGTCTGCTTCCGTAGGAGCGGACCTTGTCCGCGAAATCCGTCCATCCCACTCCAGGATGTCCGGCTATGTCCCGCCCCGCTTTTCCTGAACTCCCAGGCCACCATGCTCTGCGCAAAGGCCGTTCGTCCATCCCCGGCTATGTCTATCTGCTGACCACGACCACGGAGCAGCGCGTTCCGCTATTCGCAGACTTCAAGACGGCCTGCGTTGCTTCGTCGACTTTTACGCGGAGCTCTGTGATCGGGCGGAACAGGCTGCTCGCGTGGGTATTGATGCCGGACCATGTTCACTGGCTGCTAGAGCTTGGTGAAGGCGAGGACTTGGCCAAGTCGGTGGGGCGTATGAAGGCCGTCAGTGCACGCCAAATTCGCCGGTCGGTTGGATGGGAGGGCGCTGTTTGGACACGAGCATTTCATGATCGGACATTGCGCCGGGAGGAGGACTTGGTCGCGGTTGCACGTTATGTCGTGAGTAATCCGTTGCGTGCAGGATTGGTCAGAACGGTGAGGGAGTATTCCTTTTGGGATGCGGCGTGGTTGTGAGGATTTCGCGGACAAGGTCCGCTCCTACGCGAGCAGCGTGGCACTCCATGAAAAAGCCCCGCTATTGCGGGGCTTCGGGGCAGGGCTCAGTACTTGCTTTTCAGCCCGTAGGTCTCGTCCAGCGTGCCCGGGCCGTCGCCGGTCTTGGGCGCGTAGTCGCGCGGCGCTTCGTTGTTCGCCGGCGGAGTCAGGCGCTCGCGGCGCTCTGGGTATTCGTCGGCATGCAGGGCAGCCAGCAGGCGCTGCTTGGTCTGCTCGTCCAGGGCCAGGCGCTCGGCGCCTTCGGACAGGTGTTCCTGCACATCCTGATAGCTCTGGGTGAGCTTCTTCATCAGGCTGGCGGAGGTGCTGAAGTGGGTCACCACTTCGCGCTGGTAGCTATCGAAACGATCCTGCATGTCGTCCACCTGACGCTGCAGCTTGTTGGGCGCGGCGTTGGGCAGCAGACGGGCGATCAGAAAGCCGATGCCGACCCCGACGATCAGGGCGAGTAGCGGCAGCAACCAGGTGGTGAGGGACTGTTCCACGCGAATCCTTCCTCTATAGACGGCTTTGCTTTACGTTAGCGGCTTGCACCTGTGCTTGTATACCGTGGCGAACGCTTCGCCGCCTGCGCAGGTATTGAGCTAGACGAGACGACCCGCCACGGGGTCACGGAGCTGTTGTTTGACCACCCGCGAAATCCCCCTGTTCCTCGATGGCCCCGAAGGCCAGCTGGAAGCCCTGCACCTCGCCGCGCCTGATGCGAAAGGCGTCGCGCTGATCTGTCATCCGCACCCGCTGTTTGCCGGCACCATGCAGAACAAAGTGGTCGCCACCCTGCAGCGCGCCGCACGGGATGCAGAATACGCCACTCTGCGTTTCAATTTTCGTGGCGTGGGTCAGAGCGCCGGCAGTTATGCCGAAGGCCGTGGCGAGATCGACGACGCGCTGGCCGCCGCGCGCTGGCTTGCCGGTCAGCATCCGGGACTGCCGCTGACGCTGATGGGCTTTTCCTTCGGTTCCTGCGTGGCCGGTAATGCTGCCCAGCGCCTGGAAGAGGAGGGCGCGGCGCTGGCGCAACTGTTCATGCTGGCGCCGCCAGTGGAGCGCTTCGATGTCGAACTGCCCGAGCGCTGCCCGCTCACGGTGATTCAGCCGGAGGCAGATGAAGTGGTGACGCCCGAGCGCGTCTACGCCTGGAGCGCCGAGCTGACCAAGCCCCACGAACTGATCCGCATCCCCGAGTGCAGTCATTTCTTCCACGGCAAGCTGATCGAGCTCAAGGACCTGATTCAGGCCCGGCTCGCCTAGGCCGCCAAGCCGCGTTACCATCCGGCCCGCCATTTCATTTGTGTTGATTCCTGGATTCCCATGACGACCCGTATCCTGACCGGCATCACCACCACCGGTACTCCGCACCTGGGCAACTACGCCGGCGCCATCCGCCCGGCCATCGTCGCCAGCCGCGATCCGCAGGCAGATTCCTTCTACTTCCTGGCCGACTACCACGCGCTGATCAAATGTGATGATCCGACGCGCATCCAGCGTTCACGCCTGGAAATCGCCGCCACCTGGCTGGCCTGCGGCCTGGATGCGGACAAGGCGACTTTCTATCGCCAGTCCGATATTCCCGAAATCCCCGAATTGACCTGGCTGCTCACCTGCGTCAGCGCCAAGGGCCTGCTCAACCGCGCCCACGCCTACAAGGCTTCGGTGGACAAGAATGTCGAGGCCGGCGAAGACCCGGATGCCGGCGTCACCATGGGCCTGTACAGCTACCCGGTGCTGATGGCCGCGGACATCCTGATGTTCAACGCCCACAAGGTGCCGGTCGGCCGCGACCAGATCCAGCACGTGGAAATGGCCCGCGACATCGGCCAGCGCTTCAACCACCTGTTCGGCAACGGCAAGGAGCTGTTCACCCTGCCGGAAGTGGTGATCGAGGAAGACGTGGCGACCCTGCCGGGCCTGGACGGTCGCAAGATGTCCAAGAGCTACGACAACACCATTCCGCTGTTCGGCACTGCCAAGCAGCTCAAGGACGCTGTCGCGCGCATCGTCACTGACTCCCGTGCGCCGGGCGAGCCGAAAGATCCAGATAACTCGCACCTGTTCACCCTCTATCAGGCCTTCTCCACCCACGAGCAACAGGCCGCGTTCCGCGCTGAACTGCTCGGTGGCCTGGCTTGGGGCGAAGCCAAGCAGCGCCTGTTCGATCTGCTCGACAACGAGCTGGGCGAGGCCCGCGAGCGCTACCACGCGCTGATCACCCGCCCGGCTGACCTGGAGGACATCCTCCTGGCCGGTGCCGCCAAGGCTCGCCGCATCGCCACTCCGTTCCTCGGCGAACTGCGCGAGGCCGTCGGTCTGCGGTCGTTCCGCGAGCAGGTGCAGGTGGCCAGCGAAGGCAAGAAAAAGGCGGCTAAGGCTGCGCGTTTCGTCAGCTTCCGCGAGGACGACGGCTTCCGCTTCCGCCTGCTGGACGCCGCCGGTGAGCAACTGCTGCTTTCCATCGCCTTCGCCGATGGCAAGGCTGCCGGCCAGGTGACCAAGCGCCTGCAGTCCGAGGAACTGGACCTGCACGCCGAGCTGAACACCTTCAGCGTGCGCCTGGATGGCGAAGCCGTGGCGTACAGCCCGGAGTTCTCCACCGACGCGGAGCGCGACGCTGCCATGCAGCGTCTGCACGAGGCTCTCGCTCCGCAGGAGTGAGGTGCAGCAGGCCGGTCCGACTACCGGCCAATTGCCAAGAAACGGGGGCGCCGCTAAAGTGTGCGCCCCCGTTTTCGTTGCCTTGCTACCGATCATGACGCCTCTTCAGCGCTACCAGGAAGACCTCAAACGCCCCGACTTCTTCCACGACGCCGCGCAAGCGAACGCCGTGAAGCATCTGCAACGCCTCTACGACGACCTGGTCGCCGCTGATAAAGGCAAGACTGGCCTGTTCGGCAAGCTGCTGGGCAAGAAGACCCAGGAGCCGGTGAAGGGCCTGTACTTCTGGGGCGGCGTCGGCCGTGGCAAGACCTACCTGGTGGATACCTTCTTCGAGGCGCTGCCCTTCAAGCAGAAGATGCGCACGCACTTCCACCGCTTCATGAAGCGCGTCCACGAGGAAATGAAGACCCTCAAGGGTGAGAAGAACCCGCTGACCATCATCGGCAAGCGTTTCGCCGACGAGGCCCGGGTGATCTGCTTCGACGAGTTCTTCGTCTCCGACATCACCGACGCGATGATCCTCGCGACCCTGCTGGAAGAACTGTTCAAGAACGGCGTCAGCCTGGTGGCAACCTCCAACATCGTGCCGGACGGCCTGTACAAGGACGGCCTGCAGCGCGCCCGCTTCCTGCCGGCCATCGCCCTGGTCAAGCAGCACACCGAAGTGGTCAACGTCGACAGCGGCGTAGACTATCGCCTGCGCGCCCTGGAACAGGCCGAGCTGTACCACTGGCCGCTGTCCGAGCAGGCCGAGCAGGCCATGACCCGCGACTTCAAGGCGCTGACCCCGGAGTGTGCCGCTGCCACCCGCGATGACGCGCTGATGATCGAGAACCGCGAAATCCGCGCGCGCATCACCTGCGATGACGTGGCCTGGTTCGAGTTCCGCGAGCTGTGCGACGGCCCGCGCAGCCAGAACGATTACATCGAGCTGGCGAAGATCTTCCACGCCATCCTGATCTCCAATGTCGAGCAGATGGGCGTGACCAAGGACGATATGGCTCGCCGCTTCATCAACCTGGTGGACGAGTTCTACGACCGCAACGTCAAGCTGATCCTCTCCGCCGAGGTCGAGCTCAAAGACCTGTACACCGGCGGCCGCCTGGAGTTCGAGTTCCAGCGCACCCTGAGCCGTCTGCTGGAAATGCAGTCCCACGAATACCTGAGCCGCCCACACCGTCCCTGACGGTTCGGCGAATAAAAAAGGCTGCCCTCGGGCAGCCTTTTTCGTTTTGGCTCTTTGTAGGAGCGAGCTTGCTCGCGAATCTTTTGTCGGCGGCTCAATAGCTGGGCGGTTCGCGAGCAAGCTCGTTCCTGCACATCAAGAATCAGCGTTGGGCCATTTCCTGCTGCGCCTTCTTCAGCAATTGCTGGGCGTGGGCAATTTCCAGCGCCTCCATAGCGTTGATCGGCTTGATTGCCACTGCTTTCTTCAACTGCTCCAGAGCTTTCTGCTCTTCATCTTCGCCGTACACGTAGGCCAGCGCATTGGCGTATTCGTAGTGGCCGATGGGCAGGTCGTCGGCGGCGCGGAAGGAGCGGGCGAAGTACTGCTCCATCTTGTCCGCGCTCACCCCGTAGGTCATCTTGCCTACCAGCTTGCCGACCTTGCGGATCACGCCGGCTTCATAGCCGCCGTAGAGCGCCAGGGCAAAGGGCTGGTTCGGCTGCTTGGCCAGCAGGGCGTCCAGCTCCTTGGGGATCTCGCTGGTATAGCCGCGCTTGAGCACCACCGGCACCGGCAGGTCTTCGGCCAGGCGCGCCTTGGCGTAGGCGCGGCCGAATTGGGCAATGGGGTCGGCGTTGAGCAGCGGGCCGGCGTCGTCGGTGTAGCTGATCACTTCTTCCAGCAGGCGCTGCTTCTCCTCCTGGTTCGGCGCGAGGAACATGGCGTAGAGCACCTGGGCGAACATGCCGGGCACTTGTCCGCCGACGCCCAGCGCCAGGCCGTCCTTCTTGGCCTGGGCGAAGTCGCCGCGAAACACCTTGCGCCACACGTCTTGCAGCTTCTCGGCGTAGACCTGCGCCTCTTCCGGCTTGCCGCTGAAGCCGGTGCCGGCTGCGACCGTCTTCTCGAGAGCTTCGGGATGCTTCGTGGCCATGGTGACCACCCAGTCCGCATCGGGGAAGGGATAGTTGGTGCCGAAGCCGCGGGTCAGGCGCGGCCAGGCCTCGCGCAACTTGTCGCCGCTGTAATTGAAGGCGCTCTGGTCGTAGGGGAAGGGTTTCCAGCTGTCGTCCGCCACAGCGTTGAGGCTGAAGACGGTCAGGAGGGCAAGCAGAAAGCGGCGCATGGCGATATCCCGTGAAGTTCTTGTTGTCGGAAGCTACCCCGATCATAGGGCCGCTCCCGAGTCCGTGAACCCATCCTAGGGATGGCCTGTTTCAGGCTTCCTTCTGTTCGTATTGGCGCCGGTAATGATTCGGCGACAGCCCGGTGTGCTGGCGGAAAAGTCGAGCGAAAAAGCTGGCGTCGTCGTAGCCGACTTCGTAGCTGATGGTCTTGATGCTCTTGCGGCTGGTCGACAACAGGTTGCGCGCAGTCTCGATGCGCAGTCGCTGCAGGTAGTGCAGCGGCTTGTCGCCGGTGGCCGCCTGGAAGCGCCGCATGAAGTTGCGGATGCTCATGCCGTGTTCGCGGGCCACATCCTCGAAGCGGAACTTGTCGGAGAAGTGCTCCTCCAGCCAGTGCTGGATCTGCAGAATCGCCGGGTCGTGGTGCAGTTTCTGTCCGCCGAAACCCAGTCGGCCGGGCGTGTAGGTGCGTTGCACCTCGTAGAGGATGTCGCGGGCTACGCCCTGAGCCACAGCGGCGCCGCAGAAATGTTCGATCAGGTAGATGTACAGGTCGCGCACCGAGGTGAGGCCGCCGGCGCTGTAGATGTTGTCAGCGTCGGCAATGTGCTTGTCCTGGTTGAGCAGCACCTTGGGGTAGCGCTCGGCGAACTCGCGGAAGAAGCGCCAATAGGTGGTGGCTTCCTTGCCGTCCAGCAGACCCGCTTCGGCGAGCCAGAACACACCCGAGACTTCACCGCATAGCACGCAGCCGGCGGTATGACGCTCGCGCAGCCAGGCCGTTACCTGTGGGTAGAGGGTCAGCAGTTCGTCGAAGTCGCCCCAGAAGGCGGGGAGGATGATCAGCTCCGGTTCGTCCAGGGCGCCGTGTACCGGCAGGAGGTCGCCGCTGAAACTCGTCACCGGCTGGCCGTCGGGGCTGACGATGCGGGTCTCGAAGCTGGGCTGTAGGCCGAGGCCCTGCTGGCGGCCATGGCGCAGGGCGGCCATGTGGAAGAAGTCCTTGGCCTGCATCAGGGTGGAGCCGAACACGCCATGGGTGGCGAGGATGCTGACGCGGCGCAGCACGCGGGAAGCTGGGTTGGGCATCGGTTCTTGTACTTCTTATGGATGTCTTTGCATGACGCTAAAGCGGTCATGATGCGGCTGGATCGTCTTATTTTTTGGCGAAAGTGTCCAGTGCAGAGCGGTTCGTGCTGGCCTACAGTCGGCCTTCCAATAATTCCTACAACCGATCCGCAGGTGCACCGCATGATTCCGAGAACCCTGTTCAGTTCCGACCACGAGCTGTTCCGCGACAGCGTCCGCAAGTTCCTCGAACAGGAGGCGGTGCCCTTCCACGCCCAGTGGGAAAAGGACGGTCATGTCGACCGTCAGCTGTGGAACAAGGCCGGCGAGGCCGGAATGCTCTGCTCGCACCTGCCCGAGGCCTACGGCGGCATGGCGGCTGATTTCCTCTACAGCGCCGTGGTGATCGAGGAGATCGGTCGCCTGGGCCTGACCGGCATCGGCTTCTCGCTGCATTCGGACATCGTTGCGCCCTACATCCTTCACTACGGCAGCGAAGAGCTGAAGCAGCGCTACCTGCCCAAGCTGATTTCCGGCGAGATGGTTTCGGCTATCGCCATGACCGAGCCGGGCGCCGGCTCCGACCTGCAGGGCGTGAAGACCACTGCCGTGCTGGATGGCGACGAGTACGTGATCAACGGATCGAAGACCTTCATCACCAACGGCTGGCTGGCCGATCTGGTGATCGTGGTCGCCAAGACCGATCCCAAGGCCGGGGCCAAGGGCACCAGCCTGTTCCTGGTGGAAGCGGGCACGCCGGGCTTCAGCAAGGGCAAGCGTCTGGAAAAGGTCGGTATGAAGGCGCAGGACACTTCCGAACTATTCTTCCAGGACGTGCGCATCCCCAAGGAAAACCTGCTGGGCAAGGACGGGCAGGGCTTCATCTATCTGATGCAGGAACTGCCCCAGGAGCGCCTGACCGTCGCCCTCGGCGCGCTGGCCTCGGCCGAGGCGGCGCTGAAATGGACATTGGACTACACCCGTGACCGCAAGGCCTTCGGAAAGTCCGTCGCAGATTTCCAGAACACTCGCTTCAAGCTCGCGGAAATGGCCACCGAGATCCAGGTCGGCCGTGTCTTTGTTGATCGCTGCCTGGAGCAGCACCTGGAGGGCAAGCTCGACGTACCGACCGCGGCGATGGCCAAGTACTGGACCACCGACCTGCAATGCAAGGTGCTCGATGAGTGCGTGCAACTGCACGGCGGCTACGGCTTCATGTGGGAGTACCCGATCGCCCGTGCCTGGGCCGATGCGCGCGTGCAGCGCATCTACGCCGGCACCAACGAGATCATGAAGGAGATCATCGCCAGGGCTTTGTGATCGAGCTACCCCTGTAGGGGCGAGCTTGCTCGCGAACAGGTTCCGCCGGGAAATCCAGCGCTGGATCGTTCGCGAGCAAGCTCGCTCCTACGAGAGCAAAGAGAGCAAAGCGCTACGGCGCCGGGTTCGGCTGGTCCTTGTGGATCGCCTCGATGCCGGCCAGCACCTCGTCGGAGAGCTTCAGCTTGAGGCTGCCGAGATTGGCTTCCAGCTGCTCGAGGTTGGTCGCGCCGATGATATTGCTGGTCACGAATGGCCGGCTGGTGACGAAGGCCAGGGCCATCTGCGCCGGGTCCAGGCCGTGCTCGCGGGCCAGGTTCACGTAGCGGTCGCAGGCGCGGGCGGTCTGCGGGTTGGTGTAGCGAGTGAAGCGGCTGAACAGCGTGATTCGTGCGTTGGCCGGGCGCGCGCCGCCGAAGTACTTGCCCGAGAGCATGCCGAAGGCCAGCGGCGAGTACGCCAGCAGGCCAATCTGTTCGCGGATGGCGATTTCTGCCAGGCCCACCTCGAAGCTGCGGTTGAGCAGGTTGTAGGGATTCTGGATCGACACCGCACGCGGCCAGCCGCGCTCCTGGGCGATCTGCAGGAAGCGCATGGTGCCCCAGGGCGTCTCGTTGGACAGGCCGACATGGCGGATCTTGCCGGCGCGAACCTGCTCGTCGAGCGCTTCCAGGGTGTCTTCCAGCGCCGTGAAGCTTTCTTCCTTGTGCTGGTAGCCCAGCTGGCCGAAGAAGTTGGTGCTGCGCTCGGGCCAATGCAACTGGTAAAGGTCGATCCAGTCGGTCTGCAAGCGCTTCAGGCTGCCGTTCAGCGCCGCGACGATGTTTTTGCGGTCGAGCTTCGGCTGGCCGTCGCGGATGTGGCTGATGGAGTTGCCGGGGCCGGCGATCTTGCTGGCGAGCACCCAGTCGGCGCGATCGCCGCGCTGGGCGAACCAGTTGCCGATGATCTGTTCGGTGCGGGTGTAGGTTTCCGCGCGCGGCGGCACCGGGTACATCTCGGCGGTATCGATGAAATTCAGACCGGCGGCCTTGGCCCGTTCGATTTGGGCGAAGGCTTCGTCCTGGGTGTTCTGCTCGCCCCAGGTCATGGTCCCCAGGCAGAGGGAGCTGACTTTCAGTTCGGTGCGGCCGAGCGGGCGGTACTCCATGCGGGTCTCCTCATGAAAACAAGTGCGTCATACAGTTGAAAATTCTGCCGGAATCTGCATAATTCCGCAGCCTTTCATCGGTGGGGGATGCCAAAGCCTGCCGATTGATACATCTAGTCGTTACGGACGCACACCGACCCGAGCCCCAATTCGTGTCTGTCTTCGGCTGTCCTTGACTTGTCAAGGCAACCACTGTCCAGTAAGATTCGCCGTCTTATTTTCAGGCGGCCCCTGAGGCTATAACGAATGAAAACTTATACCGCGAAACCAGAAACTGTTAAGCGCGACTGGTTCGTCGTCGACGCTGCTGGCCTGACCCTGGGTCGTCTGGCTACCGAGATTGCTACCCGCCTGCGCGGCAAGCACAAGCCGGAATACACCCCGCACGTTGATACCGGCGACTACATCGTCGTCATCAACGCCGAGCAGGTTCGTGTCACTGGCGCCAAAGCTACCGACAAGATGTACTACCATCACTCGGGCTTCCCGGGCGGTATCAAGTCGATCAACTTCGAGAAGCTGATCGCCAAGGCTCCTGAGCGCGTTATCGAGACTGCCGTCAAAGGCATGCTGCCGAAGAACCCGCTGGGCCGCGACATGTACCGCAAGCTGAAAGTGTACAAGGGTGCCAATCACCCGCACACCGCTCAGCAGCCTCAAGAACTGAAGATTTAACGGGATAGCTCATTATGTCGGCGACTCAAAATTACGGCACTGGCCGTCGTAAGACCGCTACCGCTCGCGTCTTCCTGCGTCCGGGCACTGGCAAAATCTCCATCAACAATCGCACTATCGAGCAGTTCTTCGGTCGTGAGACCGCTCGCATGGTTGTCCGTCAGCCGCTCGAGCTGACCGAGAACACCGAGAAGTTCGATATCTACGTAACCGTCGTTGGCGGTGGCGTAAGCGGTCAAGCTGGTGCGATCCGTCACGGTATCACCCGCGCTCTGATCGAGTACGACGAGACCCTGCGCAGCTCGCTGCGTAAAGCCGGCTACGTCACTCGCGACGCCCGCGAAGTTGAACGTAAGAAAGTCGGTCTGCGTAAAGCGCGTAAGCGTCCGCAGTACTCCAAGCGTTAATACGACGCTTCGAAAAAAACGCCCAGATCCTTTGGACTGGGCGTTTTTTTATGTCTTCAATAAGTTCGTGCGGCAAGGTGTCGCATCCGCGCAAGCCGCGCGGCGCAAGGGTTTCAGGGGTTGCGTAACAGGCTATTACCTTGTCATCACAAGGGCTTTTCTTTACCATTTGGCGAATTTTTTGCGCGGCTCGAATTTTTACTTAAAAGCCTGATTTGAACAGGCTTGAAGCTGATGGGAGACGACTGAATGAGTAATGACGGCGTGAATGCAGGCCGGCGTCGCTTCCTTGTCGCGGCCACTTCGGTGGTTGGTGCGGCAGGAGCGGTCGGAGCTGCGGTCCCGTTCGTGGGGTCATGGTTCCCCAGTGCCAAGGCGAAGGCCGCTGGCGCGCCGGTGAAGTACAACGTAGCCAAGATCGAGCCAGGCCAGCAGGTCATCGCTGAGTGGCGCGGCAAGCCGGTATTCCTGGTGCATCGCACCAAGGAAATGCTGGATGCGCTGCCGACCCTCGACGGGCAACTGGCGGACCCCGAGTCGAAGGCTTCGGACCAGCCTGCCTATGTCGATCCCAAGGTGCGCTCGATCAAGCCTGAGCTGGCTGTGATCGTCGGTATTTGCACCCACCTGGGCTGCTCGCCGACTTTCCGTCCGGAAGTCGCTCCTGCGGACCTCGGTCCGGACTGGAAGGGTGGTTACTTCTGCCCGTGTCACGGCTCCCATTACGACCTCGCCGGCCGCGTTTACAAGGGACAGCCCGCGCCCCTGAACCTGCCGATTCCGCCCTATTCGCTTGATGGTGACGAGCTGACCATCGGTGTGGACCAGGAGAAAGCCTGATGAACAAGTTCATGGCTTGGGTCGATGCCCGCTTCCCCGCGACCAAGATGTGGGAAGACCATCTGAGCAAGTACTACGCCCCGAAGAACTTCAATTTCTGGTACTTCTTCGGCTCCCTCGCACTGCTCGTCCTGGTTAACCAGATCCTCACCGGTATCTGGCTGACCATGAGCTTCACTCCGTCGGCCGAAGAAGCTTTCGCGTCCGTCGAGTACATCATGCGAGATGTAGATTACGGCTGGATCATCCGCTACATGCACTCCACCGGTGCATCGGCGTTCTTCGTGGTCGTCTACCTGCACATGTTCCGTGGCCTGCTGTACGGTTCGTACCAGAAGCCGCGTGAGCTGGTGTGGATCTTCGGTATGCTGATCTACCTCGCCCTGATGGCTGAGGCCTTCATGGGCTACCTGCTGCCCTGGGGTCAGATGTCCTACTGGGGCGCCCAGGTAATCATTTCGCTGTTCGGTGCCATTCCGGTCGTCGGCGAAGACCTGGCCCAGTGGATTCGTGGTGACTTCCTGATCTCCGGCATCACCCTGAACCGCTTCTTCGCCCTGCACGTGATTGCACTGCCGATCGTCCTGCTCGGCCTGGTCGTGCTGCACATCCTCGCGCTGCACGAAGTCGGCTCGAACAACCCCGACGGCGTGGACATCAAGAAGAAGAAGGACGAGAACGGCATCCCGCTGGATGGCATCCCGTTCCACCCTTACTACACCGTCAAGGACATCGTCGGTGTCGTGGTCTTCCTGTTCGTCTTCTGCACTGTGATCTTCTTCTTCCCGGAAATGGGTGGTTTCTTCCTCGAGAAGCCCAACTTCGAGATGGCGAACCAGTTCAAGACCCCCGAGCACATCGCTCCGGTTTGGTACTTCACTCCGTTCTACGCCATTCTGCGCGCCGTTCCGGACAAGCTGATGGGTGTCATCGCCATGGGCGCTGCCATCGCCGTGCTGTTCGTGCTGCCGTGGCTGGACCGTAGCCCGGTTCGCTCGATCCGCTACAAGGGCTGGCTGAGCAAGATCTGGCTGGTGATCTTCGCGGTTTCCTTCGTGATCCTCGGCTACTACGGCTCGCAAGCGCCGTCGCCGCTGGGTACCACGCTGTCCCGCCTGTGCACCATTCTGTATTTCGCCTTCTTCATCCTGATGCCGTTCTACACCCGGATGGAGAAAACCAAACCGGTTCCGGAAAGGGTGACTGGCTGATGAAAAAGCAATTCGCTGCATTTGTTCTGGCTCTGCTGCCCGTCTTCGGCTTCGCTGCCGAAGGCCATGGTCCGGCCCTGGACAAGGTCGACATCGACCTGACCGACAAGGCCGCCATGCAGGATGGCGCGCGTACTTTCGCCAACTACTGCATGGGCTGCCACAGCGCCAAGTTCCAGCGTTATGAGCGTGTCGGCCGCGATCTGGGTATCCCGGAAGAGCTGATGATGAGCCACCTGGTGTTCACCGGCGCGAAGATCGGTGATCACATGGACATCGGCATGAAGCCGGCTGACGCCAAGGCATGGTTCGGCGCTGCGCCGCCGGACCTGACCCTGGTAGCTCGCGTTCGTGGCGCTGACTGGCTGTACACCTACCTGCGTTCGTTCTACGAAGATCCCAAGCGTCCTTGGGGCGTGAACAACAAGATCTTCCCGAACGTCGGCATGCCGAACGTGCTGGTGAGCCTGCAGGGTCGCCAGGTCGTCGGCTGCAAGCAGGTTCAGGTCGTCGAGGATGGCAAGAAGCAGTACGATCCTCTGACCGGTACCCCGCTGACCCACGAGGCCTGCGATCAGCTGACCATTGTGCCGAAATCCGGCCAGCTGACCGAAGCCCAGTTCGACGAGAAGGTGAAGAACCTGGTGACCTTCCTGGCTTATTCGGCTGACCCGAACAAGCTGGATTCCCACCGCATCGGCACCTACGTCCTGCTGTTCCTGGCCTTCTTCTTCGTGTTCGCCTACCTGCTCAAGCGCGAATACTGGAAGGACGTGCACTAAGCACAACCAGTCGTAGTAACAAGCGCGCGCCCTACGGGGCGCGCGTGCGTTTTTCTACCTCCCACAAGAAATCCTGCGAGGAGGCGCGCGGCATGGCCGCTATCAACAAGCTCACCTGCTTCTCCGACCCTTCCTGCCATTACAGCCATCGCGTGCGCCTGGTGCTGGCGGAAAAGAGCGTCGTTGCTGACATCATCGATGTACCTGCCGGCAACATCCCGGCCAAGCTCGCTGAAGTGAACCCCTATGGCAGCCTGCCGACTCTGGTGGATCGCGATCTCGCGCTCTACGAGTCGACGGTAGTCATGGAGTACCTCGATGAACGTTATCCCCACCCGCCGCTGCTTCCGGTCTACCCGGTGGCTCGCGCAAACAGCCGCCTGCTGATGCACCGTATCCAGCGCGACTGGTGCAGCCTGGTGGACCGTATCCTCGATACCCGCCGCAAGGATGCCGAGCGAGCCTTGGCGCGCAAGGAGTTGCGTGAGAGCCTGACAGGGGTGTCGCCGCTGTTCGCCGATAAGGCGTTCTTCCTCAGTGATGAGCTGAGCCTGGTGGATTGCTGCCTGTTGCCGATCCTCTGGCGCCTGCCGATCCTGGGCATTGAACTTCCGCGGCCGGCGAAACCTCTGTTGGACTACATGGAGCGGCAGTTTGCACGGGAGACTTTCCGTGCCAGCCTGTCCTCTATCGAACGTGATATGCGCTAAGGAGCCCGATGATGAACTCCAGTCGTCCCTACCTCGTGCGAGCCCTCTATGAGTGGATCGTCGACAACGGCTGTACCCCGCATATCCTGGTGAACTCCGAGTACCCGGGCGTGCGGGTGCCGCCGGGTTATGCCAGCGACGGGCAGATTGTGCTGAACGTCTCGCCGACCGCTGTGCGCCACCTGCAGATGGACAACGAGGCGGTCAGCTTCGAAGGTCGCTTCGGTGGTGTCGCCCAGAGCCTCTACGTCCCGTCCCAGGCCGTAATGGCGATCTATGCCCGGGAGAATGGCCAGGGCATGGTCTTCGATCTGGAGCCGCCGGTACCCACCGACGACGAGGATTTGCCGGATGACGGCCCCTCCGACGAGCCGCCGCGCCCCAGTGGCCGGCCGAGCCTCAAGGTTGTGAAGTAATAAAAAAGGCGACCCGAGGGTCGCCTTTTTCATGCCTGCAATGAAGAGTCCGATCAGTCGATGTACTCGAACAGACGGACGATCTTCTGCACGCCGTCCACGCCCTGAACCACCTGGGTGGCCAGGTCGCCTTCCTTGCGGGTCACCAGGCCCAGCATGTAGACGATGCCGTTCTCGGTCAGGACCTTGATGCGGGTGGAGGGCACGTTCGCGTCAGCGAGCATCTGGCTCTTGATCTTGGTGGTCAGCCAGGTGTCGTTGCTGCGGGCGGCCAGGGAGGAGGGCTGCAGGATCTGCAGCTCGTTGTGCACGGTCTTGACCTTCTGCACTTCCTTGGCGGCCTGCTCGGCCTTGTTCTTCAGGTCGGCGCGCGGCGTCTGGCCGGCCAGCAGCACCACGCCGTTGTAGCTGATCACCACGACGTGGGAGTCGCGGTCGAGGGCTGGGTCGGCCTTGGCGACGTTCACTGCCACCTTGGTTTCGATCAGCGAGTCGTCGATCTTGCTGCCAAGGGTACGGGTGCCCTTGTCGTCGTCGATCGGCTTGTCGCGGGTGGCGCTGACGAAGCTGGTGCAGCCACCCAGTGCCATGGTCACGGCCAGTGCGGCTGCGATCAGGGGGGTACGGGTCATTCTTCACTCCCGAACAGTTGACGGTCGATGAGGTCGCACAAGCAGTGGATCACCAGCAGGTGGACTTCCTGGATGCGCGCTGTGACCTTGGCTGGGACGCGGATCTCCACGTCTTCGGGCAGCAGCAACGATGCCATGTTGCCGCCGTCGCGGCCGGTCAGAGCTACGACAACCATTTCGCGATCATGTGCGGCCTGGATCGCCTGAATGACGTTCGCCGAGTTGCCGCTGGTGGAGATCGCCAGCAGAACGTCACCCGGTTGGCCCAGGGCGCGGATCTGCTTGGAGAAGACTTCGTTGTAGCTGTAGTCGTTGGCGATCGAGGTGATGGTGGAGCTGTCGGTGGTCAGGGCGACCGCTGGCAGGCTCGGGCGCTCGCGCTCGAAGCGGTTCAGCAGTTCGGAGGAGAAGTGCTGGGCGTCGCCGGCGGAGCCGCCGTTGCCGCACGAGAGAATCTTGCCCTCGTTCAGCAGGGCATTGACCATGACCATGCTGGCCTGCTCGATATGCGGAATGAGCACCTCGGTGGCCTGTTGCTTGGTCTCGATGCTGGCATGGAAGAGCTGGCGGATACGGGATTGCATGTCCATCAGGTGTGACCTTTCGTCGGGCGTCTGATCAGGTGTCAAAAGCGTTGGGGATCCAGTTCAAGTGCCCTGCGGAGCCTGGGGCGCGACTGTCGATGGCGACGACGTCGAATCGGCAGGGATGACTGCTCCAGCGGGCGTTCTGTTGCAGGAAGAGTTCAGCGGAGATGGCCAGGCGTTGACGCTTGCGCATGTCCACGCTTTCCAGCGCTCCTCCCCAGGCGGAATGCCGGCGGGAGCGAACTTCGACGAATACTACTGTATCGCCGTCCAGCATGACCAGATCGAGCTCGCCTCGGCGGCAAGTCCAGTTCTGCGCCAGGAGGCGCAATCCATGCTGTTCCAGATGAGCCAGGGCAGCGGCTTCGGCCTGCTGCCCGGCCTTCTGGGTAGGGCTGTTGCCGATCAAATACCGCTGTTCTCCAGCGGCTGGACCTGGCCGTTCTTGAACTCGGCCCAGGGCAGGCGGCGCTCCACGCGCTGGCCGGCGCTGACGCTCAGGGTGCCGGTCAGGCCGTCCACCTGCATGCTCGGCACAGCCTTGAGCTCCGGTAGGCGAGGGGCTAACTGGTAGGCGTCGGCGCCCATGGCGTACAGGCGGCCGAGGCTGCCATTGGCGGCTGGCCATTGCGCGGCGACCTGCTGGCGCAGGGCGTTGTTCGGATTCAGCAGCCACGGGGTTTCGCAGAAGCGGATACCGTTCAGGTCCTGATCCTGCGCCGGGTTGTTCACGCCGGTGTACAGGTTCGAGGTGGCGTAGACCGGCAGGTCGCCAGCGTACTGGAAGGCCAGGGTCGGCTTGATCTGGCGGGCCTGCTGCGGGGTAGCGGCGAGGAAGATGAAGTCGATGTCCTGGCGGCGCGATGGTTGAGTGTCGACGCTGCTGTCGAGCACGCCCTGCAGGCGCTTGGCGCGACCTTCGCTCTGGCGCAGTTGCAGCAGGTCGGCGATCTGGCGAGCCAGCTCCACTGGCTGGTCGACGTGCTCGGCGGCGATCAGCGTGCCGCCAGCGGCCTGCCAGTTACGGCTGAAGGAGGCGAGGACGCGGTCGCCCCATTCGCCGCGCGGCACCAGGGCCACGGCGCGGCGCATGCCGTCGTTCCAGGCGCGGTTGGCGACTTCGCGGGCTTCGTCTTCGGCGGACAGGCCGAACTGGAACAGCTGGGCCGGACCTTCCTGGCTACCGTCGGCGTAGTTCAGGGCCAGGGTGGTGATCGGCAGTTGCGGCTGGCTGCTCATCTGCTTGACCAGGTTTTTCTCCAGTGGGCCCACGACCAGTTGTACGCCGTCGGCCTGGGCCTGACGGTAGAACTCGTCCAGCGAGCGCACCTGGGTGCTGTCATAGAGCTTGATGGCTGGCTGCGTCTGGCCGCCCTGCTGCGCCTGGTAGTGGGCGGCGAGGAAGCCGTCCTGCAGGGCGCGGGCGACAGAGGCGAGTTGGCCTTGCTGCGGCAGCAGCAGGCCGATCTTGTTCAGCGGCTGGGCGGCCAGGGACTTCAGCTTGGTCAGGGCGTCCGGCAGTTGCTTGGCGGCCGGGTGGTCCGGGTTCTGTGCGACCCAGTTGTCGATGTTCGACTGTTGTTCCTTCAGGGTCGAGGACGACTTGGTGATGCGTGCCAGTTCGAGCCAACCGTTCAGGTCGCCTTCGTTGCTGCTGGCCTGCATCTGGGCCAGCGGCAGGCTGGAGACCAGTTTCCAGATTTCCTCATGGTTGGCCTTGCTGGCCTCGGCGTTGAGCAGCGGGTCGATGAACACGCGCTCGCGGGCGGCGCTCAGGGTCTGGCCGTCGGCGGCCAGGGCCAGGGATTTGACCATGCCAGCGCGGGCCTGGAGGTCCACCGGCATTTCGCCCAGGCGCTGGAAGTTGGGGTTTTCGAAGGCCTTCAGGGCGGCCTTGGTCTTGTTGCGGGCAAGCTCCAGCTGGGCGCGCAGGGTGCTGGCGAAGACCTGCTGGGCTGGCTTCAGGCTGTCCATCGGAATCTGTTCGAGGATCTGCGTGGAGCGGCCGAGATCCTTCTGCTTGTAGGCGAGGTCGGCGGCGGACAGGCGCAGTACGGCGGCTTCGTCCGGCTTGGCAGTGGAGGCCTGCTGCAGCAGCTGTTCGATGCTGGCGTCCGGGGTGCGCGGCAGTTCGCCGAGATTGGACGACGGGGAAGACGCACAGGCGGCGAGCATGCCGGCCAGGAACAGAGCGGATAGCGGACGCAGGCGAGCGATCATATCGGGCTTCTCGTGACGCATTCAAAGAGCTGCCGATTGTACCCAAGCGGCGAGGGTGACGCGATGGCGGCTGCCGGAATCGGGATACAATGCGGCTTTTTCAGATACTTCCGGCGAGGTTAGCGCGTGACCCTAGGCACTCTCTATGTGGTGGCCACTCCGATTGGCAACCTGGATGACATCAGTGCGCGGGCGTTGAAGGTGCTGGCCGACGTGGCGCTGATTGCGGCCGAAGACACCCGGCACTCCGTCCGTCTGTTGCAGCACTTCGGGATCGAGACGCCGCTGGCGGCCTGCCACGAGCACAACGAACGGGAGCAGGGCGGCCGGTTTCTCACCAAGCTGCAGGCTGGCGAGGACGTCGCGCTGATTTCCGATGCAGGCACGCCGCTGATTTCCGACCCGGGCTACCACCTGGTGCGGCAAGCGCGCGCGGCGGGCATCCCGGTAGTGCCGGTGCCGGGCGCCTGCGCGCTGATTGCCGCGCTGTCCGCTGCAGGACTGCCTTCCGATCGCTTCGTCTTCGAAGGCTTCCTGCCTGCCAAGGTCGCGGGGCGACGTGGTCGACTGGAGGCGCTGGTGGATGAGCCGCGCACCCTGATCTTCTACGAGGCGCCGCACCGTGTGCTGGAGTGCATCGAGGACATGGCGGCGATCTTCGGCGACGAACGGCCGGCACTGCTGGCTCGCGAGCTGACCAAGACGTTCGAGACGCTGAAAGGGTTGCCGCTGGGCGAGTTACGCGAGTTCGTGGCGTCCGACAGCAACCAGCAGCGGGGCGAGTGCGTGCTGCTGGTGGCCGGCAAGCCCGCGCCGGAAGGTGATGACGCGGTGGATGCGCAGACCCTGCGGGTGCTCGACCTGCTGCTGGCTGAAATGCCAGTCAAGCGTGCCGCAGCGCTGGCTGCGGAGATCACCGGGGCGCGGAAGAACCAGCTTTATCAGATCGCGCTGGAGCGTCAGGGCAAGGCTTGAGCTTGTCCTGAGCGCCGTCAGCCGCTAACCTTGCTGACTGAGAGTCGATTGGACAGTCGCTGTTCCGTGGTGTTCCACCATGGGGTGGAGGAAAGTCCGGGCTCCATAGGGCAGAGTGCCAGGTAACGCCTGGGAGGCGTGAGCCTACGGAAAGTGCCACAGAAAATAACCGCCTAAGCGCGCAAGCGCCGGTAAGGGTGAAAAGGTGCGGTAAGAGCGCACCGCACGGCTGGCAACAGTTCGTGGCTAGGTAAACCCCACTCGGAGCAAGATCAAATAGGAACCCATTGGCGCGGCCCGCGTTGGGTTCGGGTAGATCGCTTGAGGCATGCAGTGATGTATGTCCCAGAGGAATGGCTGTCCTCGACAGAACCCGGCTTACAGATCGACTCTCACCACTTTTCCTCCACTTCTTCCCACATGACCATTTGTCGCTGACCGGAAGAAGTTACAAACTTAAGAAATCACTTTAAGTATGAAAGCCCAGTGTTTTGAAAACACTGGGCTTTTCTCTTTTCTGGCGCGTCAAATCTCCTCCCCGAACCTCGCAAAAGCACGCTAAATCTCGGTCCTGTAAGGATTTTTCCCCTCCGGCTTGCCTTGACGGTGGGGAGTACGGATTTCTATAGTGTGCGGAAGTGGTATGAAGTGGGTAAAAGTGGGATCAACAGGCATGGATAGCCAACCACAGGGGAAGCGCTGACGTGTTTCGCGGAGCTAACGCCATCAGTCTCGACGCCAAAGGGCGCCTCGCGATGCCGAGTCGGTATCGTGACGAGCTCGTTTCGCGTTGCAATGGCCAGCTCATCGTCACCATCGATGCCGTCGACACCTGCCTCACCGTATACCCCCTCCCTGAATGGGAACTCATCGAAGCCAAGCTGCGCGAGCTGCCCTCGCTGCGTGAAGAGACGCGGCGCCTGCAGCGTTTGCTGATTGGTAATGCCGTTGACCTGGAGCTCGATAGCGCCGGGCGTTTCCTCGTTCCGCCGCGCCTGCGCGAGTACGCCGGCCTGGACAAGAAAGCGATGCTGGTCGGCCAGCTGAACAAGTTCCAGCTGTGGGACGAAGACAAGTGGAATGCGGTTGCCGAGGCCGACCTCGCAGCCATCAAAGAGCCCGGCGGCCTGCCGGATGAATTGCGCGACCTTATTCTGTGAGCCTGCCTGTGACCAGTACCTTCCAACACATCACCGTTCTACTCGAGGAGGCCGTCGAAGCACTGGCCCCCCTGAAGGACGGCCGCTATGTGGACGGAACCTTCGGCAGGGGAGGGCACAGCCGGGCCTTGCTCGGCAAGCTCGGCCCAGGCGGCCAACTGCTCGGGTTCGACAAGGACCCGCAAGCCATCGCGACGGGGAAAACACTGGCGGCCGAAGACGGCCGCTTCGTCATTGTGCAAAGGTCCTTCGCCGAGATGGCGGAAGAGTTCTCCGCGCGCGGCCTGCAAGGTGGCGTGAACGGCGTTCTGCTGGACCTGGGCGTGTCCTCGCCGCAGCTGGATGATCCTGAGCGCGGCTTCAGCTTCCTCAATGATGGCCCGCTTGACATGCGCATGAACCCGGATCAGGGCGTCAGCGCTGCGCAGTGGATTGCCACTGCCGCGGAAGACGAGATTGCCCGTGTGTTCAAGGATTACGGCGAAGAGCGCTTCGCCAAGCGCATGGCTCGCGCCATCGTGCAGCGCCGCGCGGAAAAACCATTCGAGCGTACCGCCGACCTGGCGGCCGTGATCACCGAGGCCAACCCGGCCTGGGAGAAGGGCAAGAATCCGGCGACCCGAGCCTTCCAGGGTCTGCGAATCTTCATCAACAACGAGCTGGGCGATCTGGAGCGTGGCCTTGAAGCGGCGATGGAAGGCCTGGCCGTGGGTGGCCGTCTGGTGGTGATCAGCTTCCACTCGCTGGAAGATCGCATCGTCAAGCAGTTCATGCGCAAGCAGGTTAAGGGCGAGGCGGACAACCTGCCGCGCAACCTGCCGATTCGCGTCACGCCTTTTGAGCCGCGCCTGAAGCTGATCGGCAAGCCGGTCTACGCCTCCGAGGCGGAGCTCCAGGCCAACCCGCGTTCGCGTAGCGCGATCATGCGCATCGCGGAGAAGCTCAGATGAGCCGCCTCTTCGCTAAGCGCCTGCCGACCGGCAGCTTCTTCATGCTGCTGTTGTTCATCGGCGTGCTGCTGTCGGCCATCTCCGTTTCCTACAGCGCGTATTGGAACCGCCAGTTGCTCAACTCGCTGTACACCGAGCTCAACGTGCGCGACAAGGCACAGGCCGAGTACGGCCGCCTGATCCTCGAGCAGAGCACCTGGACCGCCCATAGCCGCATCGAAGGTCTGGCGACCGACCAGCTGAAAATGCGCGTGCCCGATCCGACCGAAATCATCATGGTGGCGCCATGAAAGACCTGGCCGGCGCTCGCTACCCCTGGCGCTTCCGCGTCGTCATTGCCCTGCTGCTGGCGATGGTGGCAGCGATTGCCTGGAGGATCGTCGACCTGCACGTCATCGACCACGACTTCCTCAAAGGACAGGGCGATGCGCGTAGCGTGCGTCACATCTCCATCCCTGCGCACCGTGGCCTGATCACCGATCGCAATGGCGAGCCGCTGGCTGTCAGTACGCCGGTCGCCACGCTCTGGGCCAACCCCAAGGAGCTGGTGCTGGAGCGCGAGAAGTGGGGCTTCCTTGCCGACGCCCTGGGCCAGCCGAAGGCTGCCCTGACCGAGCGCCTGGATGCGAACGCCGACAAGGAGTTCATCTATCTGGTCCGTGGTTTGACCCCCGAACAGGGCGAGGCCGTGATGGCCCAGGTGAAGACCCATCGCATCCCCGGTGTCTATTCGGTTGAAGAATTCCGCCGCTTCTACCCGTCCGGCGAAGTCGCTGCGCAGGTAGTGGGCTTCACTGACGTCGACGACCGTGGCCGCGAAGGCGTGGAGCTCGCCTTTGACAGCTGGCTGGCCGGTGTGCCGGGCAAGCGCCAGGTGCTCAAGGATCGCCGCGGCCATCTGATCCGCGACGTGCAGGTCACCCGCAACGCCAAGGCTGGCAAGACTCTCGCCCTGTCCATCGACCTGCGCCTGCAGTACCTCGCCAACCGCGAGCTGCGCAACGCGCTGGTGGAGAACGGCGCCAAGGCCGGCAGCCTGGTGATCCTCGATGTGAAGACTGGTGAAGTGCTGGCCATGGCCAACCAGCCGACCTACAACCCGAACAACCGTCGCAACCTGCAGCCGGCGATGATGCGCAACCGCGCGATGATCGACGTGTTCGAGCCGGGTTCGACCATGAAGCCGTTCTCCATGAGCGCGGCGCTGGAAACCGGCCGCTGGAAGCCTTCCGACAAGGTCGAGGTTTACCCCGGCACCCTGCAGATTGGTCGCTACACCATTCGCGATGTGTCCCGCACCGAAGGTCCGGTGCTGGACCTGACCGGCATCCTGATCCGCTCCAGTAACGTCGGCATGAGCAAGGTCGCCTTCGATATCGGCGGCGAAGCTATCTACAGCGTGATGCAGAAGGTCGGCCTCGGCCAGGATACTGGTCTGGGCTTCCCCGGCGAGCGCGTCGGCAACCTGCCGAACTACCGGGAATGGCGCAAGGCCGAGACCGCCACGCTGTCCTACGGCTACGGCCTGTCCGTTACCGCCATCCAGCTTGCGCATGCCTACGCAGCGCTGGCCAACAATGGCCGCAGCGTGCCATTGACCATGGTCCGCGCCGACCGTCAGCCAGACGCTACCCAGGTCATCCCCGAGCCGGTCGCCAAGACCATGCAGGGCATGCTGCAGCAAGTGATCGAAGCGCCGAATGGCGTGTACCGCGCTCAAGTGCCGGGTTATCACGTGGCTGGCAAGTCCGGTACTGCGCGCAAGACCGCGACCGGTACCAAAGGTTATGCCGAAAATTCCTACCGCTCGCTGTTCGCCGGCTTTGCGCCGATGAACAACCCGCGCTATGTCGCTGTGGTGGTCATCGATGAACCCAGCAAGGCCGGCTACTTCGGCGGCCTGGTCTCCGCGCCGGTGTTCAGCAAGGTGATGTCCGGCACTCTGCGCCTGATGAACGTGCCGCCGGACAACTTGCCGGCGGCGACTCCGCAGCAACAAGCCGATGCTGCGCCCGCTGCCAAAGGAGGGCGTGGCTGATGCCGATGAGCCTGAACCAGCTGCTGCCCCAGGCGGAAAGCGGCGAACTGATTCGTGAACTGACCCTGGACAGCCGTACCGTCAAGCCGGGTGACCTGTTCCTGGCCGTTCCGGGTGGGCGTCAGGATGGCCGCGGACATATTGCCGCCGCACTCAGCCAAGGTGCGGCCGCTGTCGCCTATGAGGCCGAAGGTGCTGTCGATCTGCCGCCCAGCGATGTGCCGATGATCGCCATCAAGGGCCTCGCCAAGCAGTTGTCCGCCATCGCCGGCCGCTTCTATGGCGAGCCGAGCCGTGGCGTCGAGCTGGTGGGTGTGACTGGCACCAACGGTAAGACCAGCGTCAGCCAACTGGTGGCCCAGGCGCTGGATCTGCTTGGCGAGCGCTGCGGTATCGTTGGCACCCTCGGCACCGGTTTCTATGGCGCGCTGGAAAGCGGCCGCCACACCACGCCCGATCCGCTCGCCGTGCAGGCGACCCTGGCGCGCCTGAAGCAGGCTGGCGCCAAGGCCGTGGCCATGGAAGTGTCCTCTCACGGTCTGGAGCAGGGCCGCGTCGCGGCGCTGGGCTTCGACGTGGCGGTGTTCACCAACCTGTCCCGCGACCATCTGGACTACCACGGCTCGATGGAAGCCTACGGCGCCGCCAAGGCGAAGCTGTTCGCCTGGCAGGGCCTGCGTTGCCGGGTGATCAACCTGGACGACGACTTCGGTCGCCAACTGGCCGCTGAGTCCCACGAATCCCGTCTGATGGGTTACAGCCTCAACGACCCATCGGCCTACATCTATTGCCGCGAAGCCACCTTCAGCGATGCCGGCGTGCAAGCGCAGATCGTCACTCCGCAGGGCGAAGGTCTGCTGCGCAGCTCGCTGCTGGGCAAGTTCAACCTGAGCAACCTGCTGGCCGTGGTTGGTGCGCTGCTGGGCCTGGACTACCCGCTGGGCGACGTGCTCAAGGTACTGCCGCAACTGGAAGGCCCCATCGGCCGCATGCAGCGTCTGGGCGGCGGCGACAAGCCACTGGTAGTCGTGGACTACGCCCACACCCCGGATGCGCTGGAAAAAGTTCTGCTGGCCCTACGCCCGCACGTACATGGCCAACTGCTCTGCCTGTTCGGTTGCGGCGGCGACCGTGACAGCGGCAAGCGTCCGATCATGGCGCAGATCGCCGAGCAGCATGCCGACCGCGTTCTGGTCACCGACGACAATCCGCGCACTGAGAAGAGCGAGGCGATCATCGCCGACATCCGTGCTGGCTTCGCCAAGCCCGAGGCGGTCGAGTTCGTGCCCGGTCGCGGCGAAGCCATCGCCCGCCTGATTGCCGCTGCCGGCGTCGATGACGTTGTGCTGCTGGCCGGCAAGGGTCATGAGGATTACCAGGAGATCGACGGTGTTCGCCACCCGTTCTCCGATCTGGAACAAGCCGCCAAGGCGCTGGCTGCCTGGGAGGTGAAGCGTGCTTAAGCCCCTGTCGCTCAACGAAGTCGCTGCTGCGCTGCAGGGCCGTGTGGTCGGCGCCGACGCCAGCTTCGACGCCGTGAGCACCGACAGCCGCGCCATCGTGCCCGGCCAGTTGTTCATCGCCCTGACCGGCCCGCGTTTCGATGGCCATCATTACCTGGCCGACGTTGCTGCCAAGGGGGCGGTTGCCGCCCTGGTCGAGCGTGAAGTCGCCGGCGCGCCGTTGCCGCAACTGGTGGTGGAAGACACCCGTATCGCGCTGGGCCAGCTCGGTGCGCTGAACCGCGCCGCCTTCACCGGCCGCGTCGCCGCCGTGACCGGCTCCAGTGGCAAGACCACCGTGAAGGAGATGCTCGCCAGTATCCTGCGTACTCAGGGCGAAGTCCTGGCGACTCGCGGCAACCTGAACAACGACCTCGGCGCGCCGCTGACCCTGCTGCAACTGGCGCCGGAGCACAAGAGTGCGGTCATCGAGCTGGGCGCCAACCGTGTCGGCGAGATCGCCTACACCGTCGCGCTGACTCATCCTCAGGTCGCCATCATCACCAATGCCGGCACCGCCCATGTGGGCGAGTTCGGCGGCCAGGACAAGATCGTCCTGGCCAAGGGTGAGATTCTCGAGGGGCTGCCCGCCGACGGCGTCGCCATCCTCAATCGCGATGACAAGGCATTCGACACCTGGCAGGCCCGCGCCGCAGGTCGCCGTGTATCGAGCTTCGGTTTGCACGATGCCCGCGCCGACTTCCGCGCCAGCGATGTGAAACGTGACGCCCGTGGCTGCCCCGGCTTCACCCTGCAAGGCCCGGCCGGAGTGGCCTCCGTTCAGTTGAATCTGCTGGGCGAGCACAACGTGACGAACGCACTGGCCGCCGCCGCCGCCGCTCACGCTCTGGGTGTGCCGCTGGTCGGGATCGTTTCCGGCCTGCAGAACCTGCAGCCGGTCAAGGGGCGCGCCGCAGCCCAGCTGGCGACGAACGGCATGCGTGTGATCGATGACAGCTACAACGCCAACCCGGCTTCAATCTGCGCGGCGATTGATATACTCGCCGGCTTTTCCGGCCGGACCGTCCTGGTCCTCGGGGACATGGGCGAGCTGGGTGCCTGGGCAGAGTCCTCCCACCGCGAAGTGGGAACCTACGCCATTGGCAAAGTCACCGCCCTGTATGCAGTCGGACCGTTGATGAGCCACGCCGTGCAGGCGTTCGGTTCCGCGGGCCGGCACTTCGCCGATCAGGCCAGCCTGATCCATGCCCTGGCCGAAGAAACTTCGACAACCACCATTTTGATCAAGGGTTCCCGTAGCGCGGCGATGGACAAAGTCGTCGCGGCGCTCTGTGGTTCCTCCGAGGAGAGTCACTAAATGCTGCTGCTGCTCGCCGAGTACCTGCAACAGTTCTATAAGGGCTTCGGCGTCTTCCAGTACCTGACCCTGCGCGGCATCCTGAGCGTGCTGACCGCGCTCGTCCTGTCGCTTTGGCTGGGCCCGTGGATGATCCGCACTCTGCAGATCCGCCAGATCGGCCAGGCCGTGCGCAACGACGGCCCGCAATCGCACCTGTCCAAGAAAGGCACGCCGACCATGGGTGGCGCGCTGATCCTCACCGCTATCGCCATCAGCACGCTGCTGTGGTCCGACTGGTCGAACCGCTACGTCTGGGTCGTGCTCGCCGTGACCCTGCTGTTCGGCGCCATCGGCTGGGTGGATGACTACCGCAAGGTGATCGAGAAGAACTCGCGCGGCCTGCCGAGCCGCTGGAAGTATTTCTGGCAGTCGGTGTTTGGCCTGGGCGCGGCGATCTTCCTTTATATGACTGCCGAGACGCCGGTCGAAACCACCTTGATCGTGCCGATGCTGAAGAACGTCGAGATCCCGCTGGGCATCTTCTTCGTGGTGCTGACCTACTTCGTGATCGTTGGCTCCAGCAACGCGGTGAACCTGACCGACGGCCTCGATGGCCTCGCCATCATGCCTACCGTGATGGTCGGCGGCGCGCTGGGAATCTTCTGCTACCTGTCGGGCAACATCAAATTCGCCGAATACCTGTTCATCCCGAGCGTACCGGGTGCCGGCGAGCTGATCATCTTCTGCGGCGCCATCGTCGGCGCGGGGCTGGGCTTCCTCTGGTTCAACACCTATCCGGCGCAGGTCTTCATGGGTGACGTCGGCGCGCTGGCGCTCGGCGCCGCGCTGGGCACCATCGCCGTGATCGTCCGCCAGGAAATCGTGCTGTTCATCATGGGCGGCGTGTTCGTCATGGAAACCCTGTCGGTGGTGATCCAGGTCGCCTCCTTCAAGCTGACCGGCAAGCGTGTGTTCCGCATGGCGCCGATCCATCACCACTTCGAACTCAAAGGCTGGCCTGAGCCGCGCGTGATCGTGCGCTTCTGGATCATCACGGTAATTCTCGTGCTGATCGGCCTGGCTACGTTGAAACTGCGTTGAGGACTGATCGAGCATGAGCCTGATCGCTTCCGACCAATTCCGCATCGTTGTCGGCCTCGGCAAGAGCGGCATGTCCCTGGTGCGCTACCTGGCGCGCCAGGGCGTGCCTTTTGCCGTGGCCGATACGCGCGCGAATCCGCCGGAGCTGGCGACCCTGCGCGAGCAGTACCCGCAGGTCGAGGTGCGCTGCGGCGACCTCGACGCCGATTTCCTCTGCCGCGCCCAGGAGCTCTATGTGAGCCCCGGCCTGTCGCTGCGCGTTCCGGCGCTGATCGAAGCTGCTGCCCGTGGTGTGCGCATGTCCGGCGACGTCGACCTGTTCGCCCGTCACGCGAAGGCGCCGATCGTCGCCATCACCGGTTCCAACGCCAAGAGCACCGTCACTACCCTGGTGGGCGACATGGCCAAGGCTGCCGGCAAGCGGGTCGCCGTCGGCGGCAACCTCGGGACTCCGGCGCTGGACCTGCTGGCCGATGACGTCGAGCTGTACGTGGTCGAGCTGTCCAGTTTCCAGCTGGAAACCTGCGAGCGCCTGAACGCCGAAGTCGCCACCTGCCTGAACGTCAGCGAAGACCACATGGACCGCTACGACGGCATGGCCGATTACCACCTGGCCAAGCACCGCATCTTCCGTGGCGCCAAGCAGGTCGTGGTGAACCGTGCCGATGCGCTGAGCCGCCCGCTGATCGCTGACACCGTGCCGTGCTGGACCTTCGGCACCAACAAGCCGGACTTCAAGGGCTTCGGTCTGATCGAAGAGAACGGCGAGAAGTGGCTGGCCTTCCAGTTCGATCCGCTGATGCCGGCCCGCGAGCTGAAAATCCGTGGCGCGCACAACCAGTCCAATGCCCTGGCGGCGCTGGCGCTGGGCCACGCCGTCGGCCTTCCGTTCGAGCCGATGCTGCAGACCCTGCGCGAGTTCGCCGGTCTCGCTCACCGCTGCCAGTGGGTGCGGGAGCGCAACGGTGTGAGTTACTACGACGACTCCAAGGCCACCAATGTCGGCGCCGCCCTGGCTGCCATCGAAGGCCTGGGTGCCGATATCGACGGCAAGCTGGTGCTGATCGCCGGTGGCGATGGCAAGGGTGCCGACTTCCATGACCTGCGTGGCCCCGTCGCGCAACATTGCCGTGCCGTGGTGCTGCTGGGGCGCGACGCCGAGTTGGTGGGTGCTGCAATCGGCAACGCGGTGCCCAAGGTTCGCGTGAATACCCTCGAAGAAGCCGTCGAGCACGCTGCCGACCTGGCTCTACCGGGTGACGCGGTGCTGCTGTCGCCAGCCTGCGCGAGCCTGGACATGTTCAAGAACTACGAAGAACGCGGGCGCCTGTTCGCCAAGGCCGTGGAGGAGCTCGCCTGATGTTCTCCTTCCTGCGCCCATACCCGTCCCCGCTGATCAGCCGTAATGGCATCGACATCGACTTCCCGCTGCTCGCGGGTTGTCTGGCGCTGCTCGGCCTCGGCCTGGTGATGGTCACTTCGGCATCCTCCGAAGTCGCCGCGGCGCAGTCCGGCAATCCGCTGTACTTCTCGGTCCGCCACCTGATCTATCTCGCCATCGGCTTCGTCGCCTGTGGCGTGACCATGATGGTGCCGATGGAAACCTGGCAGCGCTGGGGCTGGAAGCTGCTGGCCGTGGCCTTCCTGCTGCTGGTGATGGTGATCACGCCCGGCATCGGACGCGAGGTGAACGGTTCCATGCGCTGGATCGGCTTCGGCCTGTTCAACATCCAGCCTTCGGAAATCGCCAAGGTCTTCGTGGTGATCTTCATGGCCGGCTACCTCGTTCGCCGCCAGGAAGAAGTGCGCGAGAGCTGGCTGGGCTTTTTCAAACCCTTCGTCGTTCTGCTGCCGATGGCCGGCCTGCTGCTGCGCGAGCCCGACTTCGGCGCCACAGTGGTGATGATGGGCGCGGCCGCCGCGATGCTGTTCCTCGGTGGCGTGGGCCTGTTCCGCTTCGGCCTGATGGTCGCGCTGGCGGTCGGCGCCGTGGTGTTGCTGATCCAGACCCAGCCGTACCGGATGGCGCGTCTGACCAACTTCACCGACCCCTGGGCCGACCAGTTCGGCGCGGGCTACCAGCTCAGCCAGGCGTTGATCGCCTTCGGTCGTGGCGGCTGGACCGGCATGGGCCTGGGCAACAGCATCCAGAAGCAGTTCTACCTGCCCGAAGCGCACACCGACTTCGTGTTCGCGGTGCTCGCCGAGGAGCTGGGCATCGTCGGCGCCATGGCGACCGTCGCCCTGTTCGTCTTCGTCAGCCTGCGCGCGCTCTACATCGGCATCTGGGCCGAGCAGTCGAAACAGTACTTCTCCGCCTACGTTGCCTACGGCCTGGCCTTCCTGTGGATCGGTCAGTTCCTCATCAACGTGGGCGTGAACGTCGGCCTGCTGCCGACCAAGGGCCTGACCCTGCCGTTCCTCAGCTACGGCGGTTCGTCGCTGGTGATCTGCTGTGCCTGCCTGGGGATGCTCCTGCGCATCGAATGGGAACGCCGCACCGTGATGGGCAGCGAGGAATATGAATTCAGCGAAGAGGACTTTGCCGATGAAAGGTAATGTCCTGATCATGGCGGGCGGCACCGGCGGACACGTGTTCCCGGCCCTGGCCTGCGCCCGTGAGTTCCAGGCGCGCGGTTACAGCGTGCACTGGCTGGGCACCCCGCGCGGCATCGAGAACGACCTGGTACCCAAGGCCGGCCTGCCGCTGCACCTGATCAACGTCAGCGGTTTGCGTGGCAAAGGCATCAAGTCGCTGCTGCGTGCGCCGTTCGATCTGCTCAAGTCGCTGTTCCAGGCCATTGGCGTGGTGCGTCAGCTCAAGCCGGTATGCGTGCTGGGCCTGGGCGGCTACGTCACCGGCCCTGGCGGCCTGGCTGCCAAGCTGTCTGGCGTACCGTTGGTGATCCACGAACAGAATGCCGTCGCCGGCACCGCCAACCGCAGCCTTGCGCCGCTGGCCAAGCGTGTCTGCGAAGCCTTCCCGGATACCTTCGACAGCAGCGCCAAGCGCCTGACTACCGGCAACCCGGTGCGTGTCGAGCTGTTCCTGGAAGAGGGTGCCCGCGCACCGCTGGCCGGCCGTCGCGTCAACCTGCTGGTGCTGGGCGGCAGCCTGGGCGCCGAGCCGCTGAACAAGCTGCTGCCCGAAGCGCTGGCACAGGTGCCGGCCGAGATTCGTCCGGCCATTCGCCATCAGGCCGGTCGTCAGCATGACGAAATTACGGCGGAGCGTTACCACAACGCGGGTGTCGAAGCGGACGTAGCTCCGTTCATCGCCGATATGGCCGCCGCCTATGCCTGGGCTGATCTGGTTATCTGCCGCGCCGGCGCTCTGACCGTGAGTGAACTGACCGCCGCCGGCCTGCCGTCCTTCCTGGTGCCGCTGCCCCACGCGATCGACGACCACCAGACCAAGAACGCCGAATTCCTGGTGCGGGAGGGCGCGGCCCACCTGCTGCCACAGAAATCTACCAGCGCCGCCGATCTGGCCGCGCAGCTGTCCGAGGTATTGATGCACCCCGATTCCCTGACCCGCATGGCCGCTCGCGCACGCAGCCTGGCCAAGCCCGAGGCTACCCGCACGGTAGTCGATGCCTGCCTGGAGGTGGCCCGTGGTTAAAGAACCCACCGGCGTCACTCGCACCATGCGGCGCATCCGCCGCATCCACTTTGTCGGCATCGGCGGCGTGGGCATGTGTGGTATCGCGGAAGTCCTGCTCAACCTCGGCTACGAAGTCTCCGGCTCCGACCTCAAGGCTTCGCCGGTCACCGAGCGCCTGGAGAAGTTCGGCGCGGAGATCTTCATCGGCCACCGTGCGGAGAACTCCGACGGCGCCGACGTGCTGGTGGTTTCCAGCGCGGTTAACAAGTCGAACCCGGAAGTTGCCGCCGCGCTGGATCGCCGCGTGCCGGTCGTGCCGCGTGCCGAGATGCTCGCCGAGTTGATGCGCTACCGCCATGGCATCGCCGTTGCCGGTACCCATGGCAAGACCACCACCACCAGCCTGATCGCCTCGGTATTCGCCGCTGGCGGCCTGGACCCGACCTTCGTCATCGGCGGCCGTCTGAACGCCGCCGGCACCAATGCGCAGCTGGGCACCAGCCGCTACCTGGTGGCCGAGGCGGACGAGAGCGACGCCAGCTTCCTGCACCTGCAGCCAATGGTTTCGGTCGTCACCAACATCGACGCCGACCACATGAGTACTTACGGCGGCGACTTCAACAAGCTCAAGCGCACCTTCGTCGACTTCCTGCATAACCTGCCGTTCTACGGTCTGGCCGTGGTCTGCGTGGACGACCCGGTCGTGCGCGAGATCCTGCCGCAGGTTGCGCGTCCGACCGTGACCTACGGCCTGAGCGAGGACGCCGACGTCCGCGCCATCAACATCCGCCAGGAAGGCATGCGCACCTTCTTCACTGTGGTGCGCCCCGAGCGCGAGCCGCTGGACGTCTCGGTGAACATGCCCGGCCTGCACAACGTGCTGAACTCCCTGGCGACCATCGTCATCGCCACCGACGAAGGCATCTCCGACGAGGCCATCGTCCAGGGCCTGTCCGGCTTCCAGGGCGTCGGCCGACGCTTCCAGGTCTATGGCGACCTGCAGGTGGAAGGCGGCAGCGTGATGCTGGTCGACGACTACGGCCACCACCCGCGCGAAGTCGCGGCGGTGATCAAGGCCGTGCGCGGTGGCTGGCCGGAGCGCCGTCTGGTGATGGTTTACCAGCCACACCGCTACAGCCGTACCCGTGATCTGTACGACGACTTCGTGCAGGTGCTGGGCGAGGCCAACGTACTGATGCTGATGGAGGTCTACCCGGCCGGCGAAGAGCCGATCCCTGGCGCCGATAGCCGTCACCTGTGCCACAGCATCCGTCAACGCGGCCAGCTCGACCCGATCTACCTGGAGCGCGGCGGTGACCTCGCTTCGCTGCTCAAGCCGCTGCTGCGTCCGGGCGACATCCTGCTCTGCCAGGGTGCCGGCGATATCGGCGGGCTGGCTCCGCAACTGATCAAGAATCCGATGTTCGGCGCCGCCGCTGCTGGCGCCGAGGGGAAGAAACAATGAGTGACGCCCTCAAATCCGCCCTCGAGCCCCGCGCATTCGGTCGCGTCGCCGTGCTGTACGGCGGCAAGAGCGCCGAGCGCGAGGTGTCGCTGAAGTCCGGCGCCATGGTCCTGCAGGCTCTGCAGGGCGCGGGCGTGGACGCCTTCGGCATCGATGTGGGCGACGATCTGCTGGAGCGTCTGACCCGCGAAAAGATCGACCGCGCCTTCATCATCCTCCACGGTCGTGGCGGTGAGGACGGCACCATGCAGGGTCTGCTGGAAATCGCCGGCATCCCCTACACCGGTAGCGGTGTGCTGGCCTCCGCGTTGGCCATGGACAAGCTGCGCACCAAGCGTGTGTGGCTGAGCCTGGGCCTGCCGACGCCTGACCACGCCGTGCTTGCCAGCGAGGACGATTGCCGTGCCGCCGCAGCGAAGCTCGGCTTCCCGCTGATCGTCAAGCCGGCCAGCGAAGGTTCGAGCATCGGCATGGCCAAGGTGAACAGCGAGCAGGAACTGATCGCCGCCTGGGCCGCCGCCGCGAAGTACGACCCGCAGGTGTTGGTCGAGCAATGGATCAGCGGCCCCGAATACACCGTCGCCATCCTGCGTGGCCAGGTGCTGCCGCCCATTCGCCTGGGTACTCCGCACACCTTCTACGACTACGACGCCAAGTACCTGGCCAACGATACCCAGTACCAGATTCCCTGCGGCCTCGATGCCGACAAGGAACAGGAACTCAAGGACCTGACCGCGCGCGCCTGCGATGCCCTTGGCATCCAGGGCTGGGGGCGGACCGATGTGATGCAGGACGCCCAAGGGCGCTTCTGGCTGTTGGAAGTGAACACAGCACCGGGCATGACCGACCACAGCCTGGTGCCCATGGCCGCGCGCGCGGCCGGCCTGGATTTCCAGCAGCTTGTGCTGGCGATCCTTGCCGACAGCGTCGAGGCAAGGGGGTAAGTCATGAACGGCGCGCAGCTTCGTCACCAGAACCCCGGAATCGGCCGTGCACCTGCACGCAAGCCGGTGCCGCGCGGCGCCAGCCGTCTGGTGGCCAAGGAGCCGCTCAGCGCTCGCATGCCCAAGCCCAGCTTCGGCTTCCTGAAGGTGCTGTTGTGGCCTCTGGTGCTGGGCGTGCTCGGTGGCGGTGCTTATTACGGGGCGCAGTACGTGCTCCCCTACGCGGACCGGCCGATCGCCAAGGTCAGCGTGGAAGGTGATCTCAGCTACATCAGCCAGGCGGCGGTGCAGCAGCGGATCAGCCCTTACGTTTCGGCCAGCTTCTTCACCATCGACCTGGCCGGCATGCGCCAGGAGCTGGAGCAGATGCCCTGGATCGCTCACGCCGAGGTGCGTCGCGTATGGCCCGATCAGGTGGTTATCCGCCTGGATGAGCAATTACC
Organism: Pseudomonas sp. NY15435; assembly: GCF_048068295.1. NCBI lineage: Bacteria > Pseudomonadati > Pseudomonadota > Gammaproteobacteria > Pseudomonadales > Pseudomonadaceae > Pseudomonas > Pseudomonas sp. NY15435. Next base: position 570,244 of record NZ_JBLUQA010000002.1, read on the forward strand.
CATCGCCCGCTGGGGTGACGAAGCCCTGCTGAACAATCAGGGTCAAGCCTTCGCCCCGCGCGAAGTGGCCAACTACGAGCACCTGCCGCGCCTGTCCGGCCCGCAGCGTGCTCAGCAGCAAGTGATGCAGCAGTACCAGATTCTCAGCCAGATGCTCCGCCCGCTGGGCTTCACCATCGCCAGCCTGGACATGAGTTCGCGTGGCGCATGGACCCTGGGCACCGCACAGGGCGTGGAGATCATGCTGGGCCGCGATCACGCGGTAGAACAGATTCGCCGGTTCGTGACCATCTACGACAAGGCGCTGAAAGAACAGATTACGAAAATTGCCCGCATCGACATGCGTTATCCCAACGGCCTGGCCGTGGCGTGGCGCGATCCGGTGCCGGAAACGACGGTGGCCCAGACCACCGGCGTGCAGTGAGTTGAGGAGACTTCAATAGACATGGCAAGCGTGCAGAGCGGCAAAATGGTCGTCGGCCTGGACATCGGCACCTCCAAGGTGGTGGCGCTGGTGGGCGAGGTGGCGGCCGATGGCAAGCTGGAAATCGTCGGCATCGGGACGCACCCGTCCCGCGGCCTGAAGAAGGGCGTGGTGGTGAACATCGAGTCCACCGTGCAATCGATCCAGCGCGCCATCGATGAAGCCCAGCAGATGGCTGGCTGCCGTATCCACTCGGCCTTCGTCGGCATCGCCGGCAACCATATCCGTAGCCTGAACTCCCACGGCATCGTGGCGATTCGCGACCGCGAAGTCAGCGGCGCCGACATCGAGCGCGTGCTGGACGCGGCCCAGGCCGTGGCCATCCCGGCTGACCAGCGTGTGTTGCACACCCTGGCCCAGGATTATGTGATCGATAACCAGGAAGGCGTGCGCGAGCCGCTGGGCATGTCCGGCGTCCGCCTGGAAGCCAAGGTGCACGTGGTGACCTGTGCGGTGAACGCTGCGCAGAACATCGAGAAGTGTGTGCGTCGTTGTGGCCTGGAAGTGGACGACATCATCCTCGAGCAATTGGCCTCGGCCTACTCCGTGCTCACCGAGGATGAAAAGGAACTGGGCGTGTGCCTGGTGGACATCGGTGGCGGCACCACCGACATCGCCATCTTCACCGAGGGCGCCATCCGCCATACGGCTGTCATCCCGATCGCCGGCGATCAGGTTACTAACGACATCGCCATGGCGTTGCGCACCCCGACTCAGTACGCTGAGGAAATCAAGATTCGATACGCCTGTGCACTGGCCAAATTGGCCGGCCCCGGCGAAACCATTAAGGTGCCCAGCGTCGGAGATCGTCCGCCGCGGGAACTGTCGCGCCAGGCGCTTGCCGAAGTGGTCGAGCCTCGTTACGACGAGCTGTTCACCCTGGTTCAGGCCGAACTGCGCCGTAGCGGTTACGAGGACCTGATTCCAGCCGGGATTGTCATGACCGGCGGCACCGCCAAGATGGAAGGGGCTGTCGAGCTGGCCGAGGAGATCTTCCACATGCCGGTACGCCTGGGCGTACCTCACAGCGTCAAGGGACTGGCCGACGTCGTGCGCAATCCAATCTATTCCACCGGTGTGGGTCTGCTCCTGTACGGGCTGCAAAAGCAATCCGACGGTATCTCCATGTCCGGCAGCAGCTTCAGCAGCGACGAACCCAAGACACCCGTACTGGAAAAGCTCAAACGCTGGGTCCAGGGCAATTTCTGATTTACCACCGCGGTAAACGTAGGCAACACAACTAGAAAGGAAGGAGAGGGGAAATGTTTGAACTGGTAGATAACGTCCCGCAAACAGCAGTCATCAAAGTGATCGGCGTAGGTGGCGGCGGCGGCAACGCCGTAAACCACATGGCCAAGAACAACGTTGATGGCGTCGAATTCATTTGCGCCAACACCGATGCGCAGGCGCTGAAGAACATCGCCGCGCGCACCGTGCTGCAGCTCGGCCCAGGTGTTACCAAGGGCCTGGGTGCTGGCGCCAACCCTGAAGTAGGCCGCCAGGCCGCCATCGAGGACCGCGAGCGTATCGCCGAGGTTCTGGAAGGCGCCGACATGGTCTTCATCACCACCGGCATGGGTGGCGGTACCGGTACCGGTGCTGCGCCGATCATCGCCGAGGTTGCCAAGGAAATGGGCATCCTCACCGTGGCCGTGGTCACCCGTCCGTTCCCGTTCGAGGGCCGCAAGCGCATGCAGATCGCCGACGAGGGCATCCGCTCGCTGGCGGAAAGCGTCGACTCGCTGATCACCATCCCGAACGAAAAACTGCTGACCATCCTGGGTAAGGACGCGAGCCTGCTGGCTGCCTTCGCCAAGGCTGACGATGTACTGGCCGGTGCCGTTCGCGGTATCTCCGACATCATCAAGCGCCCGGGCATGATCAACGTCGACTTCGCCGACGTGAAAACCGTCATGAGCGAAATGGGCATGGCCATGATGGGTACCGGTTGCGCCAGCGGCCCGAATCGCGCTCGCGAGGCGACCGAAGCCGCGATCCGCAACCCGCTGCTGGAAGATGTCAACCTGCAGGGCGCCCGCGGCATCCTGGTGAACATCACCGCCGGTCCGGATCTGTCCCTGGGCGAATACTCCGACGTGGGTAACATCATCGAGCAGTTCGCTTCCGAGCACGCCACTGTGAAAGTGGGCACCGTGATCGATCCGGACATGCGCGACGAGCTGCACGTCACCGTGGTCGCCACCGGTCTGGGCGCTCGCCTGGAGAAGCCGGTCAAGGTCGTCGACAACACCGTTCAGACCCAGGCCGTCAGCACCCAGGCTCCGGTACAGCGCGAGCAGCAGTCGGTGAACTACCGTGACCTGGACCGTCCGACCGTCATGCGCAATCAGAACCACGGCGGCGCTGCCACCGCGGCCAAGCTGAATCCGCAGGACGATCTGGACTACCTGGACATCCCGGCCTTCCTGCGTCGCCAGGCCGATTGAGTCGATTTATCAGGAGTATCAATGTGATTGGTGTTCAGCAAAGGGCGGTTCTGCTATCATCGCCGCCCATTGTTGACAACAGTTCGCAACTTGCGCGAAAGCGGCCAAAGCCATGATCAGACAACGCACCTTGAAGAACATCATCCGGGCGACCGGTGTCGGCCTGCATTCCGGGGAGAAGGTTTACCTGACCCTGAAGCCGGCTCCCGTCGATACTGGCATCGTGTTCTGCCGGACCGATCTCGACCCAGTGGTGGAAATTCCCGCCCGGGCCTCGAACGTCGGTGAAACCACCATGTCGACCACCCTGATCAAGGGTGACATCAAGGTGGATACCGTGGAGCACCTGCTCTCGGCCATGGCCGGCCTGGGTATCGACAACGCCTATGTCGAGCTGTCGGCGTCGGAAGTGCCGATCATGGATGGCAGCGCAGGTCCCTTCGTATTCCTGATCCAGTCCGCTGGCCTGCAAGAGCAGGAAGCGGCCAAGAAGTTCATCCGCATCAAGCGCGAAGTGACGGTGGAAGAGGGCGACAAGCGCGCCACCTTCGTTCCGTTCGACGGCTTCAAGGTGAGCTTCGAGATCGATTTCGATCACCCGGTCTTCCGTGGTCGCACCCAGAAAGCCGTGGTGGATTTCTCCAGCACTTCCTTCGTGAAGGAAGTCAGCCGCGCCCGTACCTTCGGGTTCATGCGCGACATCGAGATGCTGCGTTCCCAGAACCTGGCTCTGGGTGGCAGCGTGGAGAACGCCATCGTGGTCGACGAGTATCGAGTGCTCAACGAAGACGGTCTTCGTTACGAGGACGAGTTCGTCAAGCACAAGATCCTGGACGCCATTGGTGACCTGTACCTGCTGGGTAACAGCCTTATCGGCGAGTTTATCGGCTACAAGTCCGGTCATGCCCTGAACAACCGTCTCCTGCGTACCCTCATCGCAGACAAGGACGCTTGGGAAGTGGTGACCTTCGAGGACGCCAAGACCGCGCCGATCTCCTATATGCGACCCGCTGCGGCCGTATAAGGAAACCTCCTCCTTTCAGCTACAAAATTCAAAGGCCACCCTCGGGTGGCCTTTTTTTATGTCTGCGATTTATTCCCCGCCCGGTTCCGGCGGTTTGCGACTGCGGCTGGCAAGGCGCTCCAGGGCAGCCTTGAGCTGCGGATTGCTGATGCCTTCGGCGGCTTCGTGCAGGGTGGCGGAGGCGGACTCGGTGATCCGGTTGGTGTTCACCCGCGTCGGTGTCTGGGTTGTTGGCTGCACCTTGAACAGGATGCGCGCCAGCCCTCTGAACTCCTCGAACGCGGCCAGTTGCCGCAGCAGGCGGTTCTGCTGGTAGCGCAGGCGTGTGGCCCAGTGGCCGTCGGTGACCACCAGCAGAAGGCTACCTTCACGCCAGGAGGCGACTCGGCAGTAAGGACGTGCAGCGGGTTGCAGTTGCGAGTCGAGCAGTTCCTGCAGGCGCGAGAGGCGTTGCGCCTCGGCGAACAGCGACTGCAGCGGTTTGGCTTCGCGCAGCAGCTTGGTCATCGCCTTGGCAGGAAGGGGGCGGAAAGCCATGGAGAGCAACCGGGAGTGAATGAAGAGGGATGGTAACAGATGCGCCCAGGGCCAGATGCCACCGTCCGGCCTTGAAGTTGTCGGCCTGCGTCACCATATCACTCACTCGGATTCAAAGTTGTCCGCCCATGCATTGCCCCGGCGCTCGCAGAATGCGAAGCTTCGGAGGATGACTTCGGCACTTTTTTCCCGGAAGTTTCCGGGTAGAATGCCCGCTTCATTGCCGTTCCGCGCCGCGGCCAGCCAGTCGGGCAGCCCTCCAATTCTCCAGTTCGGATGACCCAGTCGATATGTTTGCGCCTTTGTTGAAAAAACTCTTTGGAAGCAAGAACGAGCGCGAAGTGAAGCGCATGGCCAAGCAGGTTCAGGCCATCAATGCACTCGAGCCCCAGATGGTTCCGCTTTCCGATGAGCAACTCAAGGCCAAAACCGAGGAGTTCAAGGCGCGCCTGGCCAAGGGCGAGACCCTCGATCAGATTCTTCCCGAAGCCTTCGCCGTCGCCCGTGAGGCCGGCAAGCGCGTGATGGGCATGCGTCACTTCGACGTCCAGTTGATCGGCGGCATGACCCTGCACGAAGGCAAGATCGCCGAGATGCGTACCGGTGAGGGCAAGACCCTCGTGGGTACCCTGGCCGTCTACCTGAACGCCCTGGCCGGCAAAGGCGTGCACGTGGTCACCGTGAACGACTACCTGGCCCGCCGCGACGCCAACTGGATGCGTCCGCTGTACGAATTCCTCGGCCTCACCGTTGGCATCGTCAGCCCGTTCCAGCCGCCGGAAGAGAAGCGCGCTGCCTATGCTTCCGACATTACCTATGGCACCAACAACGAATTCGGCTTCGACTACCTGCGCGACAACATGGCGTTCAGCCTGGACGACAAGTTCCAGCGCGAGCTGAACTTCGCCGTGGTCGACGAAGTGGACTCCATCCTCATCGACGAGGCGCGGACCCCGCTGATCATCTCCGGTCAGGCCGAAGACAGCTCCGAGCTGTACATCAAGATCAACAAGCTGATCCCGCGCCTGAAGCGCCACGTCGAGGAAGTCGAAGGTCAGGTGACCCAGCAGGGCCACTACAGCATCGACGAGAAGACCCGCCAGGTGGAGCTCAACGAGCAGGGCCACGCCTACGTCGAGGAGCTGCTGACCCAGAACGGCCTGCTGGCCGAGGGCGAGAGCCTGTATTCGGCGCACAACCTCAGCCTGCTGACCCACGTCTATGCCGCGCTGCGCGCCCACACCCTGTTCCACCGCAACGTGGAATACATCGTCCAGGGCGACCAGGTCCTGCTGATCGACGAGCACACCGGCCGTACCATGCCGGGCCGCCGCCTCTCCGAGGGCCTGCACCAGGCCATCGAGGCGAAGGAAAACCTGCCGATCCAGGCCGAGAGCCAGACCCTGGCCTCGACCACCTTCCAGAACTACTTCCGCCTCTACACCAAGCTGGCCGGCATGACCGGTACCGCCGACACCGAGGCCTTCGAATTCCGCCAGACCTACGGCCTGGACGTGGTGGTGATCCCGACCCACCGCCCGGTTGCCCGTAAGGACTTCAACGACCTGGTGTACCTGACCCAGGACGAGAAGTACGCCGCCATCATCACCGACGTGCAGCAGTGCCAGGCGCTGGGCCGCCCGATCCTCGTGGGCACCGCCTCGGTCGAGACGTCCGAATACGTCTCGCAGCTGCTGCAGAACGCCGGCATCGAGCACAAGGTACTGAACGCCAAGTACCACGAGAAGGAAGCCGAGATCATCGCCCAGGCCGGTCGTCCGGGCTCGGTGACCATCGCCACCAACATGGCCGGTCGTGGTACCGACATCCTGTTGGGCGGCAACTGGGAAGTGGAAGTCGCCGCGCTGGAGAACCCCACCGACGAGCAGGTCGCGCAGATCAAGGCCGACTGGCAGAAGCGTCACCAGCAAGTCATCGAGTCGGGTGGCCTGCACGTGATCGCTTCCGAGCGCCACGAATCCCGTCGTATCGACAACCAGCTGCGTGGCCGTGCCGGCCGTCAGGGCGACCCGGGCTCCAGCCGCTTCTACCTGTCGCTGGAAGACCACCTCATGCGTATCTTTGCCTCCGATCGGGTGAAGAACTTCATGAAGGCCCTGGGCATGCAGCCGGGCGAGGCGATCGAGCACCGCATGGTGACCAACGCCATCGAAAAGGCGCAGCGCAAGGTCGAAGGCCGCAACTTCGATATCCGTAAACAACTGCTGGAGTTCGACGACGTCGCCAACGAGCAGCGCAAGGTGATCTACCACATGCGCAACACCCTGCTCGCAGCCGACAACATCGGCGAGACCATCGCCGAGTTCCGCGAAGAGACCCTGAACAACACTGTCAGCGATCACATCCCGCCGCAGTCGCTGCCCGAGCAGTGGGACATCACCGGCCTGGAAATGGCGCTGTACAGCGACTTCGGCCTCAAGCTGCCGATCCAGCAATGGCTGGACGACGACGAGAAGCTCTACGAAGAAACCCTGCGCGAGAAGATCCTCGCCGAGCTGGTGGCGGCCTACAACGAGAAGGAAGACATGGCGGGCGCCGAAGCCCTGCGCACCTTCGAGAAGCAGATGCTGCTGCGCGTGCTGGACGACCTGTGGAAGGATCACCTGTCCACCATGGATCACCTGCGTCACGGCATTCACCTGCGCGGCTATGCGCAGAAGAACCCGAAGCAGGAATACAAGCGCGAGTCCTTCAACCTGTTCCAGGAACTGCTGAACTCCATCAAGCGCGACACCATCCGCGTGCTGTCCTTCGTTCAGGTTCGCCGCGAAGACCCGGCCGAAGAAGAAGCCCGCCTGCGTCGGGAAGCCGAGGATATGGCCAAGCGCATGCAGTTCCAGCACGCCGCCGCTCCATCCATGGAGCAGGTCACTGGCGAGCCGGAAGAAGAAGGTGAGGTGCCGGCTGACAACGTGGTGCCGATGGAACCCATCCGCAACGAACCGAAGATTGGCCGTAACGAGCCGTGCCCCTGCGGTTCGGGCAAGAAGTACAAGCACTGCCACGGTCAGGTGGAATAACGCCTCCCGCCCCTGATACCGACGCCGCGACCGGCCCTGCCGCTCGCGGCGTTTTTCTCATCTGTTTCACTGATTAGATTCACTGACTAGATAGGAGCACAGCACATGGCTGTTGGTCTCGGCCCCATGTCCACCCTGCACCCGGTCCCCGGTTTCGAACTCGGCATCGCCTCTGCCGGCATCAAACGACCCGGCCGCAAGGACATCGTGGTGATGCGCTGCGCCGAAGGCTCCACCGTGGCCGGTGTGTTCACCACCAACGCCTTCTGCGCCGCCCCCGTGATCCTGGCGCGCAAGCGCTTCCTGGGCCCGGTGCGCTACCTGCTGACCAACACCGGCAACGCCAACGCCGGTACCGGCGAGTCGGGCCTGGCCAATGCCACCCGCACCTGCGCCAAGCTGGCCGAGCTTGCTGGCGTGCCGGAAAACGCCGTGCTGCCGTACTCCACCGGTGTGATCGGCGAGCCGCTGCCGGTCGAGAAGATCGAAGCCGCATTGCCCGCCGCACTGGCCAACCTGTCTGTGGATAACTGGGCCGACGCTGCCGCCGGCATCATGACCACCGACACCCTGCCCAAGGGCGCCAGTCGCCAGTTCCAGCACGACGGCGTAACCATCACCGTCACCGGCATCAGCAAGGGTGCCGGCATGATCAAGCCGAACATGGCCACCATGCTCGGCTACATCGCCACTGACGCCAAGGTTGCCCAGGGCGTGCTGCAGGACCTGCTGCGCGATGCGTCGAACAAGTCGTTCAACCGCATCACCATCGATGGCGACACCTCCACCAACGACTGCTGCATGCTGGTCGCCACCGGCCAGGCCGCACTGCCGGAAATCACCGCCGCCAGCGGCGCGCTGTTCGCCGCGCTGAAGCAGGCCGTGCTGGAGGTCTCCATGGAGCTGGCCCAGGCCATCGTCCGTGACGGCGAAGGCGCTACCAAGTTCGTGACCGTGCAGGTCAACGGCGGCGCGACTCACCAGGAGTGCCTGGATGTCGGCTACGCCGTCTCTCACTCGCCGCTGATCAAGACCGCGCTGTTCGCCTCCGACCCGAACTGGGGCCGCATCCTCGCCGCCGTTGGCCGTGCCGGCGTGCCGGACCTGGACGTGAGCCTGATCGACGTGTTCCTGGACGACGTGGCCATCGCCAGCCGTGGCTGCCGCGCGGCCAGCTACACCGAGGACCAGGGCGCCAAGGTCATGGCCCAGGAAGAGATCACCATCCGCATCGATCTCGGCCGCGGCACCTGCAGCGAGACCATCTGGACCACCGACCTGTCCCACGAGTACGTGAAGATCAACGCGGAATACCGCACCTGATCCGCCGCCGGCCTCGTGCCGGCGCTTCGCTTCACTCGGATTCCCGATTTTCATGGAAGGATGAAAATCGGGAATTTGTTTTCATGGCTGCCGCGCTCTAAGGTCTCCTGACTGACCCTCAAGAGCGTCGCGTCCATGTCCCTCACCCTGATCATCGGCAGCAAGAATCTCTCCTCCTGGTCCCTGCGCGGCTGGCTGGCCATGCAACTCACCGGCGCCGAGTTCGAGGAAATCCTCATTCCCCTGGGCGGCCAGGACACCGCGCGGCGCATCCGTGAGCACTCGCCCAGCGGCAAGGTGCCGGCGCTCAAGTGCGAGCACGGGCTGATCTGGGATTCCCTGTCGATCGCCGAATACCTCGCTGAACGCTTCCCCGAAGCCCACCTCTGGCCCCGTGGCGAAGCGGCCCGCGCTCTGGCGCGCACGGTCTGCGCCGAGATGCACAGCGGCTTCATGGCGCTGCGCTCGCACATGCCCATGGACATCCAGCGCAACCAGCCGCTGGCCGAAATACCCGAGGCTGTGGCGGCGGACATCGCCCGCGTTGTCGAACTCTGGGCCCTGTGCCGCCAGCAGTTCGGCCAGGACGGTCCGTTCCTGTTCGGCCATGCCAGCATCGCCGATGCCTTCTACGCGCCCATTGCCACGCGCCTGCGCAGCTACTGCGTCATCCTGCCGATCGAGGCGCAGAACTACGTCGATGCCATCTACGCCTGGCCGACTTTCCGTCCCTGGCATGACGCTGCGATGGTCGAACGCGCCTGAACCAGGCCGCCAATGACGGTAGAATGCCCGTCTGCGCGGGCCCTGCCTGAATCGGATTGAGGAGTAGCACTGTGAAACGAGTACATGTCGCCGCCGCTGTGATTCGCGGGCTCGATGGCCGGGTGCTGATCGCCCGCCGTCCGGACGACAAGCACCAGGGCGGTCTCTGGGAGTTTCCCGGTGGCAAGGTGGAAGAGGGCGAAGCGGTGCAGGCCGCCTTGGCTCGCGAGCTGAAGGAAGAGCTGGGTATCGAGGTCGAGCAGGCGCGCCCGCTGATCCGCGTGCAGCACGACTACAGCGACAAGCACGTACTGCTGGATGTCTGGGAGGTCTCCGCCTTCTCCGGAGCGCCCCACGGCGCCGAAGGCCAGCCGCTGGCCTGGGTCGCCCCGCGCGATCTGCCGGACTACGAGTTTCCAGCGGCCAACGAGCCCATTGTGCAGGCCGCGCGCCTGCCCGATCGCTACCTGATCACCCCTGATGGGCTGGAAATCCCGCAGCTGGTGCAGGGTGTCCGCGCGGCGGTCGCCAGCGGCATACGGCTGATTCAGCTGCGTGCGCCGAACATGTACAGCCCCGAGTACCGCGACCTTGCCGTCGATGTGCAAGGCCTGTGCGCCGGCAAGGCGCAACTGATGCTCAAGGGCCCGCTGGAGTGGCTGGGGGACTTCCCGGCGGCTGGCTGGCACCTGACCTCCGAGCAACTGCGCAAGTACGCGCCCAACGGCCGGCCCTTCCCCAGCGAGCGTCTGCTGGCGGCTTCCTGCCATAACGCCGAGGAGCTGGAGCTCGCGGCGCGCATGGGCGTGGATTTCGTCACCCTGTCGCCGGTGCAGCCCACCGAGAGCCATCCGGGCGAGCCGGCGCTGGGCTGGGAGGCGGCGGCCGAGTTGATCGATGGCTTCAACCAGCCGGTGTTCCTGCTCGGTGGCGTCGGCCCGCAGGATGTCGAGCGTGCCTGGCAGGCCGGTGCACAGGGCGTGGCGGGGATTCGCGCGTTCTGGCCGAAAGTCGAAGGCTGATGGGATCTCGCGTGGGGCGGTGATGGGTATCGCTTCGCTCCACGCCATCCTGCAAAAGCGCTTCCCGCCCCATTCCTACGCCAGTCGCCAAACGATTACGGCTGACGGATGTTTGTAGGAGCGAGCTTGCTCGCGAACAGGCCCGACTTAGAAAAGCTGGGCGGTTCGCGAGCAAGCTCGCTCCTACAGTTTCGGCATTGCCCTGTGCGCGATTGGCAATCAGGCGGGTTTTTCGGCCGCCTGCCAGAGGATTTCTTCCACGCCCTGGCGGCGGGCGATGAAGCGCGCGGCAACGAAGAGCAGGTCGGACAGGCGGTTCAGATAGCGCAGGCCCGCACCTTCCAGCGGTTCCTCGGCGTTCAACTGCTGGCAGCGACGCTCGGCGTTGCGCGCCTGGGCGCGGCACAGGTGGGCGAGGGCGACCAGGCGCGAGCCGCCGGGCAGGATGAAGTTCTTCAGCGGCCCGAGTTCCTCGTTCCAGCGGTCGATCACCTGCTCCAGGCGCTCCACTTCGGCATCGTTCAGCGCGCGGTATTCCGGCATCGCCAGCTCACCACCCAGGTCGAACAGGCGATGCTGGATCGGCGCCAGTACGCCAATGACTTCCTCCAATGCACTGCTACGCGCTTCGTTCAGCCCGGCGAGCAGCAGCCCGATATGGCTGTTCAATTCATCCACCGCGCCCATGGCTTCCACGCGCGGGTGGTGCTTGGGCACGCGGCGGCCGTCGGCCAGGCCGGTTTCCCCGGCGTCGCCGGTGCGGGTGTAGATCTTCGACAGGCGATTGCCCATGGCTCAATGCTCCTTGTCGCCCTGCGCCAGTAGCGGCAGTGGCGGGGATATCTCGGCGCCCAGCGGCAGACGGATGGTAAAGCAGGTGCCCACGCCCAGCTCGGACTGCACCTCCATCTGCCCCTTGTGGTTGTTGGTGACTATGAAATACGAGACTGACAGGCCCAGCCCCGTGCCCTGACCGACTTCCTTGGTGGTGAAGAAGGGCTCGAAGATGCGCTTGCGAACGTTCTCCGGCATGCCGCAGCCGTTGTCCTCCACGTGGATTTCCGCCCACGGTGGATTGAGCCGGGTACGCAGGGTGATCCGGCCGTACTCGCCTTCCTCCTCGTCGTCGCGCAGGTGGATGGCCTGGGCGCCGTTCTTCAGCAGGTTGAGCAGGACCTGTTCGATCTCATTGGCAATCACCGGCACCGGCCCCAGGCGCTGATCGTATTCGTGGACGATCTCCAGCGACTTGAAGTCGAAGCCACCGGTGAGGTCGAAGTCGTTGCCGGCGATCTCCACGGCCTGTTCCAGCAGCGCCGGCAGTTCGCAGGCGGCCATCTGGCGATGGCTGCGGCGGCTGAAGGAGAGCATGTGGGTGACGATCTTTGCCGCCCGCGAGCCAGCGTACTGGATGCCATCCATCAGCTTGGGAATCTCCCGCGCTTCCAGGTAGTGGTTGAGGTCGTCCAGGCGTACGCCGACTTCGCCGGCTACTTCGAGGTTCTTCGGCAGGTCCTGTGACAAGCGCCGGCGGATGTTCTGCACGTTGTGCAGGATGGCGCCCAGCGGGTTGTTGATCTCATGGGCCATGCCGGCGGCGAGGCCGCCGACGGAGAGCATTTTCTCCGACTGCACCATCATCTCTTCCATGCCCAGGCGGTCGGTGATGTCGTCGATGCGGATCACCGCGCCACGGCCGGTACCGCCCATCAGCGGGTAGAAGGTCAGGGCGTAGTGGCGCGGCGCATCAGTAAGGGCCCAGGTGACGCGTTCGACGCGCTCGACCTTGTGCTGCTCGGCGGCGCGGGTGAGCTGCGGCAGGAAGGGTTTGAGCGACGGGAAGGCAAGGAACACCGGCTGGTTCACCGCGTCGTCCAGGCTGGTGCCGGAGAGTTGGCTGGCTTCCTGGTTCCACTGGGTGACATAGAGCTGCTCGTCCACTGCGATCAGTGCCGACGGCATGGAGTCGATGATGCTGTTGAGGTAGTGCTGGAAGCCGGTGAGCTTCTTCTCGATCTTGCTGCGCACCTGGACTTCCAGTTCCAGCTTGCGGTTCGAGCGGCGGGTTTCCTCGGCCAGCGACTGGGCCTGTTCCACGGCCTCCTGGGCATCGTCGCGGGCGCGCTTGAGCTGCTGCTCGCGGGCCTCGATGCGGGTCAGCATGGTGTTGAAGGCGTCGGCCAGGCGGCCGATCTCGTCGGCGTTGCCGCGTTCGGCTCGCAGGGCATAGTTCTCTTCGCGGGTGACCTGGCGCGAGAGCTCTTCGAGGCTGCGGATCGGCCGGGTGATCAGGCGCCTGATCTGTTGGGCGATCAGCAACCAGAGCAGCACCGAGACGGCGAGGATCACCAGGCTGGCGGTGAGGGTGCCGGTGTAGAAGGCGCCGGGCAGCTCGCTGCTGGCTACCAGCAGCAGATAGCCGCTGTTGCGGCCGGCCTGGGGTAGCTCGAACAGGGCATTGAGGCGGTACTCGTGCTGGCGCCAGCGCTCCAGGTGATCGAGGCGCTCGGGCAGGGCGATGGGGCCGTTGCTTGGTGTCTGGGCGATGCGCTCGCCATCGCTGTCGTAGAGCGCGGCGGCTCGCAGCGGCTGGTAGTCGTCCAGTTGGCGCAGTAGCACCTGGGCCTGGGTTGGCGAAGACAGAGCCGGTTCGCTGAGCGCCGGGTTGGCGATCAGCCGGCCGATGGTCTGCAGGGCCTGGGGCGCCACGCTGTCCTGGGAAATCCAGTAGGCCGCACTGATGAAGGCGAGGTTGGCCACCAGCATGACGGTCGCCAGCAGCACCAGCAGGGCGGCGAGAATCTTCTGGCCGACCGGCAGGTCTTCCAGGCGCTGGCGCAGGTTCATGGGTGAAGGCATGGGCGCTTTCTTGGAAAAACAGGAGAGGCGGGCAGGGTAGCCCGCGATCAGGTGTCGGGCAATCCGCGCGCTACCAGGTAGGCGCGCAGGCGCTCGTGCAGGGCGCGCAGTTGCGGCAGTGCCAGATGCAGGCGATCACCTTCGCGGCAGGCGTGGCCAAGCAGGTAGGCGATCTCGCTGCGCCGGCCTTTGGCGACGTCCTGGTACATGGAGGAGAAGTTCGCCGCAGTGGCGGTGATCACCCGCTCTACATCGCCCTGCAGTTCCCGTGCGGCGGCGGAGTAGCCAGCGGCATGGAGCAGTTGGCCCAGCTCGTCGCAGAGCCCGGCAACCTCGCTGAGATGGCTGGCCAGCTCGCCGTTGCGGCATTGGTGCAACACGGTGAGCGGGTTGATCGCGCAGTTCAGCGCGACCTTGCGCCAAAGGCGTTCGAGGATGTCGCCGCTCCACTGCACGGGAATCTCGGCGCGGCGCAGGTCGGCCAGCCAGGCCGGCTCCGGGCCGCCCTGTTCGTCGCCCAGCCAGGTCTGGCCGTGACCGGCGAACACCACGCGGAAGTCGGATTCACGGAAGGCGCCTTCAGTGCTGGAGGCATACAGGCAACGGGCGCGCGGCAGGTGGGCGCTGACTGCCTGCTGGCTGCCCAGGCCGTTCTGCAGCAGGATCAGCTCGGCGCCGGGGGCCAGACGGGCGGCCACGCTGGCGGCGGCGGATTCGGCGTCGTAGGCCTTGCAGGCGAGCAGCAGGCGCTGGATCGGCGCACCCTGGCCGGCGGTTTCCGCTGGAATGGGGTAGAGGCTCTCGCGGCCGTCTTCCACCAGGGTGACGCCGCCGAGGGCGCGATAGGCGTTGAGGCGCTGGCGGTCGCGCAACAGCAGGCGCACTGGCAGGCCGGCGCGGGACAGGCGGGCGGCCCACAGGCAACCGAGGCTGCCGGCGCCGAGGATGGTCCAGGTCATGGGGAGAACTTCGCGGGTCGGGGGCTTACCGCGAAGTTTAGCGCAGGCCGGTCAGGCGGCTGGCGTTGATTCGTCCACTGGCGAAGGCGTCGGGCAGCAGCGCGCGTCCCTGCTGCATCACCTGTTCGACTTCCAGGGGTAGCGCCTTGGCGTCCAGGCCCACCAGGCTGATGCCGGCCTTGAGGGTGATGAAACCTTCACTGGTCTTGAATGCCTTGAGGTTCAGACCTTCGTGCAGGCGGCGGAAGCTGCTGGGAGAGCACTCCTGCAGGTCTTCGAGCAGGGTGATCAGGGCGAAGTGCTGGCCGTCGATGCGCGCCAGTACATCCAGCGGTCGCACAAGCTGTTGCAGACGGCGGGCGACCCCGTGGAGCAGTTCGTTCTGGAACGACTGGCCGTGCTTCTGGCCCAGTTCGGCCAGCTCCGGCAGACCGATCAGCATGTAGCACACTGCGCCGCCTCGGGATTCCACCTGACGGATGCTGTCGGCCAGCTTCTGCTTCAGGTAGCGCTGGTTGCCCAGGCCCGTGGCGCTGTCCACCAGGTTGCGCTCTTCCAGGCTGGTGATGTTCTCGGTGAGCAGGCGGTTTTCCATCAGCAGGCGCTGCAGCGTATTGCTCAGGCGGTCCGCGGCCAGCACGCGGGGAACCAGTTGTTCGTTCATCGACGACTTGCTGACGAAGTCGTCCACGCCACGGTCAAAGGCCTCGGCCAGGGCGTTGTCGCCCTCCTTGCCGGTGAGCAGGATGATGTAGGTGTAGTGGTCGCCGCTCTCGTCGAGCTGGCGTACCCGCGCGGTCAGCTCCAGGCCGTCCATCTCGGGCATCAGCCAGTCGGCGAGCAGGACGCTCACCGGCTCCTTTTCCAGCAGGTCGAGCGCTTCGCTGGCGCTGCTGGCGAAGCGCACGTTCTGATAGCCGGCCTGACTCAGCGCGCGGCCGATCATGGCGCTGGAGAACTTGGCGTCGTCGACCACCAGAATGCTGAGATGGTTGGTTGGCATGGAAAGGAATGTCTCGCAAACGAGTGGGAAATGCCGACTCTCAGTGTCAGAGGCCGGGCGCAGTCTTGTCTGTCAGTTATAATGACCGCGCATTTTTATCGTCAAGCCAGGCTCGATGCTGACTGTGAACCGCATCGCGCCGTCCATCTGGAGAGATGTCATGCCTTCGTTCGACGTGGTGTCCGAACTGGACAAACACGAACTGACCAACGCCTTGGATAACGCCACCAAGGAACTGGACCGCCGTTTCGACCTGAAGGGCAAGTGCAGCTTCGAGGCCAAGGAAAAGTCCATCACCCTGACCGCCGAGGCGGATTTCATGCTCGAGCAGATGCTCGACATTCTTCGCTCCAGCCTGGTCAAACGCAAGATTGACGCACAGTGCATGGAGATCAAGGACTCCTTTGCCTCCGGTAAGGTGGTCAAGCAGGAAGTCGACTTCCGCGAGGGCATCGACAAGGATCTGGCGAAGAAGATCGTCGCCCTGATCAAGGACAAGAAGCTCAAGGTACAGGCCGCCATCCAGGGCGAGCAGGTACGCGTCACCGGCAAGAAGCGTGACGACCTGCAGGAAGCCATCGCGCTGCTGCGCGGCGAGTCCCTGGGCATGCCGCTGCAATTCAATAATTTCCGCGACTGATGCACGCTCGTCCATAAGAGCTGCGGAACCTCATCGCCCGAGTGACGTCGCAGTAATAGAGTCGCTCGGCGAACTCCCGACCGCCATGGCTTGCCATGGCGGTTTTGTTTTTGGAATGGCAATAGACAAGGGGCCTGCATCCATGGATATGAATTACGAGCAGATCATGAACAGTGCGGAGGCCTGGACTCCGATAGCCCTGACCTACCTGGGCAATGCCGTACTGGCGCTGTTGACTCTGCTGATCGGTTGGTGGGTGATCAACCTGTTCACCCGTCGTGTGGGCGGGTTGCTGTCCACCAAGCACGTGGACAAGACGCTGCAAGGCTTCATCGGCAGCATGGTGAACATCATCCTGAAGATCCTGCTGATGGTCAGCGTGGCCTCGATGATCGGCATCCAGACCACCAGCTTCGTCGCCGCCATCGGCGCCGCCGGCCTGGCGATTGGTCTGGCGTTGCAGGGCAGCCTGTCGAACTTTGCTGGCGGCGTGCTGATCCTGCTGTTCCGCCCGTTCAAGATCGGCGATTGGATCGAAGCCCAGGGCGTGTCCGGCACCGTGGACAACATCATGATCTTCCATACCGTGCTGCGCACCGGCGACAACCGCACCGTGATCGTCCCCAACGGCGCGCTGTCCAACGGCATCATCACCAACACCTCGACCCAGACCACGCGCCAGGTGACCTTCGACGTGAAGCTGGCCTTCGATGCCGACCTGGATGGCGCCCGCGCCATTCTCAAGGAGCTGGCCGAGGATTCGCGCGTGCTCAAGTCGCCTGCGCCGGTGGTGGTGGTCGCGGGCCTTGGTGAAAACTCGGTGACCCTGTCGCTGCGCCTGTGGACTGCCAACTCCGACTACTGGGCCATCACCTTCATGCTCAACGAGCAGGTGCGCCAGCGCCTGCGCGATGCCGGTATCGACCTGGCGCCGAACAAGGTGGTGCGCGTGGTCAAGGGCGAGGAGGATTCCGTCCTGGCGGAATGATTCTTCACGCTGAACGAAAAAGGCCGGCATTTGCCGGCCTTTTTCATGGGCGCCGTTTCATGGGGCCGTTGTTTGGCCAGGGTTCAGTGACGTTCCGCGCTGGGGTGTTGCGCGGGCGCTTCCGAAGGTTCCTCGGCGGCGCCGTTGGTCATGTCGTTCTTGCGGCGCAGCCACAGCCAACCGATCAGCAGCAGCGTGGGCACGCCCAGCAGGGCGGTGAAGAAGAAGAACCGCTCGTAACCCATGCCCTCGACCATGGCGCCGGAATAGCCGCCGATGAAGCGCGGCAATAGCAGCATGGTGGAGCTGAGCATGGCGTACTGGGTCGCGGAGAACTTCAGGTTGGTCAGGCTCGACAGGTAGGCGACGAAGGCCGAGGTGGCGAGGCCGCCGCTGAAGTTGTCGAGCATGATGGTCACCACCAGCATGGTGACGTGGGGCTCCAGCACCTTGAGCATCGCGAAGACGTTCTGGCCCATCAGGTGTGGGTCGTCGATCGCGCCCATCTGCGCCAGCATGGCGAACAGCAGGTTGGTCCCAGCCGAAGCCGCGCCGCCGATGAACAGGATCGGCAGGATGCTGAAGCGGGCGATCAGCACGCCGCCGGCCGCCGCGCCGACCAGGGTCATCACCACGCCGAACAGCTTGCTGACGGTGGCGATGGTGTCCTTGGAGAAGCCCATGTCGATGTAGAACACGCTGGCCATGGTGCCCATGACGGTGTCGGACATGCGATAGGTGGAGATCAACCCGAGCAGCAGCAGCGCCTGCCAGCGGTAGCGGCGGACGAACTCGGTGATGGGCGTCAGCACCGGTGCCATCAGCAGGCGGCCGGGGGCGGAGATGCAGCTCAAGGCGATCAGCAGGTAGAGGATGGCCAGCCACCACTTGCCGGCCTCGGTCATGTTGATGAACGCAGTGCCGGTGACCAGCAGGATGATCAGCACGATCACCGAGACGGCCTGGTGGACGAAATCGAACTGCGGCAGGCCGCGACCGTGCACGGCCAGCAACAACGGGCGGCGTACCTTCGACAGCAGCTCGCGCACCGGGCGGATCTGCCGGCGGCCGTGGGGCGTCATGCACACGCCAATGAAGATCGCGTACAACGCAGCGCGCGGCCAGGCCTGAGCGGTCAGCGCGGTGAGCATCGCCGGCACGGAGATCAGCAGCACCAGCAGGGTCAGCACCGAGAGCAGCTGGTGGTTGAAGGCGAAGGCCGAACTGCCGGCCTGCGGCTGCACGTTCACCGGCGGCTCTTTCATCAGCAGCGTGGTGATCAGGCCGGGCAGGATGGCCAGGGAGCACACCGCATAGGTCAGCGCCCAGGCCGACTGGCTGTAGTGCAGGGCACTGGAGCCGGCCCATTCGGCGAGGAACAGTACGCCGGCGGTGGCAAACAGCACGGCAACCCGGTAGCCGGTCATGTAGCAGGCGGCGAGCGCAGCCTGACGGGTGTTCTCGGCGATTTCCAGGCGGTAGGCGTCGATGGCGATATCCTGGGTGGCGGAGGCGAAGGCCACCACCATCGCCAGCGCGATCAGCCAGTTCAGGTGCGATTGCGGGTTGCACAGCGCCATGCCAAGCAGGCCGATGGCGATCAGCCCCTGGGAAAACAGCAGCCACGAGCGGCGACGGCCCAGCCGGCCGATGAAGGGCAGGCGCCACTGGTCGAGCATGGGCGACCAGACCCACTTGAAGGCATACACCAGCCCGATCCAGCTGGCGAATCCGATGGTTTCCCGAGCGACACCCGCTTCACGCAACCACACCGAGAGGGTGGAGAGCACCAGCATGTAGGGCAGGCCGGCGGCGAATCCCAGCAGCAAAAGCGCGAGGCTGGCGGGAGACTTGTAGGCAATCCATGCCTCTCGCCAGGAGTGCTCTTTCATGGGGTGTTTTCCAGCAGGTCAAAAATTCTCGCGAACTTTACTAGGACTGCTCGCCGCTAGGCCAGCCGTGCCGACGTATGTCCACCCGATCGTTATGGATTCTGACACCCTCCGCACGCAATCGTGCGCGCTGCTCGTTACCCGAGACGGTGCCAATGGGCAGGCTGATCCGCCCGCCGGCGGCGATAACCCGGTGCCAGGGCAGCCGCGTGCCCTCCGGCAACTGGCTGAGGATGCGCCCGACGAGCCGCGCTGAGCGGCCCAGGCCAGCGAGGCGGGCGACATCGCCGTAGGTGATGACGCAGCCTTCCGGCACCTGGGCAATCACCAGGAAGATCGCCTCGCGGCGCACCTGCAGGCTTTCCAGTCCGAGATCGGAAGCGGGGGGGCTGGCCGGGGGCTTGGACCTGGGCATCGAATGCACCGTGGCAGAGGGGCTGACGCTCAGGATATCGGTTGTCGCAAGTCTGACAAGTCAGCTGGTTCCTAAGGTCCATCTGTCAGTCATGGTGAACTCCCTGCAACTGGGTCGGTCAGTCGTTGCTCTAGTGTCGGGTATCTGGATAATGCCCGGCTTTTTGCCCACCTAATCCAGTTGAATTCGACTCATGTTGCCCAGAGCCCTACTGTCCATCGCCCTTGCCTCCTGTTCCCTGTCCGCCCTTGCCGATACCGTCTGGTTGAAGAACGGTGACCGCCTCACTGGCACCATCAGGCTGTTCGACGGCGGCAAGCTGCTGCTGGCGACCGACTATGGCGGAGAGATCACACTGAAGTGGGACAAGATCAAGACGCTGGAGACCGACCAGAATTTGTTGGTGAAGTACGACGAGGAGACTGGCGAGCACTCCAAGGGCATCAAGGCGTCGGAAGACGGCAAGGTCACGCTGGTCAACGGCGAGGCGAAGACCGTTGAGCTGGCGAAGATCGAACAGATGATGCCGCCCAAGCCGATCCTGGAAGACTGGGTGTGGACCGGTAACGTCGACTTTTCCCTGGACCACAAGCAGGCCGAGAACGATGTCGAGGACTACGACATCGACTTCAAGACCAATGCCCGCCACGGTCGCTGGCGTCACAACCTGCAGGGCGAATACAACCGCGAGAAGAAGGACAACCAGGTCAGTACGGACAACTACTCGGCCCAGTACGCCCTCGACCGCTTCCTCGACGAGCACTGGTTCTGGCAAGGGCAGGCGCAGTACAAGCGCGACTGGATCGAAGACCTGCAGAAGAAGCGCACCATTGGTACCGGCCCGGGCTACCAGTTCTGGGACAACGAACTGGGCGCGTTCTCCCTGGCCACGCTGGTCAACCGCAACGACTACGAGTTCGTCGACGACGAGAAGTCGCACTTCTACAGCACCAGCCTGAAGTGGGACTACAACCGCTACCTGCTGGCCAAGCAGTTCGAGCTGTTCACCAACGGCGAGGTCAGCAAGCCGCTGGAGTCCAATGTGGAGTACGAGCTGGAGAGCGAGGCGGGCATCCGCTACAAACTCACCTCTTGGGCGTCCCTGAGCCTAAAGGCCGAGTGGGACAAGCTCAGCGGCAACGACGGCGACGTCAACGAGCGTCGCTACACCGTTGGCCTGGGTGTCGGCTGGTAAGCCGCCCCGGCGTGTAGGAGCGAGCTTGCTCGCGAACCGCATGGCACCGGTGCCGCCGAGAAAGAGTTCGCGAGCAAGCTCGCTCCTACAAAAAGCACAAAAAAGCCCCGCACCTGGCGGGGCTTTTTCATGGGCGGGCGGATTACAGACGCAGGCCGCCGTCCAGTTCCAGCACGCGGCCGGTGTAGTAGTCGTTCTCGAGGATGTAAGCCACCGAGTGAGCGATTTCCAGCGGCTTGCCCAGGCGCTTGAGCGGAATGCCGGCGGTCATCTTCTCCAGGGCCTCGGGTTTCATGCTGGCGACCATGTCGGTCTCGATGAAGCCGGGCGCCACGCCCGCCACGCGGATGCCGTAGCGTGCCAGTTCCTTCGCCCACACCACGGTGTCGGCAGCCACGCCGGCCTTGGCCGCGGAGTAGTTGGCCTGGCCCATGTTGCCGGCACGGGAGATGGAGGAAATGTTGACGATCGCGCCTTCGTTCTTCAGTTCGATCATCTTTGCCGCCACTTCGCGGGTGCAGAGGAACACGCCGGTCAGGTTGACGTCGATCACCGCCTGCCACTGGGCCAGGCTCATCTTGCTCAGCTCGCCGTCCTTGACCTTGATGGTCAGACCGTCGCGCAGGATGCCGGCATTGTTGACCAGGCCATTGATGGCGCCGAAGTCGCTGGCGACCTGGGCCACCATGTGGGTAACCTGTTCTTCATTGGCGACGTTGCAGATGTAGGCGCGGGCGTCACCACCTGCGGCCTTGCAGGCGGTCACGGCTTCGTCCAGTTTTTCGGCATTGAGGTCAACCAGCGCGACGCGCGCGCCCTTGCCGGAGAGGTACTCGCCCATGGCGCGGCCCAGGCCCTGGCAGCCACCGGTGATGATGATGACCTTGTCTTTCAATTGCATCGGAACAACCCCACGAACAGTTTCTGGTGAAAGGCCCCGCCGGCAGCTGTGCACAGAGTCAGTCCTGCCCGTCCGTTTACGACGGATTCTTTGCGAGGAGTCATAAGTTGAGCGTGAAAGCTGCCAAGCATGCCCGAGAACTGCTGCTCAAGGAATACCGCGGCGTCCTCTCCACCCATTCGAAGAAGTGGCCTGGATTCCCCTTCGGCTCCGTGGTGCCCTACTGCCTGGACCAGGCGGGGCGCCCGCTGATCCTGATCAGCCGCATTGCCCAGCACACCCATAACCTGCAGATGGACGGCAAGTGCTCGCTGCTGATCGGCGAGCGCGGTGTCGACGACATCCAGGCCGCCGGTCGCCTGACCCTGCTGGCCGAGGCACTGCTGATCGAAGACGTCGATGCCATCGCTGGCGCCGCCGAGCGCTACTACCGTTATTTCCCCGGCTCGCAGGACTACCATATCGTCCACGACTTCGATTTCTGGGTGCTGGAGCCGGTGCAGTGGCGGTTTATCGGCGGCTTCGGTGACATCCATTGGCTGGGTGCGGACAGCGTGCCGCTGGCCAATCCCTTCATCGGCGAGGCAGAAAAGAGCATGGTCGAGCACATGAACAGCGACCATGCCAATGCCATCGAGCACTACGTCGAACTGGCCGGGTTGCCTGCCGGCAAGGGCCCGCAGATGGCGGGAATTGATACTGAAGGTTTCCACCTGCGCATTGGCCAGGGCCTGCATTGGTTGCCGTTCCCAGCGCCGTGCGGCAATCCCGGCGCGGTTCGCCAGGCACTCGTGCAACTGGCCAAGGCGGACGCCTGGCCGGGGAATGAAGTCATCCAGGCCTGAGCATTCCCTTGAAATCGGCGCGGGGCGTCGCCACCTTGCCTGTTATCTGGGCAAACGCCCCGCCAAGGAAATATCGATGCGAGTTCCTCTTTTCCTGATTCTTCTATTCCCGCTGATCGAGCTGGCCGTGATGATCAAGGTCGGCAGCGTGATCGGCGTGGGCTGGACCCTGCTGCTGATTATCGCCGGCGCCTTCATCGGCGCCGCCGTGCTGCGCGTCGCTGGCGTCGCCACCGCGCTGCGTGCCCGTGAGCGCCTGAATCGCGGTGAGCTGCCCGAGCAGGAAATGCTCGAAGGCCTGGTCATCGCCCTGGGCGGTGGTCTGCTGATGCTGCCGGGCTTTATCAGCGATGTCTTCGGCCTGCTTTGCCTGATCCCCTTCACTCGCCGCCTGATGCTTGGCCGCGTGCGTCAGCGCATGCAGGAACAGGCCGAGCGTCGCCGGGCCTTCGCCGATGATCCGGCGGCCCAGCAACGCAGTGGTCCCAGCGTGATCGAAGGCGAGTACCAGCGCCGCGAGGAAGACCGCGACCGCCTGCGTTGAGTTTCGGGCGGCTTCGACCGCCTGGAGCACCCTCCGTTAGCAAATTTTTTTTGGTCACACCCTTGAAATGCCTTGTAGCGACCTTATGTACCGGTCACCGCAAGGTCCCTGTCAGTTGGACAGGCTGCTCTTTACGCGTCTCGCCAGCCGGGACGCAAACCGGCACCGCCGGATTCAATAAAACCTGCCGGGCATCGATCTGGCCGTTGGAAATCACAGTTTGGGAGAGTTACGACTATGAAGCTTCGTCCTCTGCATGACCGCGTCGTCATCCGTCGCAGCGAGGAAGAGACCAAGACCGCAGGCGGCATCGTGCTGCCGGGTTCCGCCGCCGAGAAGCCGAACCGCGGTGAAGTGGTCGCTGTTGGTGCCGGCCGTGTCCTGGACAACGGCGAAGTTCGCGCTCTGGCCGTGAAGGTCGGTGACAAGGTGGTCTTCGGTCCGTACTCCGGCAGCAACGCCATCAAGGTCGACGGCGAAGAACTGCTGGTGATGGGCGAGTCCGAGATCCTCGCCGTCCTGGAAGACTGATTTCAGTCCGTCCACTCCCCACCGAATTCGATTTAGAGGAAACAGAACATGGCTGCCAAAGAAGTTAAGTTCGGCGATTCCGCTCGCAAGAAAATGCTGGTCGGCGTAAACGTCCTGGCCGACGCTGTGAAAGCGACCCTGGGCCCGAAAGGCCGTAACGTCATCCTGGACAAGAGCTTCGGCGCTCCGACCATCACCAAGGACGGCGTTTCCGTCGCCAAGGAAATCGAACTCAAAGACAAGTTCGAGAACATGGGCGCTCAGCTGGTGAAAGACGTTGCCTCCAAGGCCAACGACGCTGCCGGTGACGGCACCACCACCGCTACCGTTCTGGCCCAGGCCATCGTCAACGAAGGCCTGAAAGCCGTCGCTGCCGGCATGAACCCGATGGATCTGAAGCGCGGCATCGACAAGGCGACCATCGCTATCGTTGCTCAGCTCAAAGACCTGGCCAAGCCCTGCGCTGACACCAAGGCCATTGCCCAGGTGGGCACCATCTCCGCCAACTCCGACGACTCCATCGGCAACATCATTGCCGAAGCCATGGAAAAAGTCGGTAAAGAAGGCGTGATCACCGTTGAAGAAGGCTCGGGCCTGGAAAACGAACTGTCCGTCGTAGAAGGCATGCAGTTCGACCGCGGCTACCTGTCCCCCTACTTCATCAACAAGCCGGACACCATGGTGGCCGAGCTCGACGGCCCGCTGCTGCTGCTGGTCGACAAGAAGATCTCCAACATCCGCGAAATGCTGCCGGTCCTGGAAGCCGTTGCCAAAGCCGGCCGTCCGCTGCTGATCGTGGCTGAAGACGTCGAAGGCGAAGCCCTGGCTACCCTGGTCGTCAACAACATGCGTGGCATCGTCAAGGTTGCAGCCGTCAAGGCTCCGGGCTTCGGCGACCGCCGCAAGGCCATGCTGCAGGACATCGCCATCCTGACCGGCGGTACCGTCATCTCCGAAGAAGTCGGTCTGAGCCTGGAAGGCGCCACCCTGGAGCACCTGGGTAACGCCAAGCGCGTGGTTCTGAGCAAAGAAAACACCACCATCATCGATGGCGCTGGCGCTCAAGCCGACATCGAAGCTCGCGTTCTGCAGATCCGCAAGCAGGTCGAAGAGACTTCCTCCGACTACGACCGTGAGAAGCTGCAAGAGCGTCTGGCCAAGCTGGCCGGCGGTGTTGCCGTGATCAAGGTTGGCGCTGCCACCGAAGTCGAGATGAAAGAGAAGAAAGCCCGCGTTGAAGACGCCCTGCACGCTACCCGTGCTGCGGTGGAAGAAGGCGTGGTTCCTGGCGGCGGCGTCGCTCTGGTTCGTGCTCTGCAAGCCATCGAAGGCCTGAAGGGCGACAACGAAGACCAGAACGTCGGTATCGCTCTGCTGCGTCGCGCCGTTGAAGCTCCGCTGCGCCAGATCGTTGCCAACTCCGGCGACGAGCCGAGCGTGGTAGTCGACAAGGTCAAGCAAGGTTCGGGCAACTTCGGCTACAACGCTGCTACCGGTGTGTACGGCGACATGATCGAGATGGGTATTCTCGATCCGGCCAAGGTCACCCGTTCGGCTCTGCAAGCTGCTGCTTCCATCGGCGGCCTGATGGTCACCACCGAGGCGATGGTTGCCGAAGTGGCTGACGACAAGGCTGCTCCGGCCATGCCGGACATGGGCGGCATGGGCGGCATGGGCGGCATGATGTAAGCCACCCGGCACCTGCTGTACGAAAAAGCCCCGCCTAGGCGGGGCTTTTTCATGGGCGCCGGATATGCCAGTATCCGTCGCAGGAGATGGCATTCCTCCTTCAACCGCCCTTGTGGCTGATGATGCCTACGCATTGACCTGGAAAGGCGCGTAGGCGCTCGCCTGCAGCCTGTCCAAAACACCTTCCCCAGGACAGGACCATGTGGAAATCGATTCTCGCCGTCTCCCTCGGAGCCGCTCTCGGCGCTCTACTGCGCTGGGTGCTCGGGCTCAAGCTCAATACCCTCCTGCCTTCCATGCCGCCGGGGACGGTGGTCGCCAATCTGGTCGGCGGCTACATCATCGGCGCGGCCATCGCCTTCTTCGCCAACACGCCGGGCCTGGCGCCAGAATGGCGATTGCTGATCATCACCGGTTTCTGCGGTGGTCTCACCACCTTCTCCACCTTCTCGGCCGAAGTCGTCGTGCTGCTGCAGCAGGGCCGGCTGGCCTGGGCGATGGGCACCGTGGCCACGCACCTTGCCGGCTCCCTGTTGATGACCTTGGCCGGACTCTGGTCTGTTCACGCGCTGATGGGCCGCTAGGCCTTGCTGAAAGAGACGCCGGCAGGCCTCGGGAAGCGCGGCAGTGCTACCGTGTCACTGCGAACAAGTGTGAAAAATCCGTCAAAGGCGTTTAAGTTCCATTTAAGCCAGTTAGGCTAGAGTGCTGTTCGCGAAAGGAGAGCACATGCGTATTCTGTTGGTTGAAGACAATCGGGACATCCTGGCCAATATGGCCGACTACCTGGGCCTCAAGGGCTACACGGTGGATTGCGCCCAGGACGGCCTGTCCGGATTGCACCTGGCGGCGACCTCCCATTACGACCTGATCGTACTGGACGTGATGCTGCCGGGGCTGGATGGCTTCACCCTGTGCCGTCGCCTGCGCGAAGACGCGCGCCGCGACACCCCGGTAATCATGCTCACCGCCCGTGACCAGTTGGACGACCGCCTGCAGGGCTTCCGCTCCGGCGCCGACGACTACCTGCTCAAGCCCTTCGCACTCTCCGAGCTGGCCGCCCGCATCGAAGCGGTGCTGCGCCGCAGCCAGGGCGGGGGCCGACGCGAGCTGCAGGTCGCTGACCTGAGCTACAACCTCGACACCCTCGAAGTGAACCGCGCCGGCAAGCCGCTCAAGCTCAACCCCATCGGCCTCAAGCTGCTCGCCGTACTGATGCAGAAGAGCCCGCACGTGGTGCGCCGCGATGTACTCGAGGAGGCCGTGTGGGGCGACGACTGCCCCGACAGCGACAGCCTGCGCAGCCACGTTCACCAGTTGCGCCAAGTGATCGACAAGCCCTTCGGTTCCTCCCTGCTGCATACCGTGCACGGCGTCGGCTACAAGCTGGCGGAGGAAGCGCATGGAGTATAAGCAGAGCCTTTCCCGACGGATTGTCTTTGCCTTCGTACTCATGACCGCCGCCGTTGGTGGCCTGTTCTCGGTGGGAATCGTCGGCGTTGTCCACATCGTCGAGGAACGTCTGATCTCCCGCGACCTGGGCGGCGAACTGGACCGCATCATCAATGAGGACCTGGGCAACGGCCAGGCTCCCAAGCTAGACCCAGGCATGCGTTTCTTCATCAGCGATGGCGCGGGTGTCTACGCCATGCCGCCAGCCTTGCGCCGGCTGGATACTGGTTTCCATGAGGTGTTTGACGGCGAGCTGTCGTTCCATGCGCTGGCGCGTGATATTGACGGTCGCCGCTTCGTCCTGCTGCAGGACCAGAGCGATTTCGAGGCGCGCGAGCAGATTCTCTACGCTGCCGTCGTGACCGGCTATGTGCTCAGCCTGGCCTTGTCCGGGCTGCTGGGCTGGCTGCTGGCGCGCAAGGTCATGGAGCCGGTGTCGCGCCTGGCGCGCCAGGTTCGCCATCGCGACCAGTTGCTGGAGCTGGCGCCGCCGATGTCGCCGGATTACGCCAACGATGAGGTAGGCGAACTGGCGGCAGCCTTCGATTACGCCATGGGGCGGCTACACGATGTGCTGACCCGGGAGAAACTCTTCACCAGTGACGTCAGCCACGAACTGCGGACGCCGTTGATGGTGATCGCCACCAGCTCCGAATTGCTCGCGGAAGAGCCGGGTCTCAGCCCGCGGGCGCGCGCCCAGCTGGCTCGCATGAACAGTGCCTGCGAAGAGATGCGTGACCTGGTGCAGACCTTCCTGATGCTGGCCCGCGCTCAGCGCAAGGACATGGCCATCGTTTCCCAGGCCGGGTTGCGGCAGATCGGCGACGAGTTGGTCGCACAGTGGCGTGGTCCGATCGAGGCAAAAGGCCTGACGCTGGAGTATGACGTTGGTCAGGAGATGCCCGGCCAATTCAACGCGCCTTTCCTGCGCTCGGTGATGAGCAATTTATTGCGCAATGCCATGCATTACACCGAAAGCGGCAGCATCCGCTTACAACTTGGACCGAACGGATTCTGGGTCGAAGACACCGGTGCCGGCATCCCTGAAGAACAGCGCGAGCGCGTCTTCCAGCCGTTCGTGCGTGGCCAGAACCCGCGTGGTGAGGGGCTTGGCCTGGGGTTGTCGCTGGTCAAGCGGATCTGCGCCTCCGAAGGTTGGGACGTCACGCTGCGTCCGGCCGAGCCCCATGGCTGTCGCTTCGAAGTTCGCCTAGCCATCGTTTGACGAAAACTTCACAAGTGCATGACCCGGCTGTGACAGGCTGGTTTGTATCGTTCGCCCTGAATTCGGGAAAGGTAAATATCCGATGACTGAAAAACCCGTCGACCTGGAGTTCTCTCAAAAGTACGACCGCCAGCACGCAGAGCGTTACCTGCGCAAGCACCAGGCCGGACTCTCCCGGAAACTTTCCCACTGGCGCGATGTCCAAGTCGCCCGCCAGGCTCTCAAGCTTGCCGGCCAGCCCAACCTGGTTCTCGACCTGCCGTGCGGCGCCGGGCGCTTCTGGCCGATGCTGGCCGAAAAGGAGAACCGGGTGATCATCGGGGCGGACAATTCCCCGGACATGATTGCCGTAGCCTGCGCGGGTCAACCGAATGAGGTTGTAAAACGCGTCCGACCTTTGCAGACTTCCGCGTTTGCCATTGATCTGCCCGACAGCGCCGTCGATAGCATCTTCTCGATGCGCCTGATGCACCATATCGGCGAATCTGACGATCGTTTGACGATGTTGCGCGAATTTCACCGCGTAACCCGTGATTCGGTGATCCTGTCGATGTGGGTCGATGGCAACTTCAAGTCCTGGAAACGTGCTCGCGCCGAGTCGAATCGCAAGAAACACGCTTACCAGAACCGCTTCGTGATTCCCGCCAAGACCATCGAGGCGGAGTTCCGCCAGGCTGGTTTCAAGGTCCAGGATCACATTGATTTCGTCCCGCTCGTACACATGTGGCGGGTCTACATTCTGCGTAAGGAGTGATGGATGGCCGTTGATCTGGCTTCGCTGCAGCAAATTTCCGGTGAGAACGCCATCGACCGTTGGCTCCAGGTGCCCGGCAAGTGGGTCGAGGAACCCAACCGTCGGCGCGGCGGCGAAAGCGGCGTGCAGCGAGTCCTGACCTCCGACGGCCGCATGCTCTATCGCAAGCAGCAGATGGGTCACATCTACCGTGACCTGCTGCATCCCTTCGGTTATCCGACCGCCATTCGCGAGCGTAACGCCCTCAAGGCCGCCGAAGCGCTGGGCGTGAAGGTGCCGACGCTGGTCTACGCCGGTTGCCGCAAGGTCGATGGCGAGTGGCAGGCGCTGCTGGTCACCGAATCCCTGGACGGTTTCACCAGCCTGGAAGACTGCTACGCCCGTGGCGACCAGGAGCGCTGGGGTGAAGCCCTGCACCAAAGAATTCTGCAACATTACGGTAGTACCCTTGCAAAACTTAACGCCGGTCGCTGGCAGCATGGCTGCCTCTACCTCAAGCATGTGTTCGTGAAGGTGGACGGCGAGAAGATCGAAGTGGCCCTGATTGACATGGAAAAGGCTCGCCAGCGCTTCAGCGCCCAGCGTGCCGCGCGTCACGATCTTCGCCAGGTAAAACGCCGCTCGTCGTGGACAGAGGCGCAATGGCAGGCCTTTGTCTATGGTTACCAAGCGGCGTTTGGCAGCGCCATCAAAGGGTTGCAGACATGAAGTTAGAAATTACGCGAGGTTTGCTCCTCGTTGGCGCGCTCGGGGTGGCGACCCTGGCGGCGGCGGCCTGGCATGAGCCGGGGCCTTCGGTCATTTCCGGAAAAGGCGGCTTGGACAGCTGCCCGATGCCGCCCAACCTGCGCGCCAAGCAACAGGACATCCGCCCGGATGACGACCTGCTGCTCTTCCTGTTCGGGATGACGCAGAGCAAAGCACGCTGATTTCTGATTCCAACTCGAAACCCCGCCTCGGCGGGGTTTTTTGTGGGCGACGGGTTTAGACTGCCGGTTCAAGCCTGCAATGAGATGAGCATGAGCGACAGCGCATTTTCCCGGCGGATCGTGCAGAACCTGCTGGATACCGACTTCTACAAGCTGAGCATGATGCAGGCGGTACTGCACAACTACCCCAATGCCGAGGTGGAGTGGGAGTTCCGCTGCCGCAACGAGGAGGACCTGCGCGCCTACCTGGACCCGCTGCGCGAGCAGATCGAGCGCCTGGCGGAGCTGTCCTTCTCCCCCCAGGACCTGGCTTTCCTCGAACGTATCCCGTTCTTCAAGCCCGACTTCATCCGCTTCCTCGGCCTGTTCCGCTTCAATCCCCGTTATGTGCAACTGGGCGTGGAGAACGAGGAGCTGTTCCTGCGCCTGAAAGGGCCGTGGCTGCACGTGATTCTCTTCGAGGTGCCGCTGCTCGCGAGTATCAGTGAAGTGCGCAACCGCCACCGCCACCCTGGCACGACGCTGACGATGGTCCGCGAGCGCCTGCAGGAAAAGTTCGACTGGCTGCGCAAGGAGGCCAGCGCCGAGGAACTGGCGGGCTTCAAGATGGCCGACTTCGGCACCCGCCGGCGCTTCTCCTATCCGGTACAGGAAGCGGTGGTGCGCGACCTGCGCGACGGCTTCCCCGGCCACTTCGTCGGCACCAGCAACGTACACCTGGCGCGGGAGCTGGGCGTCAAGCCACTGGGCACCATGGCCCATGAGTGGCTGATGGCGCATCAGCAGCTCGGCCCTCGGCTGATCGACAGCCAGGCCGCCGCGCTGGACGCCTGGGTGCGTGAGTACCGCGGGCAGCTGGGTATCGCCCTGACTGACTGCATCACCATGGACGCCTTCCTGGTGGACTTCGACCTGTACTTCGCCAAGCTCTTCGACGGCCTGCGCCACGACTCGGGCGATCCGCTGGAATGGGCGGAAAAGGCCATCCGGCACTACGAGCACCTGGGTATCGACCCGCTGACCAAGACCCTGGTGTTCTCCGACGGCCTCAACCTGCCACGGGCGCTGGAAATCTACCGCGCGCTGCGCGAGCGGATCGATGTCAGCTTTGGCATCGGCACCCATTTCACCTGCGATGTGCCGGGTGTACAGCCGATGAACATCGTGCTGAAGATGACCGCCTGCAACGGCCACCCGGTGGCAAAGATTTCCGACGAGCCTGGCAAGACGCAGTGCAAGGACGAGAACTTCCTGCACTACCTCAAGCACGTCTTCAAAGTCCCGGCCTAGTCGATTGCGAAGCGCGGCGGGACGCGCCACTCTTGTTGAAGCACTCATTGCGACAGGCCCACTGAAGGGGAACAACGGATGTCAGTCACGAACCAACTCATCATCGGTGCGGGCCCCGACGGGCAGCCGGTCGGCCAGTCCTGGAAGCTCGCCAACCGTCACGGCCTGATCGCCGGCGCCACCGGCACGGGCAAGACGGTGACGCTGCAGCACCTCGCCGAATCCTTCAGCGATGCCGGTATCGCGGTGTTCGCCGCCGACATCAAGGGCGACCTGTGCGGCATTGCCGCCGCTGGCAACCCGCAGGGCAAGGTGGCCGAGCGTATCGCCAGCATGCCCTGGCTGAACTACAAGCCCCAGGCCTACCCGGTCAGTATCTGGGACGTGGCTGGGAAGACCGGCCACCCGCTGCGCACCACATTGTCCGAGATGGGCCCGCTGCTTCTGGCCAACCTGCTGGAGTTGACCGAGAGCCAGCAGGCTGCGCTGTTTGCCGCGTTCAAGGTGGCCGACCGCGAAGGCCTGCTGCTGCTCGACCTGAAGGACCTCAAGGCGCTGCTCAACCACTTCAAGGAACACCCGGAAGTGCTCGGCGAGGACCGCGCGCTGTTCACTGCCGCCTCGTCCCAGGCGCTGCTGCGGCGCCTGGCGCTGCTGGAGCAGCAGGGCGCAGAAGATTTCTTCGGCGAGCCGGCGCTGCAACTGGAGGACCTGCTGCGCCCCGAAGCCGACGGCCGCGGCCGCATCCACCTGCTGGATGCCAGCAAGCTGGTGCACGATGCGCCCAAGGTCTACGCCACCTTCCTGCTCTGGCTGCTGGCCGAGCTGTTCGAGCAACTGCCCGAGCGCGGCGATGCGGACAAGCCCATCCTCGCGCTGTTCTTCGACGAGGCGCACCTGATGTTCAACGGCACGCCCAAGGCCCTGCAGGATCGCCTCGAACAGGTGGTGCGGCTGATCCGCTCCAAGGGTGTGGGCGTGTACTTCGTCACCCAGTCGCCCAGCGACCTGCCGGACGACGTGCTGGCGCAACTGGGCCTGCGCATCCAGCACGGCCTGCGCGCCTTCACGGCCAAAGAGCAGAAATCCCTGCGCGCGGTGGCCGATGGCTTCCGCCCGAACCCGGCGTTCGACGCCCTGAAGGTGCTCACCGAACTGGGCATCGGCGAGGCGCTGGTCGGCACGCTGGAAGAGAAGGGCACGCCGGCGATGGTCCAGCGTGTGGCCGTGGCGCCGCCGCAGTCGCGCATCGGCCCGCTGACCGATGCCGAGCGTGCCGACGTCATCCGTCGCTCGCCGTTGGCCGGGCGTTATGACCAGCCGATTGACCGTGAGTCCGCGTACGAAAAGCTCACCGGCCGCGCCGACGACAAGATGGCGCCGACTCAGGGGAAGGAGGAGAAAGGCACCGACTTCGGCGGTATGGCCGGCGAGATCCTCGGTTCCCTGGCCAGCCAGGTCAGCAAGACGGTGGTGCGCCAGGCGGCGAACCAGATTGGTCGGCAGTTGGTGCGCGGGCTGATGGGCGCGCTGCTGGGCGGTAGCAAGCGGCGTTGAGGTGAGCGGGCCATGCCCGCGATCGTGCAGATAGTGCCGCCCCGAAACCAGACAACAGGGATGTTCGCGAGCAAGCGCCCCGACCTGTAGGAGCGAGCTTGCTCGCGAACAAAAAAAGGCGCCCGCAGGCGCCTTTTTCATAGCTGCCGCGGTCAGATGCGGAAGCTGTCCACCAACTGGCGCAGGCGGCCTGCCTGGTTCTCCAGGTCCGCGCAGGCGCGCAGCGTGGCCTGGAGGTTTTCCACGCCTTCCTGGTTCAGGGTGTTGATCTCGGTGATGTCCATGTTCAGCGAGTCGACCACGGCGGTCTGCTCTTCGGTGGCGGTGGCGACCGACTGGTTCATCGAATCGATCTCGCCGATGCGGTGGGTGACGCTGGCCAGCCGCTCGCCAGCGCGGTTGGCAATCTCGACGCTCTCCAGGCTGTAGCGCTGGCTTTCGGTCATGGTATCCACGGCTTCGCGGGCGCCGATCTGCAGCTCCTCGATCATCTTCTGGATCTGCTGCGCGGACTCCTGGGCGCGGTGGGCGAGGTTGCGCACTTCGTCCGCCACCACGGCGAATCCACGACCCGCCTCGCCGGCGCGGGCGGCTTCGATGGCGGCGTTCAGCGCCAGCAGGTTGGTCTGCTCGGAGATGCCCTTGATCACCTCCAGAATCTGCCCGATGTTCACCGTACGGCTGTTCAGCGACTCGATGTTGGCGCAGGCCGAGCTGATCTTGTCCGACAGCATGTTCATCGCGCTGATGGTCTGCTCGACCACCTGGCGGCCGTCACCGGCCTGGTGCGAGGCGTCGGTGGCGTGGTGCGAGGCATCGGCGGCGTTGCGGGCGATTTCCTGGGCGGCGGCGCCCAGCTCGTTGATCGCCGCGGCGACGCTGTTGGTGCGGTTGGATTGCTCGTCGGAATTACTCATGGACGAGTTGGAGGCATTCACCACCAGTTGCGAGACGTCGTGCAACTGGCGCGCGGTGGAGGCCACTTCGCGGATGGATTCATGGATGCGCTCCACGAAGCGGTTGAACGCGTTGCCCAGCACGCCGAACTCGTCGTTGCTGGCGACCTTCAGGCGCTTGGTCAGGTCGCCTTCGCCCTGGGCGATGTCTTCCATGGCGCGGCCCATGGTGGTCAGCGGCTGCATCAGCACGCGGATCAGCATGCCCAGCAGGAGCAGGATGGCGACGATGGCGATGGCGGCGGCGATGATGGCCGAGGCGCGGAACTTGCTCAGCATGGAGTAGGCCGCGTCCTTGTCGATGGACAGGCCGATGTACCAGTTCACGGACGGCAGGCCCTTCACCTGGGTAAAGCTGAGGATGCGGGTGTGGCCATTGAGCTCAGCCTCGCTGAAGCCGCCGCCGATTTTCGGGGTGTTCTGCGGGTAGATGTCGGAGAGGGACTTCATGATGAAGCTCTTGTCCGGGTGCACCAGGATCTTGCCGTCGCCGCTGACCAGGAAGGCGTAGCCCATGCCGCTGAAGTCCAGCGAGTTGATGATCTGCACCAGGGTCTGCAGGCCAAGGTCGCCGCCGACTACACCCACGGTCTTGCCGCCAGCGCGGGCCGGGGTCGCCACGGTCATGATCAGTTCCTGGGTGGCGGCGTCGATGTACGGCTCGGTCAGCGTGGTGCCGCCAGCGGCGACGGCATCCTTGTACCAGGGGCGGGTGCGCGGGTCGTAACCGTCAGGCATGGCGCTGTTGGGGCGCATGGTGAAGGTGCCGTCTTCCTGGCCCAGGTAGGTGAAATTGAAGGTCTTGCGCAGGCTGTCCTGCTCCAGCAATGCGCTCAGATGTTCCGCTGCGCTGTCGCGGGCAATGGTCTGTGCGGTGCTTTCGATCAGCAGCAGCCGGCCACTCAGCCAGTTCTGGATGTTGCTGGCGCTCACGTCGCCCATTTCCCGCAGATAGTCTTCGAGGTCCTCGCGGATCGCGTTGCGCTGCAGGTAGTCGTTGTAGAGGGTGAAGAGGGCGAATGCCGAGAAAACAACAAGAGAAGCGGCCAGGAGAATCTTATGGCTGAATTTCAGGCTCTTGATCATGCTGCGTCGAGTCCGGAAGTAGTGGGATGCCTGAGCGGCGTTGGTCCGGGCGACAGATCCGGTGTCGCCGCAGGACGTCCGTTCCTGTGGTGTGAAACGGACGGCGCCGGCGCGGCGGATAGCCGTGCGGGCGTGGCCGGAACTCCCTTGTGCCGGCGGTGACGACAGGCCCGGTTTGTTGGTTGGTATCAAAGGCCTTCACCCTTGATTTCGGCGTGCCCGAGGGAAGCTTGAAAGAGTCGGACGAACGGTAGGAGTGGCTCTGTGGTAGGTGTTTCAGCGGTGATACAGGCTGGTTGGGGCCAAGCCTGAGAAAGCGGAATTTGGTGGTAGGGTCGGGATGGGCAGGTTCGCGAGCAAGCTCGCTCCTGCAAGAGCCCCGACCTGTAGGAGCGAGCTTGCTCGCGAACAAAAAAGGCGCCAAAAGGCGCCTTTTTTCATCTTCGCAAGAATCAGATACGGAAGCTGTCCACCAACTGGCGCAGCCGGCCTGCCTGGTTCTCCAGGTCCGCGCAGGCACGCAGGGTGGCCTGGAGGTTTTCCACGCCTTCCTGGTTCAGGGTGTTGATCTCGGTGATGTCCATGTTCAGCGAGTCGACCACGGCGGTCTGCTCTTCGGTGGCGGTGGCGACCGACTGGTTCATCGAATCGATCTCGCCGATGCGGTGGGTGACGCTGGCCAGGCGCTCGCCAGCGCGGTTGGCAATCTCGACGCTCTCCAGGCTGTAGCGCTGGCTTTCGGTCATGGTATCCACGGCTTCGCGGGCGCCGACCTGCAGCTCCTCGATCATCTTCTGGATTTCCTGCGCGGACTCCTGGGCGCGGTGGGCGAGGTTGCGCACCTCGTCCGCCACCACGGCGAATCCACGGCCAGCTTCGCCGGCGCGGGCGGCCTCGATGGCGGCGTTCAGCGCCAGCAGGTTGGTCTGCTCGGAGATGCCCTTGATCACCTCCAGAATCTGCCCGATGTTCACCGTGCGGCTGTTCAGCGACTCGATGTTGGCGCAGGCCGAGCTGATCTTGTCCGACAGCATGTTCATCGCGCTGATGGTCTGCTCGACCACCTGGCGGCCATCGGCGGACTGATGGCTGGCGTCGGTCGCATGGTGCGAGGCGTCGGCGGCGTTGCGGGCGATTTCCTGGGCGGCGGCGCCCAGTTCGTTGATCGCCGCGGCGACGCTGTTGGTGCGGTTGGCCTGTTCGTCGGAGTTGCTCATCGAGGAGTTGGAAGCATTCACCACCAACTGCGAGACGTCGTGCAGCTGGCGTGCGGTGGAGGCCACTTCGCGGATGGACTCGTGGATACGCTCGACGAAACGGTTGAAGGCATTGGCCAGCACGCCGAACTCATCGTTGCTGGCGACGTTAAGGCGTTTGGTCAGGTCGCCTTCGCCCTGGGCGATGTCCTGCATGGCGCGCCCCATGTCGGTCAGTGGCGCCATCAGCACGCGGATCAGCATGCCCAGCAGGAACAGGATGGCGATGATGGCGATGACGGTGGCGATGATGGCGGTGTTGCGGAAATCGCTCAGCATCGCGTAGGCGGAATCCTTGTTGAGCACCAGGGCGACGTACCAGGTCACGCCCGGCAGGCCTTTCACCGGGGTCATGGAGACCAGCTGGTCCTCGCCGTTGATGCTGACTTCCTGCACGCCCGGCTGCACCTTGGGTGCGCCTTGCTGGTAGACCTCGCCGAGGCTCTTGAAGATCAGGCTGCTATCGGGGTGCAGAAGGATTTTGCCGGCGTCGCTGACCAGGAAGGCATAGCCATCGCCGTCGAACTTCAGCGAGTTGATGATCGCCGTGATGGTTTCCAGCTTCATGTCGCCGGCGGCCACGCCGACCAACTGGCCATTGCGCATGACCGGCATGGACATGGCGAGGATCTGCTCGTTGGTGCCGGCATCGAGGAAGGGCTCGGTCACGATCAGCCGGCCGGCGGCCACGGCGTCCTTGTACCAGCCGCGGGTGCGCGGGTCGTAGCCGTCGGGCATCGGCGCATAGGGGCGCATGGTGAACACGCCGCTGGCGGCTTCACCGAGGTAGACCGATTCGAAGTTCTTCTGGAACACCTGCTGCTCCAGCACGTGCTGGATGCGCTCGGACGTCGGTTCGCCATCGGCCAGTTGCGCAGCTTCCGCTTCCACCAGTTGGATGCGCCCCTCCAGCCAGCTCTGGATGTTGCTGGCGGTCAGGCTGCCGACCTCGGAGAGATAGGATTCGGTGTCAGAGTGGATCGCGTCGCGCTGGCGCAAATCGTTGAAGAAGATGAAACAGGCGAAGGCGAAGGTAACCACGAGGGAGGCAGCCAGGAGAATCTTCCTGGAGAAGGACAGCGAACGAAGCATCGGTAAAGCATCCTGCTGTGAAACGGGTTTGAGCAGGCTGTATCGGCAGCGCAGGGCGCAACTTTAGAAAACTTTCATGCACGCAGCAGAACAAGTTCCCGCGCCGGGCGCGGGAACTTCCAATTAGGTAGAAGAGCGGAAATCAGGAATAACCGCTATTTCGCTTTTGCAACTTCGGTCTTGATGCTGTCCATGATTACGCCAAGGTCGGTTCCGATCAACGCGGCCGCGCTGATGACGACTACCGAGATCAGTCCCGCAATAACCGCATATTCGATCGCTGTTGCCCCTTCCTTGTCGGCCATGAATGCCTTGGCCTTGCAATACAGTTTCAGGGACAGGTTTTTTATTGTCAGGTCCATCACGGGTGCTCCCTCGAATACCACCGGGGCGGCGCCCCGACTTCATCGTCAGGCTAGGCGTCGTATGGCTGAATGCAATTGTTCAAATAGCGCTAATACCAAAGTTATAACCCTCTCGGCATATAAGTAATTGCATGTCGTAAATTTAACCGGCGTAGTTGACGCTCTAAACACAGCTACTAGATTCTGATTTGGAACAAATAAAAGCTGATTATGAGGAATGATTCTTATCGAACTTCCTCGCCTGGCCGAAACAACAATAAAGGTCTGAAGGACAAGCACTGGCGGTGCCGGTGGCTGACTTCTCACGACAAGGCCGTGGACCCTCGGTCCGCATTTTTCGACATTCCCCAAGGACGTCGTCATGAATAGCAAGGTGCTGATGGTATTCGCCGGGCTGTTGTTGGTTTGCGCTGGCGTGGTGGGGTACCTGGGGTTACAGGTTGGCAAACCGGCCGCGCCGGTGACTGGGGTGGTCCAGGAGGTAGCGCCGGCGGCGATGGCCGAGGCCGACAAGCTGCAGCGCACCGCCGTGGTGGTGGCCGCCCGTGACCTGCCGGCCCTGGCTGTGATCGGCAAGGACGATGTCAGCGTGGAGATGCTCCGCACTGCGCCCGCTGGCAGCTTTCCCAAGCCTGAAGCGGTGATCGGCCAGCGCGTCTGGGTCGCCGTTCCGGCGGGCAATATCCTCACTTCCGCCATCACCGAGCCGGGTGGACCATTGGCCCGCACCATCCGCCCGGACGAGCGCGCCATGGCGATTGCCGTGGACGAGGTCATCGGTGGCGGCGGTTTCGTGCTCCCCGGCGACTACGTCGACGTCATGCTCTTCGTCCAGGATCAGCAGAGCACCGAGCGCAGCCTCAGCGCCCAGGTGGTGCTGCCTGGTGTGCGGGTGCTGACCTACGGCGAACAGATCGCCGTTGCCACCGACGGCCAGGCACGCAACGCCGGCGACCCCAAGGACAAGACACCCAAACCGCCGCGCACTGCCGTGCTGGCGGTACCCGCCGAAGCCGCTTCGCGCCTCATGCTGGCCAGCCAGGCCGGTTCCCTGCGCCTGGCTGTGCGCAGCAAGGACGAGAACCTCTTCGAGAAGGAGCAGCAGGGCCGCTATATCCAGGCCTCGCTCGGTGGCGCTTCCAGCCAGCCGATCACCCTCGAGCAGCTTATTGGCAAGCCGCGTCAGGCCCAGGCGCCCGCCGTGCGCCAGGTCTCCGCCCCGCAGGTCGACGCTGGCGTGGTGGTCTACCGCGGCACCACCGTTTCCCGTGAAGCACATTGAGCAAGGAGTGCATCGATGTCCAAGCGCTTCATCCTTCCCCTGGCCGCATTGCTGGCCTGCGCCGTCCACTCCGCGGCGCAGGCCGTGCCGAGCGCCTGCGCAGGCTTTGCTGACCAGCAGTTGAACCTCGACGTCGAGCAGGGCGCCCAGCGCGACCAGCAACTGCCGGTGCCGATCAAGCGCCTGGCCATCGGCGACCCGAACATCGCCGACGTGCAGGTGCTCGACAAGCGCGACTTCCTCATCACCGGCAAGACCGAGGGCCTGACCAGCCTGCTGATCTGGACCGCTTGCAGCGACCAGCCGATTCGTACCGTGGTGCGCGTCGGTGCGCGTGCGGTGGGCGACGTGGCCGGGGCTACCGGCGTCGGCGCCGGCAGCCTGCCCAACCAGGTGCAGACCGATATCCGCTTCGTCGAGGTCAGTCGCAGCAAGCTCAAGCAGGCCAGCACTTCGCTGGTGCGGCGCGGCTCCAACACCTTCGTGCTGGGCTCTCCGGGCAGCCTGGGCAACATGACGGTCGATCCCGTCGGTAACCTCGATGGCACCTTCGGCAATGCCAACGGCGGCTTCAACATCATCTGGGGCGGCGGCAGCAGCAAGTGGTTGGGTTTCATCAATGCCCTGGAAGGCAGCGGCTTCGCCTACACCCTGGCGCGCCCGAGTCTGGTGGCCACCAGCGGGCAGAGCGCGTCGTTCCTGGCCGGTGGCGAGTTCCCGATTCCCGTGCCCAATGGCGACAAGGACACCATCACCATCGAGTACAAGGAGTTCGGCGTGCGCCTGACCCTGACCCCGACCGTGATGAACGACAAGCGCATCGCGCTCAAGGTCGCGCCGGAAGTCAGCGAGTTGGACTTCTCCAGTGGCATCCGCACCAACGACATCGCCGTACCCGCGCTGACCGTGCGGCGTACCGATACCAGCGTGATGCTCGCCGACGGCGAGAGCTTCGTGATCAGCGGCCTGATCAGCAGCAGCACGATCAGCAATATCGACAAGTTCCCCTTCCTGGGCAGCATCCCGGTGATTGGCGCGCTGTTCCGTTCCTCCAGCCTGGACAAGGATGACCGCGAACTGCTGATGATCGTCACCCCGCACCTGGTGCAGCCGCTGGCGGCCAATGCCGCGCTGCCCAAGCTTCCCGGCGAAGGGCTGCGCGACTACGACCCCGGGTTCGGCGAGTTCTATTTCCTCGAGGACGGCCGCTTCGACAAGCGCAAGGCCAGCAGCGGGATGTCGCACTGATGGATACCTACGAAGCGCTGACCCGCCAGAGAGCGGGAGGCAAGGCAAAACAAGGGAGCACCGGCATGAGTCAGACTTTCGTGGCGCTGGTCCAGCATGCCGGCGAGCAGGAATGGCTGCAGAGCAGCCTGGCCGGCTGCGGGCAGGTGGTCCTGGCCAACAGCGGAACGCTGGAGGAGCTGCTGTCGCTGCTCGACGTCACCGGTGCTACGGTCCTGTTCACCAGCCTGAACAAGGCCAACCTGGTCTCCCAGGGCTCGCTGATCGAGGGGCTGGTTTCCGCGCGACCGCTGCTTTCGGTGGTGGCCGTCGGCGATGGGCTGGACAACCAACTGGTACTGGCCGCCATGCGCGCAGGAGCTCGGGACTTCGTCACCTACGGCGCCCGTGCCAGCGAACTGAGCGGGCTGGTCCGCCGTCTTGGCGGGCGCCTGCCCACGGTACCGGTGAGTGCCACCCAGCAGGGCGAGTTGATCAGCCTGATCAGCGCCCGGCCAGACGCCGACGGCGCCTTCGTCGCCCTGCACCTGGCCCTGGCGCTGCAACGCCAGGCGGAGCACCGCGTGCTGCTGGTGGACATCGGCCAGCCCACCGGCGAGGCGCTGGCGATCCTGGGCATGGAGCCGTCTTTCACCTTCGCCGATGCCCTGCGCAATTTGCGGCGCCTGGACCAGACCCTGATCGACAGCGCCTTCACCCGCCACGAGTCCGGCCTGCGTGTGCTCAGCCTCTCGGATGAGCCTGGCGTGCTGGAGCGCATCACCACCGCCGAGCTGTATCTGTTGCTGGGCAACCTGCGCAGCGCCTTCAGCCATATCCTGATCAACCTCACCGGCGTCGCCGAAGGCGAACTCAGCGGCCAACTGCTGATGCAGGCCAGTCGCGTGCTGTGGCTGGTGGACCAGAGCGTGCCGTCGTGCAAGAAGGGACTGGAACGCCTGCGCCGCCTGCGTGAACGCACGCCTTCGCTGCCGCGCATCGAGCTGCTGATCGAGCGTTACTGGGCCTCGGTGCCACCGGATGCGCCGGCGCTGGGCAAGATGTTCGGCCTGGAACTCTTCGGCATCCTGCCGGCCTCGCCAGAGGCCCGCTTGCGCGCCAAGAACGTCGGCCAGAGCCTGTTCGAGCTGGCCCCGCGTGATCCTCTGACGGTGAAGCTGCGTGACCTCGCCGAAGCGCTGGGTGCAGGCGTGGCCGAGAAGCGCGGGTTGTTCAGCTGGATCGGCCGGGCGAAGGCCGCGCGCTCATGAGCCAGCATTACGGCGGCGGCCCCAGCCGCCACGACCAGGACCTGCAGACGCTGAAGATGCGCCTGCACCGCTACATCATCGACGAGATCGACGAAGACGGCATGAACCTGCTCGAAGGCGCGCGGCCGGCGGTGGCGCAGTACGTCTCCGAGAAGGTCTGCGAGTACGCCTCGCGCCGCCAGCTCGCGATCTCCCGCTACGAGCTGGACCGCCTCGCCGAAGAAGTGGTCGACGAACTGACCGGCTTCGGCCCGCTGGAAATCCTTCTGCGCGACCCCGGCATCTCGGAAATCCTGGTCAACGGCCCGGACCGGGTATTCATCGAGCACGAAGGCCGGCTGTACCAGAGCGACCTGCGCTTCATCGACGATCACCATGTGCAGCGGGTGATCCAGCGTATCCTCGCGCCGCTGGGCCGGCGCCTGGACGAGTCCAGCCCGATGGTGGATGCGCGCCTGCCTGACGGCAGCCGGGTCAACGCGATCATCCCGCCGGTGGC
The DNA here is from genome assembly GCF_048068295.1 of Pseudomonas sp. NY15435. Taxonomy (NCBI): domain Bacteria; kingdom Pseudomonadati; phylum Pseudomonadota; class Gammaproteobacteria; order Pseudomonadales; family Pseudomonadaceae; genus Pseudomonas; species Pseudomonas sp. NY15435. Next base: position 611,589 of record NZ_JBLUQA010000002.1, read on the forward strand.
GCTGGACGGGCCCTGCCTGTCGATTCGCAAGTTCAGCAAGGAACTGCTCAAGAGCGCCGACCTGCTGGCTTACCAGAGTGTCGACGAAGCCATGCTGGCTTTTCTCCGCCAGGCAGTGGCGAGCCGCTGCAACATCCTCATCAGCGGCGGCACCGGCACCGGCAAGACCACGCTGCTCAACGTCATGAGCAGCTTCATCGACGAGCGCGAGCGTATTGTTACCATCGAGGACACCGCCGAACTGCAACTGGGCCACGATCACGTGGTGCGGCTGGAGACCCGCCCGCCGAACGCTGAAGGCTTCGGTGAGGTGACCGCCCGCGACCTGATCCGCAACGCCCTGCGGATGCGTCCCGACCGCATCATCCTCGGTGAGATCCGCGGCGTCGAAGTACTCGATGTGCTGCAGGCAATGAACACCGGCCACGATGGCTCGATGAGCACCGTGCACGCCAACTCGGCGATGGACTCGCTGCTGCGTCTGGAAATGCTGGTGGGGCTCACCGGCCAGCGTGTGCCGGAACAGACCCTGCGGCAGATGCTCTGCTCGGCGCTGGACATCATCGTGCAGATCACCCGCCTGTCCAACGGTCGCCGCTGCGTCAGCGAGATACTTGAAGTGCTGGACGTGCGTGACGGTGTCTACGTCACCAACTCGCTGTTCAGCCTCGACCGGCGTGGCACCGGGCAATTTGTCCGCACTGCCCAGCCGGGCGGGTTGAAGTTCCGTCAGGTGCTGCTGTGAGCGGCGCCCTCTGGTTGGTCGTTGCCAGCCTGGCTCTGGCTGCGCTGGGCATGGCGCTGGCGGGCATGAGCTGGCGCGCGCGGCACCATGAACTGGTGATGCGCCGCCTGAGCGGAGAGAGCGTGGTCGCCGGAGGAGGGCGCGTACGCAGCAGCCACTGGCTGGCGAGACGCATGCGCCGCGCGGGGATCACGGAGATGGGGCGCTGGTTGCTGGGAGCGGCAGTGGTTTCCCTCGTGCTGGGGCTTTTCGGGCAGCGCCTGGCCGGGCCGGTGGGCGCGCTCTGTGGCGTCGGCCTGGGCGTGCTGGGGTTCCATGGCCTGGTCAACCTGCTGTACCGGCGGCGCCTGCAGAAGATGATCCGGCAGATGCCCAACTTCCTTGACCAGGTGGTGCGCAGCCTGCACTCCGGCCGCACCCTGGGCGACGCCATCACCCAGGCGGTGAATATTGCCGACGATCCCCTGCGGGAAATCTTCTCGCTGGTGAACAACCACGTGCTACTGGGCATCAGCCTGCCCGAGGCGTTGCAGGAGGTGGCCGAACTGTATGACGTGGAGGAGCTGCACGTGCTCTCTCTCGGGGTGGCGGTGAACCATCGCTACGGCGGCAATACCACCGACCTGCTGGAGAACATCATCAAGGTCATCCATGAGCGGGAGAAGCTCGGTCGTCAGCTGCGCGCCATGACCGGTGAAACCCGCATGAGTGCCCTGGTGCTGGCGCTGCTGCCGGTGAGCCTGGGGGCCTACATCCTGTTCAGCAATCCGGGCTACCTGATGAACATGTGGCACGACCATGGCGGCCGCCTGATGCTGCTGACTTCCCTGGGATTGCAGGTGCTGGGGTGCTATACGCTCTGGCGCATGCTCAAGAGCGTCTGAGGAGGCCGGCATGCCCCTGATGTACGGATTGATGGTGGTGATCCTGGCCCTGGCGGCGATCCTCCTGTGGCTTTCCCAGAGCCGCGCCGCCGGCCGCGAGCAGCGTCTGATCCAGCAGCGACTGGGCGGCGATTCGCTGCCGCGCGGCGCCGGTCAGCGCGTGGCGCAAGCGTTCGATCGGATGAGCGACAGCGGCCTGGGCAAACGCCTGCAACTACGTGACGAAGAGGTCCGGTTGCTGCTCAACCAGGCCGGCTGGTCCGGCAGTACGCCGCGCCGCATTTACCTGGTGTCGATCTTCCTCGTTCCCATACTGTTCGTGACCATTGTACTGGCGGTCCTGGCCACGCCGGGGCACGCCCATACATCGCCGTTGTTGCCGCTGTCCTTCGCCGCCGGCATCGGCTTCCTGCTGCCCAAGCGGGTGCTGGCCTATTTCGCCGGCCAGCGTCGGCAACGCCTGGCCGACGAGGTGATCCTGTTCATCCAGCTGATCCGCATCCTCTTCGACTCCGGCCTCACCGTGGAGCAGAGCCTGCGCGTGGTCTGCCGGGAAGGGCGGAACATCGTCCCGGTGCTGGTGGAAGAGCTCGATGGCGTGTTGGCTCACGCCGAAAGCGGCCTGGACCTGGCCGACGAGCTGGAACTGCTGAGCAAGCGCCTGGCGGTGGGGGAGCTCAGCGACTGCTGCAACGTGTTGCGCCAGATGGTGCGCCAGGGCGGCAGCGCGCGCGGTTCGCTGCTGACGCTCAAAAACCTGTTCGAGGACCGCCGCCTGACTGGCCTGCAGGAAAAGGTCAGCAAGATGTCGGCGAAGATGAGCCTGGTGATGATGACGCTGCTGTTCCCGGCGCTGCTGATCATCCTCGCCGGGCCCGGATTCCTCGCGATCACCAAGGCCATGGGGAGAATGGGATGAGAAACGCCTGCTTGATCGGCCTGCTGGGCCTGACCCTCGGTGGCTGCGCCAACCTCGACAGCCTGGGTGGCGGGCCGAACGTCGGACAGACCTGCGACGAGAAGCTCGGCCAGGCGGTGGAGCTGCAGCTCAACCTGGCTCGCGAGATGCTCGACAACGGCCGTGCCCACGCCGCCCTGGCCAACCTGGAAACCCTGCCGCCGAACTCGCTGGAAGTACGCGAAAGCAAGGCGCTGGCCCTGCGTCGCATCGGCGATCCCAAGGCGCGCATCGTCTACGAAGGGCTGCTGGGCACCTGCAAGTCCGCCGAGGCCCACCATGGCCTGGGACAGATCGCCATGCGTGGCGGCAACACCGTGGAAGCCGAGCGCGAGCTGCGTGAAGCGGCGCGCCTGCAACCCACCGACAGTGCCCTGCGCAACGACCTGGGCTACGTCCTGATGCGTCGCGGCGAGATGGAGAAGGCGCGTTTCGAGTTCATCACCGCCATGGAGCTGAACGAGCACGACAAGCTGCCGGCCACCAACCTGCTCAGCGTCATGTTCATCCAGGGTGAGAACAGCGAGGCCAGCCGGTTGATCCAGAGCGTCGGGCTGTCCGCCGACCAGGTCCGCGCGGCCCAGGACCAGGCAAAGGACCTGCGCCCGGTCAGCCCCGCCGGTCCGGCCAGCCAGCCGGCGCTGCAGGCCGAAAGCGTGAGTTACGTGGACGATCCGGCAGAGGACGCGCACCCCGCGCTGGTCGAGTCGACTCCGGCGGTAGCGCGCGACGCCAAGCTGCTGGTCAAGGCCCGCTGAGGCGGGCGGGGAGGGAAGGATGAAGACATGGATTCTGGCCGGCGCACTGCTGGCGACGCCGATGCTGGCTCAGGCGGTGGAGAGCACTCACACCGAAGCCGGTACCACCGCTCGTGACCAGCAGGAAGTGCTGACCTGGCTGGATCTGCAGAGCAGCGGCAAGGCCGCCTCGCCCCATCGGCAGAGCGCCACGCCGGCCGAGCGCGACCGTGCCTACCAGCGCTACCTGAAGAGCTATACCCGCGAGATTCCCGAGTATCTGCTGGACGACAACAGCTTCAGCACCGACAAGAACTGATCCCTTCCGGAGGCTGCCATGGGACGTGAACGGCAGCGAGGCGCAATCGGCGTCATGGCGGCGGGAACGCTGCTGCTGGCATTGATTTGCCTGGCCCTGGTGATCGACACCGGGCGCCTGTACTTCGAACAGCGAAAACTGCAGCGCGTGGCGGACATGGCGGCGCTGGAGGCGGCCACCCAGGGCGGCATGTGCGGCTCGCAACTGGCGGGTGACATCCAGGCCTTCGTCACCGCCAGCGCGGCGAAGAATGGCTTCGTGCCCGGCACCGGCGATACCTTGGTGGGCACGCTGGGCACTGTCAGTCTCGATGCCGGGTATGGCGGCGCCGAGTCCAGGCGAGTCTTCAGCGCCGGCGGCAACCTGGCCGATTCCATTCGCGTGCAGGCTACCCATAGCGTGCCGTCGAGCCTGGTGCTCAATGTCGCCAGCCTGTTCAGCGGGGCCTCGAGCACCACGGTGATCAGCGCCCAGGCGGTGGCGCGACGCTCGGCGATGGCCGGAATTTCCGCCGGCAGCGGCGTGCTGAGCCTGGACTCGAGCAACTCGCCTCTGCTCAACGCGCTACTCGGCGGCTTGCTTGGCACCAACCTCAATCTGGACGTGGTCACCTACCAGGGCATCGCTGGCGCGAATGTCTCGCTGCTCGCACTGAGCCAGCAGCTCAAGGCAGCGGGAGTGAACCTGGAACTGGGCAAGATCGACAGCCTGCTGGGCGCCAATGTCACCGCCGCGCAGCTGCTCCAGGCCATGGTCAATGCGGCAGACTCCTCACAGCTGGCCGGTGTGAATACGGCACTGCTGCGCACCGCGCTGGCAACGATCAATGTGCCGACGGCGAACCTGACTCTGGGGCAGATTCTCACTGTGGTGGCGCCGGACAGCGTGCGTGATACGGCGCTCAGTGCCGGGGTCAATATGCTGGACCTGCTGATGGCTACGGCGCTGGTGGCGAACAAAAGCAACGCGGTCGCGGTACCGGCACAGACGCTTTCCATTCCTGGTTTGGCAACTCAGACGCTCAGCCTCACGGTCATTTCGCCGCCACAGATTGCCATCGGCTATCCCGGCAAGAACAGCGATGGCACTTGGCGGACGCAGGCCACGTCGACTCAGATAAGTCTCAAGGCTGCCGTGCATGTCGACTTGCTGAATCTGAAGCTGGTTACAACCGACGTATTGCTGCAAGTCGACGTCGCCAAGGGCACTGCAGCGCTGGAGAGCATCAAATGTGGTGGGGTAGGAAAACCGGTGGAGGTCGATATCCAGGCCAAGCCCGGAATCGCCAATCTGACCTTGAGCGCCAGTGTTGACCTGTTTCCCGGGGCCGATGACAAGTTAAAACTGGTCACCCTGAGCAATGGAAATCAGGCGACATCTTTCGCGGCCGGCGGTGAGCAGCAGTTGGTGTTCAATGTGACAAGTCCCGCTGATCTGCCTAGCGTCGCCAAGCGCGTGCAAAGCCCGCTGGGTGCGTCGCTCGCTGCTGGTGTTGCGGATATGGCGAAGAATCTCAAGGTCACTGTCACCTTGCCTCCCAGCCTGACTTGCGACCTTCCGTTGGTGGGATGGCTGCTCTGCCCGCTGGGGCAACTGGTCAACAGTGTTTCGAGCACGCTGATCAATTCCGCGCTGGGAATCGGTACTTTGCTGACGGGCGCATTGAGTAACGTGGTGGGATTGTTGGGCAATGCATTGATCGACCCGCTGCTCAAGCTACTGGGCATCCAGACCGGCATCCTCGACGTGCGCCTCATCGACCTCCAGACCGGCGGCGCGGAGCTGCTGATCTGAAGGTCGCCAGGAACCGCGCAGGGCTCAGTGCACCGCGCTGCTCTGGGAGGCGCTGGGGGAGATGGCGAGGGCGAGCTGGGTGCGGTTGTGCATATGCATCAGCCGCAGCACCTGGGAGACATAGAGCTTCACGGTGTTCTCGGTGATCCCCAGGTCGTAGGCGATCTGGTAGTTGGTCAGTCCCTTGCTCACCAGGCGCGCCACCGCCTGCTGGCGCGGCGAGAGCTTGTTGAACAGCGGGTTGTTGACCACCGGCGTCATCTGCTCGGCGTTGCTCGTTGCGACGCTGGCCGGGACCTCAGGCTGCTCCTGCTTGAGCACGCTGCTGCTGGTGGGCTGGCCACCACCGCCGCCGTGCACTTCGTACTTGATCTTGTGGATATCCCGCGAGATCGAGTTGAGCGACTCGGCGAGGTACTCCAGGCGCTGGTTCACATGGCTCAGGCTGAGCTGGCTGCGGATGCGCTCGTGCAGACGGGCCTCCAGGCGCTCCAGACCCTTGAGCAGGTCCATCGGCGCCACCGGCTTCTGGTAGTAATCGGCGACACCCACGCGCATGGCTTCGATCACCTCCTGGCTGCCCTGCTGGCCGGTGAGGATGATGGTCTCGAAGAACCGCGTGGAGCCGGCCACGTCCTTGAGCGCCTCGACCACGCGGATGCCGTTGTCGCGTCCCAGGCCCAGGTCGCAGATCACCAGGCCGATCGAGGCATCGTCGCGGAATTTCTGCAGGGCGCTGTCCTTGCTGTCGCTGATCGCGCAGCGATAGCCGCTGTTCTCCAGCAACTCGGACAGCTCGGTGGTGACCTGAGGCTCGTCATCGATGACCAGCACGCTGAAACGGCGATTGGCCGTTTTTTCCATGACTGCACGCTCCTTGAAAGAATACTTCCATTATTTTTATCGTCCGACTGTTCAATAACCGTAGTCGGATCGTCCCATCAGGCGACAGGTGGTATTAACTCTTAGCATATAGTCGTTAAGTTCGGATTCTGCCAATTGTCGGAATCATTTTTAATTGAGGAGCGACAGGGTCGTCAGAAGACCGGCGAATAGCGTGAAGATGAAGGGAAATGACTTGAACTTTGACGGTTGCAGCCGTGCTAATTTCGATTTGCAATTAGCCGGTACTTTGTCCGAATCAATCAAAAGTTTGCTGGCGAACATCAGGGCCACGCAGAACAGGCAAGCCAGCGCGAGTGTGTACAGCACCGTCAGCGGGTCGCTGGCGAGCCCGATGGCGACCAGCAGTTTCACGTCGGCGGCGCCCAGCTTGCCCAACCAGTAGCCCGGCACGGTGAGCAGTGCCGCCAGTAGCGCGGCCAGCGCGGCTGCCAGCGGCACGTAGCCGGTCAGCGTGTGGCCTTTGAACAGCAGGAACAGCAGGGCCAGCAATGCCCCGCCCAGGGTCAGCCAGTTGCTGACACGCAGCCGCATGAGGTCCTGATACGCACACACCGCGCACCAACCCAGCAGGCAGAGTTTGAACAGCATCGAGAATATCCTTATCCCGGTCGGCGCATTGGAGGCGGGCAAGTAGAGTTTTAGGGTATTTGGTATTCCGGCGCCATATTGCAATTGCGGCCAGGTGAAAACGAATTTGGCTCGTAACGTTATTGCGGCAAACCATGAGGGCGAATCCCTGAAGAGCGCCTAGTATTGCTCGGTAATGGAATTTATCCGACGGCGAGTATCTTCAGTAAAGTTCTGCCGTGCCGATAAGTTGAACGATCATTCAAGTTGCAAGTTGTGGGAGTATTGCGCATGAACGGAGTCGGAGGGCGCGGCACGCAGCGAGGTGCGGTGGCTATCGAGTTCGCCGCGGTATTCGTCCTGTTCTTTGCCGTTCTCTATGGTCTGCTCGGTTATTGCGTGCCGCTGCTGATGCTGCAGGCGTTCAACGACGCGGCAGCGGCAGGGGCCCGGGTGGCTGTTTCGGTGAATCCCCAGGCGGCGGGCGGCTACAGTGCCGCCTTGAAGACGGCCGTGGATAATGCCGTTACCCAGCGCCTGAGCTGGATGCCGACTAACTGGCGCAACGGCTGTTACAGCGGGCAGTTCATGGATACCCCGGTGACGGAAACCATCTCCGGGCGGCAATACACCCGCGTGCGGGTGTGCGTCAGCTACCCCTATGCCACCACGCCTATCGTCCCGTTGCTGACCCTGCCGGGGATCGGCACCGTGCCGCGCCTGCCTGACGTGCTGAGCGGCACAGCCAGCGTCCTGCTCTGAGGCGCTGATGTTCGATTTCTGGCGCTCCAGGCCTCGCGGCCAGCATGAGTTGAACGATGTTCCGGTGCCGAGTCGGCCGCTGGCCGCGCGTCGGCGCCCGTCGCTGCCCGCGGAAGAGCTGGCTGAGCCCGTGGTGACCGGCCACTGGGACCTGTGGCTGGAACTGGACAGCCGCGATCGCGTCATCGCCCGCGGCGGCAGCCTGGCTCACCGGCTGCTGCCGCCGACGCCGGGCAATGGTGAACTGCCGGGGCTGGGGGACTACCTGGACCGTCGTGTTCCCGGCGGCATGCAGGTTTCCAGCCTGCGCGGCGGCGAACGGCTAGATCTGGTGCTGCGCAGTACGGGCGACCTGCCGCTGGTCTGCCGCTTCCAGGCCGCCCTCCAGGCCAACGAGCACTGCCTGCTGCTGGGCATGGATATCTCCGACCTGAACTGGCAGTCCGACAGCCAGCAGCACAAGCTGCAATGCCTGAATCTCAGCAAACTGCTGTTGGCGCGCCTGCGCCACAGCTCGCAACGTCGTCTCGGCGAGGCCGTCGGCGAAGTGCTGGAAGCCTTCTGCAGCAACTTCCACATGCGCAGCATGGCCCTGTTGCTGGAGGCGCCGGATCAGAGCCTGCGAGTCTTTGCCTGCTACGTGCAGCCTGGTTTCGACAGCCTGTTGCGCGAAGGCCTGGCGGTGCCCGGTGACGAGCTGCGCGCGGCCAGCGGCGCCTGCCTGCTGGGCGCGGACGACAGCCCCTCGGAGCTGCTGCGCACCTTGTGCTGCGCCCAGCTCTACCTGATCCCGGCACCCGTGCGCGGCGGGCGGCTGGCCGGGCTGCTCGCCGAGCCCATGGAGCATGGCGGCAGTTGGCCAGGGCTGGCGCCGAGCGATTGGCAATACCTGGCGGAAATCCTCACCAACCTCGTGCACGAGCGCACCGAGCTGCACAACCTGCGCGACAGCAGCCGGCGCCTGAGCCTGCTGCAGGACATGGTCGGCGGTGGCTGGTGGCGGCTGCGGGTCGACGAGGGCGTGTTCGAGCTGTCGCCCGCCGTTGCCGCCAGCCTGGGGTTGCCCGCCGGGCAGCTGCAACTGGCATTGACCGAGCTGCTCAGCCAACTGCATCCGGCTGACGCCGACGAGCTCAACCTGCGCCTGCGCAACCTGCAACCGGGTGGCCGACTGGTCCAGGACCTGCGCCTGCGCGGGACGGCTTCCACCCAGACGCGCCGCTGGCTGCGTCTGCAGGGCCGACGACAGGCCCGCGCGGGCGATCAGTTGATGGATGGTGTGCTGCTGGACATCAGCGAAGGCAAGTCGCAGGAGGAGCAGGCATTGGCGGCCCACGCGCGGCTGCGCAACCTGATCGACAGCGCGCCGGTGGTGATCTATGTGCAGCGCGTGGAGGAGGGGCACCTGATCCCCGAGTTCTACAGCGAAAGCGCCGGCAACCTGCTCGGCCTCGATCTGCAGGGCCAGAACTGGCAGGCGCTGGCCGAGCGGGTGCACCCCGAGGACCTGGAAACCTTCCTCGACCGTGGGCGCGAACTGCTGCGCGAAGGCCGTGTGCGTACCGAATATCGCCTGCGCGACAGCGCCGGTGAATGGCACTGGCTGTACGACGAGGCCAAGCTGTTGCGCGACATCCAGGGCATCCCGCAGGAGGCCGTCGGCCTCTGGCTGGACGTCACCGAGCAGCACCTTGCCGCGCTGCAGATCGCCGAGAGCGAGGAGCGTTACCGCGTGCTGGTGGAGGACTCGCCGGCGCTGATCTGTCGCTACGACCCGGACCTGCAACTTACCTTCATCAACCATACCTTTGCCCAGGTGCTGGGCGAGCCGGTGAACGCGCTACTCGGCCGGCGGTTGGACGAGTGGCTCTCCGAACAGGATTGCAGTGCCCTGCGCGCACGCCTGGTGGGCGGCGGCAAGAGCACCGCGGACGACTCCTGGGAACTGCGTTTCTGCCTGCCCGGCCAGCGCAACCTGTGGCTGATCTGGTCGGACCGTCCGTTGCTGGATGCCCAGGGACAGTTGGTGGAAGTCCAGGCCGTGGGCCGTGACAACACTGCCGTGCGCCACGCTCAGCAGCAACTGGCGCAGGGCGCGAAGATGGCCAGCCTGGGCGAGATGGTCAGCGGCATGGCCCATGAGATGAAGCAGCCGCTGCACGTCATGCGCATGTCCCTCTACAACGCCCGGCAGAAGCTGGGCGAGCCGGAGTACCTGAAGGAGAAGCTGGAGCGTGCCGACGCGCAGATTGACCGGCTCTCGCGGGTGATCAGCCACATGGGCGTGTTTAGCCGCAAGTCGGAACTGGAGGCCGCGCCCTTCGATCCCTACGATGCCTGCGAAGGCGCTGTCGCACTGCTGGGCGAAAGCCTGACGCAGCAGGGCATCACCCTGGAATGCCGGCCACCGGCACATCGGGTGGTGGTACGTGGCTATGCCGACCAACTGGAACAGGTGCTGATCAACCTGCTGGCCAACGCCCGTGATGCGCTGCTCGGGCGTGGGGGGGAGGGCGCGCGCTGGGTTGGCGTGTCACAGGAACCGTGCGCGGACTCCGGCTGGGTGGAACTGCACGTGCGTGACAATGCCGGCGGCATCGACCCGGCGGTGATGGAGCGCATCTTCGAGGCGTTCTTCACCACCAAGCCGATCGGCAAGGGCACCGGCCTTGGGCTGTCGGTGAGCCATGACCTGATCCGCAACATGGGCGGCAGCCTGTCTGTGGATAACTTCAAGGGCGGCGCACGTTTCGTCATTCGTCTGCCGCGGCAGGCGATCAATCTTTGATCGCCCGGAAATGAAAAACGCCTGCGGATGCAGGCGTTTTTCGTGGTGCGCAGCGCGGGATCAGCCGATGAAGCGCGAGGATAGCCAGAACAGCCCGGCGGCCAGCGCGATCGACACGGGCAGGGTCAGCACCCAGGCCATGAGGATGTTGCGGATCGTGCTGCCTTGCAGGCCGCTACGGTTCGCCACCATGGTGCCCGCTACGCCCGAGGACAGGACGTGTGTCGTGGAGACCGGCAGGCTGTAGATGTTGGCCATGCCGATGGCGGCGGTCGCGGTCAGCTGGGCGGCGATGCCCTGGGCATAGGTCATGCCCTGCTTGCCGATCTTCTCGCCGACGGTGAGCACCACGCGCTTCCAGCCGACCATGGTGCCGATGCCCAGGGCCAGGGCCACCGCGATGATCACCCAGAAGGGCGCGTATTCGGTGGTGCTGGTCAGGTCCTTGCGCAGCTTCTCAAGGTCCGCCTTCTCGCGCGATGGCAGCTCGGACAGCTTGCCGACCTTCTTCGCGGTGTCATCCAGGCACAGCAGGTAGCGGCGTACCTGCACGCGCTCGTCGTCGTTCAGGTCGTTGTAGCTGGAGACGCCGTGCAGGTCGCTCAGCAGGCCCTTGAGGGTCGCCTCGGTCTGCTTCGGCTCGCAGCGGTACAGGTCCGGCAGGTCCGCTTCGCTGGCCTTGCCCAGGGCGAGCATCTCGCCGAGGGTGTCGGAGTGGCGGTTGTAGAACTGCTGCAGGTGGATGGCGGCGTCGCGGGTACGCTCGATCTGGTAGGTGGTGCTGTTCAGGTCGAGGACGAACTTCGCCGGGACGATGCCGATCAGCACCAGCATGATCAGGCCGATACCTTTCTGACCGTCGTTGGAGCCGTGCACGAAGCTCACGGTCATGGCCGAGATCACCAGCACCAGACGGTTCCAGAACGGCGGGTGCTTCTTCTCGTCGACGTCGCGGCGGGTTTCCGGGGTCTTGTGCATCTTCGACAGCGGGTACAGCCACTTCAGGCCGATCAGCAGGGCGCCGGCGACGAGGAAGCCGGCCAGCGGCGAGAAGATCAGCGACAGGCCGATGTCGATGGCCTTGCCCCAGTTGATCCCGTCGGCCACCGGTACGCCGGTGATCAGCGCATTGGCCAGGCCCACGCCGAGGATCGAGCCGATCAGGGTGTGCGAGCTGGAGGCGGGAATGCCGAAGTACCAGGTGCCCAGGTTCCAGGTGATGGCCGCGGCGAGCAGCGAGAACACCATGGCCAGACCGTGGCCGGTGTTCACGTTGATCAGCAGCTCCACTGGCAGCAGGTGGACGATCGCGTAGGCAACGCCAACGCCACCGAGCAACACGCCGAGGAAGTTGAAGATGCCGGAGAGGATCACCGCGCGGTACGGGGACATGGCCTTGGTGTAGATGACCGTGGCCACCGCGTTGGCGGTGTCGTGGAAGCCGTTGATGAACTCGAACGCCAGGACGAATGTGAGTGCCAGCACCAGGCTGATACCCACCCAGAGATCGAGTCCGCTGAAGAGATCGAACATGAAAATTCTATGACCGGTCGGAGACGGGGCGGCGATTATGCCAGAAGCTTGGAGCACCGTATTTAGCCTGAAACGGTTTCTCCAATTTGCGCGACGCCTCGTCGCACGGCGCTTTCAGGCAGGGTGGAAAAAGTTTGCAATGCTTCCACGCGGGCCGCCGGCCCATCGGATGAGTGTTTGCAGGCCAACTGGCGGCTCCCCCACGGAGCACTGCTCGCCCATCGCATCGAGACTTTCCCACAGCAGTTTCGGGTGAGTCTTTCAGCCTGGGGCCGTACCTGCGATTTAAAGGGAAGCGGCTTCCTGATCCTTTTTCAGTCGTTCTTCTTCGATTCTTTCCAGTTCCCGGTCGAAGGCCTTGTCCTGCACGCTGGGTCGCTTGCGCCAGGGTTTCTTGCCGGGTTCGGGCTGTGCGGCATAAAGGGTTACTTCGCCGCCCTGCTCATCCTTGAAACGTTGCTCCTGGCGCTCCAGTTCCGCGCGCAGTTCGTCTTTGGTCACGATCATTCCTGATGACAAAAAGCTGATGGCTTGAAGATGATGACTAGAAGTTGATGACGATGGGCCGTTTGCTGGCAATCGACGTCCTGCCTGGACGTCATCCTGGCAGTGTAGACGCTCAGGTTGCACTGGCGTGCCGGCTGCAAAAACGGCGCGGATTATAACCTTGCGCGGGGGGAGGCCGGGCGGGGATCGCCGACGGACGGTTTCAGCCCACTGCTGGCGCGGGCTGAACTTACCTCAGCCGGTGCGGCTGAGGTTCAGTTCGCCGATCTTTTCCAGACGCGCGCGGACGATATTGCGGCTGATGCCCAGCAGACGGCCGGTCTGTAGCTGGTTGCCATGGCAGAAGTGGTAGGCAGTGCGGAACAGTACTTCCTCGACGTGCTCGTAGAGGTCGGGCTTGTTGCTTTCGAACAGTTCCAGCAGCGCCTGCTCGAGCGTGGCTTCGACGCGGGGCGCCAGGGCGTGGGGGAAGGCTTCGTGGCGCAGCGAGTCGTGGCGAGGAGCGGACGGCAGCTCGGCGAGTTGCAGGTCGCCCGGCTGTACCTGCTGGTTGCGGCACACCAGCAGGGCGTGGTGGATGGCGTTCTCCAGCTCGCGGATGTTGCCCGGCCATGTGTGGCCCAGCAGCTTGCGCTCGGCCTCGGGGCTCAGGGATGCGCGGTTGTAGCCTAGGCGCTGGCAGTGCTCCTCGAGGAAGAATTCGGCCAGCGGCAGGATGTCGCCGGGACGCTCGCGCAGTGGCGGCAGGCGGATGGTGGCGACGTGCAGGCGGTAGAACAGGTCCTCACGGAAATGCCCGGCTACCACGGCGTCAGCCAGGTTGACGTTGGTCGCGGCGACTACCCGCACGTTGATCGGCACCGGCGTGCGCGAGCCCAGGCGCACGACTTCGCGCTCCTGCAGCACGCGCAGCAGCTTGACCTGCATGTTCAGCGGGAGGTCGCCGATCTCGTCGAGGAACAGGGTGCCGCCGTTGGCCGACTCGAACCAGCCGGCCTTGCTGCTGGTGGCGCCGGTGTAGGCGCCTTTTTCGTGGCCGAACAACTCGCTCTCGACCAGGGTCTCGGAGAAGGCTCCGCAGTTCACCGCGACGAAGGGCGCGCCGCTGCGGCGGCTGAGCTTGTGGATATGTCGCGCCACCAGCTCCTTGCCGGTGCCGGTCTCGCCGATGATCAGCGCGTTGGCCTCACTGGGCGCCAGGCGCTCGATGCGGTTGAGCAGCTCCTGCGAGCGCGGGTCCTTGAACACCAGCACCGTGGCGCGGACCGACTTGGTTTGCTCGCGGGCATTGGGAAGGGTCAACAGCGACATGGCAGGTTCCTGGCGTACCGAATGGGTGGCGACGCCATACTGCGGCATTTTTCATATTTCAAAAAATTATCAATTCGAATTTATATATAACCAGATTTGCCGTGTACGCCGTGGAAGCCATCACGGACTTGCTGAGATGAGCCGCTGCATCGCGTCGCAGCCCTCGCGAATGCTGGGCTGCAAGCTACGCTGAGGGTGGCAATTCCATCCTGGGAGACCACTCCATGACCACCGTTCGGATTCCGCTGCTCGTCCTGGCTCTGCTGTTTTCGGCGCAAGGCTTTGCCGCCACCGCCGCGCAGACCGCGCAGCAGGAAAAGATGAAAACCTGCAATGCCGACGCTACCACCAAGGCGCTCAAGGGCGATGAACGCAAGGCGTTCATGAGCACCTGCCTGAAAGCCGGCAGCGACAGCAAGGCAATGACGCCGCAGCAGGAGAAGATGAAGTCCTGCAATGCCGATGCGACCAAGAAGGCGCTCAAGGGTGATGAACGCAAGGCGTTCATGAGCACTTGCCTGAAGAAGTGAGGATGGAGCGCGGCAGGGCCGCGTGGGACACGAAAAAGGACAGCCGCGGCTGTCCTTTTTCGTTGGCGCAGGGTTCGCGAGCAAGCTCGCTCCTGCAGTGGGATGTTACCTCGGCAAGCTCTCTGTAGGAGCGAGCTTGCTCGCGAACATCCCGCCGGTCTGGCTGCCGGCGAAGACGAGCCTGATCTTACAGGCCGGAAAACACCAGCCAGGCCGCCGCCAGTGCGTAGAGAACGATCACCGCATCCATGCGCAGCGCAGGCGGGAGTCGCCGCACGAGGTTCATTTCTTTGCCACCGCGGACCAGAAGCCCTGGGCATTGCGGAAGGGCTGGCGGGCCATCTGTTCGGGGCGGGTGATGCCATCGGCGCGCAGGGCGTTGACGAGGGCGGAAAAGGACTTGGCGCTGTAGCTCATGATCGGGCTCCCGATGCTTTCTCTCCTTGGGGTGGAGCTATGAAAACATCGGGGCCACTATCGACGGAAATGGATCGCCTTAAGGGTGACCATCGATGAAATTGATGGAAGGCCAGGAGAGCTCCAGTTGGCTCCTGAAATGCCGTGCCTCGCCAGTGATCGGATCGATGAACTCCAGTTGCCGGGCCAGCAGCTTCAGCGGCTTGGCGAAGTCTTCCGGCGGACGCTCGCCGCGCGGCGGCAGCGTCGGATAGAGCGGATCGAAGCACAGCGCCGCGCCCAGGCCCGACATGTGCACGCGCAACTGGTGACGTTTACCGGATACCGGGTGCAGGCCATAGCGCCACAGGTCGCCGCGTTTCTCCAGGACCTCGATGTGTGTTTCGCTGTTGGGCTCACCGTCCACTTCCTGCATGCGGATGTAGGGATCACCCTCGACCATCCGCGAGCGATGCACCAGTGGGAACTCCCGTTGCGGCAGCGCTGGCGCGATGGCCTCGTACATCTTGTCGATACGTCGCTCGCGGAAGAGCGCCTGGTAGGCGTCGCGGTTGTCCGGGTTGGCGGAGAACAGCACCAGGCCGGCGGTGAGCCGGTCGATGCGGTGCAGCGGCACCAACTGCGGGTTGCCCAGGCGCTTGGAGAGGCGGGCGAGGAGGGTTTCCTCGACGTACTGGCCTGCCGGCGTCACCGGCAGGAAGTGCGGTTTGTCCGCCACTACCAGGTGTTCGTCGGCATACAGGATGCTTTCCTGGAAGGGAATTGGCGCTTCCTGCGCCACCTCGCGGAAGTAATGGATGCGCAGTGCTTCGCGATACGGGTGCTCGGGGCCGATGGGTTGACCGTCATTGTCCAGCACCTTGCCGCGCGCCATTCGGTCCAGCCAGGTGTCGCGGCTGATCGCCGGGAAGCGCGCGCACAGGCAGTCGAGCACCGTCGTCCAGGGGCCGGCGGGCAGGTGCAGGATGCTGGCGCGTTGCTGGGCGGTGGAGAAGCGGGAGCTGGACATGCGGGCAGGCGACCGGGTTCGACAGGCTGCGCATTAGGCCGCAGCGGCGTGGCGGCCGTCAAAGCCGCCACGACTTCCGGTCTTTCATGGATCGCTCTCAGGTGGGGAGCGGGTTGATCTCTACCGTGATATGCGCCAGTTCCTCGTGGACCTGCAGGCGCTGGCGCACCAGTTCGGGCGTCAGCTCGCCGCTGCTGGCGAGGCTGAGGATGCAGGCGTAGCGCGACTTGCCCACGCGCCACAGGTGCAGGTCGGTGATGCGCGCCGGGTACGGCAGCTCGGCGACCACCTCGCGAATTTCCTCCACCACCGGGTCGTTCATCTCCGCGTCCAGCAGTACCCGGCCGCTCTGCTTGAGCAGGCCGACCGACCAGGCGGCCACCAGTACCGCGCCGACCATGCCCATCAGCGGGTCGAGCCAGGCAGCGCCCCAGATCAGGCCGCCGATCAGAGCGATGATCGCGGCCACCGAGGTGGCCGCGTCGGCCAATACGTGCAGGTAGGCGGCGCGCAGGTTCAGGTCGTGGCCATGGTCGTGGCCGTGATGATGGTCATGACCGTGATCATGTCCGTGGTCGTGGTGGTGGTGCTCGCCGCGCAGCAGCCAGGCGCAGGCGAGGTTCACCAGCAGGCCGATGACCGCAATGGCGATGGCCTGCTGGTAATGGATCGGCGAAGGGGAGAGCAGCCGTGCGACGGACTCGAACATCATCAGCGCCGCCACGCCCAGCAGCAGGATGGCGCTGGTGTAGCTGGCGAGAACCTCGATCTTGAAGGTGCCGAAGGCGAAGCGCGCATCGCCCTTGAAGCGCCGCGCCGCCACGTAGGCGAAGAACGCCAGGCCCAGCGCCAGGGCGTGGGAGCTCATGTGCCAGCCATCCGCGAGCAGCGCCATGGAGTTGAAGATCCAGCCGCCGGCGATCTCCACCACCATCATCACCACCGTCAGCAGCGCGGCGCGCAAGGTGTTGCGTTCGGCCAGGGGGTTGCCTTCGTGGAACTGGTGGTCGTGGCGACCGTCTTGCGGGTGGGCGGCGTGCTGCATGATGATGGTCCGTAGAATCAGTCTGGATACTATACCCCAGTATACCTTTGGAGTTTTGACGTGGGACATACCATCAAGGACCAGAAGAAGCTGCTGACCCGGGTGCGGCGCATCAAAGGCCAGAGCGAGGCGCTTGAGCGGGCGCTGGAGGCGGGCAGCGAATGCGCGGCGATCCTCCAGCAGATCGCCGCCATCCGTGGCGCGGTGAACGGCCTGATGGCCGAGGTGCTCGAAGGCCATCTGCGCGATCACCTGGGCGCCGAGGACCGCACGGCGGAGCAGCGCCACGAAGACCTGGAGCAGGTCATGGGCGTGCTGCGCTCTTATCTGAAGTAGAGCTGCCGCAGGTTGCAGCTGGGGTGTTGTGGGTCAGTCGGACAGCCGCACCGCCAGTTCGTCGGCTTCCTCGGTCCAGTCCGAATCCTGCTGCAGCGCCTCGCGCAGGAACTGCGACTGGGCGGCGTTCCAGAACGGCGCATCTGGCAGTTTCTGGCCCTCGGCGAGGCGGTGGCTGCCGAGGAAGGCATCGATGTCCTTGCGCCCGTCGGGCAGGCCCAGTTGCTTGAACAGGGCGCTCAGGCTGTGCTGGCTGGTATCCATGACGATCTCCTGGGTTGACGTGGAGCGCGCCGCCACGGCGCGCGGCAATGGAACAACTATAGGAGCATCGGCCGGCGAGCAAGGTTCGGATTGGCAATCGGGGCGGAAATAGATAGCCTGCTTTCAATCGTCCCCGTGCACGCTCCGCCACCCACCATCAGGCCCGTCCATGAGCTCGTCCGAGCAGCGAACCGCCTCCGTCACCCTGCGCATCCTCGCGACCGTCTTCTTTACCTTCGTCCTGTTCCTGAGCATCGGCCTGCTGCTGCCGGTGCTGCCCGGTTTCGTCCATGAAGGCCTGGGCTATTCCACGGTGATTGCCGGCGTGGTGATCGGCCTGCAGTACATCGCCACCCTGGTGTCCCGGCCGCTGGCCGCTCATGTGGCCGATACCTACGGAGCGAAGCGCGCCGTGCTCCATGGCCTCGGCGTGCTGGGCATCGGCGGTGTGCTGGTGCTGGCTTCCACCAGCTTCGAGTCCGTGACCTGGCTGAGCCTGGCTCTGCTGCTCGGCAGCCGCGTTTTGTTCGGCCTGGCGCAGGGGCTGCTGGGGATCGGCACGGCGAGTTGGGGCATTGCATTGGTGGGCACGCAGAACACCGCCAAGGTGATTTCCTGGAACGGCATCGTCAGCTACGGCGGCATCGCCATCGGTGCGCCACTGGGAGTGATCATGTCGGCCTCGCTGGGCCTGTGGAGCCTGGGCGTGAGCATCCTGGCGCTCACCGCGCTGGGCTGGCTGGCGGCCCGCGGCCGCGCGGAGGTGCCGACCATTGCGGGTACGCGCATGGCCTTCTACGCGGTGCTTGGTCGCGTACTGCCCTACGGGATGTGCGTGATGCTCGGTTCCATCGGCTTCGGCACCCTGGCGACCTTCATCACCCTCTATTACGGCAGCCAGGGCTGGGCGAACCCGGCGTGGTGCCTGACCGCGTTCGGCGTCTGCTTCGTCGGCGCGCGGCTGATTTTTTCCGGCATGGTCAATCGTTTCGGCGGCTTTGCCGTCGCGGTGGTCTGCCTCGGTGTGGAGGTCTTCGGCCTACTGCTGCTGTGGCAGGCGCCGGGGCCGGGGTTTGCGCTGCTGGGCGCCGCGCTCACCGGTTGCGGCCTGTCGCTGGTCTATCCGTCGCTGGGCGTCGAGGCGGTGTTGCGCATCCCGGCCAGCAGTCGAAGCGCGGGGCTGGGCGCTTACGCGCTGTTCTTCGACCTGGCGATGGGCATCGCCGGCCCACTGATGGGCCTGGTCGCCGCCCGCCATGGTTACGCATCGATCTTCCTGGCCGCCGCTGGATTGGCGCTCTGCGGCTTCTGCATTTGCTTCGGCCTGCTGCGCTTCACCCGGCAGCAGCACGAGGAATTGCCGAAGGATTGAGCGTCAAGGTACCCAGGAGCGGACTCCGTCCGCGATGTCTTGCCGGTCGCTCCGTTGATGGAACCGGCATGTGCTTCAGCCGATCGCGGACGGAGTCCGCTCCTACACCCGGTGAGAGATCAAACCGGCGGGAAGGCCTTGAACACTGCCAGCGCCTCGGCCTGCTGCGCCCAATCGCACACCGCTGGGTAGCTGTCCGCCGGAATGTCCTCGGAGTGCAGCAACTGCACGAAGGTCCAGGCCACGGCGATGCTCAGGCCGGCCTGGTCCAGCGGCGCGTCGGCGTCCAACGACATTTCGCGCAGCTCGCTTTCCAGTTGTGCCAGGGCGGCGTGCAACTGCTGGTCAACCCGCTCCTGCCAACTGGCCAGTTGCTTGTCCTCCGGCCGCTGTTGCTCGTAGTAGCGCTGCACCGCTTTTTCCATGACCGCCAGGGCCAGGCCCAGCAGGCGCGTGGCACGTACCCGCGCGGCCGGCTCGGTGGGCATCAGGCTGCGTCCGGCCAGGTGTTCGAGGCAGTCGATGATCAGGGTGGAATCCATCAGCACCTCGCCGTCGCCCATTACCAGGGTGGGCGCCTTGACCACCGGGTTGATCCCGCGGAACTCCTCGTAGGTGCGGAACACCGATAGCGACTGGTGGCTGAACTCGATGCCGAGCAGGCGCAGGGTGATGGCGACGCGGCGCACGTAGGGCGAATCGAGCATGCCGATCAGGTGCGGAAGCTTCTGTTGCATGGGCACATCCTGTTAGTGGAAATTGCATGGTGGCTGGCGCGGTTGTCCGCGCGATGGCCATGAATCTAGCGGCTTTGCTCGCCAGGAAATAGCGACTATTAGTGACCGATTCGGTTAGGAAAACTTACATGAGCGCATTGCCGCCGCTCTCCGCCCTGCGCAGTTTCGAGGCCGTTGCCCGGCTCGGCAGCGTGACCCTGGCCGCCAGCGAACTGCACGTCACGCACTCGGCCATCAGCCAGCAGGTACGTCAATTGGAGAGCCTGCTGGGAATCACCCTGCTGCAGCGCGAAGGCAGGGGATTACGCCTGAGCGAGGAGGGCCGCCTCTATGCCCTGCAGATTCGCGGCGCGTTGCGCGATATCGCGGAGGCAACCCGCCTGGCCAAGGCGCGCCCCGGCGAGGACGAACTGGTGGTGGCGCTCACCCCGTCCTTTGGCCAGAAGTGGCTGCTGCCGCGCCTGCCGGCGTTCCGCGCGGCTTATCCACAGTACCGCCTGCGCCTGTTGGCCAGCCTGGAAGTGATGGACCTGCGCCAGGGCCTGGCCGACGTGGCCGTGCGCATCGGCCAGGGGCATTGGGAGGGATTGGCGCAGCAGCGTCTGTTCGACGATGAAGTGGTGGTGGTCGCTGCGCCGGGCTTCAACGGCGGCCAGTTACCGCGCAGCCCCGAGGAAATCCTCCGTTGCCCGCGCGTCACCGGCTTCGAATCCTGGCTCGGTTGGTGCCAGGCGGCTGGCGTGGCCGTGCCGCACGAGCCGGCAGCATTCGTGGTGAACGACTCCAACCTGAGCATCGAGGCGATCCGCATGGGCCAGGGCATTGGCCTGGAGCGCCGCAGCCTGGTGGCCGGAGCGCTGCAAAGCGGCGAGCTGGTGGCGCTGAGCGATCTGCGCGTGCCCTACGGCTTTCCCTACTGGCTGGTGTGGCCCGAGCGCGAGGCGACCCAGGGCAAGGTCGCGGCATTTGCCGGGTGGCTCTGCGGTGAGGTCGAGAGTTACCTGAGAGCCATTGCCTGAGGCGGACATAAGGTAGGAGCAACTGTCTTTTTCTGGGGAGTCCGTACCCATTCATCCCCCCTGACCCCAGCCCTCCCCTGGGGGAGAGGGCGGGCCGGCAGGATATCTCATGTAGGAGCGGACTCTGTCCGCGACGGTGTCCGGCGCGATTCGGATCTATCGCGGACGGAGTCCGCTCCTACGGAAACAACTTCGCTAGAGCGTTCTCAGGCAAGCCATCAGGTCCGAACGATCCAGGGCCGGCACGCGCCGGCCCCGGCAGGCCTCAGAAGGCTTCGTCGATGTAGTGGAAGGGGTAGTCGGGGCTCTGGTACTTACCGATCTTGCCGCGCTTGGGCAGCTTCACTTCCTCGCGCGGCACCGACTTGTAGGGTACGTGCTTGAGAATGTGGCTGATGACGTTCAGGCGTACGCGCTTCTTGTCTTCGGAGCGCGCGACGAACCAGGGCGCCCAGGGCGAGTCGGTGGCGGCGAACATCAGGTCGCGGGCGCGGGTGTATTCGTCCCAGCGGGTGTAGGACTTCACGTCCATCGGCGAGAGCTTCCAGATCTTGCGGCCGTCGGTAATGCGGTCTTCCAGCCGTCGCGCCTGTTCCTCCGGGCTGACCTCCAGCCAGAATTTCAGCAGGATGATTCCCGACTCGGTGAGCATGCGCTCGAACAACGGGGTCACCGCGAGGAACTTGTCGGCCTGTTCCTCGGTGCAGAAGCCCATCACCCGCTCGACGCCGGCGCGGTTGTACCAGCTGCGGTCGAAGATCACCACCTCACCGGCCGAGGGCAGGTGCTTGATGTAGCGCTGGGCGTAGAGCTGGGATTTCTCCCGCTCGGTGGGAGCGGGCAGCGCCACCACGCGGAATACCCGCGGGCTGACGCGCTCGGTGAGCGCCTTGATGGTGCCACCCTTGCCGGCGCCATCGCGGCCCTCGAAGACGATGCAGACCTTCAGGCCCTTGTGCACCACCCACTCCTGCAGCTTGACCAGCTCCACAGAAAGCTTGCGCAGGTGTTCCTCGTAGTCCTTGTTCTTCATCTTCCCGGTCTGTTCGGGGGCCGGGTTCTTCGCTTTTTTCTTCGTCTTGCCCATCACATCCTCCTTGGGTGAAACACACAGTGTGCAGATGAGCATAGCGGTTGGCGGGGCTCGAATCGGTGCGATTGAGTGGGCGACATATTCGGATTATTCGCTGAGTACTTGTCGCTTGGTCCTACAGCCGTGGCCAGGGGGTATCGGCACAGTGCTCGGTCCCGAGTTCTTAAGCGTACCCAAAGCAGGTGCGCATACCGTTGGCCTACCTCCTGCCTGATGCTCCCTCATGCCATTGCGCTCGCTTCGTAAGTCCGGCCAGAACCTGCTGGCCATGATCGTCGCCCCCCATCTGCACTGGCGCTGGACTCGCCAGCGTCGGCAGTGCCCGATGCTGGACGTGCCTTACAACGACCAGTTGGTGGTCGCCCAGCGTTACCGCAGGAAATACCTCTGCCGATACTGGAGTATCCCTCGTCGTCTGCGCGCATTGATCGAACACTACGCGTGCCTGGGCCAGTTGCCCGGTCCCTGGAAGCGGCGCCTGCTCGGCTATCAGCGCGTTGCCCTGTGCGAGATAGCGCTCAAGGGCGGTGAACAGCTTTATCTATCTCTGGAACCCTCGGTATTTGCCAAGGAAGGTGAGGTCGGCCTGTTCCTGCGCGATGCCGCTGGCGAGCGGTTGTACTCCCTGAGTTTTTGTCTGGGCCGCCAGACAATCATGATTGGCGGCCTGCAAGGCCCGCGTTCCGACCTGGAAGAAGGGCTGGTCAAGTGGCTGGGCAAGGAAATGCACGGGTTGCGCCCGAAGAACCTGTTGATCAGCGCCCTGTACGCGTTCGCTGAGTGCATGAGCGGGCTGCACATTCAGGGAGTCAGCGATGCCGCACATACCTGCTCGCACAAGCTGAAGTCCAGTTACGACGCGTTCTGGCTGGAACTCAGCGGGGTCCGTCACGAGCGCCATTGGTATCGCCTGCCCGAGCGGGAGCCCGAGCGCGATATCGCCGAAGTGAAAAGCCAGCGGCGCAGTGAGTTCCGTCGTCGCGAAGCGCTGCGCGAAGTCATGATCAAGGACATTCGCCAAGCCTGGACGCTCGCCATGGCATCCGAAGAATCCCACTGAGGCGTCCGGCGTACCTGTAAAAAACTATCCCGTTGTGTTCGCTTTTGGTGAAATGCCTGTCGTACGACGCGGGCAATGGCTGCCCGCCCGACCCAGGAGACCCAATGAGCGAGCAGCGACTGACCCCCGGCCTGATGGTGATCCACGGCAACCATCCGGAAGCGCTGCGCGACCTGCTGGTGCAGTGGATGAGCCTGCATCCGCTGGCGCCGCTGGAAAACGAAGTCATCCTGGTGCAGAGCAATGGCATCGCCCAGTGGCTGAAGCTGGCGCTGGGGCGCGACGTCGAGGACGGCGGCTGCGGCGTCACGGCCGCGCTGGACGTGCAATTGCCTGCACAATTTCTCTGGCGCGCCTACCGTGGTGCGCTGGGCCGCGATGAAATCCCCGAAGTCTCGGTGCTCGACAAGGGCCCGCTGACCTGGCGCCTGATGCGCCTGCTGCCGACCCTGCTGGCGCGCGACGAGTTCGCCACCCTGCAGCGCTTCCTCGCCGACGACGCCGACCTGCGCAAGCGCCACCAACTGGCCGAGCGCCTCGCCGACCTGTTCGACCAGTACCAGGTCTACCGCGCCGACTGGCTGGAGGACTGGAGCCGCAGTGTTGATCAGCTGCGCCTGGCCAACGGCACCGTGAAGCAGCTGGATGCCGACAACCGCTGGCAGGCCGCGCTGTGGCGCGCGCTGCTCGATGATGTCGGTCCCGAGGGGCTGGCCACCAGCCGTGCCGGCGTGCACGGACGCTTCATCGAGAAGCTGAAGACTGCCGACAATCCGTTGCCGAATCTGCCGCGCCGCGTGGTGGTGTTCGGCATCTCCGCCATGCCCGCGCAGACGGTGGAAGCCCTCGCCGTGCTGGCGCGCCACGCCCAGGTGCTGCTCTGCGTGCACAACCCCTGCCGCCACCACTGGGCCGACATCGTTGCCGACAAGGACTTGCTGCGCCACGAATACCGCCGCCAGCGCCGCCGCGCCGGCACACCGGAGCTGCTCAGCGACGACCAGCAGCACCAGTACGCCCAGCCGTTGCTGGCCGCCTGGGGCAAGCAGGGGCGCGACTACATCAACCTGCTCGACCAGTACGACGACCCGGACAGCTACCGCGCACGCCTGGGCGCGGTGAGCAACGGGCGCATCGACCTGTTCAGCGACGTGGAGCCGGGCAGCCTGCTCGGCCAGTTGCAGGACGACATCCTCGAGCTGCGACCGATCAATGAGACCCGCGAACACTGGCCGGCGGTCGACCCGCAGGCCGATGACTCGGTGCGCTTCCATGTCGCCCACAGCGCCCAGCGTGAAGTGGAAGTCCTCCACGACCAACTGCTTGCGCGCTTCGATGCCGACCCCACGCTGCGCCCGCGCGACGTGATCGTCATGGTCCCGGACATCAACCCCTACGCGCCGCACATCGAAGCCGTGTTCGGCCAGCTGTCGCGCGACGACAAACGCTTCATCCCCTACACCCTGGCCGACCAGGGCCAGCGCGGCCGCGAGCCTCTGCTGGTGGCGCTGGAGCACCTGCTGCGACTGCCCGACAGTCGCTTTGCGGTCAGTGAAATCCTTGACCTGCTGGACGTCGCCGCCGTGCGCGCACGCTTTGGCCTGGCCGACGCCGACCTGCCGCTGCTGCGCCGCTGGATCGATGGCGCCGGCGTGCGCTGGGGCCTCGACGGCCAGCAGCGCGAACGCCTGGGCCTGCCCGCTGCCGCCGAGGCCAACAGCTGGCGCTTCGGCCTGCGGCGCATGCTGCTGGGCTTTGCCGTGGGCGAGGGCGAAGCCTTCCAGGGCATTCAGCCCTATGCGGAAATCGGCGGGCTGGACGCCGCCGCGCTGGGGCCGTTGGCCGGTCTGCTTGGCGCGCTGGAAAATGCCTGCGAGCTGCTCGCCGAGGAAGCCGATCCGGAGACCTGGGCGCAGCGCCTGCGCCGCCTGCTGGAAGACTTCTTCCAGGTCACCGATGACCACGACGAACTACTGCGCCAGCAACTGCTGAGCCTGCTCGAAGGCTGGCTGGAAACCTGTGGTCACGCCGGCTTCAGCGACCTGCTGCCGCTCTCGGTGGTGCGTGAGGCGTGGCTCAGCGGGCTGGATGCCGGCGGCCTGAACCAGCGCTTCCTTGCCGGTGCGGTGAGCTTCTGCACCTTGATGCCAATGCGCGCGATTCCCTTCCAGCTGGTCTGCCTACTGGGGATGAACGACGGCGACTACCCGCGCCCGCAATCGCCGCTGGACTTCGACCTGATGCGCAACGACTACCGCCCCGGCGACCGTTCGCGCCGCGAGGATGACCGCTACCTGCTGCTCGAGGCGCTGCTCTCGGCGCGCCGCCAGCTCTACGTCAGCTGGGTCGGCCGGAGCATCCGCGACAACAGCGAGCGCCCGCCATCGGTGCTGGTCGGCCAGTTGCGCGACCACCTCGTTGCCGGTTGGCACCGCGCCGACGGCGGCGACCTGTTGCACGGGCTGACTCTGGAGCATCCGTTGCAGCCGTTCAGCCGCGCCTATTTCGATGCACCCTCGGTGCAGGGTATCGACGGCCTTTACACCTACGCGCGCGAGTGGCGTGACGTGCACCGCGAGCATGACGACGAGCCGAACGACGCGCCGTTGTCGCCGCCCGTACTCGACGCGCCTATTGGCCTGCGCGTGCTCTCGGACTTCCTGGCCAATCCGGTGGGCGCGTTCTTCCTCCAGCGCCTGAAGGTGCGCTTTGCCGAGGAGCAACTGACCGGCCAGGACGAAGAGCCCTTCGAGTTGAATGGTCTGGACGTCTGGCAATTGCAGTTCGAACTCTGCGAGCGTCTGCGACCCTGGGTCGAGCAGCACTGGCAGGCCGATCAACTGGCGGCGCAGCTGACCGGTCAGGTCGAACGCCTGCGCCGCGAAGGTCGGCTGCCGCTGGCGGCTTTCGGTGACTTCTCCGCCCAGGCGCTGGTGGCGCCGCTGCACGACCTGCTGGCGCGCTACCGCGAACAGCTGGAGCACTGGTTGCAGGTGGAAGACGAACAGCGCGAGCTCAACCACGAACACGCCGGCATCGAACTGGCGGACTGGCTCGGCGGCCTGCGTCGCAACGCCGATGGTCAGCTCGCCAGCCTGCAACTGGTCAGCGGCAAGCTTCATGAAGGCAAGGGCTACAAATGGCACGGGCTGGTGCGCCCGTGGGTGCGCCACCTGGCGCTGCAGCTGTGCGGCGAGCCAGTGACCAGCATATTGGTGGGCCTGACCGGTACCCTGGAGCTCCCGCCGCTGCCCGCCGAGCAGGCGCGCGCCGAACTGGATGCGTTGATGGACGCCTGGTTCCTGGGCATGAGCCGTCCACTGCCGGTGGCGTGCAAGGCCGCATTCGCCTGGCTGGCCGCAGGAGATGACGAAGCGCGTGCCGCCCGCGAAGCCGCCAAGCGCTATGACGGCGGCTTCAACCTGAGCGGCGAGGTGGCCGCGTCGGCAGCGCTGGCGCGGGTCTACCCGGACTTCGCTGCGCTCAACGCCAGCGACGAATTCGGCGCCTGGGCCGAAGCCTTGTACGGGCCGCTGTTCGCGATCCTGCAGCGCAAGGAGGTGGAAGAATGAGCGCAGTCGAGCTCAAACCTCTCGAATTCCCGCTGCACGGCAGCCGGCTGATCGAGGCCAGCGCCGGTACCGGCAAGACCTTCACCATCGCCTTGCTCTACGTGCGTCTGGTGCTCGACCACGGCGGTGAGCAGGCTGCGTTCGGACGGCCGCTGAGCCCACCGGAAATCCTCGTGGTGACCTTCACCGAAGCCGCGACCCAGGAACTGCGCGAGCGTATCCGCGCGCGCCTGGGCGAGGCTGCGCGCTGCTTCGCCGAACCCGAGCAGCAGCACGACGGTCTGCTGGTGGCGCTGCGCGACAGCTACGCCGCCGAGCGCTGGCCCGGCTGCGCGCGCCTGCTGCGGCTGGCCGCCGAATGGATGGACGAAGCCGCCGTGTCCACCATCCACAGCTGGTGCTATCGCATGCTGCGCGAGCACGCCTTCGACAGCGGCAGCCTGTTCACCCAGGACCTGGCCGCCGACCAGAGCGAGCTGCTCGCCGAAGCCGTGCGCGACTACTGGCGGCGCAATTTCTACCCGTTGGGCGTGGCTGCGGCCAACGCCGTGCGCCATTGCTACGCCGGCCCCGAAGCGCTGGCCCGCGCCCTGCAGCCGCTACTGGCGGCGCAGGAAGCCGGTTTCCGCTATGCCGATCAACCGCTGGCTGCCCCGGCTTCGCTCAGCGAACTGCTGGAAGCCACCGGTCAGTTCTACGACGAACTCGCGGCCGCCGAGAGCCGCGCTCGTGAAGCCTGGGCGGCGGATCGTGAGGGTGTCGCCGAGCTGCTGCGCAACCTGCGCGGTGACCTCAACGGCAACAGCTATCGCGGCAAGGATGACGACGCCGTGTTCGCCGGCTGGATCGAGGCGCTGGATGCCTGGAGCGAAGGCGCCGATGCGCCGGACAACCTGGCCAAATTCGGTCAGACGCGGATCAAGGTGAAGGCCAAGGCCGTAGTGCCTCAGCACCCCGCACTGCAGGCCATCGACGCCTGGGTCGAGCGCGCCGAACAGCGCCCGGAGATCGCCCCGCAACTGCTGCTGCATGCCCTGGGCGAAGTCCGACATAACCTGGAAGTGGAGAAGCAGAAGCGCGCCGAGCTGGGCTTCGACGACCTGCTGGTGCGCCTCGACCGTGCGCTGGCTGGCAGCGGCGGCGAACGCCTGGCCGAGCGCATCCGCGAGCAGTTCCCGATCGCGCTGATCGACGAATTCCAGGACACCGACCCGCTGCAGTACCGCATCTTCGAGCGCGTCTACCGCATCGCCGAGAACCCGCGGAACCTCGGTCTGTTCATGATCGGCGACCCCAAGCAGGCGATCTACGCCTTCCGTGGCGCCGATATCCATACCTACCTGCGCGCCCGTGCGGCGACCGCCGGGCGGCACTACACGCTGGGCACCAACTACCGCTCCACGCTGGCGATGGTCAACGCGGCCAACCGTTGCTTCCGGTTTGCCGAAAACCATCCGCGCGCGGCCTTCCGCTTCGCCGTGGAAGGGCAGGAAAACCCCGTGCCCTTCCTCGAAGTCGGCGCGCGTGGGCGTGGCGAAACGCTGCTGCTCGAAGGTGGCGAAGCGCCGGCCATGACCTTCTGGCAACTGGATAGCGAAGGTCAGGTCTGTGGCTCAACCCTGTACCGCCAGGAGATGGCCGCACGCAGCGCCAGCGCCATCCAGCGCTGGCTGAGTTCAGCGCAGAGCGGCTTCCGTGATGCCCAGGGGCAATGGCGCGCGCTACGCCCGGCGGACATCGCCATCCTTGTGCGCGGCCGCAGCGAGGCCGAGGCCATCCGCGGCGAACTGGCCAGGCGCCGGCTCGCCAGCGTCTACCTGTCCGACCGCGACTCGGTATTCGACAGCCCCGAGGCCGTCGACCTGCTGCATTGGCTGCGCGCCTGTGCCGACCCCGGCGACGACGGCGCGCTGCGCATCGCCCTGGCCACCCGCAGCCTGGCGCTGGACTGGGCGACGCTGGAGCGGCTGAACCAGGACGAACGCTTCTGGGAAGACATGGTGCTGCGCTTCCGCGATTACCGCGTGCTCTGGCAGCAGCAGGGCGTGCTGCCGATGCTGCGCCGCCTGCTCGCCGACTTTGCCCTGCCGGCGCGCCTGTTGCGTGAGACCGACGGCGAACGCAGCCTGACCAACCTGCTGCACCTGGCCGAATGGCTGCAGCGCGAGGCGGTGGAAGTGGATGGCGAGCACGCGTTGCTGCGGGTGCTGGCCGAACAACTGGAGAGCCCCTCCAGCGAGGAAATCCTCCGCCTGGAAAGCGACGCCGACCTGATCAAGGTGGTGACCATCCACAAGTCCAAGGGCCTGGAATACCCGCTGGTGCTGCTGCCGTTCATCTGCACCTGGCGCGAGCTGGACGGCAAGAGCGGCACGCCGCCGAGCTTCCAGTCCGGCGAGTCGCGGGTGGTGGAGCTGTCCCGCGACAAGGAGCTGGCCAAGGCGGCCTTCCAGCTCGCCAACGACGAGCGCCTGAGCGAGGACATGCGTCTGCTCTACGTGGCGCTGACTCGCGCGCGCCACGCCGTCTGGCTGGGCATGGCACCGCTGGTGATGAGCAACAGCAAGAACCCCGAGCTGCACAAGGGCGCCATGGGCTACCTGCTCGGCGGCGGTAACGCGCTGAGCGTCGAGGACGTGTCCGCGCGCCTGGGCGAATTGCAGGCAGGCACGGTGGAAATCGCCCTGGAGCCGGCGCCGGAAGTTGGCAGCGAGTTGTTCGTCGGCATACCGGCCGGTGAACTGGGCGCCGCCCGCGAACCGCGTCGCCGGGTGGCGGAAAAATGGTGGATCGCCAGCTATTCCGCGCTGGCGAACCTGACTGCCCAGAGCGCCACCGAGGACGATAGCGAAATCGCTCCCGCGCCGGCCGCCGATGAGCCCATCAGCGCCGGCGAAGACTTGCTGCGCGAGAGCAGCCTGGAAGAACACCGCGAGCTGGAGGCCGTGCCGGCACCCTTCAGCCTGCATGCTTTCCCGCGCGGCGCGAACCCCGGCAGTTTCCTCCATGGCTTGCTGGAGTGGGCCGCTGACGAAAACTTCCACGTCGATGAAGAACAGCTGCGTGACCAGATCGCCCGGCGCTGTGCTCTGCGCGGTTGGGAGGAGTGGATCGAGCCCCTCACCGGCTGGCTCGGGCAGTACCTGCGCACGGCTTTCCGCGTGCCGGATGCGGCGCCGGTCAGCCTCGCCGGGCTGGCCACTTTCCAGAAGGAAATGGAGTTCTGGTTTTCCACCCGCCATGTCGACACCCAACGCCTCGACGCCGCCGTGATCCGTCACACCCTGGGCGGCGCTGCGCGGCCGACGCTGCAGGCGAACCTGCTCAACGGCATGCTCAAGGGCTTCATCGACCTGGTGTTCGAGCACGAAGGCCGTTACTACGTGGCGGACTACAAATCCAACTGGCTGGGCGCCGACGACGAGGCCTACACCCCTCAAGCTCTGCGCGAGGCCTTGCTGGAACACCGCTACGACCTGCAGTACGCGCTCTACCTGTTCGCCCTGCACCGGCTGCTGCAGGCGCGCCTGCCCGACTACGACTACGACCGCCACATCGGAGGCGCGATGTACCTGTTCCTGCGCGGCAGTTCCTCGGCAACCCAGGGCATGTACCTGGAGCGCCCGCCGAAGGTGCTGATGGACGAGCTGGACCGCCTGTTCCGCGCGGAGGTGCCGGCATGAAGAGCACCACCCAGATGCTCGAACTGATCGGCCGCTGGGCCGAGCGCGGCTGGCTGCGCGAGCTGGACCGGGCCTTCGCGATCTTCCTCGTCGAGCGCGCGCCGGACGCCAACCCGCTGCTGATCCTCGCCGCCGCCCTGGCCAGCCATCAGCTCGGCCGCGGGCATGTCTGCCTCGACCTGGAAGCGACCCTGGCCGACAGCCGTTTCGCCTTGTCACTGCCCCCCGAAGGCGACTCCGCCAAGGACGCCCCGGAACTGCCCGGCGTGCTGCTGGACGGCTTCGATCTCGATGCCTGGCGCGCCGTGCTGAACGATCCGCGCCTGGTCGGCGACGGCCCCGGCGATACGCCGCTGGTGCTCTCCGGCCGCCGCCTGTACCTGCGTCGCTACTGGCAGTACGAACGCGAAGTGCGCGCCGGTATCGACCAGCGTCTGCAACAGGGCGATGCGCTGCGCGCCGCGTTGCCACCTGCCCAGTTGCGCCAGGCGCTGGATGCACTGTTCCCGAAGAAAGCCGGTGCGCCGGCTGACTGGCAGAAGCTTGCCTGCGCGCTGGTCGCCGGCAACGCCTTTGGCATCGTCACCGGCGGCCCCGGCACCGGCAAGACCACCACCGTGGTCAAGCTGCTCGCCCTGCTGCAAAGCCTGGCGCTGGGGGAGGGCGGTCGCGCGCTGCGCATCCGTCTTGCCGCGCCCACCGGCAAGGCCGCCGCGCGCCTGAACGAGTCCATCGCTGGTGCTGTGCAGCGCCTTGATCTCGCAGGGCTGGCCAACGGCGAGGCCGCGCGCGAGGCGATCCCCACCGAGGTGACCACGCTGCACCGCCTGCTCGGCAGCCGGCCGGACAGCCGTCAGTTCCGCCACCACGCCGGCAACCCGCTGGCGCTGGAGCTGCTGGTGGTGGACGAAGCCTCGATGGTCGACCTGGAAATGATGGCCTCGCTGCTCGCCGCGTTGCCGCCGCGCGCGCGGCTGATCCTGCTGGGCGACAAGGACCAGCTGGCTTCGGTGGAAGCTGGCGCTGTGCTCGGCGAGCTTTGCAGCCGTGCCCGCGAAGGCCACTACCGCCCGGCCACCCGCGACTGGCTGGAGGCGGTGACCGGCGAACAGATCAACCCTGAATTGCTGGACACGTCGGGCAGCGACCTCGATCAGGCCGTGGCCATGCTCCGTCACAGCCACCGCTTCAGCGCCGACAGTGGTATCGGCCAACTGGCCGAAGCGGTCAACGCCGGCGATATCCCGGCCCTGCGCCAGGTGTGGAAGGCGCAGCACGAGGACCTCGCGCGCATTGCCGTGGATGCCCAGGAAACCCGTAGCCTGCGCGATCTGGTAATCGACGGCGGGCGTGGTGGCGACCTGTTCGGCCCGGTCGGTTACGCCCACTACCTGCGCGTGGTCAGCGGCGCGCGCCCGGCGGACAACGCCGACCAGCCGGCGCTGGATGGATGGGCAAGGCAGGTGCTGCAAGCCCACGGCCAGTTCCAGTTGCTCTGTGCCTTGCGTCGCGGGCCCTGGGGCGTGGAAGGGTTGAACACCCTGATCGGCGATCTGCTGCAACGCGAGGGGCTGATTCCCTCGTCGAACGGCTGGTTCGCCGGCCGCCCGGTACTGGTCACCCGTAACGACTACGGCCTGGGTCTGATGAACGGTGACATCGGTATCACCCTGGCGCTGCCGCAGACGGCCGACGACGGCTCGGTACGCTGGGTGGCGCGCGTGGCCTTCCCGGCGGGCGACGGTACCGACGCCATCCGCTGGATCCTGCCGAGCCGCCTGCAGGCGGTGGAAACGGTGTTCGCCATGACCGTGCACAAATCCCAGGGCTCGGAATTCACCCACGCCGCGCTGCTGCTACCCGACAGCCTCAACCCCATCCTCACCCGCGAGCTGGTCTACACCGGCATCACTCGCGCGCGGAAGTGGTTCACCCTGGCCAGCGCCGGGCGTGGCTGGCAAGTGCTGGAAGCGGCGACGGAGCGACGGGTGCAACGGGCGAGCGGGTTGCTGGATCTTTCCTGATGTGACGAGACGCGCCAGGGGATTGCTGGCGCGCCTTTCGATGGCCTGTCAGGCCAGTGTGTCGTTGCACCAATCCTCGACGATCAGCCCCGGCACTCGTCGAAACTCGCGGGTGTTGTTGGTCACGATGATGCATTCGGCTGCCAGGGCTTGGCCTGCAATGCCCGTATCGTTCGCACCGATGGGCGTTCCCGCATCGAGCAATTGCCGCATGAGTTTCGCCGAAGCATCAACGGCGTCGATATCCCAGGGCAGCACCGCATCCAGGCGCTGTAACAGCGCATCGATCCATGCCGTCACTGCCTTCGGCGCTTTCGGGGATGCCGCGCCATAGCGAAGCTCCGCATAGGTGATAGCCGAAATTACCAGCCGATTGCCGGCCTCTGCGGCCTCTTGCAGGCGCTGCAGCACCTGCGGCGGGTTCTTGCGCATAATGAACGAGCAGATATTGGTATCCAGCATGTAAGTAACGGGAGAGGCCAAGGGTCACTCCTCGTTTTCGCTGAAGTCGATCCGGCCGGGTTCGATCACGGCGGGCCGATCACCCAGTATGTCGGCGTCGATAGGCTTCAGGGCTGCCAGGCTGCTCCAGGTCGGTCGCGACGGACGCAGCGTGAGGGTATCGCCCTCACGAGTCATCACCAGCTCGGTGACGCCTCTGAATTCCATGTCCCTGGGGATACGGACTGCCTGATTCTTGCCATTGCGGAACAGCGAGACGGTCGTTGTGGGCATGGGTACCTCCGGGGGTGCGGATTGGGAAACCTGTTTTTACACTCTAGCATATGCCTGGCATATGCATTTGTTTTTGCTTCCGGTGGAGACGGGCGGTAACCCGCACTTCCACACTTTTTAGATTTGTCTGATGTCAGCCTGGCCTGCTTTTCGCCAGGCTGGCGGGCATGAAACTCAAGCAGTTCCTTCGTCGCCAGGATTCGTCCTTTTCCACCCCGAAGGCAGCCCGAAAGCTCCTTCGTCTGTTGGCCTGGGTGGTGATCGCCTGCCTGTTCTTCACCTTGAGCCTGTTCCTCGCCGCAAGCTTCAACAGTGAAGTGTCGCAGTTGCGCCGGCAGATGAATGCGGCCATGTATGAGGCCCAGGATTACCTTGGCCAGCGCGAGTCGTTGCTGGAGCACATCAGCCGTGGCGTGACCTGGAAGGCCCGCGAGCCGCTGGTGCAGTGGCGTCAGCTGAGCGTGCCGGTGCCGCCCCACGAGCAGGTTTTCGTCACCCTGGGCGAGCCCGGTTCCAGCTGGAGCCTGGCGCTGTCCGGGCGCGACCTGTCGGAGATGGAAGCCAAGCGGCTGAACCTGATCTATGTCTCGCCCGCCCCGAATCGCACGGTGACCCGGCTCTACGGGGCGCCAGCGCTCAATGCCGTGGTGCCGCCATCGGTGCTCGAAGCACTGGGACAGCCCGGTACGCCGAAGGAGGAGCGGCAGGTCCGCTGGCTCGCGGACCCGACCGACCCGCAGACGCGGCAATACCTGTTCACCCGCGTCACCAGCGAGCGCGACAACGGCTGGCTGGGGCTCGAACTGTTCGGCGCCGATCTCGCTGCGGCCTTCGGCGTGCCCGAGGCCGGGCGCTTCCTGCTGCTGGACCGTGATCACCGGACCATCCTCGGCAGCGCGGTCACGCCGCAGCTCGGCCTGCAGTTCAGCGACCTGTGGGAGGGCGACAACTTCGCCTTCAGCGGCCCCGGCGTGCTGCCCAGTCACCTGGCGCTGCTCAAGCACCTGGGCAGTTCCGATTGGTCGCTGATCTATTACTTCAACCTCTCCGAACTGCTGGTGCCGATGTGGCCGCGGGTGCTCGCCTCGCTGGCATTCCTGCTGGGTTGCTCGCTGCTGGTGTGGGCCATGTGCCGGCGCATCAACCGGCGCCTGATCGGCCCGGCGCAGCATCGCCTGAATGCATTGGTAGAGAACGAAGGCTTCCACCGCGCGATGATCCAGACCGCGCCGGTGGCGCTCTGCGTGCTGCGCCGCAACGACGCCGAGGTGGTGCTGGAAAACCGTCTCGCCCAGCAATGGCTGGGCAGTGGCGACGAGCGCCGCTACTGGAGCCACGGCTGGCTGGAGCGGGGCTTCAACAGTGGCGAGGAGGGTGGTTCGGAGGAGGTGGAAACCCACACTGGGCGGCACCTCTACCTGAGCTACACACCGACCCGCTACAAGGGTGAGGAAGTGCTGTGCTGCGCCTTCAGCGACATCAGTGCGCGCAAGCAGACCGAGGCTGCGCTGGCCGAAGCCAAGCGCCTGTCTGACACCGCCAACGAAGCCAAGACGCTGTTCCTGGCGACCATGAGCCATGAAATCCGCACACCGCTCTACGGCGTGCTCGGTACCCTGGAGCTGCTCGGCCGCACGGCGCTGGACCACCAGCAGTCCGGCTACCT
This sequence comes from Pseudomonas sp. NY15435, assembly GCF_048068295.1. NCBI lineage: Bacteria > Pseudomonadati > Pseudomonadota > Gammaproteobacteria > Pseudomonadales > Pseudomonadaceae > Pseudomonas > Pseudomonas sp. NY15435. The sequence continues at coordinate 645,962 of NZ_JBLUQA010000002.1, forward strand.
GCGCGCCATCCAGCGCTCGTCGTCGACCCTCCTGCAACTGATCAGCGACGTGCTTGACGTGTCGAAGATCGAGGTCGGCCAACTGGGTCTGGACCCGGTGGAGTTCTCGCCGCTGGAGCTGACCCTCGACAGCGTCCAGGCATACGCCGCCGCCGCCCGCGCCAAGGGCCTGCAGATCTATGCCTGCTGTGACTCGCAGATGCCCGAGCGGGTGCTGGGCGACGCTACGCGCATACGCCAGATCCTCAACAACCTGCTGAGCAATGCGGTGAAGTTCACCGACAGTGGGCGCATCGTCCTGCGCGTACGTGCCGAGCCTGGTGAAGACTGGCTGGATATCCTGCACTGGCAGGTGGCCGACACCGGCATCGGCATCCCCGAGGATCAGCAGGCACATCTCTTCGATGCCTTCTACCAGGTCTCCGGCAACACGCGCATGGCCGGCGGCACGGGGCTCGGCCTGTCGATCTGCAAGCGGCTCACGGAGCTGATGGGCGGGCAGTTGCGCGTGGTCAGCGACGTTGGCCTGGGCAGCAGCTTCTCTCTCAGCCTGCCCCTGCAGTGCGTGGACCGCCAGAGCAGCGGCGACCTTCGGTTGGCCAACTCGATGGTGTGGGTGCATGCGCCCATCCGCGAGCTCGCCGAGAGCCTCTGCGGCTGGATTACCCGCTGGGGTGCACGGGCGCAGGTGGCGACGGCGGACCAGCCAATCGAGGACGACGCCTCCAGCGTGCTGGTGGACCTTCGCTTCAATCCCCACGACCGCAAGCCGCAGCCTTCCTGGCGCGGCTGCCGGGTGCTGGTGACCGACCTGGGCGGCGAGCAGCCGCGCCAGGAAGGCTGCGACTGGCATGTGGGCCGCTATAACTTCGAGGGCTTGCGCCGTGCCCTGGCGGCCGCGCAGGGCTGCACCAGCGGCGAGGCGTCGCGCCTGGCCGAGACGCTGCCGGATATCGGCCTCGGCCTGCATGTACTGCTGGTGGAGGACAACCCGATCAACCAGCTGATCCTGCGCGACCAGCTGGAAACCCTCGGCTGCACGGTCGAGCTCGCTGTCGATGGCCGGCAGGCCCTCACGCGCTGGCAGCCGGATGCCTTCGACGTGGTGCTCACGGACGTCAATATGCCCCATCTCAATGGCTACGAACTGGCCCGCGCGCTGCGCCTGCGTGGCTATCGCGGGCCGATCATCGGCGCCACCGCCAACGCCATGCACGAGGAAAACGAACGTTGCCTCGCCGCTGGCATGAACCTCTGCCTGCTCAAGCCGGTGGACCTGCGCACTCTGCGCCAATGCCTGACCAGCCTGCCCGCGGAGGTGCAGCCGTGCGACATCAGCGAATCCTGATCGTCGAAGATCAGCCTTTCCAGCGGGAGTACCTGCTCAATCTGTTCCGTGAACAGGGCGTGCGACACCTGCGTGCCGCCGAGGACGGCGCCGAAGCGTTGCGCTGGCTGGAGCAGGAGCGCTTCGACCTGGTGGTCAGCGACCTGATGATGCCCGGCCTGGACGGCGTGCAGCTGATCCAGCGACTGGCTGCGCTGAGCCATCCGCCACTGCTGGCGATCATGAGCTCGGCGTCGCGCTCGCTGATGGGCAGTGCCTGCATGGTGGCCCGCGCCCATGGCATCACTGTGCTCGAACAGATCGCCAAGCCGGCCCGCGCACCGGTCGTTCGGCGTCTGCTGGAGAAGCTCGTCTCACGCCTGGAGCGTGCTGAGCAGTACCTTGCGCCGGCCATCACTCCGCCGACCCGGGAAGAGTTGGAGCAGGCCCTGGCGCAGCGACAGTTCTGCGCCTGGTTCCAGCCCAAGGCTTCGCTGATCGATGGTCGCATCGTCGCCGCGGAGGCGCTGGTGCGCTGGGAACACCCTAGCCACGGCGTGTTGCAGCCGGGCAGTTTCATGGATGCCCTGACCGCCGCCGGGCTCGACGAGGCGCTGCTCTGGACGGTGCTCGATCAGGCGTTGCAGGCCCAGGCCGACTGGGGCCAACTGGGTTTTCACCTGTCGGTGGCGGTGAACCTTCCGACCCACCTGCTGGACAATCCCGAACTGCCCGACCGCCTCGCCACCTTCGTCGCCGCCCGTGGCGGGGTGCCGGCGCACATCGTCTTCGAACTGCTCGAATGCAGCAGCACGGCGACCCCGGCCAACTACTATGCCGGCACTTGCCGCCTGCGCATGAAGGGCTTCGGCCTTGCGCAGGACGATTTCGGCCAGGGCTACAGTTCCCTGTACAACCTGGTCTCGACGCCATTCACCGAGCTGAAGATCGATCGCGCGCTGGTGCATGGCTGCGTGGATGACGATGGGCTGGCGGCGGCGCTGGAGAGCATCGTCAAGCTCGGCCGGCAGTTGGGGCTGGAGGTGATCGCCGAGGGCGTCGAACACCCGGAAGAGCTGGCGCTGCTGCGCCGCCTGCGCTGCGATTGCGCCCAGGGTTTCCTGTTTTCCGAGGCGGTGCCGCCGGCGGTATTCACCCGCCAGTTGCTCCAGGAACGCTCTGCCATGGCTCATTGATCCACGGCAGACATATCGCCGATGCCAGGGCGATCGTCGGCCTGCCAACGGTCGTCGGGTCGCCTTATCCCGTACTCACATCTACAGTCTGCTGGTATCCGGCGGGCCCTCCGCCGCCACTTTCCGCGACACCGGATGCTATGCATGAAGGAACATGACCACGGCTCGATTCGTAAACTGGCCAGCACGTCGCTGCGCCTGAACGTCGTGCTGCTGTGCGCCGTTTCCCTCGCCCTGATGCTGGTGGGCGCCTGCTACTGGGCCTTGGGCCGGGTGGTGCAGGAAGAGCGGGACAAGGTGCACTTCCACTTCACCCGGCTGGTGGGGGACATCCACGAGCACGAGGCCTTCCTCAACCGTATCGCCCAGCAGAGTGACGAATCCACGCAGCGCCAGGACCTGGACGTGATCCCGTTGCAGCGGCGCATGCTGATCCGCGAAAACGGCATGGAGATCCACGAGGGACGCGAGTTCTCCTTCGCCATGTCCTTCACCCTCGCGCAGCAGGTGCGTCAGATCGGCCCGGGGGAGCGGCCCGGCACATTTTCCTTCGGGGTGATGCTGGCAAATTTCTACAGCAGCTACTGGAGTGCCTCGTCCTTCCCTTCACCGCAGGTGCTGGTGCTCGATCTGCACGGCCCCACCAGCCTCGCGGTGCCCTCGATCGGCAACTTCCGTGGTCAGCGGCCGCTGACCCGGGGCAACTACCTGACGGTGATCGATCGCGTGCGCGAGGCGCTGGAAGAGCGTTCGCCCAAGCGCAGCGACATCCAGGTGCACTGGGCGCAGGCACAGCCTTATACCGGCGGCGTTACCCGCGAGCTGCTGGCCTACGTCAGCCTCGACCTGCCCGATGCGCTGTGGTGGGAATCGGACCTCGATCGCCGTGTCGTTGCCGTGTCGCTGCTGGACCTGGGGCGTATCAACGACATGGAGCAGATTCTCGACCGACCGGTGTTCGACGAACTGGAGCTGATCTCGCCGGGCGGCCAGGTGCTGATCGATTTTCCCGGCGGCGAGAAGGATTTCCAGGATGGCCTGAACTTCAGCGCCGACGGCCTGGTGTTCAAGGTCCGCAGCGAATTCAACGGGGGCTGGACTGCGCTCTATCGGCTGGGCTACGCCAGCTTCTTCCGCTATGCCAAGTGGCAGTTCATCGGCGGGCTGGCGTTGATCCTCGGCAGCCTGGCCGGGGGTTGGTTCGCCATCCGCTGGTACTCGCGCAGGGTGATCAGGCCGGCGCGCCGCGCACACCTGGAGATAGTCGAGAGCGACGCGTTCAGCCGCGCGGTGATCCAGACTGCGCCCGTGGCGCTCTGCGTACTGCGCCACGGCAGCCACCAGGTGGTGATGCAGAACCGCCTGGCCGCGCAGTGGCTGGGCGACGGCGAGGCCATCAGCCGTATCAGCCGCGACTGGGACCTCAGCGGAAGAGTCGGCGAGGGCAGTGGCGAGCTGGTCTTCGAAGTGGAAGGACGCGCCCTGCACGCCAGTTTCGCCCCGACCCGCTACCAAGGGGAGAACGTGGTGCTCTGCGCCTTCAATGACATCAGCGCGCACAAGCAGGCGCAGCAGATGCTGGCCGACGCCAAGCTCTCGGCGGACGCCGCCAGCGAGGCGAAATCGGTGTTCCTCGCCACCATGAGTCACGAAATCCGCACACCGCTCTATGGCGTGCTGGGTACTCTGGAACTGCTCGGGCTGACCGAGCTGACCGGCCAGCAACGCGATTATCTCGCCACTATCCAGCGCTCCTCCTCGACTCTGTTGCAGTTGATCAGCGACATCCTCGACGTGTCCAAGATCGAGGCCGGGCAGATGGCCCTGGAGGAGATGGAGTTCAACCCGCTGGAATTGGCCGAGGAGGTGGTTGCCGGGTACGCCGGCGTGGCCGAGGGCAAGGAGCTGCAGCTCTACGCCTGCATCGATGCGAACGTTCCCGGGCTGGTGCGCGGCGATGCCGCGCGCATCCGACAGATTCTCGCCAACCTGCTGAGCAACGCGCTGAAGTTCACCGACATCGGTCGGGTGGTGCTGCGCTTGCGCATCGTCGCCGGCGAGTCGGGCGAGACGGCCCTGCAGTGGCAGGTGACCGATACCGGCATCGGCATGTCCGACGCGCAGCAGCAACGCCTGTTCGAGCCCTTCTACCAGGCCCACGGCCATGAACACACGGTCAGCGGCACCGGCCTGGGCTTGTCGATCTGCGCGCGGCTGAGCCAATTGATGGGCGGACAGCTGCGCGTGGTGAGCGAAACCGGGCTGGGCAGCAGCTTCACCTTCACCCTGGCGCTGCCGGTGCTGGAGCGCGCCCAGCCGCTGGCCGATGGCGGGCCGCTGTTGCCGCAGCCGGTTTACGTGCGGGCGCCGGTGAAGGAGCTGGCGCAGAACCTGGCCGCCTGGGTCGACTGCTGGGGGGGCTCGGCGCTGGTCCAGGAGGAGCTGCCGAGCGATACACCGTCTGGCGCGGTGCTGCTGGACCTGCTCGATACCGGCCACGAGCCACTGTGGAGCGGGCCGCGCGTGCGCGCGCTGGCCGAGGCCAGCGTGCAGCCGCAGGCGTCCAGCCAGGGCTGGGAAGTCAGCCTCTACCACCTTTCCGCCATCGCCCAGGCCTTGCGCCTGGCGCAGCAGGGAGGCAGTGCCGAGGCGCGGCACGCGCCCCGTGTCACTCGCCTGGGCAAGCTTGGCCTGCGGGTGCTGGTGGCCGAGGACAACCCGATCAACCAGGCCCTGCTCAAGGAGCAACTGGAGGAGCTGGGCTGTCGCGTCACGCTCACCAGCAATGGTCGCGAAGCCATGCAGCGTTGGGCGCCCGGCGCTTTTGACGCACTGCTGACCGATGTGAACATGCCGGTGATGAATGGCTACGAGCTGGTCGGCGAGTTGCGCCGCCACGACAGCTGGCTGCCGATCATCGGCGTCACCGCCAATGCGTTGCGCGAGGAGGGCGAGCGTTGCATGGCGGTGGGCATGAACGCCTGGCTGGTCAAGCCGATGAGCCTGCGCACGCTGCATGACGGGCTGCTCAAGGTCTGTGGTCATGCGGCGGCCGAGCCAGCGGAGAGCGAAGAGCAATCCCAGGCGCCAGTACAGGACCGCATTCAGGTCTCGGAGAAGATGCGCGAGCTGTTCCTGCGTACCATGCGTCAGGATATGCAGGGCGTGACTGATGCCCTGCAGGTCAGCGACCTGCCGACCGTCCGTCAGCAGGTGCACCGCCTGCGGGGCGCGCTTGCGGTGGTCCAGGCCCATGGTCTGAGTGATGCCTGCGGTGCGGTGGAGCAAGCGCTGATCGCGCAGCCCGCCGGGCCGGAACTGTCCGCGGCGGTGAACGCGCTGATGGGACGAATCGAGGCGGCCCTGGCCAGCCTCTGAGAGCCTGTCCGGTAACCGGGGCTACTCTGGAATAGTGGTCGTGCCCTGTGGCCGGCCGACGATCGCAAACGTTGGGACACAAGAAAACTCATGGAAAAAGTCAGAGTGGCACTAGCGGACGACCATCCCATCGTCCTGATGGGCGTTCGTGAGGTGATCGAACGGGATGATCGCTTCGAGGTGATCGGCGAGGCGCACAACTCCAGCGAACTGGTGGCCCTGTACCGCGAACAGCGCCCGGCCATCGTTATCACCGACTACAACATGCCGGGCGACCAGACCTATGGCGACGGCATCAAGCTGATCGAGTTCCTCCTGCGCAACTTCCCTGACACGCGCATCCTGATCCTCACCATGCTGTCCAACCCGCTGATCCTATCCAGCCTGTACGACCTGGGCGTGTCGGGGGTGATCCTGAAGAATGGTGATCTCAACGAGATCCTGGTGGCGCTCAAGGCGCTGTCGCAAGATCGCATCTACCGCGGACCGGGCATGCAGTCCTCGAGCAGTGTGCTGGCCAGCGGGGACGATGTGGAAGGGCGCATCGCCAGTCTGTCGGTAAAGGAATACGAAGTGCTGCGACACTTCGTTTCGGGGATGAGCGTGCGTGACATCGCGCTGCTGCTGAACCGCAGCGTGAAGACGGTGAGTGCGCAGAAAATCTCCGCCATGCGCAAGCTGGACGTGGACACCGACCAGGCGCTGCTTACGTTCTGTGTGATGGCCAATCTGTTCCAGTAAGCCGGGCCCAGGATGCGCCTGTAGGAGCGAGCTTGCTCGCGAACTGCCCCGATGCTGAAGTCCATGGTAGGCCAACTGTCCTCTTCCTGAGGCTCCGCTCCTGCCAGATCAAGAGCCCCTCACCCTAACCCTCTCCCGCAAGCGGGAGAGGGGACTGTTCGGTGCAGAAGAACAAACGATGGCGCCAGCCGGCACGGACGGGTGCCTCTCTCTCAGCGCAGCTCGGCCTCGCCCTGCTGGCTGTTCCCGCCATCGTCGATCCACAGGTAGCGCACCTCCCCAGCACCTGCCGGCAAGGCCTGTTTGGGCTCCAGCACGCGCTGCGAAAATGGCGGCAACAGGTCGGCCGGCAGCGGCGAACCGCTGTTGCCCTGGCGTACTTCGGCGCCGGCCAGGGTAATGAAGTAGGCGGTGGGGTTTTCCACCTGCACAGCCTGGCCGGCCCTGCGGAAGACCAGTTTGCCTGGAGCTTCCTCGGCCTCTTTCATCAGGGCGCGCGGCCGATAGATGACCTTCATCTGGGTGCGCAGGGTGACGGTCAGGCGCGACTGCCCTTCGGCCAAGGGCTCGTTGGATTGCGGCGGAATCTCGTAGAGGTTGAGCCAGTACAGCGACTCACGGTCCGTGGGGAGTTTTTCCCCGGTATGCAGCAGGCGCAGGCTGCGCTGCTGGCCGGGGTTCAGGCGGAATACCGGGGGCAGAGGCATGATCGGCGCCTGCGCGGTCTGTGGAGCGGCGTCGAGGTCGCCGTTGTCGATCCAGGTCTGCACGATGACCGGGTAGCTGTTCTGGTTCACCAGTGCCAGCGAAGCCTCGTGCTGGCCTGCGTCGAAGATCACCCGTGTACGTTCGGCGGTGACGCCGGCCTGCACCTGTGCGCTGGCGAATAGTCCCAGGCCGAGCAGGAGTCCCAGCAGCCGTTTACTGCACACGGATCACCACCTGCGCGGTGGCTTCCACGCGGCCAGGAGTGACGGTGGGCATGCTGCCGAGGCTGAGCTTTTCCAGGCGGGCGCGGAACGTCTCGCTGTACTGGGAGATCCCGCCCACTTCACCGGTCTTGTTCGAGGCGTTACCGATGACCGGGTACCAGCCACGCGCTTCGGCGTTGCTGCCGTTGGCGGAGTCCTCGTTGGCCAGCAGGTTCATCGTGCTGCCGTTGCGCAGCAGGCGGATGCCGACGCCCTGGGCCATACCCGGTTCGCCGTAGCGGTCGGAGACCAGGTAGGACAGTCCGCCGCTGGCATTGACCAACCCGAGCCCGGAGGAGGCGGCCAGCGCGCCGGCGGAGACCTTGATGCCCAGTGCGGTGCCACTGGTGCCGGATTGGCTGGTGCTGGGGGTGGTGCTGCTGAGCACGCCGCTCTGGCATTTGAAGTCGACCTGGAAGGGCATCTCGCGGTTGGCCCCGGCGTTGATCTCGCCGATGGAGATCGACGGGAACACCACGTGCGGCGTGACATTGGTGACCGCGCAGGTCGGGTAGCGCTTGAGTGTCACGTCGCCGTACAGGCCGATGGCGCCCGGCCAGTTGTAATGCCAGCCGCTGTAGTTGGCGTAGTGGCTCTGGCCGACGGTGGGGTAGTTCAGACCCGGCCCCTTGATGGCGATGTAGCCGGCGGGCTGGGTGCGGCCATACAGCTGCGACTTCGTATTGGGCGAATAACCCTGGGTGGTCTCCAGCGGCGCCCTGAAGAGTTCGGCGCGCACTGCGCTGAGGTTCTTCGCCTTGACCAGCTGGAAACCGCGCGAGTCGATGTCCAGCCCGCTGAGCTGACGCTCGCGCCAGACGTCGGTGAAGTACTGGCCGGTTTCCACGTGGGTCAGGCGCAGCAGCACATTGGGCCAGGCGGTGCGGTAGGCGGACTGCAGGCCGATGGAGTTGCCCACGCTGTCGCCGCCCTGGTACCAGCCGCTGTAGAGGTCGTCGGCGTTGGTGGAGAACATCTCGTAGACCGCGTCTCCCGGTGCGCAGCGGAAAAACACGCGCTCGGCGTCGTAGCCGGCGGAGTTGCCGTACTGGGTGATGGGTGACACGGCGCTGGCGATCAGGCTGCCGTCGGGCTGGAAACTGGCATCGCTGACGTTGATCACGCTGGGCAGGCCGAGTGAGCCATTGCAGGTGTCGCAAGCGCCATCGCCGGGCCAGGCCCCGGCCACACCCTCGCCAGGGCGGATCGAGGTGTTGGAGGTGGTGGTAGCGCTGCCGATGGCGATCACCTTGTAGCAAGTGGCCCAGGCCGTCGGTGCGAGCAGCAGGGCGAGCAGCGGCAGGCTGCGCAGGATAGTGGTCATGGTGCCTCCGGAAGGCAGGTGGCCTGCAGGCGCACCAGTACCTGATCCAGGTCGGTGCCCTTGAGGTCATAGGGAAGCTGGCAGGCGTCTTCCTTGCGCTCGCCCCACTGCACGCGCAGTCGCCCCTTCTCTCCTTCGGCGCGGGCATAGACCTGCCCGCCCTGGCCGACCATGCCGATGTTCACGCCATTGCCGTCGAGCACGTCGGCGCCCAGCGGCAGCGGCTGGCCATCGGGCAGCTTGGCCTGGATCAGCAGGGGGTGGCCGGTGAGGGTCTTGAACTCGACGCGCACGGCGGCGCCGGCGTAGGGCGCGATCTTGCGTTCGGTTTCCACCAGCTCGGCGTTTTCGTCGATACCTTGCGGGTCGAGGCTGATGGGGTTGTAGCGGTAGGGCGAGAGCGACGGCACCACGGCATAGCCGTTGCTGTCCACCCGTGCACCCTGGCCGCCGCGCACACCCGCGCCGCTGGCGCCCTTGGCTTCCACCAGGGCGAAGGTGTCGCCGACGTAGGGCCCGAGGGTCAGGCCGCCGCTGTGCAGCACCGCCGCGCCGCGCAGGCCGCCGTTGACCTGGCGGTAGCTGGAGCTTTCGGCGTAGCCGGCGTTGAGCGTGGCCACCGAGGTCTGCTGCTGCACGCTGCCGTTGAAGTCGGTGCCCTGGCCTTCGCTATCGCGCCCGGCGGAGAGGGCGTAGCTCAGGGTACGGTCCTCGCCCAGGGTGCCGTTGAGGCCGGTCTGGTAGGTGCTGCCGCTGCTGTCACCGGAGCGTCGCGAGGCCATGGCACTGAGGTTCGGCGCGCGACTGGTGGAGCCCAGCGGCATGGAAAGGCTCAATGTCAGGGTGTTGTTGCGGTTGCTGCCGTGTTGCAAGTTGTACTGCGGCGGCTGCGACGGGTCGTAGTCGTCGTTCACGTCGCGGTACCAGGTGGTCTGCTGGCGCGAGTAGGAAAGGTTGTAGCTCAGTTGGCGCCAGGTATTGGAGTAGCCGAGCTGCAACTGGGTGTCGCGGCTCTTGCCGTCGTAGTAGTCGGCGGTGGATCCGGACAGGTAGAGGTTGCCGTACTGACCCAGGCCCTGGTTGACCAGCAGGGTGAACTGGTTGCGCTGCTTGTAGCTGCTCGAATCCCAGGTGTCGCCGTGGTCGCTGGCATCGCGGGCGGAGAGTGCATCGCCGAGGTCGCGATAACCTTCGGTGGAGTAGCGGTAGCCGGCCAGGGTCAGGGTGGTCTGGGTCGGCTGGAAGGTCCGGCTGTAGTTCAGTCCGACGCGCCAGCCTTGTTTGCGCTGATTGTTTTCCACGGTGGCGCTGGAGAAGGTGGTGTTCATGCCGAACGCGCCGTAGGGCGTGGCCAGCACGCCGCCGCCGAGCACGGCCAGGTAGTCCTCGGCGACGCGCGCGCCGAGGTTGGCGGTGAGGGCGTTGGTCAGGCCGCGCTGGTAGGTCAGGTCGCCGAACAGGTCGTTGCCGTCGCTGTACTGGCGCGCCTGGCCGACCGTGGCGCTGTAGCGCGACAGGCCGGGGCGCATGGACTCGGGCACGGCGGAGAAGGGCACGGAGAAGCGCGAGACGCTGCCGTCGGCCTCGATTACCTGCACGTCCAGGTCGCCGTCGTAGGCGGTGCCGTAGAGGTCGTCGATGACGAAGGGGCCGGGCGCCACGGTGGTTTCATGGATCTTCCGGCCGTTCTGGCTGATCACCACCCGCGCATTGGTGTTCGCGGTACCGCGCACCTGCGGCGCGTACTGGCGTTGCGAGTCCGGCAGCATGCGGTCGTCGGTGGCCACGCGCACGCCGCGGTAGCCCATGCTGCCGAACAGGTTGCCCTCGGTGTAGCTGTCGCCCAGGGTCAGTTCGCTGCGTATTCCCGGCAGTGCGCGCTGGGCGTAGGTGCGGATGCTGTTCCAGTCGCTGCGGGTGTTCCCCGCGTAGCTGGAATAGGTGTAGTTGGACTGGTGACGCAGGCGCCACAGGCCGAGGTTCACGCCGCCGTTCAGGCCGAGGTAGCCGTAGTCCGAGTCACCGCCGCTGCCGGAGCCTTCGAAGCTCGAACGGTAGAGGTTGGCGTCGTAGTTGACGAAGCCCATGGTGCTGCCAGCGTCCCACTCATCCGGGCTGACATAGCCGCGTGGTTTGATGTCGAGCAGCGCCTGAGGCACCGAGAGGTCCAGGCGCAGGCGCGCCGTGTCGAGATTCCAGGTCGATTCGGGCAGGCGCTCGCTGAGCCAGTGACAGATGCCCTGGTCGTCCTTGCCGGCCTTCGGGTCGGGGCGCGCGCCCAGGCTCTGGCGCAGGAAGCGCTCGCTGAAGCAGGGCTCGGCGCGTTCGCCGTGCTGGCGCATTTCCACTTCGGCGCGGGTGGCGTACTGGCCGTTGAGGTAGAGATCGACGTGGTAACTGCCAGGGTCCACCTGGTCGGCGCGGTTGAAGCGCTCCAGGCTGCCGCCGGCCAGTCCCGATCCCATCAGCAGGCTGTCGTCGAAGCGGTAGTCCGCATCGCCCTGGGCCAGGCCCGCAACCACCATGGCGAGGGTTCCGAGGGCGAAGGGCAGCAGCGGTCCATGGCTGGAATCAACGCGGCAGGTCATGGCGAAGTTCCACTCTTGCGCCGTAGTCGTTGATCAGCAGGGCGGACAGTCGCACAGGTCCGGCGGGCAGTGCCGAAGGCTTTTCAGCCTGCCATTGGGCCTGGCCCATGGGCGCGACCATGCCTGGCTGCAGCTTCCATTGACGCTCGCCAACGCTGAGCGTCGCGCCGCCGAAGGAGGCGTGGTAGCCGGTCGGGTTCTCCACCTTCACGCTCCAGCCGCTGCCGCTCTGTACGAGAGAGAAGCGCAGCTTCTCGGGCAGCTGCTCCGGGCTGCCGGCAATGGCAGCCGGGCGGTAGAACAGCTTCAGGCGGTTGCGCAGCATCAGCAGCATCTGGTTCTGGTCGGCCTTGGCGGCATTGCGCGGTGGAATCTGCAGCACGTTGAGGTGGAACAGCGACTCGCGGTCCTGGGGCAGCCCGGAGCCGGTGTAGAGGATGCGCAGGGTCTGGCCGCTGCCGGGCGCCATGCGCGACACCGAAGGGTTCACCACGAAGGGGGCCTTGGCGGTATCCGGCGCGGAGGCGGGATCGTTGACGTCGATCCATGCCTGGATGACGTTGGGGAAGCCATCCTTGTTGGTCAGCTGCACGGTCTTTTCCCGGGCGTCGCCGGGGTAGATGACACGGGTGCCGGTGATCACCACGCTGGCCTGGGCGAGCGTGGCGGTGAAGGATGCCAGCAGGGCGAGCGCGAGCGTCGCCGCGCGAAGCGGGCGCAGTGGGAGGGCGTTCATCCGGTTCACCTGTCTTGCCGGGTCGTTCGGCGTGCGATCACCCCTGAACGACGCGGCGCAATGCGGGGAGGCGGCACCGGGGGGAGGTGCCGCGGGGTATCACTCGTAGCGCAGGGTGTAGGTCACCGAGCCAAGAACCGGACCGGGGGTCACGGTGGTGGCTTCGGAGATGTACTGCACCGCGTAGTCGTAGCTGGCGCTGGTTTCACCGTCGGCGAGAACGATGTCACCGGCGGCCACGGCCGCGCCGCCCGCCAGGTTCACCGGGTTGCCGGCCGGGCCGTCGAGCAGCTGCAGGGCCACACCGGTGGCGCCGCTGGTGGCGGTGTTGGTCAGGTTGCCCGAGGCAGTGGCGTTGGTGGCCTGGAACAGGGTGGTGAAATGCTCGTCGGCACCGCTGGGCGCGGCGCAACCGGTCAGCTGCAGGGTGAAGCTGGTCTCGCCGGTGGTCTGGCCGACGCTGCCGTTCAGGGCGCTGACCGGGACGCTGTCGAGGATCACGGTCGGGTCGGTGTTGCCATCGACCACGGCCGAGCAGGTCTGGTCGGTCACTTCACCACTGAAGTTGATGGTGTTGGCGGCGAAGGCAAGTCCCGGCACAGCGAAGGTCGCTGCGACAGCCAGGGCGGTTGCGTGAAGTTTCATTCTCTTGAGCTCCATGGTCAGGGTTTTTTCCCACGGCCATCTTCTCTTCTGAATGCGCGGAACTCTCTGAGACGAATCTGAAAGCGCAGGTGCGCCGCTGACGAACGGCGAAAATGACTGTTACAGAGCGATTCGCCGCGTCTGTCCGAGGGACTGCCGGAGCCTGCGGGGAAAAAATCTTCACCCGGCTGTCGATTCCTGCCCGCGCGCTTCGACTATGAGGTAACTGCAAGCACAGCGCGCGCCGGAGACGACCATGAAGTACCTCTGCCTGATCTACGTGGATGACCAGCGGCTCTCCAGCCTGTCGGATGGGGAGTATCGCCGTCTGATGGACGAGTGCTTCGCCAACGACGAACACCAGCGCCGCGCCGGCCGGGTGCTCGCCTCGGAGGCGCTGGAAACGGTGGAGACCGCGACGACGCTGCGCCATGGCGCGGCGGGGCTGTCGATCACCGACGGGCCGTTTGCCGAGACCCGCGAATACCTGGGCGGCTTCGTGCTGATCGACGCCCGCGACCTCAACGAGGCGCTGCAGATCGCCGAGCGTATTCCCAGCGGCCGCCTGGGCGCGGTGGAAGTCCGCCCGGTGCGCGACTGGGACCGTTACTTCGCCGGGCGTTGAGCCGCGGCGATTCATGGGAAAGCGACATCAGGAGGACGGAATGCTCAAGTGGATTGCGTTGGTTGTAGTCGTGGCCGTGGTGGTGATCCTGGTGCTGGCGGCGAATCGTCCGGGCACCTTCCGCGTGGAGCGCTCCCTGCGCATCCAGGCGCCGCCGGAGAAGGTCCAGGGCTACATCGAGGACTTCCATCAGTGGCAGCAGTGGTCGCCCTTCGAGGCACTCGATCCGGGCATGCAGCGCACCTTCTCGGGTACCGAGAAAGGTCGCGGTGCGGTGTATGCCTGGTCAGGCAATGGCAAGGCGGGCGCCGGGCGGATGGAAATCGTCGAGAACGACCCCGGCAGCCGCACCACCATCGCCCTGGATTTCCTCAAGCCGTTCAAGGCCAGCAACACCGCCGAATTCACCCTGGTGCCGCGTGACGGCGGCACCGAAGTGACCTGGGCGATGTTCGGCCCGGTGCCCTTCGTGGCGAAGATCATGCACCTGTTCATCGACGTGGACCGCATGGTCGGCAAGGACTTCGAGGCGGGCCTGGCCAACCTCAAGGTGCTGGCCGAGAAGGGCTGATGCAAGCCGCAACCTGAAGGAGGCGAGCCATGTGCCCTCTGTGTGTATCGACCCTGACGCTGGCCGTGACCAGCGTTCTTTCCGCCGGCGGCATCAGCGCCTTTGCCGTCACCCGCCTGCGCGGCAAGCGCCGCGTCCGGTCCCACAAGCAGCGGGAGCTTTCCCCGGAGCGTCCCCAGGAGCGTGCGATATGAAACTGGCTAACCAGCGTTCTGCTTTTCCAGAGATGCCTCGCGTGGTCTCCCCGGCCGCCTGGCGGCAGGCGCGCATTCGCCTGCTGGAGCAGGAAAAGGCCGCCACCCACGCCCGCGACGCGCTCAGCGCCCAACGCCGCGAACTGCCGGTGGTGCGCATCGACAAGGACTATCGCTTCGAAGGCCCGCACGGTCCGCTGCGTCTGCTCGACCTGTTCGAAGGGCGGCCGCAGCTGATCGTCTACCACTTCATGTTCCACCGCGACACCGGGCTGGGCTGCGAAGGCTGCTCCTTCCTTATCGACAACATCGGTCGGCTGGAACACCTGCATGCCCGTGGCACCACCTTCGCCATGGTCTCCCGCGCGCCGCTGGAGGAGATCGCGCCGTTCCGCGCCCGCATGGGCTGGCAGTTCCCCTGGTACTCGTCGCTGGGCAGCGACTTCAACTATGACTTCCACGTCAGCGTCGACGAATCGGTCGCCCCGGTGGAATACAACTATCGTGACAAGGCGGAGCTGGAGCGCCTCGGCCAGGACTACCACGTACGCGGCGAGCAGCCGGGCATGAGCGTGTTCCTGCGCGACGGCGACCAGGTCTTCCACAGCTACTCGACCTACGGTCGCGGGCTGGAGGCGCCGTTGTTCACCTACCACCTGCTCGACCTCACCCCGCTGGGGCGCGGCGAAGGCTGGGGTGGCATGCCCGACTACCAGGGCAAGGGGATGAACTGGACGCGCTTCCACGACGACTACGACCAAGCCGCGCCGCCGCACAGCTGCTGCGGTTCCTGATCCGTCATCAGAACGAGGAGAACCCCATGACTGCCGCTGAAAAGAACGCCGCCCACGCCGAGCTTCACGCGCTGCTGGAGAGCTGGCTGAAATCCGTCCGTGCCTCGGATGTGGAGGGCGTCATCCGCCACTACACCCGCGACATCCTCGCCTTCGATGCGGTGAAGCAACTGCAATTCCAGGGCGTCGAGGCCTACGCCAGCCATTGGCGCGACTGTACGCAGATGTGCAAGGAGCCCACCTTCGAGATGCACCAGCTGAGCTTCGAGGGGGGCGGCGAGAGCGCCTTCGGGCACTACCTCGCCTACTGTGGCGGCACCGACGAAAAGGGCCAGTACAATGCCTCCTGGGTGCGCGTAACGGTCGGCCTGCGACGCGAAGCGGGCCAGTGGAAGATCGCCCACGAGCACTTCTCCCTTCCCTTCGATCCAGCGACGGGACAGTTGCTATTCGACGCCAAACCCTGACCTGAACTGTAGGAGCGAGCTCGCTCGCGAACCGCTTGATGCCGTGGGTACCCGGCGAGGTTCGCGAGCAAGCTCGCTCCTACGAAGAGCCGCTCATGCTGCGGCCCGGCGAAGAGCGGCCGTTGTTCACTGCCAAGCCTTGAACTGTACCTGTAGGAGCGAGCTCGCTCGCGAACCGCCTGATGCCATGGGGGCCCGGCGAGGTTCGCGAGCAAGCTCGCTCCTACGAAGAGCCGCTCATGCTGCGGCCTGGCGAAGAACGGCCGTTGTTCACTGCCAAGCCTTGAACTGTGCCTTTAGGAGCGAGCTCGCTCGCGAACGGCCTGATGCCGCGGGTACCCGGCGAGGTTCGCGAGCAAGCTCGCTCCTACGAAGAGCCGCTCATGCTACGGCCTGGCGAAGAGGGGGCGTTGTTCACTGCCAAGCCGTGAACTGTACCTGTAGGAGCGAGCTCGCTCGCGAACCGCTTGATGCCATGGGGCCCGGCGAGGTTCGCGAGCAAGCTC